>NZ_JBIIBQ010000009.1:0-98968 GCF_044239315.1 Aquirufa sp. | reverse complement strand
CTTCAAGATAAACCGAAAAGTCATGTTATCACCAGTTTGCTTGAACATAAAGCCGTATTAGAAGTCTTTCATTCCCTAGAGAAAGAGGGTTGGGAGGTGACCTATATTAAAGAGGTATCTGAATTAGCCTCGGCGTTTAGACCGGATACGGTATTAGTTTCTTTGATGCTCGTTAATAATGAATTAGGATCCATTTTGCCTTATCAGGATGTACTCAAGCTTTGTGAAGTAAGGAACGTTTGTTTTCATTCGGATTCAACACAGGCTTTAGGTAAAGTGGAGTTGGATTTGTCCTCATTACCTCATTTAATTAGCTTTAGCGGACATAAAATTTATGGACCTAAAGGTATTGGTGGATTAATCACAAGAAAGCCTGTTAAAGCTATTTCTTACGGTGGCGGTCAAGAACGAGGGTTAAGACCAGGAACATTGCCAGTGCCGATGATCGTCGGTTTAGCTAAAGCCATGGAGTTGATTCCAGAGCTCTTATCTAAATCTGCTTTTTATAAGACATCTATTGAAAAGTTAAAGACTATCATACCTGCTGATTCTCTAAATACACCAACGAATTCAGTACCCTCCATCTTGAATTTCACGCTGAAAGGTGCTGATTGGGAACGTATGTTTCAGGTATTAAATGCACTAGCTTTTTCAAACGGTTCTGCTTGCAATGCCAAGACTGAATTACCTTCACATGTGTTGAAAGCTATCGGTCATTCTGATGAGGATGCTTTAGCGAGCGCTCGATTTAGTTTAGGCTATTTTACAACGCCGGAAGAGGTAGATGTAATTTGTGAAGTACTGTCTCAAAAATTACCCCAGCTCCTATGAAAGAATTAATTCAAATTATTCAGCAAGTCAAGGAGCTACAAAAGACCGAAAGGAAGTTTGTACTGGCCACAGTCGTTCAAGTAGATGGCAGTGCATACCGTCGACCAGGTGCGCGTATGTTGATTTCTGAGGAAGGAGATTGGTGGGGAGGAATTTCTGGTGGTTGTTTAGAGGGAGATATTTTGAAGAAAGCGCAATTAGCACTCTATTCGCAGGAATATAAGTCGATTACCTATGATACTCGGGAAGAAGATCCTTTTGCTTTAGGTATCGGATTGGGTTGCCAAGGTATGATTGAGATTCATATTAACCCCTTCCAACATCAAATTAATCAGCTCGTAACAGTTTTAGAAAATCATATTCAAAGTAATGTAGCTCATACTTTATCTATTAGGTATGATGTAGATTTTCAAATTTCGCTGGCGGAAGCGGTTGAATCTCATGTGAGTAAATGGGCAGAGGATACATTTACAGAATACTTGCCGGCACCGATCACGGTATGGCTTTTTGGGAATCAGTTTGATTCACATGCTTTTATTCAACAAGCCGCTTTATTGTCTTGGCGCGTGAATTGGGTGGGTATTTTGTCTAAAATGAAGGCTAATCTGCCTGTTAATGGACGATCTAGTTATGAGGATTTTGGGACTATAAAAAACTCCGATTATGTCGTGATGATGACCCACGATTTAGATAAGGATGTCAAGATTTTGAAACAGTTAATTGAATTGCCTACAAAACCTACTTATGTGGGAATTTTAGGACCTAAGAAAAGATTTGAAAAGCTTCAAAACCATTTTGAACAAGATTTAGTTACACAATTACCTATCTCTACTCCCATCGGATTAGATCTAGGTGCTGAAGGCCCAGAAGAGATTGCGATCTCCATTATGGCTGAGATTTTATCCATAAAAAACAATAGAAACGGACAGCGATTGCATCTACGTGATCGAGCTATCCACGAATAATATGAGTACACAGATAGACCGCCTAAAAAATACGATTGCGCCCCTACGTGAGGCATTAGTTCAACATCCGATTAATTCCTTTATTCAGAGTCCAGCTGAATTAGAGGTGTTTATGCAGCATCACGTATTTGCTGTTTGGGATTTTATGTCCTTAGTTAAGAAGTTACAGCAAGAATTTACGTGCGTTGAACTTCCTTGGAATCCGAAAGGCCCTGCCGAAGTTCGCTACTTAATCAATGAAATTGTCTTAGGTGAAGAATCAGATGTAGACCAAAATGGTGTCTATATCAGTCATTTCGAACTTTATTTGCGAGCCATGGAAGAATTGTCTTTCATGCCCTCTCCTTTCTTACAAGAGTTAAGGACGTATGCAAGTTTAGATGAATTGCTTTTGGCCATACCAAAGGCCTCTATTCCGGAGTCTGTAAAGCAATTTTTAAGCTTCACTTTTTCTGCGATTCAAAATAAAACCCCGGAAGAGGTGGCTGCCATCTTTACTTTTGGTAGAGAAGATATCATCCCAGAAATGTTCCAAGTTATTGTGGATCAATTGAAAAGAGATGCGCCGGAGAAAGTAGAAACCTTAGTTTACTACCTAGAACGTCACATTGAAGTAGATGGTGGTCATCACAGCGAATTAGCGTATCGCATGATGGATTATCTCTGCGGTAATGAGGAGGAAAAATGGGCACGCGCTAGGCAAGCCGCAGTTGAATCTTTACAGGTGAGACTTAAGTTGTGGGATGGAATAGTAAAGCATAAAGCATAAAGCACAAAGGATAAAAATGCAAAAAGCCCGATCTAGTGATAGACCGGGCTTTTAATTTTACCGATTAGGCTTATTTTACTTCTTCGAAAGAAACATCTTCCGCGCCGCCATCAGATCCATTGGCATCTGCATTTGCTGTAGGTTCGCCACCTTCAGCGCCAGCACCTGCTGCATACATCTCTTGAGATGCTGCCGTCCAAGCTGCGTTCAATTTTTCTAAACCTGCGTCAATACCCGCTATATCTTGTGAAGCATGTGCCACCTTCAATTCAGCTAAAGCACCTTCGATCGCCGTTTTATTTCCTTCCGATAATTTCTCACCGTATTCTTTCAATTGCTTGTCCGATTGGAAAATCAAAGCATCTGCCTGGTTTACTTTTTCTACTTTCTCTTTTTCTAATTTATCTGATGCTTCGTTTGCTTTTGCCTCGTTACGCATCTTCTCGATATCCGCGTCTGTTAAGCCGCTAGAAGCCTCGATACGGATTTTTTGCTCCTTACCAGTTCCTTTGTCTTTCGCAGATACGTTTAAGATACCATTCGCATCGATATCAAAAGTTACTTCGATTTGAGGTACACCGCGCTGTGCTGGTGGTAAACCATCTAAGTGGAAACGACCTAATGAACGGTTATCTTTCGCCATTGGACGCTCTCCTTGAAGAACGTTTAACTCTACTGAAGGTTGGTTATCTGCAGCTGTAGAGAATGTTTCAGACTTCTTAGTCGGAATCGTTGTATTAGATTCGATTAATTTCGTGAACACGCCACCCATTGTTTCGATACCTAGAGAAAGAGGTGTTACGTCTAATAAAAGAACGTCTTTCACTTCTCCTGTTAATACACCACCTTGGATAGCAGCTCCGATTGCAACCACCTCATCGGGATTCACTCCTTTTGAAGGCTTTTTACCAAAAAATTTCTCCACTTCTTCCTGAATACGCGGAATACGAGTCGAACCACCCACTAAGATGACCTCATCGATATCTGAGTTCGTGTAACCAGCGTTTTTCATCGCACGCTTACAAGGTTCTAAGGTGCGTTGGATTAAGCTATCCGCTAATTGTTCGAATTTAGCTTTTGATAAAGAGCGCACTAAGTGTTTTGGAATACCATCTACCGGCATGATGTACGGTAAGTTAATCTCCGTTGCAGCACTGGAACTTAATTCGATTTTCGCTTTTTCAGCCGCTTCTTTTAAACGTTGAAGAGCCATTGGATCTTTACGTAAGTCGATATTCTCGTCAGCGATAAATTCTTCTGCTAACCAATTGATGATTACTTGGTCAAAGTCATCTCCACCTAAGTGCGTATCACCATCTGTTGATTTTACTTCGAATACACCATCACCTAATTCAAGTACAGAAACGTCGAATGTACCGCCACCTAAGTCGAATACAGCGATTTTCATGTCTTTACCACCTTTGTCTACACCATATGCTAAAGCAGCTGCTGTAGGCTCGTTGATGATACGCTTTACTTCTAAACCAGCAATTTGACCTGCCTCTTTAGTTGCTTGACGTTCTGCATCGTTAAAGTAAGCTGGAACCGTGATAACGGCTTCTGTTACTGTTTGGCCTAAATAGTCCTCAGCTGTTTGCTTCATTTTTGTCAAAATCTGCGCTGAAATCTCTTGAGGTGTGTATAAACGATCTCCAATACGAACACGTGGCGTGTCATTGTTTCCTTGCTCTACCGAGTAAGAAATCGTTTTTAATTCAGAGCTTACCTCTGAGTATTTTTTACCCATGAATCGCTTCACAGATGAAATCGTGTTTTGTGGATTTGTAATCGCTTGTCTTTTCGCAGGATCGCCTACTTTACGTTCGCCGTTCTCTAAAAATGCAACGATCGATGGAGTCGTACGTCTACCTTCTGAGTTTGCAATAACGACTGCCTCGTTCCCTTCCATTACCGCCACACATGAGTTGGTGGTTCCTAAGTCAATTCCAATAATTTTTCCCATGATTATTTTTAAATATTTGTCAGCATTTATACAAGGAATGTGCCATTTTAGAATGCCAATGGCTTTTGTGACATATTGTCACCTTTTAATTTAAAATCACTTAGTGAACGGAAAAAATGGCGAGATGTGGTATATTTGTGCAGTATTAAATAGACAATTATGTCCGAATCAAAAGATTTTAATTGGGTAGAAGGCCCAGAACCGCATAGAGCTCGTACTCGTGCTATAGTTAGAGCTCATCCCGAGGTGAAGAATTTGATAGGTAAGAATCCGATGACTTTCGTTTGGATCTTAGCCTGCGTAGGCATGCAAATCGCAATGGCTTATTTTATTAAGGATTATCCTTGGTGGGCGATTGTGGGTGTTGCTTGGATTTTTGGGGCATTCCCTACGCATACATTATTTGTATGTATCCATGAGTCTGCACATAATTTAATTTTCAAAAAGAATTCTTGGAATGTAGCATCAGGAATTATTGCCAATTTTCCTTCTCTTTTCCCAACAGCCATTTCTTTTAAAAATTTCCATTTAAAGCACCATGCTTTTCAAGGTGTACATGAATTAGATGCTGATTTACCGGATTATTGGGAAGCTAAATTGATCGATAATTATTTCATTGGAAAAATGATCTGGTTATTATTATTCCCTTTCTTCCAAGGTATTCGTACAGTACGTTGCATTGAATTAGCTGTATTTGATCGCCCGGTGATCATGAATATTATCGCTCAAGTTACTTTCAATGTTCTTATCGTTTATTTCTGGGGATGGTCAGCGCTAGCTTACATGGGTTTAAGTTTCATGTTCTCTGTAGGATTACATCCACTAGGTGCTCGTTGGATTCAAGAACATTTCTTAGTGTTAGACAAGAATCAAGAGACTTATTCTTATTATGGAAATTTGAATGGCATTAATATGAATGTAGGTTACCATAATGAACACCATGATATGCCATCTGTCCCTTGGAATAATTTGCCAAAGCTAAAGGCAGCCGCTCCTGAATTTTATGAAAACTTAAAGTATCATACGTCTTTTGTGAAGCTATTTTTCACCTTCTTATTCTCACAAGAATTAGGTTTATACTCTCGTATTGCGCGCAAGGATCGCGACGGAGTGCCATTGACGGATCAATCGATGCCGGATGTAGAGCTTTTGAAATAGAGTATAGATTATAGATTATAGATATGGATAAATAAAAAGGGAGCAATTGCTCCCTTTTTGTTTGTAGTTGGTAGAATATATACCCTATCTCTACTCTATACTCTCTAATCTCTACTCTCGAGCACCCTCGCTTCCCCATGCACAAAAACCGTCAGTTCAGGACCCGCCAGGTTTGTGATTTCTACTCCCGTTTGCTTCACGGCAATATTTAATTGGTTTGCACGGAAGTTGATTTTGAAGGAGAACTCGGTCCATTGTTTTGGCAAGAATGGATTAAAGTGTAATGAATGACCTTTTAGACGCATTCCGCCAAAACCTTTGATGATCGACATCCAGGTTCCTGCCATACTCGTAATGTGGCAACCGTCTTCTGTGTCGTTATTATAATCATCTAAATCTAAGCGTGCGGCACGCGTGTAGAATTCGTATGATTTATCTTCTTTTCCCAATTTTGCAGCTAAAATGCTGTGAACGCAAGGGCTTAACGATGATTCGTGAACGGTAATCGGTTCGTAAAAATTATAATTGCGTTCTAAGTCTTCTAAGCTGAAATCATCCTCAAAGAAGTACATTCCCTGTAATACGTCTGCCTGTTTGATGTAACAAGAGCGTAGAATGCGATCCCAAGACCATTTTTGGTTGATAGGACGTTCTGCAGCAATCGTTTCAACTGGTGCAATTACTTTGTCTAAGAAACCATCTTGTTGTAAATAAATACCTTTATTCTCATCAGAAGGCAGGTACATATTAGCAATGATATGCTGGAATTGATCGATTTCTGAAGCAGTAAAGGCTGTTTTAGCGATTTTAGTCGCAGCCTCTGAAGGATAATTCTGTTGAATTTCAGCGTAAACTTCCAAGGTATATTTTAGACACCAAGTAGCGATGTAATTCGTATACCAGTTATTGTTAACGTTATTTTCGTATTCATTAGGGCCAGTAACGCCTAACATCACATATTTCTGCTTGTCTTCTGACCAATTAACGCGTTGAGCCCAGAATCGCGCGATGCCTACTAATACTTCCCAGCCGTAATCAACTAAATGCTTGCGATCGTCCGTGTAATTCACATAATCCATAATCGCGTAGGCGATGGCGCCGTTGCGGTGGATTTCTTCGAAGGTAATTTCCCATTCGTTGTGACACTCCTCTCCGTTCATGGTAACCATTGGATAAAGAGCGGCACCCTTGTTGAAACCAAGTTTGCCCGCGTTTTCGATAGCGCGATCTAATTGCTTCCAACGGTAAATCAATAAGTTTTTAGAAACTTTCGCTGGAGCTGTACCTAAATAGAACGGAATACAATATGCTTCAGTATCCCAATAGGTAGATCCACCGTATTTTTCACCGGTAAATCCTTTAGGTCCAATATTCAAACGATCGTCCTCCCCTGTATAGGTTTGGTTCATTTGGAAGATATTGAAACGAATACCTTGTTGTGCAGATGCGTCGCCCGAAATGATAATGTCATTAATTGACCATTTAGCCGCCCAAGCTTCTGACTGTTCAGCTAACATTTTAGCGAAACCTTTTGCCGAAATACGTGCTAGGTAATCAGAGGCGATTTTCTCGAACGAAGCGGTTGGGTGATTTTCAGAAGAAATATTAACCGCATACTTAATGATGGTTAACTTCTCCCCTTGCTTCGCAGCTATTGTATAGGCAAGTTCGCTGTATTTTTCGCGAGTTTTTGAGGATGCTTTTGCCTCTATTTTTTGCCCATTGGATTGGATTTCAATCTGTTGAGCGGTGATAACCTCGAAACCGGTTTTCTTTGTTTTGGACCAAACAAAATTCGAACCTACTTTCACCTCATCCCAGAATTTCTCATCATAATTTGAATCTTTATTCTTGATATCCCCATCTATGAAGGCTCTTACATTAATGTCTTCCGTGAAATTGATGGGTGTAATCGTGTAAGAGATGACACCTGATTCGTCATCAGCCATACTATTCAAACGAATAGACTCGATGGCTAAACGCTTCCCGTTACGAAGGGTCATTTCACAAGTACGAAGGATATGACCTTCTTTCATGTTCAATTCGCGATAGAAGGAATGAATTTCACTGGTGTTTAAATCTACTTCTTCACTCCCTATTTGGATAGATAAACCATTCCAGTTAGCGGCATTTAATACTTTAGCAAAATATTCTGGATAGCCATTCTTCCACCAACCCACACGCGTTTTATCTGGATAATAGACTCCTGCAACGTAATTTCCTTGTAAAGATTTTCCTGTGTAAGTTTCTTCAAATGAGCCCCTTTGTCCCATTCGGCCATTACCTAGAGAAAAGATGGATTCGGTTATTTCATTGTAGTCAGGATGGAATTGATCTTCGATGACCTTCCATTCATCTATTTTTAGATATTGCTTCATTCAGTTTATTTGGTAATCTTTTACAATATCACAAAAATAGAAAATTGTAAATTTTGGACATTTCTGTGCTATGGTGTTTCTTTAAAATTTAAATAATTCAGACGCTTTAGCACCAATAAATGTAGGAATCACCTTATCTGCTTCGCTTAAAACATCAGCTTCACCTATTCCGATTGCTTTCATTCCCCCTTTTTTTGCCGCTTCTACCCCAGCTTGCGCATCTTCAAATACAATACATTCTGCTGGTGTAAATCCTAAACCTTCTGCGCCTTTCAAGAAAACTTCTGGATCTGGCTTACTCTTCGTCACCTTGTTACCATCAATTATAAGGTCAAACCAAGGTAAGAGACCTGTTTTTGTCAAAATGACTTCCGAATTCTTGCTAGCAGAACCTAAAGCGATTTTATACCCTAGTTCCTTTATTTGGCCTAAAAAATCTAAAACACCCGGTAAAATTTCAGCCGGATTCATATTAGAGATCAATTGAAGGTAATTCTCATTTTTCTCGATTAACCAAGCTTCTTTTTGATCGGAAGTAGCTGAATAGTTTGCCCAATCTAGGATACGATTTAATGACTCAACACGTGATACGCCTTTTAATTGCTCATTTTGCTCTTCAGTTAGTTGGTAATTGAAGTTTTCACCTAACATTTTCCATGCTTGAAAATGGTAAATCGCAGTGTCAACTAATACACCATCGAGGTCAAAAAGGCAGGCTTTGTACGTCATATTTAGGTAGGGATTGTTTTAAAGATTAACAAAATTATTACATTTACATCTGCCAAAAAACCTTTTTCTGCTGTGCTAGACAGTTTATTTTAAATTATATGCGTAAATTCTATTTATTACTGTTAACTGCCGCCTTACTACATCCACTTATGGCTCAAGACAAATCTAAATCTGATAAACATGTCGTTTACCAAATGATGTTTCATCTTTGGGGAAATCAACAAACTCAAGTAAAAAGAAATGGTTCTGCTTCCGAAAATGGAGTGACTAAATTTAAAGACATTTCTGAAAAGGGTTTGAAGGCCTTGAAAAAGAAGGGTTATTCGCATTTGTATACCACGGGAATTTTAGAGCACGCGACGATGGAGGATTTGACCGCTTATGGCTCTCCTCTGGATCATCCTCACGTTGTTAAAGGTCGTGCAGGCTCCCCTTTCGCTATTAAGGATTATTATGATGTGAATCCATTTTTAGCGGATAAACCGGCAGAACGTATGCAGGAATTCGCTGCTATGTTAGATCGCGTGCACAAAGCTGATTTAAAATTAGTCTTGGATTTCGTGCCTAATCACTTAGCGAGAGCTTACCATTCTGATATGAAGCCGGCGGGTGTAGTTGATTTTGGCCAAAATGATAACAAAGACCTCTCCTTCTCACCAAATAATAATTTTTATTATTTACCAGGTACGCAGTTTACAGTTCCAACAGGTGTGAATCCGCCGGTTCCAGTGACAGTCCCTTATATTGAAATTCCAGCCAAAGTGAGTGGTAACAATGTATTCTCTGCACAACCTTCCATACATGATTGGTTCGAAACAGTGAAGTTGAATTATGGGGTTGATTTACAGCATGGTAATCAAACACATTTTGATCCGATTCCTGATACTTGGTTGAAGATGACAGATGTGTTGATTTATTGGACAAAGAAGGGCGTGGATGGATTCCGATGTGATATGGCAGAGATGGTGCCGGTAGAATTTTGGGCCTATGCGATACCTAAAGTAAAAGCGATTAATCCTGAGGCAGTTTTTATCGCAGAGATTTACAATCCTGCTGAATACCGCAATTATATTTTCAAAGGGGGCTTTGATTATCTCTATGACAAAGTGGGCTTGTATGATGGTATTCGTCATATTATGGAAAGGAAGCCAGGTGCAACTACGGCTGATATTACTCGAGTTTGGCAGAATGAATCAGGTGATTTTGCGAACCACATGCTTCGCTTCTTAGAGAATCACGATGAGACGCGTTTAAATTCACCAGGATTTGCCGCTTCTAATTTTTGGTCTACAATCCCTGGAATGGTCTTGACTGCAAGTATGCACGATGGTCCATTGATGATTTATTTCGGTCAAGAGTTTGGTGAGAAAGCGCAGGAAATTGAAGGATTCAATGAAGCGGATGATCGTACGACAATGTTTGATTTCTACCGTGTGGATACACACCAGCGTTGGGTGAATGGCGGAAAATTTGATGGAGGTAAATTGACGAAAGACGAAAAAGTGATTGAATCTTTCTACTCGGATTTATTAGCTTGGGTGAATTCATCCGAAGTTATCAGAAAAGGTAAATTTTTCGATTTACAATATGCCCAAAGTGCGGGGTATCCTAAAGATAAAGTGTACTCCTATTTACGATACACGGAGAAAGATCGAAATTTAATCATCTGTAACTTCGATTCAGTTGATCATTCTTTTGATGTTGAAATTCCGACTTTGGCCCTAGATATGATGGGTGTTAAATCTGTTCAATGGAAGGAAGATAAAACATTTTTACCTCCTACTAGTGCTACTGTGAAAGTAGACGGCAATCACATTCAACTACCGGCTAATTCAGCCCTCATTATTACCTTATAAACTCGATGAAAAATTTTACTAAACCTCGTTTAAGTATAGGCCAAATCTTCAATATGAGTGTTGGATTCCTAGGAATTCAATTCGGCTTTGCGCTACAAAATGGAAACGCCTCTCGTGTTTTGCAGAATTTTGGTGCGGATGTCGAGCAATTATCGTGGTTTTGGTTAGCTGCTCCATTGACTGGCATGCTTATTCAGCCCATCATTGGTTTCTATTCCGATCGTACTTGGAATGGATTAGGTCGTCGTAAACCCTTTTTCTTAACGGGTGCTATTCTAGCTGCTACGGCTTTATTCTTTTTCCCACATGCTGGAGCTTTAGCAAATTTCATCCCTCCTATGATTGTGGGAGCAGGAATTCTGATGATGATGGACGCTTCGTTTAATGTGGCGATGGAGCCATTTAGAGCTTTAGTGGCAGATAATTTACCAGAAGAACAAAATACATTAGGCTTCTCCATTCAAACCTTTTTAATTGGAATTGGTGCTGTAGTAGGTTCTTGGTTGCCCTATATGTTTGGAAATTGGTTTGGCATCTCTAAAGTGGCAGCAGAAGGCCAAATCCCGGATAACGTACTTTATAGCTTTTATGTTGGAGCTGTCGTTTTTATTTCTGCTATTGTGTGGACTATTGCTACAACGAAAGAATATTCTCCTTCAGAGCGGGAGGCGATGGGTTTTCAAGAAGAAGGTTCAACAGATACTATTTGGTCAGTTTTTAGATATATCAAGGAAATGCCCTTTACCATGCGCCAATTAGGAATGGTTCAATTCTTCTCTTGGTTTGCCTTATTCTCGATGTGGGTATTCTCTACTCCTGCCATCGCGCATCATGTATATGGCTTACCTATGGATGATCACAGTTCTCCGGAATTCCAAAATGCAGCGAACTGGGTGGGTATTATTTTTGGAGTTTATAATGGCGTATCTGCTATCTATGCTGTTTTTTTACCGAGAATTGCAAAGGCAATTGGGAACAAGGCGACCCATGCTTTTTCTTTAATTGCTGGCGGTCTAGGTTTGATTTCTATTTATTTCATTTCTGATCCTCAGCTGTTGATAGTAAGCATGGTGGGTGTTGGAATGGCTTGGGCCTCTATTTTAGCTATGCCTTATGCTATTTTGGCAGGTTCTATTCCGATGTCCAAAATGGGCGTTTACATGGGAATTTTTAACTTCTTCATCACTCTTCCTCAGATCGTAAGCGGTATTATAGGTGGTTCTTTAGTGAAGCATGTATATGGTGGTAACGCAATCTATGCGATTGTGGTAGCTGGATTTTTCTTTATTGCTGGTTCTGTCAGTGTGCTATGGATTAAAGAGAAGGCCTAATGAAGATCATTTTCTTTCTTTTATTCTCATTTATTGGCTTTTCGCAGGTTATTCCTGGGCCTTTAGTGGATAAAATAAAGGAAGCCCGTTTACAAAAAGATCCATTATTACTAGCCAAGCAATTTACGGGTTTACCCTACGCTTCGCATGCTTTATCGAAAGAGAATCCTGAGAAGTTTGTAGTGGATTTCTCTGGTTTTGATTGCATTACTTTCGTCGAAAATATTTGGAGTTTGTATCGTTCAAAAGGCTTATACAGTCTTTTTCTTCACGAATTAACCCAAATTCGGTATCGAAAAACGCCCATCTCCTTTGAGAATAGAAACCACTATTTAAGTGCTACTCTTAATCAGATGGAAGACAAAGGCCTTTTTAAGCAAGTGATTCCTTCCAAGTATTTAAAGTTGGCTGATAAGAAGGTGGAGTTTTTATCTCATTATTTGGCCCCTAAAAAATACGTGATAGTGGTAGATTCTATCAAGGCAACAGAAGCATCATTAGGTCCTATAACCTATGTTCCGAGTGCTCAATTTGCCGCTGTAAGTTCTTTTGTTCGTACGGGTGATCTAATCGCCTTTGTTTCAAAAAGGAAAGACCTTGATTATCAGCATGTAGGATTTGTTCGCGAAATGGGAGGGCAATTTTATCTCGTACATGCTTCTCAAGATCGCCGTAAAGTGTGTCAATCAGTTGAATCAATTTCCGTATATTTAAAGAATCATCCTAGTATGATAGGATTTAATGTCTTTAGACCGGAATATGAGCCATAAAGTTTACGATTTTGATCAGGTTATTGATCGCCACCATACCCACTCCTTCAAATGGGATAACGTAACTTATCCAGCTAACGTAGATATGCTACCTATGCCGGTGGCAGATATGGATTTCGTGGTAGCGGATGAGATTTTAGCTGCTATAGATCAAATTACTTCCCATGGAATTTTAGGTTATTCGATTGTTCCTGAAACACTTAAAGTGGCTGCTCAATCCAAGATAGCGCGCGATTATAAGTGGTCTACCTCCCTTGAATCGCAAGTTTGGATTCCTGGAATTGTCCCAGGGATTACGGCGGCTTGTGCTGCCTTAACAAATGAGAAAGAAGGAATCATAACTGCCGTTCCAGTGTACCACCCCTTTCATTTAGTCGCAGGATGGGTGAATTGTCCTTTGATTACCTTTCAAATGATAAAGGACGGCGATCGCTGGACCTACGATTTTGATGATTTTGAGAGAGGTTTGCAAAAGGGACCTAAGGTCTTTTTACTATGTAATCCACACAATCCAGGGGGTACCGTATTTAACGAATCAGAAATTATGCGCATCGTCGAATTATGTGCGAAATACCAGTTGACTATCGTTTCGGATGAGATTCATGCAGATTTGCGTTTAAGAGCTGCATCTGAACACATTTCGATTGGGCGTTATGAGCAGCAGCCGATTATCAGTTTTTTTGCTACTTCTAAGGCGTTTAATACGGCAGGATTAGGTGGCGCGGTAACTGTTATTCCCGATGCAGCACTGCGAGATAAATTCATAAAGGCCTCCAATGGCTTTTTCTCCATGCTTTCAAGACATAGCATTGAGGTGATGCTAGCCACTTATGCTTCTGGTGAATCTTGGTTAAGTCAGCTTCTACCCTATTTACAGGCGAATCATGATTTGTTATATGATTTTGTGCAATCTACTCCTGGTTTAGCTATGCAGCCTTTAGAGGCTACTTATCTAGCTTGGATTGAATACGATGAGGCTATTTTAGGTGATTTCCAAAAGAAATGTTGGGATGCCGGACTTCATGTTCTTCGTGGAGAACAATTTAAGGGACGAAATTTTGTTCGCTTAAATTTTGCTTGTCCTCGCTCTGTACTTGAAAAAGCGATAAATCGAATGAAATCCATTACTAATGGCTAAACTGTTGAAGTTTTTCCTGTTTGTCATTTTGTTGGGCTTTTTGGCCTACATATTTGTGTATATTTCAGAATTAGACGATCAGCCAGAAAAAACAGAAGTAGTAGATATCGATGTGGTTAAGGCCTACGGGGATTCTTTAGCCCAAATTGCAGTGGATGATACGGCTTCCAAGCCTGTATCTAATTTGAAGAGTTCAGCTTTCGAGGATTTCACTGTTTCGGTGGATAATGGGCGCTTGAAGGTAGAAAAAAGTCATGAGGTGATCTTAGAAAAAACATTTCAAGGATTTAGATCACAGACCGTTTTAGCTACAGATTTGAATGGTAATGGATTACCTGAATTTTGGGTAGCCGGATTTGAGGGTAAAAAATACCGAGTTTATGCTTTTGAATACAAAGCTGGAAAATTAAATACTGTTCGTTTTCCGGGTATTATGGGAAGGCAACAATTAGGTTATGCTGGTGGAGATAGTTTATATCTAGAAAAATCTGCCATCGTACATTCTTTTGACTATGAAAATGATCCCTACGCTGATATTTCCACTGGGGTTCGAAACTGCTATTATAAATATGGTGTGGATGGGAGTTTTGTCCTCACTAAAACCTTAGACCTAGATAAACAAGATGAGTAAAGTTGAATTGCGTTCGCAGCAGTGGTTTGGTAAGACGGGTAAAGATGGTTTCATCTACCGTGCTTGGATGAAAAATCAGGGTATTCCAGACGATTATTTCCAAGGAAAACCGGTGATTGGAATTTGTAATACGTGGTCTGAATTAACACCATGTAATGCTCATTTCAGGGAATTGGCTGAATTTGTAAAGAAGGGAGTTATTGAGGCTGGTGGATTTCCGGTAGAGTTCCCTGTGATGTCTTTAGGTGAGACATTGATTAAACCTACGGCCATGTTATACCGCAATTTAGCGAGTATGGACGTAGAGGAATCGATAAGAGCGAATCCGATTGATGGCGTGGTCTTAATGTGTGGTTGTGATAAAACGACTCCTTCCCTTGTGATGGGTGCATGTAGTGTAGATTTACCTACCTTGGTTATATCGGGAGGACCAATGATGAAAGGTAAGTTCAAAGGAAAAGAGATTGGTACTTCAGATGTATGGCGTTTTGCCGAAGCCTATAAATTAGGCGAGCTAACTCAGAAAGAATTTATTGAAGCGGAAGCTTGTATGGCTAGAACGCCTGGTCATTGTGCCGTGATGGGAACAGCCTCTACGATGGCAACGATGGTGGAAGCTTTAGGTTTGAGTTTACCTCAAAATGCCGCGATTCCAGCGGCCGATGTACGCAGGAAAGTATTAGCGCAGCATTCAGGTCGTCGGATTGTGGAGATGGTGAATGAGGATTTGAAGATGTCCAAAATCTTAACGCGTCCTGCTTTTGAAAATGCGATTCGTGTTAACGCGGCAACGGGTGGATCTACGAATTTTGTGATTCACTTAACAGCCATCGCTGGTCGTTTAGGTGTTGATTTAAAATTAGATGATTTTGATGAATTCTCCCGTAACATTCCTTTGTTAGCGAACATTCAGCCCTCTGGAGAGCATTTTATGGAAGATTTATACTATGCCGGAGGACTTCCAGCCTTGATGAATCAAATGAAGGAACATCTTCATACTTCAATTATGACGGTCAATGGTAAAACAGTAGGCGAAAACATCGATAATACGCCTATATATGATCCTAATATCATTTCTTCCTTTGAAGAACCATTCAAGCCTGATTCTGGCATTGCAGTCGTGAGAGGTAATTTAGCGCCTAATGGAGCGGTTTTAAAACCTTCTGCTGCATCGAAGGAATTGTTTAAGCATCGGGGGAAAGCGGTGGTTTTTGAAAATATTGAAGATTACCACGCTCGCATTGATTCAGATGAGTTAGAAATCGATGAGAATTCAGTGATGGTTTTGAAGAATGTAGGACCAAAAGGGTATCCTGGAATGGCTGAGGTGGGTAACATGGGGATTCCTAAAAAGCTTTTGGAAAAAGGAGTAAAAGATATGGTTCGTATATCTGATGGTAGAATGAGTGGTACGGGTTTTGGTACAGTCGTATTGCATGTTTCTCCTGAATCTGCGGCCGGTGGTCCTTTGAATTGGGTTCAAAATGGAGATTATATCGCTCTGGATGTGGAGAATCGCACGATTAATTGGGAAGTATCAGAAGAAGAATTAGCGGCCCGTAAGGCGGCACAACCATTAGAAAAGCCTAAAACGATTCGTGGATATGTCGGATTATTTATTGACCATGTCGAGCAAGCCGATCAAGGAGCTGATTTTGATTTCTTGAAAGGTGGATCAGGATCAGTTGTAACACGAGATTCTCACTAAGATGAAAAAGTATATCGTTACGGGTGCAGGACAAGGTATTGGTCATCAGATTGCCCAGCAATTGATGGCTGAAGGACATGTCGTACTTGTCAATGATATCGATCCTGCCTTATTAAAAGGCACCTATGTAAAGGCTGGGGACGTTAGTTCTCCAGCCTTTATTCAAGAACTAGTAGCCTATGCAGAGACTATTCCTGGCGATTTAGCTGGTTGTGTGTGCAATGCGGGGGTAACGACATTTGGGAGTTTTTGGGATTATAGCCCTGAATCGATGAAATCATTACTCGATTTAAACATTCAAGGTACTTTTTTTTTAATTCAAGCGGTTGCGAAGTCAATTCGTAAATCTAGAAAGGCGGGTTCTATTGTGGTGACTTCCTCTGTTACAGGACACCAAGCACATCCCGATTTAGCCGCGTATGGAATGACAAAAGCAGCCTTGAACCAATTAGTGCAGAATCTAGTTATCGACTTATCGCCTGTTCAGATTCGGATCAACGCGGTTTCCCCTGGTGCTACAATGACGGAGCGGACGGAGAAAGATGCGAATTATTTGAAAGAATGGAGCAGATTAACGCCTTTAGGTAAACCGGCGGATGTACAGGATATTTCAGAAGCGGTTTGTTTCTTTTTAAGTGATAAAGCCAAACATATTACAGGTCAGACCCTAATCGTCGATGGTGGATGGACGAGTGTCAGTCCCCCTCCCCAGTCCTAGGTCCAGGCATTTTCTAGGAAATTAAGCCAGTTTTGATGGCAGAATTTGACGATATCTTCATTCGAGAAACCTCTTTTCAATAATAAATCGGGTAGTTTTTGTAGATCAGCGATGGTTTCAATATCAGCAGGACATTGCTCCCGACCAAATCCACCATCTAAATCCGTCCCTAGTCCCACTTGGTTCGTATTTCCGGCCAAACTGCAAACGTGAACTAAATGATCGATGAGTGTATTTAGCGTCACATTTTTATTTTGTGGAGTGGATTCTCCTCTCACCCATCCCGGTACCATCATCCAAGCATCCATGGGCATTCCTATGACGGCATCTCTGCTTATGATCTCCTTTAATTGTTCATCGGAAAATTGACGGTTATGATCCACTAAGGCACGGCAATTCTGATGACTCGCCCAAACAGGCCCCTGGTGATTTTCCATCGCCTCCCAAAAACTATCATCGCATAAATGTGTTGCATCTAAAATGATATTCAATTCCATCATTTTGCGTAATAAATCTTTGCCTACTATTCCCATTCCTCCAACGGCATTAGTCCCTTGTGCATAACGTCCAGGCCCATAATGAGCTGGGCCTAAAGCACGCAATCCATAGGCATGAGCTATTTCTAGGTATTCTAAAGAGACGATTGAGTCTGCTCCCTCTAAGCTTAAAATATAGCCGATGGCCTGCTTGGACTCCTCCCATTGGATTAAGTGATCCTTTAATTCGGATAGATTTCGAATAGGTCTTAAATCACCGGAACGCTCTAAAGCCTTGTAATAGGCTAATTGGCCTTGAGTCTGCGCCCATGCTTGTTCTGGACTATTCCAACCCGGTAAACTGGAACCTGGAGCTACATAACGGGCAATTTGAGTAGCAACGACTACACCAATGTTTCCTTTGCGCAATTCGTCTAGACTGACTGTGGCATTCCCTCGATCAGGTTTGTCTGTTAATCCTTTTTCGCGTTCATTGATTTCCTTTATACTTGAACGCAAATCTCGATTCCATTCGAGTGCGTTCATACTTAGATCTAAATGAGCGTCGATTAATAACATAGTCGTCTGTTTCTGGCTTTTACTTCCCAAAGACCTCCATCAATCACCTGTAAATGCGAATGTAAATTTACCGTTGGGCAAATGTGATAAGGAACCATAGTTACGATTTCACCAATTTGATAAGCTGAACTATCTCCCACCTCTACAATACCATGCTCCTCACTTTGTGATTTTAATATCCACTCAGGTCTATCAATAAATCGCACTCGGTTATCAATTGGATTTTCTGCCGCCACCGATTTATGCCCTAAGTCAAGGCAAATGGTTGTTTCTGTCGGTTTTGAAATGATTCTGGAAATGATTTCTACCCCAAATTCAAAGGTGTTTTCTGGAAAAAGGGCTGCATATCCCGCGTCAAAAAACACATAGGTTCCTGGGCTGCAAGTAAACAATGGATTCTTGTGGTGCACTAAAAAACTAGGAGTTCCAGAGACCACTAGTTCTAAATTGTTCGTGTCTAATTGATCTATTAAGTAATAGAAAGAGACAAAGTCGGAGTTGACATGCTTTTCACGTTCTTGGAACTCTTTATCACGGATATGTCCGTCGTAGGCGTGTAAACCTTTTAATGTTACATTGGGTAATTTGTGTAGTTGCTGAATTAAATCAAAGGCCTTTTCTGGGCGAATACCGGTTCGATTCATTCCCATATTTAAATCGATATAAACTCCTGTGGTTTTTCCTTCGAAAGCCTCATTCAAAGATTGAGCAGCATGTAAATCATCGATAATAGAGGAAAACTGAGTGGTAGGATATGCCTCTTTTAATTGCTTGAAACGGATAATGTTTGGACCAATTAATTGTATGGAAATCAATACATCTGGTGCATTAGATAAAGCCAATAGTTCAGCCTCTGCGATGGTGGCACATTTGAATTTAGTGATTCCTGCCTCTAAAAGTAGGTCGTTTACCTCCTTTGTTTTATGCGTTTTTATGTGGGGACGTAATCGAGCTGGGTTTCCATCTACCATCTCGATGGCTTTGGCAATATTTCGTTTCACTCGATCAGGATAAACGAGCAGTCCCGGACTCTCAAAAATGTCTAAATTGATCATAAAACGGCACGATCTAAATGAACATACCCTCCATCTACGTGGATAATTTGTCCGGTGGTATGACTTGATTTAGGTGACAAAAGAAACGTGACCATATCACCTATCTCCTCTTTTGTGGTCATGCGTTTGCCTAAGGGAATGTTATTGGTTATGCTAGCTAATTTCTCCGTCGGATTATCCAATGTTTGAATCCATTTCTCGTACATCGGGGTAAAGCATTCCGCAACGATCACGGAATTAACACGAATCCCGAAATTTCTCAATTCTAATGCCCATTCTCTTGTAAGCGCATTTCTACCCCCATTGGATGCGGCATAACCGGAGGTATTGCCTTGGCCTGTTTCAGCAGTTTTAGATCCGATGTTTACTATCGCTCCTTTGCTCTTTTTTAAATAAGGCAAACAAGCCTGAGCCATTAAATAATAGTGTGTGAGGTTCGCGTTGATGGATTGAATGAATTTTTCATAATTACCTGATTCTAAACCCACTCCATCGTTAAGACCTGCATTATTCACTAGACCATCAATTTTACCAAACATCGTTGCAATCTTTTGTACTATCTCCGCACATTCTGATGGATTACTCAAATCAGCCACAAATGAAAAAGCCTGTCCGCCAGTCGCCTGTATCTTTTCGATGCACAACTGATTGTCCGCTTCATTTCTTCCCACAATAGCAACCATCGCTGATTCAAGTGCTAATGACTCGGAAATTCCTTGTCCAATTCCTTTAGCGCCTCCCGTTACTATAATGACTTTTTCTCTTAATCCTAAATTCATAATGTTTCTAATTGATAAAATTCGATGGCGTTGCCTTCGTAAATTTTTGCTTGTTCAGTGACACTTAAACCACCTAATTGGTATTTGAATGTATTCACCCAGCGTTCTAAAGTTGAATTTAGTAAAACAACGGGATAATCGCTTCCGATTAATAATCTAGATGGGCCAAAAACTTCTAATGCCACATCAATAATTTCATTTACCTGATCTGAAGACCAGTTTTGATCGCTAGCTTCTGTAACTATTCCTGATATTTTGGCAGAAACGTGATCTAGTTCTTTAAAGCGCGCTATCTGTTTTTTCCATGCTGAAATATCACCTGATTTAAGAGGAGCTTTCGCTAAATGATCTAAAACGATTCTTTGGTCAATGCAGGTTTGGCAAAAAGAAATAGCCGAATCCATTTGATGAGGATAGATCAATAAATCATAGCTTAAGTCAAAGCTAGCTAGCGCCTTAACCCCTCTAATGAATTCTTTTCGAGCCAGAAATGCGGGATCTTTTTCTACTTGAACGATGTGTCGAAAGCCTTTAATCGCTTCAAATTGGGAGAAATAGGCTAAGCGATCTTCAATGTTTGAACTTTGGAGATCCACCCATCCTACTACACCTTGAATGAATTCATTTTGTTCAGCTAAAGCTAATAGAAATAAGGTTTCTTCTTCAGATGAGTCAGCTTGAACCGCTACGCACCCGGTAAATCCATTCTCCCTAAATAGACCTTCGCTGTAAGATGGATAATAATCTTTTCTGAGAACGGACATTTCAGGAGTAATCCAGGTGTCTCGTTCTTCGTTATAATTCCAAAAATGTTGATGCGAATCAATCATCCCTGATAGGCTACAGCAGTTTGTTTTTGTTCTCCTAAACCTTCCATTCCTAAGGTTACCACGTCTCCAGCTTTTAAATAGATCGGTGGATTGAATCCTAATCCTACACCGTGTGGTGTCCCAGTACTGATTACATCACCCGGTAAAAGCGTCATAAATTGAGAGATATAAGAAACAACTTGTGGAACATTGAAGATCAATTGGTTCGTATTACTTGTTTGAAAACGTTTCCCATTGACATCTAACCACATAGGCAGTTGATGAACATCAGCAATCTCTTCTTTCGTCGCCAAAAACGGCCCTAAAGGTGCAAACGTATCACATCCTTTACCCTTTGACCAGTTTCCTCCTCTTTCTAATTGGTATTCGCGTTCAGATAAGTCGTTGTGTAAACAATATCCAGCCACATAATCATAGGCATCTGATTCTGCAACATAAGAAGCCTTTTTGCCAATAACGATGGCTAATTCTACTTCCCAATCCGTCTTGGTAGAGTTCTTAGGTATGATGATATCATCATTTGGACCCGATAAAGCGGTAGTACTTTTAAAGAAAAGAATAGGTTCAGTCGGGATAGCAGCTCCCGTTTCCTTCGCATGATCCGCATAATTTAACCCCACACAGACGATTTTGCTAGGTCTTGCTACACAGGATCCTACTCTACCAGAGATTTTAGGGAAATCGTTTGCCTTCAACTTACTTATGGCAGCTAATCCCCCTTTTTCAAAAAAGGATTCATTGAAATCGGAAAAAATGGAGGATACGTCATAGTATTCTCCATTCTCATAAATTGCCGGTTTTTCTTGGCCTACATCTCCTATTCTTGCTAATTTCATTTTATAATTTTTTGATAACGTCCCACATCGTGTCAGCAAGGAATTGATTTCCTGCTTCATTCAAATGAACTCGGTCTGTTGTCAAAATGCCAGACGCCTTGTTTTCGATATTGTTTTTAGCCTCGTAATCCATAAATGCCTTACGAAGATCAATTAATTGTAAGGAGTTATCTTTTGCAATCTTTTTGATGATTTGACTGTAAGCATTCAGGTCTCCGTCGTTTTCATTGCTGTTATCAAACTTCTCACCTATTACCGTTGGTGTGCATATAACTACTTGAGCATTAGCTTTTTGAATCTTCTTGATTAAAGCATTGTAGAAGCGTTCAAACTTGTCAGCATCCGTACCTGTACGAGATGATGTTTTATGCCAAACATCGTTAATCCCAATGTATATAATGACAAGATTGGGATTCTTTGCAACCACATCGTCCTCGTGACGTAGGTATAAATCATAGACTTTATTTCCTCCTATTCCAGCTCCAATTAATTCATATTGATTTGAAAGACCTTGTGCGGCGATCATTTCGGTCATTTTGGTAATATACCCCGTCTTTCCTACTCCAGCTTGTGTAATCGAATCTCCGAAGAAAATAATACGCTTAGGGCCATCCTTCTTAAATGAACTTAACGAGGCTCCCAAAATCAATAAAAGGCAAATCAGTTGTTTTTTCATAGGTTTAGTTGTTTAGATAAATGAATCCACCGTCAATGGGATAATCACACCCTGTGATAAATGCGGCTTCATCGGAACATAAATATAAAGCTAAATGTGCAATTTCTTGTGGTTGGGCCATACGTCCTATCGGTTGAGTTGCAGATAATTTGGCAAACATCTCCGCTTGATTGTCTGGGTAGTTTTTCGCGATAAAACCATCCACAAATGGCGTATGGACTCTACCAGGCGAAATGCAATTACATCGAATCCCTTGGTGAATATAATCTTTCGCTACAGATTGCGTCATCGATTTAATGGCTCCTTTCGTCATTGAATAGCCAAAACGATCAGGTATCCCCACCGATGCAGCCACCGATGCCATATTTAAAATCACCCCTGACTTTTGCTTAATCATGCCTGGAATAAAGGCATACATGCAATGATATGCCCCTTTTACATTCACATCAAAGATATTTTGGAAATCTGAAGGACCCGTTTTTTCCAAATTTCCAATTTGGGGAATTCCTGCATTATTCACCAAAATATCAATTGAGCCTATATTATTAGCAATAGCTTGAACTGATTCTATATTCGTAATATCCGCTAAATGCAACGTAATTTCAGCTGGTAGGGGTTCCAATGCCGGTTTCAAGTCAATCACATGTACCTCTGCCCCTTGTACTAAAAAGGTGAGCGCAATCGATTTTCCGATGCCAGAACATCCGCCGGTGATGACGACTTTTTTGTGGGTTAGTTTGAACATAGGTCAGTATTCGGTAGTCAGTAGTCAGTAGTCAGTAGTCCGAAGGGAATGAGTCCGGAGGTGTAAATCATAAATCTTTACTCTATTATCTCTACTCTCTAATCTATAATCTATAATTTACCATTCACCATTCACCATTATAAAGATACCCCTCTCCTCCAGAACATAAAATCATCCTGTCCTAGATCCATTGCTTTCGTATTAATTTCTCCAGAAGCTAATTTAATAATGTATTCCAAAACTTCCTCTCCCATCTGTTCTACCGTTTTCTCTCCAGAAATAATGGGGCCACAGTTAATATCAATAATTTCAGGAAGTTTTTCAGCTAGCTTTGTATTAGTTGATAATTTAACCATCGGGCTGATTGGATTTCCTGTAGGAGTTCCTAAACCTGTCGTAAATAATTGGATGGTAGCTCCTGCACCCGCCATTCCGGTGGTGGCAAGAACATCATTTCCAGGTGTACAAACTAGATTTAAGCCCTTTTTCGTCACATACTGTCCATAACCTAATACATCTTCAATAGGTGAAGATCCTGCTTTCTTAGCGGCTCCAGCTGATTTTATGGCATCAGTGATTAGGCCATCTTTAATATTACCAGGAGATGGATTCATGTCAAAGCCTGCTCCTACTAAAGCAGCTCTACGCGCATATTCGCGCATCAAGAATCCAAAATTATCCGCAATTTCTTTCGTAACTGCTCTGTTTTGCAATTCCTGCTCTACGCCACAAAGTTCAGGGAATTCAGCGATCATCACCGTTCCACCTAGACCTACGACTAAATCAGCGGTGTGTCCGATGGCTGGATTCGCAGAGATGCCAGAGAAGCCATCAGAGCCACCACATTTAACTCCCACCCGCAAAGCAGATAATGGCGCTGGTTTACGCGTTTGTTTATTGATCTCAACCAGACCTTTGAATGTCTGGAGAATCACTTCATTTAACATATTCTCTACCCCGCTTCCTGTGTCTTGTTGTTGCTCAAAAATGTAAAGTGGTTTGGAGAAATTTTGATCTTTCTCTTTTAATTTCTCTTTAAATACTTCGATTTGAGAGTGTTGGCATCCAAGACTGAGCACAGTAATTCCGCCCACGTTCGGGTTCAAACAATAACCTGCTAATAAAGCGCATAAGTTTAGAGAATCATCTTTATTCTCGCCGCAGCCACTTTCATGCGTTAAAAATTTAATGCCGTCTACATTTGGGAATTGGGCTGATTTGTGTACAAGAATGGAGGCGGTTGATTCCGTATCAATTTCTAGTGGTTTCCCTTCTGCTAATTGGGCTCCTAATTGTTGTACTTTCTGAGTGAATGGATCTAGTTTTTGAAAGCCTAATCCATTTAGAAAAGCATTTTTTAATAATTCAATGTTTCTGTTTTCACAGAATACCAAAGGAATAACTAACCAATAGTTTTGTGTACCTACTTGACCATCAGATCTATGGTAACCATTGAACGTACGGTTTTGGAACTTGGTAACATCGGGTGCTGTCCACTGATAATCTTCTTGTTTTCCATTAAAATCGGTGGCTGCGTGATGCAGATTAAATGTGTGAATCAAACCACCTTTAGGAATATCTTGACTAGCAAGTCCTACTAAAACACCATACATGGTTGCTTTTCCATCCTTAAAAATAGCCTCAGTTGTGAATTTATGTTTTGCTGCAATATCATCCTGCAAGGTAATTTGATTTCCATTGTGGTCTATAATGGTTCCTTTAGGTAGATCTTGTAGGGCTACTAATAAATTGTCTGTGGGGTTGATTTGTAAATACGCTTGACTCATGATTTTAGGCTAAATATATTTTTGGCTAGTACCCATTTTGTGCCTTCTGGCGTTCCGGGTATTAATTTTTGATAACTTGACATTAAATTTTCCCAAGCCTGAACCTTAGGATTATTGGTATCCAATTCTTCTTTTTTAGCAAAACTAAACGACTCATTTGCTATAATCTCCATACATAGTCGGTTTTCAAAGCGAAACATCTTCATCGATTCTATACCGGATTCAAGTATGCTCATTTTAATTTCTTCAGGTATGGGTTCATGGTACTTCTCATATTCCCGAATCAATTCTGGATCGTTTTTCAAGTCAAGAAATAAGATAAATTGTTTCATTAGTCTTTAATTTCAAATCCTTTAAAAGCAAAATAGATAATATAAGCAAAGCACAATAAAGGAATCCCCAAGGCTGCAGCAGTACTTATTTTGAACAAGGAGGCAGTTAGCGGAGGAACGATGGCACCTCCCACAATGGACATGATGATTAAGGAAGACGCTAGTTTAGAACCGTCACCTAAGCCCTTACAGGACAAAGCAAATATGGTTGGAAACATGATAGATTGAAAGAAATAAACAGCGATTAAGGCAATCAGTGCTGCTAACCCTCCTCCAAACATGGCAACAGCCACTGATACTACTGCTCCGATTGCATAAACACCTAATACTTTATTGGAGGCAATTTTCCCCATTAAATAAGTGCCTAAAAAACGACCTAGTAAAAATAAAATAAAGGCAAAGGAGGCATGGAAACTAGCGATTTGTGTAGGACTCATTGTGTCTGAGATTTGGTAGATCTTATCCACAATCCAAAGATTATCGTCTTTAGCTAAGTCCAATTTTAAATCCACAAAATTCCCCCAAAGTGAGACTTGTGCTCCAACATTTAAAAATTGAGCTAAAATACCTAATACTAAATGTTTGCGCCTTAACAAACCAGAAATGGTTGTCTTGTCATTTGAGTCCTCTGCAGACTGCAACTCGGGCATTTTGGTAAAAACAAATAAGACAGCTACTAAAGCCACAACGATACCAATGATTACGTAAGGCATTTGTACAGAAGCTGCTTGGCTCACTCGAATGGCTTCTGCTTCAGCAGCTGGAAGCGCTTGAATCATTTCACGTGTATATTCCTTTTCTGAAAAGATGAATAATCCTCCGATGATGGGTCCAAGTATAATGCTCATTCCATTAAATGACTGAGCTAAATTCAATCGAAAGTCTCCTTTCTCAGGATCGCCTAATACGGTAACATATAAATTTGCTGCCGTCTCTAAGAAGGCAATACCAGCTGCAATAAGGAATAACGCAGCTAGGAAAAAGCTATACATACGAACTTCGGCTGCTGGATAAAAAAGAAAAGAACCGGCAGCATAAAGGATTAATCCCATGAGTATACCAGCTTTATACCCCATTTTTTTCATCACATAACCAGCTGGTAGGGCCATGGCAAAATAGCCAAAATAAAAGGCTGTCTCCACGATGTTAGCTTGCCAGCGTTGTAAATCAAGGGCCGTTTGGAATTGTTTGACTAATGAGCCGTTTAAACTATTTGCAAGGCCCCATAAAAAGAATAAACTGGTTACTAAAATAAAAGGAATCGTGTAGGAAGTTGATTCCGAATTTTTTAATCTAGGTTGATCTTCATTTAGAGGTAAAGCCATATGGATTTTTTATATAAAAGTAAAAACACTGCATAATTTACCTCCTTTTATTTAATTTTAATGCAAACCTAATTTACATAATGAAAAAATTGCTTTCCTGTCTCCTATTGTTGTTTAGTATCAGTATTTCAGCACAGATTAAATCTCCTGAAGAATTTTTAGGTTATCCGATGGGTACTAAATTTACTTATCATCATAACATTGTTGCATACAGTCGTTATTTAGCTTCACAAAGTAATGGATTAGCCCAATGGCAGGTCTATGGTCAAACCAATGAAGGCCGTGAACAAGGTCAAATGATTATTGCGAATCTTCCTGCAGGAATTAGCCTGGAGCAAGTTCAACAAAATCACCAAAAACGGATTCAAGGGGAAAAAGCAGATCCTACTCTCCCAGTAATTATCAATTTATCATTCAATGTACATGGTAATGAAGCTGCCGGAAGCGAGGCTGCTTTGAATACGTTGTATGCCTTGATTTCAAATCCCAATAGATCTATTCCTTATGTCATTTTAATCGATCCTTGTATTAATCCCGATGGTCGAGATGCCTATGTTACGCAATACAATCGCCGAAATTTTATCCCAGGCGGAAATGCTGATCCGAATGACCAAGAGCATTATGAAGGAATTACTTCAGGTCGTTACAATCATTTTTCATTTGATTTAAACCGGGATTGGGTTTGGCAGACTCAAAAAGAGACCCAGCAACGCTTGAAGTTCTATCGTTCTTGGATGCCTATGATGCATGCAGATTTTCATGAGCAAAGTTTCCAGCATTCGTATTACTTCCCTCCGGCAGCAAAGCCTTATTTGAATTTTATTGCTCAATCGACTAAAGATTTGCAGGAAAGTGTAGGTCGTTCTTTTTCAAAGCTTTTTGATGAAAAGAAATGGCCTTATTTTACTTCTGAGGTTTATGACTTATTATATCCTGGCTATGGTGATACTTACCCTGTTTTAAATGGCGCGTTAGGTATGACTTTAGAGCAAGGTGGAATTAGAGGTGGATTAATTTCTGCCAAGAGTGATGGTGATACGATCTCTTTGGTAGATCGAGTGAAACATCATTCAGCTTTGGCTTTAAACCTAGTAGAATGGTCACTTACAAACTCAGAAAGCTTAAAAGCTTCTTTTTATGGTGTTCATGATAAATCAAGAACGAATCCTTCAAATAAGTATGCTTACTATTTTGTCCCTGAAGAAGAATTAGTGAAAGCTCAAGACTTTAAACAGTTGTTGATTAAAAATAATATATCGTTCTCCTACACAGATGTAGTAAAAAGTGTTCCTGCCTATGAATACACATCCATGAAGCAGGTAGCTATTCCTTTAAATAAACATGGTTTACTCATTTCAGCAAAACAACCATCGGCACCTTTGATTCAGGCTTTATTGGATCCGACAATCGCATTAGAGGATTCTCTAACCTATGATATAACGGCGTGGAACTTGTTTCAATTAAATGGATTGAAAGCATTTGGACTAAATGAAAATGTTTTTGGCCCATCCAAGAATCAAAATGAAGTTAAGCAGTCCTCATTAAATGAAAAGAAATTAGCATATCAATTCACCATTGTTGATTATAAATCAAGTCAAGAATTAATTAAATATGCTATTGACTTGGGCGCTATAGTGACCTATAATGATGCGTTGAATAAGTCGGGAATTGTTACGATTACTAGTTTAAAATTAACTGATTTACAGAGAGCTGAATTGTTAAAGTTTGCATCGAATAGATCTATTCAACTTTCTAGTTTAGATTCGTTTAAATCATCGGATAATTTTGATTTAGGTTCTACTCATTACAAATCTGTTTTTGTTCCCAAAATTGCAGTTGTAGTAGATCCTACAAATGATGTAAATCAACAGGGTGAACTAGCTTATTTTTTGACTCAGAAATACGGATTCAAACCTGCCTTTATTCCATCAAATCAATTGTTTAGGTCAAATTTATTTCACTATACACACCTTATTTTCCCTGATGGAAAGCATGGTGCCCTATCCAATACAAATTCGATACTATTAATGGATTGGGTAAAGAAAGGTGGAAAACTGATACTTATGGAAGGGGCTCGTAAAATTATAGAGGATAAAGATTTAGTTGCTAAAGAGGATACCGCTAAACATACGTCTACTTATGCCATGCGCGAAAGAGCTGAATTGTCTAATTCAACCTCGGGAAATATGTTACAAGTGGAAGTGGAAAAGACGCATCCATTGGTATTTAGAATAAATGAAAATTCGATGTATATCTTAAATCAGGTTGCTGATTTTGTTAAGCTTCCAAAAGATTTTACGCCAGTACTGAAGACATCATCTAAGCCCACTATCATGGGGTTTGTAGGATCAAATAAAAAAGCTCAGTTAGCTAATTCTTTGATATTGGGTGTAAAAGAAATGGATAAGGGTAAAATTATTTGGTTTGGCTTTAATCCTTTATTCCGAGCAATTCCTAATCAAGGTCAAACCATTTTTGAAAACTTATTTCTTTATTCTGAATTCTGATGTTTCGATTTACGCTCCTTCTTACCATATTAAGTACTTCCATTTTCGCTCAAAAGGTTAGCCCCGTCTATCCTATTCCCTCTGCAAAGCAATTAGCCTGGTCAGAATTAGAGTATTATGGCTTCATTCATTTTAATATGAACACCTTTACGAATGTGGAGTGGGGTGAAGGTAAAGAAAGTCCTTCTTCTTTTAATCCGAGTGCCTTAGATTGTAATCAATGGGCTAGAATCGCTAAGAAGGCAGGAATGAAAGGATTAATTTTGACGGTAAAGCACCATGATGGCTTCGCACTTTATCCTTCTAAATATACTACCCATTCAGTGGCCAAATCACCATGGAAAAATGGAAAAGGCGATGTGGTTAAAGATTTATCTGAAGCTTGCAAGAAGTATGGGTTAAAACTCGGAATCTATTTATCGCCCTGGGATCGTTTTCATCCAGATTATGGTACAGATAAGTATAATCAGGTGTACGCCAAAATGCAGGAGGAGTTATTAACCAATTATGGTCCTATTTTTGAGTTTTGGTACGATGGGGCAAATGGAGAAGGTCCAAACGGGAGGAAACAAGTGTACGATTGGCCGCTCTTTCATTCCATGGTTAATAAATACCAACCGAACGCGGTTCAATTTTCTGATGCAGGACCTGATATTCGTTGGGTTGGAAATGAAAGAGGTTATGCCTATGATACGATGTGGAGCCCGATTTTACGAGACAAAATTTATCCAGGATGTTTAGACTTTGATAATTACCGAAATGGTCAAGAAAATGGGACGCATTGGGTTTCACCTGAAGTAGATGTTTCCATTCGACCAGGTTGGTATTATCACCCAGATCAAGATGATAAAGTAAAGACCCCGGATTCTTTATTAAAGATTTATGTAGCCTCAGTGGGGCGCAATGCTAATTTATTATTAAATATTCCGGTTGATACACGTGGATTAATTCATGAAAATGATTCAGCCTCTTTGATGGGTTTTGCAGCTATTCGGGCTAAATCGCTTGTTAATCTTTTGAAGGGTAACTCTGTAGATCCCTTGTTTGATGGAAAGAATTCCACCTATTGGATGGCATCTGAAAAGAATAATTTGATCAAAGTGGATTTAAATTTTGTTCAAAAAGTAAATACCATTATGCTTCAAGAACCCATTGCTTTAGGACAGCGTGTAAGCAGCTTTGAAGTAGAATTAGTGGATGAGACAGGAATAAAAGAAGTGATCAAATCAGGTACGATCGGCCATAAACGAATGATTACCTTCAAAGAGCGGAAACTAAAAAGCTTCCAAATTAGATTTACCGGCTCTAGAGGACCCGTGTTAATATCCAATTTAGAAGCTTATCGGTTTATTTCAACACGTAACGAACCGCTTTTCCAGTAAAGGTAAATCCATTAGCTGTTTGCGTGCTATAAACCGAATATTTCACATCAACTAGAGCCGTAGCTCCTAGTTCCATCGCCTTTTCGACCATCAAGCGTAATATCTCCTGCTTTTTATCCTGGTGATTACCTCTGTAAAGCATTTTTCCATTTTGTGTCTGATTATTCTCTAATGGAACCTCACCTGACATTTTGATCGTTTCGATTTCCTCAAAGCTTGACTTAGGAGTTTCATTGAAATATACTACATCAATATCGTATTTAACGGGAATTTCGAAACCCAAACCATCATGTCGCTCGACTCCACCATTTTTAAAATCATTCGAATAATACGAAGACGGCTTAACATGTTTAGAACACCCTACCACTCCTACTACAAGAAGTAGCTTACATGCTTTCTGAATCATAGATTAATACTTTATCCCAAAGGTGGGCACAATTTTTAATAAATTCTAAGTGGATAGGTGCAGTCTGATAATAATCATGTCCCTTCTCCTCTTCAAATGTTGTTAGTAAGCAATAATCATAAGAACGATCTATCACAGGACGATCTGTATTTGCAGGTTTACCTACACTAAACACATCAACTGTTTCAATTTCTGCAAGAGATTGAACACCGGCTTCAAATAAGGCGATATCCTCCTTGCTTAAACCTTTTTTTAACCAAAAATTTACAACGTGTACAAACATATTCTATTTATTTAAACCTTCTTGTGAACTGATTTGAGCTAATTTTTTTCCTAATTCTGGTGATGCACTTGCCAATGGCATGCGTACCTGAGCCCCAAATAAGCCTTGGTTCTCTAACAATTTCTTCACTCCAACTGGATTTCCTTCTTCATATAAATAAGGGTCAATGGTTAAGAATTTCCCTAATTCCTTAGAAGCTGATTTAAAGTCACCAGCTAAAGCACGGTGGATCATGGTGGTAAATTGCTGAGGAAATGCATTCGCAATTACAGACATCACTCCTACTCCACCAACAGAAATAATCGGAACAGCCTGAACATCGTCCCCAGAAATTAAAAGGAAGTCATCCGATTTATGGTAGACAATCTCCATACATTGTTCGATGATACAAGAAGCTTCTTTAATTCCAATAATATTTTTATGTTCCGCTAATTTTAAAACCGTTTCTGCTGACATATTAATTCCCGTTCTTCCGGGAATATTGTACATGATGACTGGAACTGGGCAGGCATCAGCGATAGCCTCGTAATGAGCAATAACTCCTCTGGCGCTTGGTTTGTTATAATAAGGACAAACGGATAAAATAGCGTCAATCCCTTCAAATGAAGTGTTTTTTATTTGAGCTAATAGCGAATCGGTATTGTTTCCACCTAAACCGTAAACAATAGGGAGATTCTTGATGTTCGCTTCTTGAATGGTTGAAACGATTTGTTTCTTTTCATCAGAAGTGGTGGTGGCAGATTCTCCAGTGGTTCCTTGAACAACTAAATAATCTACTCCACCGGTTGTCACGTGTTGTATTAATTTCTTAAGTCCACCCCAATTAATCGAACGATCTTCGTTCATTGGTGTAACTAAAGCTGGCGCAACGCCGTGAAATTTAGGTAATGATTGCATAATCTAAGAAAGGAGGGCTATAAATTCGTTCTCCGAAATAATTGGTATGGATAATGAATTGGCTTTTTCCAATTTAGCTGGTCCCATATTTTCCCCAGCTACAAGGTAATCTAATTTGGCAGAAATACTGGAAACGACTTTGCCGCCGTTAGCGATGATTTTTGCTTTTAACTCATCCCGGTCGAAATGGGTGAATACTCCCGAAATTACAAAACTTTTGCCTTCTAGTGCGGTGGTTTCTAAAACTATTTCGTTTATTTCTTCAGAAAATTGTACACCTGCATATTTCAAACGTTGGATGATTGCTTGGTTTTCGGCGTTTTCGAAAAACGAAAGAACACTCACGGCAATACGCTCCCCTATTTCGGAAACAGCGATTAATTCTTCTAAACTTGCTTGAATTAGGTTTTCTAGCGAGTGAAAATGCATTACTAATTTTTCAGCGATGGTGGCACCTACATGTCTAATGCCTAAGCCGAACAATACCTGCCTAAACGGAATAGATTTAGAATTTTCGATGCTATTTAATATGTTTTGGATCGATTTAGCTTGAAAACCCTCCAATCCAATGAATTTTTCGGCACTTAAATCATATAAATCTGCCACATTTCTGACAATACCCTTTTCAAATAACAGATCCACCGTTTCGGTTCCGATATTCTCAATGTTCAATGCTTTACGGGCAATAAAATGTTCGATCTTACCTTTAATCTGAGGAGGACAGCCTGTGTCGTTTGGACAATAATGGTTCGCTTCTCCTTCTAAGCGTATTAACTCTGTATCACACGAAGGACATGCGTGTGGGAAGATAAACGAAGAACCATCCTTCCTAGCCGAGGTATCCACACCTGTTATTTTAGGGATGATTTCTCCCCCTTTTTCAATAAATACTGTATCTCCTTCTCGTAAATCTAGACGTTCCATTTCATTCGAATTATGAATAGAAGCGCGTTTAATGACTGTTCCAGCTAGGTAAACTGGTTCTAAATTTGCGACGGGCGTTACATTGCCGGTTCGCCCCACTTGGTAGGAAACTGAATTAATGCGTGTCCGTGCAATTTCGGATGGATATTTGAAGGCGATAGCCCAGCGAGGAGATTTGGCTGTAAAACCTAAACGTTCCTGCTGTCCAAAATCATTTACCTTAATGACAATTCCATCCGTATTCAAGGGAAGATCGTTTCTCTTGTCAGCCCAATCTTCAATGTAGGTCAGTACTTCATCGATAGAGGCACAAACGCGATAGGTAGGCGAAATGCTAAATCCGACCGATTTCAAATGCTCTAAAGCTTCGGAATGGCTATTAAATGGATTTTCATTGCCTAAATAAGAGTATATAAAGCATTCCATATCCCGACGAGCTACTTCCGCTGAATCCTGCATTTTAAAAGTACCTGAGGCTGCATTTCGGGGATTGGCTAAGGGTTGATCCCCTTTCGCTATTTTCTCTGAATTAATCCGATCGAATGAAGTGATAGGCATATACCCTTCTCCTCTTATCTCATAGGTCGATGGTAAAAGAGTAGAATTAATCCGAGTAGGTAAACTTTTTATCGTCTTAACATTAGCCGTGATGTCATCTCCTCTTGTACCATCGCCTCTTGTTACCCCTTTTTGTAATACTCCATTCGTATACCAAAACGACAAAGCCACTCCATCAAATTTCAATTCACATACATATTCGAAGGACTCGCCTTCTAAACCCTTTTTTACCCGCTCATCAAAATCCCTTAAATCACTTTCATTATAGGTATTACCTAAAGAAAGCATGGGGAATTGGTGCGTAACGGATTTAAATTCTTTGGTGATGGTACCGCCCACTTTTTGTGTAGGGCTATCAGAGCGAGCAAAAAGTGGATTCTCTGACTCTAATTTGATTAATTCAGCTAATAATTGATCGAAAGCCTGATCTGTAATTAGACTTTCATTTCTTTGATAATAGGCCTCATTGTAAAGATTGATCTTCACAATGAGTTCATTCATTCGCTGATTAATATCCATAATCGAAATTAAAACTTAATTCATTTGGAATCAAGCGTGAAACAAGGTTTGGGAATATTTTATACCTTTGTCATATGAGAAATTTGATCATTGCCCCCTCGGTTTTAGCGTGTGATTTTTTGAACATTGGTTCAGAGGTTCAAATGTTGAATGAATCCGCTGCAGAATGGATTCATATTGATGTGATGGATGGGGTATTTGTTCCCAATATTTCTTTCGGTTTCCCCGTGCTTGAGGCGATTAATAAAGTTGCTACGAAGGTTTTAGATGTTCACTTGATGATCGAAAAGCCGGAGCAATATATTACGACTTTTGCCAAAGCAGGCGCTAAAGTCATCACCGTTCACTACGAAGCTTGTCCTCATGTTCACCGTACGATTCAGCAAATTAAAGATGCTGGTTGTTTAGCAGGTGTAGCCATCAATCCTGGTACGCCTGTAGAAGTGTATCAAGATATTATTGCTGATTTGGATCTGGCCTTAATTATGTCGGTTAATCCGGGTTTTGGAGGACAAAAATTCATCCCTAATGCTATCAACAAAACAAAACGTGTAGCTGAGATGGCTGCTAAAGCTGGAAATACCACCTTGAAAATTGAAATTGATGGTGGTGTTACGATGGCAAATGCTGCTGATTTATATCATGCTGGCGCAAATGTATTAGTCGCAGGTAGTTTTGTTTTTGCTTCGGCTGATCCTAAGGCTACTATAACTGAATTGTTGACTGTAGCAAATTAATCCGATGGGTGTCAGAATCTGCATCTTGTTGATTTTTATGTCCACCGTTACTTTCGCCCAAAAAGTTAAATGGGCCTCTCAAGTTATTTCTGTTTCCAGTGAATATAAGGATCCATTATTAGGTAAGGAATTTAGGGCTATACATGCCTTAGGTCGACCGAGTAAATATCCAAAAATGGTTGCAAGCCCCAGCGCTTGGCAAAGTATGACACCTGATAATCCTGATGGTGAATATATTATTGTTTCATTTGATACGTTAATGGCCATTAAACAAGTGGCTATTTTTGAGAATTTTGGAGCGGGTACGATCAGTTCAGTAGAAGGTTTAGATCTTAATAATAAGATTTATCCTTTAAAATCTTTTTCTTCTGGATATAATACATCTGGTTCTCAGGTATCTACCATAAATTTACCTACTAAAACTAATTTTCGTTTAAAGAGTCTTAAAATTTCTTTTAATTCGATGCGAGTGAAGGGTTTTTCTCAAATAGATGCCATTGGTATTTCAGATAGCGATGAACCCATTGAACAAAGTATTAAGTTGCAAGCTGATCCTAATGCCTTTATGGCAAGAGAGAATTTAGGGAATTTTATTAATTCGAAATTCAATGAGATTTGTCCTGTAGTGAGTCCAGACGGACAAAAATTGTATTTCACTCGATGGAAACACCCGGATAACTATGGATCTAATAAGAACCAAGATATATGGGTTTCTACCTGGTCCGCTTCGGATAAACTTTGGAATAAAGCGACATTATTTTCTCCTCCTATTAATAACGATGAGAACAACGCCGTTTGCGGCATTACTCCTAATGGTAAAACCTTGTTGCTAAATAATGTTTATGGAAAAGACGGTACGATGGAGAAAGGTGTATCTTTTTCATTTTTATTAAGAACAGGTGAATGGAGTTTTCCTAAAGCTTTGAAAATAGTTAATTTCAAGAATAAGTCGGAGTTTTCAGAGTATACATTAGCACCTAATGGTAAGGTATTATTGATGACTACTGAGACAAAGGATTCATTCGGTGGTAAAGACATTTATGTGTCTTTTTTAAATACGGATGATACGTGGTCTGAGCCTAAAAATATCGGTTTTTCTGTTAATACCGGTGAGGCGGAATCTACTCCTTTTATTGCTCCAGATGGAGTGACGATGTATTTTTCTTCGAGTGGTCATGTGGGCTTTGGTAATAATGATATCTTTTTAACGCGACGTTTAGATGATACCTGGCAAAACTGGTCATTACCTGAAAATTTAGGCCCTATTGTCAATACTCCCCAATGGGATGGTTATTTCTCTGTCTCTGCTAAAGGTGATTATGCTTATTTTAGCTCTACTGAAAATTCGTTAGGTGCTGAGGATATTTTTCGCATTAAAATCCCGGAAAAAGCTAAGCCATTGACTCTTGTTCAGATGAATGGTCAGGTTATTAATCTTAAGACGAAGGAGCAAATGCCTGCTCGAATCTTAATTAAGTCAAAGCTTAATCCATTGGATACATTATCGATTGATTATGATCCTTATGTGGGAGATTATAGTTTTATGTGGCCGGCCAAAAAGCCATTTTCAGTTCAGGTGAAGAAGCCCGGCTTTTTAAATAAATCTGAAAATTTTGATTTCAGTTCTTTGAAAAGTTTTAGTTCATTGAATCAAAATTTCATCATGCAAACTGTTGAGCCAAATAAATCGTATTCAATAGCTAATATCAGTTTTGACCAAGGTAAGGCTGAGTTAAAGCAAGGATTTGAGATGGAACTGGATAAAGTAGTTCAAATTTTACTTGAAAACTCTTCATATCAGATTCTTTTAGAGGGTCATACGGATAATCAAGGAGATTGGAATGATAACTTGAAATTATCAATAGAACGTGTTGATAATGTAAAAGCCTACTTAGCTTCGAAAGGAATTGATGCTGCAAGAATAAAAACAAAAGGTTGGGGTGGCGCTAAACCGATAGCGAATAATTTATTGGAAGATACGAGACGAATCAATCGTCGGGTTGAGTTTACGTTAATTCCAATGGAATAAAAAAAGGAGAAAATTGCTCCCCTCCTTTTAAATTCAACCTAAAACTAAATTATTACAAAAGAACGATCAAACTCTTAATGATCGCCGTTAGTCTGATAGCATCTAATATTCTCGCTTCTGTCGCTCCGTGATTCTTCACCGATTGCTCATGTGAAGTAACACACATTTCACAACCATTGATGGCTGAGACTGTTAAGCTGGCTAATTCAAAGAACTCTTTCCCTAATACTGGATTCATCATGATGGACATGCGTATACCAGCTGGAGCCGTATTGTAATATTCTTTGTCTACCATGTGCTTAAAGCGGTAGAAGATATTGTTTGCATTTAATAAAGAAACCAAGGCATGAATTTCGTTGATCTCAGCGTCTGTAGCTCCTTTTGTAAGAGCTAATTCAGTTAGTGAGTCAATTGTTCTCGTGTGTTTTTGGTTTACAGATACGGCCAAAGCTAATAGGATAGCCTCTTTCTCCGTTAATGTTTGCGCGCGTAAGGCGTTCGAAACATTAATTTTTAGATCTTTGATATAGCGGTGATCCGCAGTATCTAAGGTATCTAAAAGGGCGAACGATTCTGTAGCAGGGATATTGATCTCTGCTAATAAGTTGTCTTTAGTTTCACTCATGTTGGATGAATTTAATAGCCCCAGGGAATCCTGGGGCTAAAAGATAATTATAAAGTTGCGTCGCCAGCTTTCCAGTTACATGGGCAAAGCTCGTCTGTTTGTAAAGCATCTAATACGCGTAGAACTTCGTCTACGTTACGTCCTACTGAAAGGTCGTTAGCTGATACCCAACGTACAACACCATCTTGGTCTGTGATGTAAGTAACTCGGTAAGCAACTTTCTCACCTTCCGTTAAAATACCTAATTCTTCTGCTAGGCTCTTAGAAGTATCCGCTAACATCGGGAATTTCAATCCACGTAAATCGTCGTGATCTCTTCTCCAAGCTGCATGTACGAACTCTGAATCTGTAGATGCTCCGATTAAAACCGCATCACGATCAGAGAAATCTCCTGCACGACGGTTAAATTCTGCGATTTCAGTCGGGCAAACAAAAGTAAAATCTTTTGGCCACCAGAACATAACTAACCATTTTCCGTCTTTCTTGTGATCTTCTGAAGTAATAGTTGCGAATTCTTTTCCTTGCTCTAAAGAAACAACCGCAGTTTTTGAAAACGTTGGAAATTGACTTCCTAATCCTAACATGTGATTTGCCATCTGTATTTGTTGGTTTATTGTTCTATTTAAATTGTGATGCAAAGATCTTCTTAATTAACTTATTAGTCAAATCTATATTTTCTATATTTGTATAGTTTTTAATTATAGTATGACCATAACCCAATTAGAGTACATTGTAGCGCTTGCTGACTTTCAAAGTTTTTCCAAGGCCGCCGATTTTTGCTGTGTTTCACAACCTAGCTTGAGTATGCAAGTACAAAAGCTAGAGGATGAATTAAATATGACCTTGTTTGACCGTAAGGCAAAACCTTTAGTTCCTACGATAGAGGCAAGAGATATCATCAATAAGGCACGAGCTATTTTAAGTGAGAGTAATTCGATCCTCTCCTTATCCAAAGGTTGGTCGAACCAAGTGAATGGATCCGTTTCTATTGGCGTTATTCCTACTATTGCCCCCTATTTGATGCCTAAATTTTTAGCCGATTTTCAATTGAAATTTCCTGATTTGAGTATACAGATTGCAGAGACTACTACAGCAAACATTAAGAAAGGGATAAAGGAAGGCAAGATAGATATCGGGATTTTGGTCACCCCATTGAATGATTCGCTGGTTGAAATACCGCTCTATTATGAGGAGTTATTTCTTTATTCTAATGTGTGGGAGGAGGATGGTTCTAAACTAAAGTCTACTTTAGATCCTGCCAAATTATGGCTTTTAGAAGAGGGCCACTGTTTGTCTAGTCAAGTAAATTCAATTTGTAATTTACCCACAGGTCCTTTAATTGGGACAAATATGACCTACCAGACGGGAAGTATGGAAACGATTGTGCGGTTAGCCGATCAGGGTTTTGGCCAGACCATCATTCCTCAAATGTTCGTTGACTACCTAGATCCTAAATTGAAAGAGAAAGTGTATACCTTACCTGAACCGAAGCCCGTTAGAGAAGTTGCGCTTGTTCATGCTACATCTTATTCTAGAAAGGCCATTGTAAAGGCTTTAGAGGTCGAAATCCTCGCTCATATTCCAGATTCATGGAAACAGGCAACGGAAAGAAATATTATTCCCATATAGCTTTTGCCTTAGGGCTTAGTAATAAGGGTCTTAAGAAGATTAAACTAGCGCCAAAAACAAAAGTGAGAACTAATATACTGATGCGCATATTGCCTGTTAATTGAATAATTAGGCCAAACATAAACGTACCTATTACCGTTGACATGCGATCGCATACGTCATAGAAGCTGAAGTACGAGGCGGTGTCCTTCTCCCCTTTTGGGCACAATTTTGCATAGGTGGCTCTGCTATTTGATTGAATTCCTCCCATCACAAAACCGATGGCAGTAGCTAATAAATAGAAATTGAACTGCGTCGTGACCGTGTAAGCATAGGCGCAGACGATTATCCAAACGAAGACAATCAAGCCAAGCGCTTTTATATTCCCCACCCAACCAGATAAACGGGCACAAAAATAAGCCCCCGGAATAGCCACTAATTGGATCAATAGAATTGTAATAATCAGGGCATCTTCGGGTAAATGTAATTCTTGACTACCAAATAAGGCACCTAAATACATTACCGTTTGTGCACCCATATTGAATAAGAAGAAGCTTACTAAGAAATTTTTAATCTCCTTATTAAGCGATACTTCTTTAAAAACTTTCTTGAGTTCATTAAAACCGCCCAGCCACCATTGATTGGTGTCTTTTTCCTTAGCCTTCGAATCAGGTAAATAATGAAGAGGTATTTGCGCAAACACTAACCACCATATACCGACAGTTAAAAAAGAAACTCGCGCTGCCATTTCGCCTCCAATCCCACCATACCATTCTGGTTTTAAGAGCATGGTAAGGTTTTGGACTAATAATAAGACCGAACCGATATATCCTAAAGTAAAACCTTTCGCACTTAATCTATCAAAACGGTCTGGGCTAGCTATTTCGGGCAAAAAGCTATTATAGAATACCATACTTCCACCCCAACCAATAATTGAAAATAGGAATCCTAGTGTTCCAATATAATAATGTCCTTTGCTAAAGAAAAACAGGGCAATGCAACTAAGTGACCCTAGGTAGCAAAAGAAACGCATGAAGCTTTTCTTTGAACCTGTATAATCTGCAATTCCAGAAAGGAATGGCATTAAAAAAGTTAGTGCTAAAAAAGCGAGTGAAATCGAGTAGGAGAAAACAACCGTGTTGCTTAACTCAAAACCTAGTATATTAATAATGCCAGGTGTGTCACTGCCTAAAGTGACGGCTGCATTAGGAAAATAAATGGGAAAAATGGCTGAAGTAATCGTTAAAGAATGAACTGAATTTGCCCAGTCATAAAAGGCCCAGGCATTCAAAGTTTTCGGATTATTCAGCTTTAACTCCATTAAAATAGGCCTAACTGCTCCCCAGTTGGTGGATTTTTGATTTCAAATGGTATATCTTCCTTCTCCTCTGTCTGTATTTCTTCTTTCTCAGAAGGAAAATTAACGACAAATTCAGGTTCGTCGTTTGTCACGTTTACTTCCTCTACGACTTGCTCTTCCTCCGACTCTATTTCGACTTCTGCTTGAATTTCTACTTCTACTTCTTCAGCTTCTGCTTCTACTGGTGACGCTTTTTCGCTAACAGGCGCCTCTTCTTCCGTTTCTAAAAATGTTAAGTCCACTAATTTCGGATAATTCAACTTACTCCCCAACGCCTTCCATCCGCGAACCTCAGCTAAGTCATCAATTGGGATAATTTCTAATTCGTTTGTTTTGCCATCTGGTTTATGCTTAATCTGCACATTCGGGGCATAATTATCAGTAACTGCAATTAATTTACTTGCTTTGTGATCAGAAATGAACAAGAATTTCTTGTCTAATGAAGTGGTTTCTAAATGGAAACGCTTGATCAAGTGTGTTTTATTAGATCCGTCGAAATAGGCAGCGGTGATAATGGACTGAGGTTCAAATTTCTTCAGGTACATTATTTCTTCAGCTGGATAGCGATTCGTTAATTCGAAATTCGTCAACTCATAGTTTCCAGATGAGTAGATGGCTAAAATGCTATCATTGGGCTCGAAATTGCCAATATGATCTCCATGTCCATCACGATTTAAACGCCCAATTGTCGGATCATACCAAATATCCACCCCACCTAAGGTAGAAACACCCGCGGATTTCATGGTAATCTTTCGTACTGGATACTTAGTCAGCATATTGCCTAGGGACTCCCGCCCTTTGATCGCTAATTTGGCAAAATCATAGTCAAATTGCTTTATTTTAGCGGTGCAATTAGCCGTTAAGCTGATTTGGATTACTTCCGCCTCGCCGTTTTCATTGGCGGAGAAATAGGTAAGTTTTGATTTGGCATTATCACTGCTCACTTTGTATTCACGATCGCGAGTAACTGAAGTGACTTTGAAACGCTTAACATATGATGTACCAGACTTTCCATCTAGATAAACTAGGTTATACACTTTTCTGTCGTCATTTTTCTTGAATACAGAGCAATAGATGATGTCACGACCCACAAATACTTTCTCTTGTACTTTAGTGACAACGCATGTTCCGTTAGAACGGAAAACGATGATATCATCGATATCCGAGCAATCCATTACGTATTCGTCTTTCTTTATACCATAACCAATGAAACCATCTTCGCGGTTAACGTATAATTTTTGATTAGCTGCAGCAACTACAGTGGCTGAGATAGTATTGAAATTTTTGATTTCTGTACGTCTCTCTCTTCCCTTGCCGTATTTAGCTAATAAGTTTTTGAAGTAATCAATCGCGTAGCGAATCAAATTAGCTAAATGGTCTTCCACTTCGGCTAACTCGTCTAGTAAACGCTTCATTAATTCGTCTGCCTTGAAGCTGTCGAATTTTGAAATACGCTTGATACGAATTTCTAATAACTTTAAAATATCCTCTTCTGTAATCTCGCGGTAGAAATCTTTCTTATAAGGTTCTAAGCCTTTATCAACCGTTTGAATGACTAATTCGAAAGTTTCGCATTCTTCGATGTCGCGGTAGATGCGGTTTTCGATGAATATTTTTTCCAAAGAGCTAAATAGCACCTTTTCCATCAACTCCCCTTTCCGGATCTCTAATTCTTGGCGAAGTAGATCGACTGTTTGATTCGTAGATACACGCAGAATTTCACCTACACCCATAAAATGTGGCTTATCTTCGATAATCACACAGGCATTCGGAGAAATAGATACTTCACAATCCGTAAAGGCGTAAAGCGCATCAATCGTCACGTCAGGGGAAATACCCGGAGCTAATTGGATTTGAATTTCTACGTCCTTCGCCGTATTATCAATCACCTTCTTAATCTTGATCTTACCCGTATCATTTGCTTTGATGATCGAATCAATCAAAGAGGTGGTGGTAGTCGTAAAAGGAATCTCGGTGATAACAAGCGTCTTCTTATCTAATTCATCGATTTTAGCGCGAATACGGATCTTTCCACCCCGTAAACCATCGTTATAATTCGACGCATCCATCATTCCGCCTAATAGGAAATCGGGATATAATTCTACTTTCTTGTTATTTAAAATATCAATGGAAGCCTGAATAATTTCACAGAAATTATGCGGCATAATTTTGGTTGCCAAACCTACGGCAATACCTTCTACACCTTGAGCAAGTAGTAGCGGGAATTTAATAGGAAGAGTAACGGGTTCACGCTTGCGACCATCGTAGGACATCTGCCATTCCGTGGTCTGGTTGTTAAATACAACATCACTGGCAAATTTAGATAAACGTACTTCGATATAACGGGCCGCCGCTGCGCTATCGCCTGTTCGGTTATCGCCCCAGTTACCTTGACAATCAAATAAAAGCTCTTTTTGGCCTAAATTAACAATCGCATCATTGATAGATGCATCCCCGTGTGGGTGGTATTGCATCGTCTGTCCAATCACATTAGCCACTTTATTGAAACGGCCATCGTCCATTTCCTTCAATGCGTGCAAAATACGACGCTGAACAGGCTTTAAACCGTCCTCCACGGCAGGAACCGCGCGCTCTAATATAACGTAAGAAGCATATTCTAAGAACCAATTCTCATACATCCCTGCTACCGCAATTTGATTCTGTAGTGCGCCGTCCGCTGTTTCACTCATAGTAATAATCGCTATTATTCTTCTCCGTGGAAGAGTTGGTACATAATTAACGCTGTGGCTCCCCAAATTAAGTTCCCTTCATACACAAAGGAAGGACTCAGGATTTTATTTCCATCGTAGCTAACTTCATAAGGTTGTAGATTAGCCGGATCTTGAAAGAAAGACACAGGTATTTCAAAAATACGATTAATTTCTCTTTTATTTAAATCGTAGCTCAGCTTTTTATTGATGCGCACAGAAAAGGCAGTAATCCAATAATTAGAGACGTTTATCCAATGTTCTGTCACATAGTTTAGAGAAGCAGAATCGATCTCCACTCCTATTTCTTCCCAAACTTCCCGTGCTGCTGTCTCACGTAAATTCATATCCGTGGGATCCATCTTTCCGCCTGGGAATGCCATTTGGCCACTGTGGTGTCCGTCATATTGATTTCGTTCGATTAAAACAAGGTGTTGTGGCTCTAGTTCATCTTCTACAATGATGATAACGATTGCCGCTGGTTTTGCCTTTTCTTTTATTTCAGGACGATTCAGGACTTCTTGCTGTAACTGTTTGAAATGTTTGTAATCCATCATGATTAGAATGAATTAGCAATGGCTTCCGCACAACGAATGCCATCTAAGGCGGCTGACATGATTCCTCCGGCATAACCGCCTCCTTCTCCACAAGGGTACAAGCCCTTAATCTGTGGATGCTCTAAGCTTTCTTTATCCCGTGGTATTTTAACCGGTGACGAGGTACGACTCTCTAATCCAATGATCTGGCCTAAATTAGAGGAAAACCCAGGTATTTTCTTGTTGAAGTCCTGAAATCCTTGAGCTAAAGGTTCAGATATATAATCCGGTAAGAATTCCCGCATCTCGCCTGGCTCTAATCCTGGAACATAGCTAGTCGGATGAGCAGAATTACTCGCTTTTCCCTGTATAAAATCGAGGGTATATTGGGAGATGGCTTTTTGGGACCCTCCTACTAAAGTTCCTGCTTTTTGTTCAATCTCTTCCTGCATTTGCATACCTGCCAAAGCACCGAATTCCTTGTATCTCGATAAATCTTGCTCTACAATGCTTACCACAATTCCCGAATTAGCATACTTAGAATCTCGTCTTGAAGGCGACATTCCATTCACCACCACTTGATTTGGCGAAGTGGCTGAAGGTACAATAAAGCCACCTGGACACATACAGAAGGAGAAAACACCTCGTTGTATACCTTCGAAATTACTTTGAGTTACTAGACTAAAACTGGCTGGTGGTAAATACTCTGGGCGTTTTTTTACTTTGTATTGTGCTTGATCAATAAAGGATTGCTGGTGTTCAATTCTGACCCCTATGGCGAAAGGTTTAGCCTCGATAGCCACCCCTTTGTCTTGCAATAATTGGAAAATATCACGTGCAGAATGGCCTGTAGCTAATAATAATCGATCTGCCTGAAATTCTTCCTCATTCTTGCAAATAACTCCTTTGATAGATTTTTTCTCAATGATGAAATCAATTACCCGGTGATTAAAATGTACTTCACCACCTGCAGCAATCACTGCGTCGCGCATCGATGCAATAATACCTGGTAATTTATTCGTACCGATGTGTGGATGTGCTTCAAATAAGATATCGCTATTGGCACCATGGGCCACAAAGGTTTCTAAAACTCCTTTGATGTCCCCTCTCTTCGTACTTCTCGTATATAATTTACCATCCGAATAGGTTCCTGCTCCCCCTTCTCCAAAACAATAATTGGAATCAGGGTCCACTAAATTGAAGCGGTTAATAGCAGCAAGATCTCTTCTACGTTCTCTGACGTCCTTGCCTCGTTCGATGACGATGGGTTTGATTCCTTTTTTTACTAAGTCTATCGCGGCAAATAATCCAGCCGGTCCTGAACCGATAATCAATACTTTTTTAGCTGATTTGGGTAAGGATGGCAATTGAGCAGAAAGACTAAAATCGTAGTCTTTTTCGTAGAAACCTATGCGAAGGTTTACTTTGATTTGTCTGCTTCTAGCGTCGATTGACCTTTTTTCAATACGATATTTCGTTGATTCTAAAAATGCCGCACCCATTTCAGCTGTCAGAAACTCAGCTAATTTTTCAGGCGAATGGGCAATTTCTGGGCTAAGAACGAAATCTCTTTGGTCAATCATACAAGTATTTTGTGCAAATTTACGAATCTATTTTTACTATTTCGGATGAATAAGCTCGGCTCAGAAGTTTCCCCCTATTTATTGCAACATAAAAACAATCCAGTTCATTGGGAACCCTGGGGTCCTGAGGCTTTAGAACGCGCTAAAAAGGAGGATAAACCCATTTTAGTTAGTATTGGGTACGCCGCTTGTCATTGGTGTCATGTGATGGAGCACGAATCATTTGAAAATGAAGAGGTTGCTTCTATCATGAATGCGTATTTTGTCAATATCAAGGTAGATCGGGAGGAACGCCCAGATGTGGATATGGTATACATGGAGGCTTTGCATCAGATGGGATTAAATGGAGGATGGCCTTTAAATGTTTTTCTAATGCCTGATCAAAAACCATTTTATGGGGGCACCTATTTTAAACGCGATAATTGGATTCAATTATTGCATTCGATACATAATGCTTTCAAGAATAACCGGGAAGAATTAGCTAAATCTGCTGATGGATTTGCCGATAGCTTATCTGAGAACGCCACTTTCTTCGCTCATACGGATTTGAACGAGGTTTCACTCGTCATTCCAGCTGCAGTCAATAAAATTAAGATTGCATTGGATCCCATATTCGGCGGTATTAACAAAGCACCTAAATTCCCTCTTCCCTCATTAATTCAGTTTTTATATACGCTGCCATCTAGTCTTTCAGTAGAATTAGGAGTGCCTGTTTTAACCCAAACTTGGTTAGAAAAAATGGCACAAGGTGGTATTTATGACGCAGTTGGCGGAGGTTTTTCGCGCTATTCAGTCGATTCAGAGTGGTTTTGCCCTCATTTTGAAAAGATGTTATATGATAATGCACAGCTGTTAATGGCTTATACAAAAGCTTATAAACGGGAAAAGAATCCGCTTTATCAAGAAGTGATTTTTGATACCATTTTATTTATAAAACGCGAATTACAATCCCCTAAAGGACTATATTATTCTTCTTTAGACGCTGATTCAGAAGGTGTAGAAGGTTTATTTTATACCTGGACTTATAAGGAATTAGCTGCATTAAATAATGAAGAGTTTTTGAAGACTTACGCTATATCAAAACACGGCAATTGGGAAGAAGGACGTAATATTTTGTTTAAATCGAGCCCTGTTTTGAATGCGTATTTTAAGAAAGAGATGGCGCAATTATTGGATTGGAGAAAATTAAGAGTACGTCCAGGAACGGATACCAAAGAGATACTAGTATGGAATGCGCAGTTAGTGAGCGCTTTTTTAGAGGTTTATCAAGTATTTGGTCGCCAAGAGGATTTGACCTCAGCTTTAGAATTATTACATGCCATCGAAATAGAATATAAGTCTGGTTCTATTTGGCTTCACCAAGCCACCTATTCGAGAGAACCTATTTATGCCTTTTTGGATGATTTATCTGCTTTGTGCCTAGTCTATATTCAAACCTATCTTCAATATAAGGATTCCGCCTATTTAGCGAAAGCGGAAGCTATTTTAGGGAAAATTCAACAAGATTTTAGACATAACGAATTAGCTTTGTATGTTTATCGGTCGAAGAAAGCGGATTATTTAATTGCAGAAAAGGTGGAGGTGATGGATTCGGTAATGCCATCCTCTAATTCAATGTTATGCGAATCTTTTTTATGGATGGGAATTTTAACGAATAATACTGAATTTACCTTGGAAGGTCGTGATATGTTATCTCAAATCTTAGATAGAGCTATCGCTCATCCCGCCTATTTTGCCAATTGGTTACGCATCTATTCGGATTGGGTGGAACATCCAAAAGCTCTGCTGAAATATGGGAGTGCCGCTGATGGTTTAGCCGAATTTGATTGGTGTATTGATAAAGACCAGATCGTTTTTATTCCTTACGAAGGTATTGTGGGCTATTTATTGTGTATCAGAGATTATTGCTTCTCCCCTGTTAAATCTTTGGAAGAAGTGGATAAACAATTAGCAACACTTATTTAATTCGATTTGGATTCTCAGTGACAAAGGCTCCCCAGCCCTTCTTCGTCCCTTTGATTGTTGAGCTTATGTTTTTGTTGTGAAAATGATGGCAGATGGCGATACCGAGCGCATCGGTGGCATCATGTAATTTGGCATCTAATTTAATATTGCCAATGATTTCGACCATTTTAGCCACTTGCTCCTTCGAGGCATTCCCATTTCCGGTAACTGATTGTTTGATTTTTTTAGGTTCGTATTCGGCTATGGGTATCGATTTAGAGAAGGCCAAAGACATGACCATTCCTTGAACACGGCCTAATTTGAGCATTGACTGCACATTTTTGCCAAAGAAAGGTGATTCAATTGCTATCTCATCCGGCAAAAACTCTTCAATGATTCCCAGAACACGCTCATGAATCTTTAAAAATTTAGCTCCCTGTGTCGTGTATTTAGTCAAGTTTAATACACCATATTGTAAAATGGTCACCTTGTCCTGATTAATGCGCAATAAACCATAACCTAGGAATCGCGTCCCTGGATCTATCCCTAAGATTATTTTTTCTGAAGTGGAAGTGTTAATTTGCGTCATTAAATCAGCTCATGTTTATTCATCAAATTCCGTCGTTTATTCCTTCTCTTTTTCCCCGTTTTACGTGGTCAAAGGATTCTGAACGTGAGATCTATTTAACCTTTGATGATGGACCAACTCCTGAAATTACGGATTTTGTGTTAAAATGCTTAGCAGAATACAATTCGAAAGCTACTTTTTTCTGTATTGGCAAGAACGCAGCGGCGCATCCTACCATAATGGATCGAATTAAATCGGAAGGCCATAGTATTGGAAATCACACGATGAACCATCTAAATGCTTGGACTGTTGATTTTGCTGCCTATCAAGTAGATATGGAAGCATGTGATGTTGTTTTCAATAAACAAGGCATCCACTCCATCGGTTTTCGTCCCCCATATGGTCGTATTACAAGAAAAATGTACAAAGGCCTACCAAACGTAATTTTGTGGTCTGTCTTAACAGGTGATTATAATTCCTCACTGAGCTCAGAAGCTATACTTCATTCCGTTTTACCTTTATTAAAACCTGGGGCTATTGTTGTTATGCATGATAGTATTAAAGCGGCTCCTCATCTGAAAAATATTTTACCCGCTATTTTAGCGTATTGCGTGTCTCAAAATTTATCCTGTTCCGCCTTATGATCGATACGCACGCTCATCTGTATGATGTTCATTTTCAAGAAGATATAACCTTACATATAAAGGAAATTCAAGAGGAAGGTGTAACCGAAGTTTGGTTGCCTAATTGTGATCTTGAATCCTGGACTGACGTAAAGAATTTAAGTACAGCCTATCCTGATTTTGTACTCCCAATGATCGGATTGCACCCTACCTATGTAAAAGAAAATTATCTTGAAGAATTAGCTGCTCTTAAAGTAGAATTAAATCGAAATAAAGTGGTAGCTATCGGTGAGATAGGTCTGGATTATTATTGGGATACCGCATTTGCTGAACATCAAATGGATGCTTTCAAGCAGCAATGTCACTGGGCTTTAGAAAAAGGATTATGGGTTGATATTCATTGCCGTAAAGCGTATGCGGACTTGATAAAGACTTTTAAATTGCCTGAATTTAAAGAATTAAGGGGTATTATTCATTGCTTTTCAGGAGATGCTAGAGAAGCTAAGGTTTTGACTGATTTAGGCTTTTTATTAGGCATTGGTGGAGTTATTACGTATAAAAACACCACCCTATTTCAAGATATCAAAGATATACCTCTTAGCCATATTGTATTAGAAACAGATGCACCTTATTTAAGCCCGGTGCCTTTTCGGGGTAAACCTAATTCCCCTAAAAATATCCCACTCATAGCCCAAAAATTGGCTGATTTATTCGAAATATCTTTAAAAGAATTGGTTCAACAAACAAATCAAAATGCAAATAAATTAAAGGCTATCTCAGGTTATTAATTAGGACTTTCATCTGATCATCCCAAGAAAGAATCGCTTTTTTTAATCTAATAACAACCGAGTTAGGCGAAGTTTTAAACTTTTCCCAAGATCCTTGAAAGACCAATTTTCCTTTTTCCATGATGCCTACACGTTGACTTAATTGAAGTATATCGGTTAAATCATGGCTAATAAGTACACATGGAATAGCTCTTTCTGCAACCACTGAGGCTATTATTTGTGAAAACTCTAGTTTTTGTTCGGTATCTAATTGACTAAATGGTTCATCTAATACTAAATAAGAAATAGGCTGACTTATCGCTTCTAACAAGGCTAGTTTTTGTCGTTCTCCTCCTGATAGAGAGGCAACTTTTGTGTCTTTTTGTTTAATTAAATAGAAATGCTTTAAATACTTCGTTATAACTGAATCTTGCTGATTACTAGGTAAGTACTGAAACAATATCTGAGCGTAATCGTATACCGTATGATAGGGTTTTAGATGTAAAGTTTGGGGAACGTATCCTGCTTGCTTGAATTGGGGGATTAAGCGTTCTATTCCATCATTAAGTTCTTTGGAATTAATTTTTACGGAGTAGTCCGAGTCGATACTTAAGCCGACTAATAGTTTCGCGATAGTACTTTTTCCAGAACCACTTTTGCCGATTAATGCGTAGATTTCACCTGATTTTACCTTTATTTGAATATTGGATAAAGCAAAATGACTAGTAACTTGGTGTTTCTTTATGCCGATTGTTAACATTAAACCTATTTAAAATGATTCTGTGCGGAATTGATGTCGGAACTTCTTCCATTAAAGTTAGTATTGTGAATGCTGCAAACCAACAATTAATTTATTCATGCTCTTTTCCTGAGATTGAAAATGAAATATCTTCCCCTCAGCCCGGATTTGCTGAGCAAGATCCTGAGCATTGGTGGTACTGCGTTAAGCAAGGTATTTTAAAAGCTAATTCGACAGGATTATACGATCCTAAAAGAATAGGTGCCATCGGTATTTCGTATCAAATGCATGGCCTCGTGGTGGTAGACAAAGAAGCAAAAGTGTTGCGTCCGTCCATTATTTGGTGTGATTCTAGAGCTACACCATATGGAGATAAAGCGTATGCAGGCCTTGGGGAGTCATTTTGCCAAACTCATTACCTCAATTCCCCTGGTAATTTCACAGCTGCTAAGTTAGCATGGGTTAAAGAAAATCAACCTAATGTTTTCGAGAAAGTTGCTCAAGTATTATTGCCTGGGGATTTTATCGCAGGTAGATTCACGTCTCAATTTACAACAACAGCTTCTGCCCTATCAGAAGGTATTTTGTGGGATTTTAAAGAGAATCATCCTGCTAAAAATCTGATGGAGTTTTATGGATTTCCTGCTGAGATATTCCCGCCTGTTCATGATTTATTTTCTGATCATGGTACGGTAACATCAACGGTTGCGCAGGAATTAGGATTAAATAATAATGTAAAGGTTACTTACAAAGCTGGAGATCAACCAAATAATGCCTATTCATTAGGTGTTTTACATCCTGGTGATATTGCCACTACCGCAGGCACTTCTGGTGTAGTGTATGGTATTTCAGATGAATTAAAATTTGATAAAGAGAATCGAGTTAATTCATTCGCTCACGTGAATCATAAGGCGTCTAAAGCAAGTATAGGTGTTTTAATGTGCATTAATGGAACGGGGATTTTAAACCGCTGGGTGAAGCAGAATTTCTTCACGACTATGTCCTATACCCAAATGAATGGGCTAGGTGCTAAAGCAGCTATTGGTTCTAGCGGATTAGTATGCATGCCATTCGGAAATGGTGCTGAGCGTATTTTTCAGAATAAAACAATAGGGGGTAGTTTCCTTCACCTTGATTTTAATCGCCATCAGTCAGCTGAAATAATTCGGGCTGCTCAAGAAGGTATCGCCTTCTCCATGGTTTATGGAATTGAATTGTTAGGCAATGTAGGTGTTCGACCTAAAAAATTAAAAGCGGGTTTAGCGAATATGTATTTGAGTGATTTGTTTACTCAGGCCATCGTCAATGCCTCTGGCGCTTCTGTTGAGTTATTAGAATCAGATGGAGCGTTTGGCGCTGCTTTAGGAGCAGGTGCTGGTGTAGGGTATTATGCAAATGAAGATGAAGCTGTTGCTAACATTAAGCTGTTAAAAACAATCGAACCATCCGCTGCTTTGCGAAGAGAATACGAAGAGGCTTACGGGATTTGGAAAAATAATCTAGCCCACTAGAAAAGGCAAAGCCTCTCAATTGCTTGAGAGGCTTGTACCCAGAGCCGGAGTCGAACCGGCACGGGCTTGCACCCACGGGTGTTTGAGACCAGCGCGTCTACCAATTCCGCCATCTGGGCAATTCAAAATTGCATTGCAAAACTAGGCTAAATCATTCGCTTTCGCAAGAGTGCCTTGAATAAATTCTGTTTTACTCGTAGCGTAAAGCCTCAACTGGATCCATTTTGGAGGCCTTAAATGCAGGATAAATTCCTGAAAATAAGCCTACTAAAATGCAAATAATGATACCAGTCATCATCCAAAGCCAAGGAATAATAAAGCTGGCCGCTCCCGAACTAATGCCCTGTGCAATTAAGTTTCCAATCGGTATAGCTAACATAATCCCACCAATTCCACCTAACAAGCAAATAACAATAGCTTCAATCAAGAATTGCTGTAAAATTCTACCAGGTGTAGCACCCAATGATTTCCTAATACCTATTTCACGCGTCCTCTCGCTCACAGAAACCATCATAATATTCATCAAAGCGATTGCAGCACCCAATAAAGTGATAAAACCTATGACAAATCCTCCAATTCGTAGTGAACCTGTAATACTCTCAAAACTCTTAGCTATAGAATCCGATCGATCAATACTAAAGGAATCTTCCGTTCCTATTGGATCCATACGTACTTTACGCATCACACCTCTCGCTTCTTCCATAAAGTCATCTAGGTTATTAATCTTGGCGGCAGAGGTGGTAATGTCAAAAGTTAAATTTCTTCCCACGGCCATTTTTCGACCTGTCTCTAATGGTACAATCACTACGCGGTCATCACCACCACCCATCATGTTTCCTTTCTTTTCGAGTACTCCAATGACTTTTAATTTTATACCAGATACGATAATTTCCGTACCTATGGGGCTTTGTTTCTCATACAATTGATCAATAACATCTACTCCGAGAATACAGACATTAATAGCATTCATTTGTTCATTCGCTGAGAAATTACGTCCGGCTCCTACTTTGTAACCTTTCAATTCCATAAAGTTATCATCGATACCTAAAACGCGCGTATTCGGATTTGTTTTCTTTGAGGCGAATTTTGCAATGGCATTATTATTGACATTGGTTTTTAAGGAAACCTTTCCTTTGGCAGTAAATAAATACTTATAATATGAAGCTTGTCGGTAATCAATGTTTTTGAATCTTTTTTCCTTTTGTCCTTCTCTTCTTACTTGCATCATCGGTCTATTTCGAATATCAAAAGAATTCGCACCTAAACCGGAGAAAGAGTTATCAACAGAACTCTGTATTCCATCAATCGCAGTTAATATACCGACTAAAGAGGTGATACCAAGAGATATAATTAGCGCGGTTAAAACCGTTCTTAACAAATTCCCTTTGATGGATCGAAGACCCTCTAAAACGTTTTCTTTTAAATTCATATGCCCTTTTGACTAAGCCGGAATATTCCGGAGACTTTTTTGACTACGTCATGCAGTGACGACTATCGCAACGCGATGACAAAGTCACGCAGTGACGACTGCCAGAAAGCAACCGCAAGTTATCTTCTTTTTTACAGCATTAAAAACCAATGAAATAGGCTTTTAATCCGCTAGTCCTTTTTTTACCTGATTAATTCAATCCGTCCTCTTTCTTAAACGCAAAATCTTTGATAATTTAGTGTAAAATTATGTCAGTGGAAGAAAATCAACAAAACGCACCTATTTATAACGACGATAGTATTCGTTCCCTTGATTGGAAAGAACATATTCGGTTACGTCCGGGTATGTATATTGGTAAATTAGGCGATGGCTCGTCAGTGGATGATGGTATCTATGTACTCGTAAAGGAAATCATGGATAACTCAATCGATGAGCACATGATGGGAAACGGTAAGTCGATTGATGTGAAGATATCTGATCATAAAGTAGAGGTACGTGATTATGGCCGTGGTATTCCGCTAGGAAAAGTAATTGATTGCGTTTCTAAGATCAATACAGGTGGTAAATATGATTCAGGTGCTTTCCAAAAGTCCGTAGGTTTGAATGGTGTGGGAACGAAGGCGACTAATGCCCTTTCAAATTATTTTAAGGTACAATCCTACCGAGATGGTCAGACGAAATGGGCTGAGTTTTGTAAAGGTGAATTAACTGCAGAGTCGAAGGGAATTGAGGCGTCTAACGCTAAAAGTGGTACTCATGTTCAGTTTGAACCCGATAATACTATTTTCAAAAACTACCACTTTATCCCTCAGTATTTAGATTCTCTGTTTTGGAATTATGCCTATCTAAATGCTGGATTGACGATTAATTTCAACGGTGAAAAGTATTTTTCCCAAAATGGACTTTTCGACTTACTTTCAAAAAAGACCAACGCGGAAGAAAATCGTTACCCTATCGTTCATTTAAAGGGAAATGATATAGAATTAGCCATTACTCATAATAACCAATACGGAGAAGAATACTATTCTTTTGTGAATGGTCAAAATACAACGCAAGGCGGAACGCACCTAGCAGCTTTTAGAGAAGCGATTGTTCGAACCGTTCGTGAATTCTTTAAGAAGGATTTTGATCCATCTGATGTGCGCGCTTCAATCGTAGGAGCTATTGCTATTCGTGTGCAAGAACCTGTTTTTGAGTCCCAAACAAAGACTAAACTAGGTAGTACCACGATTTCACCTGATTCCAATTCTACCTCCATACGTACCTTTATAGGTGATTTTGTAAAAACGGAACTAGATAATTATTTACACCAAAATCCAGCTTCGGCCGATGCCTTATTAAAACGTATTCTGCAGTCAGAACGTGAACGTAAGGATATTGCGGGTATTAAGAAGTTAGCAAATGAGCGTGCAAAAAAAGCGAATCTTCATAACAAGAAATTACGTGATTGCCGTGTCCATTTATCAGATGAGAAGTCTGAAACACGTCATGATACAACGCTATTTATTACGGAGGGTGATTCTGCTTCTGGAAGTATTACTAAATCTCGCGATGTACAATTGCAAGCGGTTTTTAGTTTGAGAGGTAAGCCTTTGAATAGTTTTGGCCTAACTAAGAAAATTGTTTATGAAAATGAAGAATTTAATCTTTTGCAGCACGCTTTAGATATTGAGGATTCATTAGATAATCTTCGATACAATAAAATTGTAATTGCAACCGATGCTGATGTCGATGGGATGCACATTCGTTTATTGATACTTACTTTCTTCCTACAGTTCTTCCCTGATTTAGTTCGAAATGGTCACTTATATATTTTAGAGACTCCCCTCTTTAGAGTTAGAAATAAAAAAGAGACGCGATACTGCTATTCGGATGAGGAGCGTCGCAATGCTATAGAGGCGCTTGGACCTAAGCCTGAAATTACGCGCTTTAAGGGTTTAGGTGAGATTTCACCAGAGGAATTTGGGAACTTTATTGGTGAGGATATCAAGTTAGAACCAGTGATTCTTGAAAAAGATTTTACGATTCCTCAATTGCTTACCTATTATATGGGTAAGAATACTCCTGAGCGCCAAAAGTTCATTATAGATAATTTGGTCGTCGAAAAAGACTTAGAAGAAGTTTTATTAGGCTAATTAAAAATTCAATTCAAGGAGTTGCTTCAGTTCTTTCAAGGCTTTAGCATCTCCTTTTTTTTCTGCCATTTCAATTCCCTGTTTGATTATTTCTTCAGCCTTCTTCTCCTGCTCTTCTTCTAAAAGTGCGTTTGCATAGGTGTAATAGGAAGCAATATAATCTGGAAAATCAGTTAACAATTTAGTATACAGGCCAAAAGCTTCTTCTATCGCCCCCTCTTTTTGACATTCAATAGCCAATAAATAGTAATTAAACGGATCTTCTGGATCTAAATTAATCTCTTTTTTTATAAATTCTTTGCGATCCATTTTGCTAAATTAAAAACAAATTAGTATGCTTGCATAACAATTTTAATCTGCCATGAAAATACTAGTCTGTATCTCTTGTGTCCCTGACACTACCTCAAAAATAGCAATAGATCCGTTAACCTCCCAAATAAGTAGTCAGGGTTTAACATTTATTGTAGGTCCTTATGATGATTATGCGCTTTCTAGAGCTATCGAAATAAAAGAAAGCTCTGGGGCCGAAGTGATTGTTTTGCACGTAGGTGGCTCTGATTCAGAAGCGCTTATACGTAAATGTTTAGCCTTGGGAGCTGATTCTGCCGTCCGTATCGATGGCAATCCGACAAGTTCTTCCCAAATAGCTTCAGCCATTGTAGCTTATGTAGAGCAAAATCCGATGGATTTAATATTGATGGGAAAAGAATCCATTGATTATAATTCTGGGATCATTCATGGATTAGTGGCTGGTGGCTTAGGATATACGCATTTCAATCCGGTAATGCATTTAGATATTGAAGGTGAAGGTCTAAATTTGGAGGTTGAAATGGATGGTGGCAAAATGGAGGTTTATTGTCCCCTGCCAGCTGTATTAGGATGCCAAGAGCCAATTGCAGAATGGAAAATACCCTCGATGCGTGGTATAATGACAGCGCGTACAAAAGAAATAGTGGTTTTAACTTTAAATTCAGATAACCACATTCAACTTGTCAAAGCAGACATTGCCGAAACAGCGCGCAAGCATACGATGATACCCGCTGAAAATGCTGAGCAATTAATTGATTTATTAAGAACCGAGACAAACGTATTATAAGATGAATAAGGTAGCCATTATTGCACAAACAAAGGAAGGTCAATTATCAGATACTTCAAAACAACTGATTTCATTTTTATCTTCTTTTAAGCCTGAATCCATACTAATTTTAGCTATTGGTGATGTTAAGTTTACCTCTACTGCTTCTTCAAGGCCTGTGGATGTTATTCATTTAGCAGAGGGTCTTTGGTCAGACTCATCTACCGTTCAACCTTTATTGTCTGTATTGGATGGTTTTCATGTTTTTGGCATAAAATCAATACAAATAGACAATTTGCTCTCTTTATTAGCGGCGAGCGCTAAGAAAGAGATGGTATCCGGTATACAGCAACTCCAATTTTCAAACGGTACCTTTATTATAAGTAAATCTATTTTTTCAGGAAAAGCATCGCTTTCTTTAACTTCTCAATCAGCTACCTACTTTAGCTTAAATCGTAATTTCGATTTTAGTGGCAGTGTAGAATTATCAGAACAAAATGTAGGAACATCCACTTCATTAATACAATCAACTACTAGTGAGGCATCCATCAAAACATTAAAACCTATTACAGGCTCCATTCCTCTTCCAGAAGCTACTCTGGTGGTAGGAGCCGGTCGTGGTTTTAAGGATCCAGGTAATTGGACTATAGTTGAGGATTTAGCTAAAGCATTAGGTGCCGCTACAGCCTGCTCTAAGCCTGTATCTGATTTAAACTGGCGTCCACACCACGAACATGTAGGCCAAACCGGTGTAAAAATCTCTCCAAATCTCTATATTGCTTGTGGCATTTCTGGAGCTATTCAGCATTTAGCTGGTGTCAACGGTTCACGCATAGTCGTTGTAATAAATAATGACCCTGAAGCACCATTTTTCAAACATGCAGACTATGGAATAGTAGGAGATGTTAATGATATCTTACCAAGATTAACAAAAAAGCTTCAATCTCATTAAAATTAGCGGTCTAATTGGTACATTTGTATTTTACTATAGGCCTTTGAAAGAGTTTGTACCTTTGCGTATTCTATCTGTGAATCCTAGTTCTGCAGGAGCTAGTTCCTATATTCTATTATTAGAATCTGACAATTCACAGGCTATGCGATTTCCCATAGTCATTGGAAGCCAAGAAGCTCAATCTATCTCTGTTTATTTAGAGAATATACAGACCAGCAGGCCATTAACGCATGATTTATGCGTTAATCTTCTTTCCCATTCAAACGTTACTCTTCAGAGAGTCATAATTACTGACTTTAAGGATGGTATATTTTATGCGAATTTAGAGGTAAACAAGGATGGTGAAATCTTAGTTATAGACGCTAGACCATCTGATTCTATAGCATTAGCTATTCGTTTAGCTATTCCTATTTTGATTTCCAATAAACTATTAAGTGACATTTGTATTCCTGAAGAAGAGTTCTTAGATGAACTAGAAGATGATATGTTACTTCAGGAAAAAGTGCCAGTTATGCGATCTAAGTCCGAACTAGAAGATTTATTAAATAAAGCTTTATTAGAAGAGAACTATGAAGAAGCGGCCAAAATTAGAGATGAAATTGATAAATTATAGGTATGAAATATTCTAAAAGTCGTCCACAATCAACTCAATTGACATTGGTTATTTCCATGGCGAGTTTGGCCTTTATACTTGCTTTGTTCTTTCAATTATTTGTAAGTGTTAAATCTTGGGGTGATGAGATTAAATCTCAAATGAAGGTTTATGTATATTTAAGTGATTCACTTGAAACCTCTGATTTTGCTTCAGCGATTACTTATTTTAAATCTCGTCCGTATATAGGGATAAAATATTTAAAGCCAGATTTAGAATTTAAATCCAAAGCACAAATAGCTTCTGAATTTCTAAAATCCTCGCAGGAAGATTATAAAAGCCTTTTAGGGGAGGAAAATCCTTTTAAAAATTGCTTGATTTTAGGCATAAAGGAAGAGTACAAGAATGAAGCTTCATTTAAACAAATCGTTGCAGAGATTCAAACCAGGCCTGAAGTATATGAGGTGACTTACCCCAATACATTTATTGGGACCATATTAGGGAAAATGAAAGCAGTGGGATATGTTGGTCTTGTTTTAATCATCATTTTAGTTCTTTTCGTATACATTCAATTAGCCAATAATATTCGTTTACATATTCATGGAAACCGCGTTTTAATTAAGACGATGCAGCTACTAGGAAGTACAAATGGCTTTATTCAAAAGCCCTATTTGTTGAATTCTTTATTTGTAGGTTTCATGGGCGGTCTAATAGGATTTATTTTAGCTGATGCAGCCTTCTATTATTTTTCTACTTCAATTCCAGAGATATCTTCTTTGTTTTTTGAAGTTAGCAATCAAGTGCAGTTAGTCTTAGTATGTGTCGGTTTTTGCTCACTATTCAGTTTAATCGCTTCTTTCTTTTCAATTTCAAAGTATTTAAAAATTCAACATACAAACCTATTTTAATATGAGTCAATCGAATATGCCATTAGGTGCTAAAGACATTAAAATTCTTTTACTAGGTATTGTAATTATGTTAATTGGTTTTTTTGTGATGACCTTAGATAAAGAAGAATTTGGTTTCGGATTTTTAGGGCTAACTTTAGGCCCCATTCTTGTTTTAACTGGAATCATTATTCCTGTGTTCTCACTTTTTAAGTGGAAGCGTTAATGACAGAGATTCTTAAAACAATTATACTAGGATTAGTAGAGGGTTTAACTGAGTTTTTACCTGTCTCGTCTACGGCTCATTTAATTGTTTCTGAAAATTTATTAGGCATTGAAAATTCCAAGTTTCTTAATTTTTTCACTGTCTTTGTACAATTGGGTGCAATTGCCGCTGTCCCCTTTCTTTACTTCAAAAGGTTATTCGCCTCAGGATTATCCATTTACTATACCATTATAGCCTCATTTATCCCAGCTGTTATTTTGGGTGTTTTATTAGATGATTTATTGGAAGCCTTATTTCAAGGATACTGGTTTATTGCTGGATCATGGATTGTAGGAGGAATTATATTGATTCGGATTGATAAGTGGTTACCTACTAAGGTTGATTCGATTGAAATTCAATCAATTTCGTATTTTAACGCATTCAAAATAGGTTTATTTCAGTGTATTGCTATGATTCCAGGTGTTTCACGCTCTGGGGCAACTATTGTAGGTGGTCGAGTTTTGGGACTTAGTCATTCCGCCGCTGTGGAATATTCATTTTTATTAGGGATTCCAACTATTTTAGGTGCTTGCGCCAAAAAATTATTAGACTACCGAAATGACTTAGATGTCTTATTTACGAAGGAACACATTCAATTTTTGAGTATCGGGACAGTGATTAGTTTCATTGTTGCCTTGTTAACCATTAAGTGGATGGTGGGTTTTGTTAAGCAACATGGATTCGCTTGGTTTGGATACTATCGCATAATTATCGGGCTTTTATTAAGTATATACTTGTGGAAGAATTAACAGCCGTTCAAGATAAGTTTTATGTGATTAATAAGCCTAAAGAATGGTCTTCCTTTGATGTAGTTAAGAAGATTCGTAATCTGGGGCGATTTAAAAAGATCGGCCATGCAGGTACATTAGATCCATTAGCCACGGGAATACTTATTATGTGTGTAGGTAAATACACAAAGAAGATTGATTATTTTCAATCGCTATCTAAAACCTATAAAGGCAAACTAGTATTAGGCAAAACAACTCCTTCGATTGATTTAGAAACGGATTTTGATGGTGAATATCCGATTGATCACATTGATTCGACGCTAATGGAAGAAGTTCGTAAAACTTTTATAGGGACGATACAACAGGTCCCTCCTATTTACTCAGCAATCAAATTAAATGGTCAACGTTTGTTTACCCATGCTAGAAATGGAGTGAGTGCCGAGGAACTAAACATTAAAATTAGAGAAGTAGAAGTATATTCGATGGAAATTGATGTGACTCATTTTCCGGAGATAAGCTTTGAAATTGAATGTAGTAAAGGCACTTATATACGAAGTATAGTACGTGATTTTGGAATTAAATGTCAATCAGGCGCATTTATGAGTGAATTAGTACGAACAAAAATTGGTGATTGGGGTTTAGATAAGGCCCAAGAGGTGGCCACTTTTAATAGCGATTTACATGAAGTGCTTTTATAGTTTTGATTCAGTACAGATTGAATCCGCTACAGCGGTCACAATAGGTATGTTTGATGGATTACATGTAGGTCATTTGAAGGTTATTCAAGGATGTTTAGGTATTGCTAAATCCAACGGCCTCAAAACCTGTATCATCACTTTTTCGAATCACCCTGCTGATTATTTTACGGGAAAGCGAAATGAATTATTAATGCCAAATCAGGAAAAAACGGAGGCATTAGAAGCTCTGGGGATTGATTATGCAGTAATACTTCCTTTTGATTCTTTTATTGTCGAATTACCTGCTAGAAAGTTTATTCAAGATTTACTTATTAAACGAGTTAAAGCGACTAAGGTCGTTTTAGGTTATGACAATCATTTTGGAAAGAATAGAGAAGGGTCTGTTTCTTTTATTCAAAAAGAATTTTCTAAACAATTAGAGGCTATTTCAATTGATGTAGCTAAGGTAGAAGATGTAATTGTAAGTTCATCACAAATAAAGAAATACCTTTCAGAAGGAGAAGTGGCTAAGGCCAATGCCATGTTAGGTCAAAAATTTGCTGTTTCAGGTAAGGTCGTTCACGGAAATCAAAATGGACGTAAGATTGGATTTCCTACGGCAAATATGTCACTACATGCAGATAACAAATTTATTCCCCAACTGGGCGTGTATTTATGCGAAGTGCATATTAAAGCTGGAATTTATTATGGTTTAACAAATATGGGGTACCGTCCTACTTTAAATAAAGATGAAGGAATTCACATCGAAACGCATATTTTAGGTTTTGATGAAGATATTTACGGCCAAAGAATTAAGATCAAATTTATGGAGAAGATTCGATCAGAAAAACGATTTGATTCCTTTGATGAACTAAAGAACCAAATCTCTGCCGATTTAGCTTGGGCTAAACTGTATTTAGCACAAGTTCATATAACTTCCCAAGAAAACTAATTCGTCCCCTCTCTTAGTCAACAATTCTTCAATCTTTTGATCTAATTTGTTGCCTTCAATATCTATAAAGAACCAAAATTTAAATTCATTGGTGTCTTTCTGAGGCCTAGATTCAATTTTCAATAAGTTGATTCCTCTTAATTCGAAGTCCTGCAAAAGGGATAAAAGCGCCCCAGGCTTATCATCGTTCTTTAATTTTACCGCTAAGCTAGTTTTATCCTTATCCGTCTTCTTCAAATTCTCCACTTTAGATATAATGAAAAAGCGAGTTTGATTCGAATCATTATCTTGAATGTTATCAAACAAAATGGGTAAGGAATATATCTTGGCAGCAATATGTGAACATAAGGCTGCCCCATCCTCCTCCTCAACAGCTAATTTAGCCGCACGTGAGGTTGAATCTACTTGAATAAAAAAATCTTCCTCCTGTCCAGAGAAATAATCGTTTAAAAATCCTTTACACTGTTGAAAAGCAATATCCTTTGAATAGATTCTTTTAATTCCTTGTACGCCATTATGCTTAGAAGCTAAACAAAAGTTTACTGGAATAATTATTTCAGAAATGACATATAACTTTTTTTCATTTAAAAGATCCATCGTCTCTTTTACCATTCCCTCTTGATTGTTCTCAATAGGTACCACACCGTATTTTGCTCGGCCTGTTTCAACAGACTCAAAAACAGATTTAATGGATGGTAAAGATATATAATCAGCGACAGCTCCAAATCGATTTTCAGCAGCCTGATGTGTAAAGCTACCTTCTGGGCCTAAATAACAAATAATTTCAGGCAACTCTAAATTACGCGAAACTCCAAATATCTCCAGAAAAATAGCTTCAATAGCTTCCTTCTTAAGTTTACCTATATACTGACTAGCTAAACGGTCGATAATTTCCTTCTCCCGATCGGGATGATAAATAACAGCGTTTGATGCACGTTTTAATTTGCCAATCTCCTCAACAAATTCCATTCGTTTTACTAACAATGAAAGAATGGAATCGTCTATGTGATCAATCTTGTTTCTTAATTCAGGTATATTCATGCGTAAGAATCTGCTTATTAGCTCAATTTACGAATTTAAGAAGATTTAAGGAAAGGAAATAAAAAAAGGATTTGAATAAATCCTTTTAATGTAACATGTAATTTGTGTGATTCCGTTTGGATTCGAACCAAAGACCTACTGCTTAGAAGGCAGTTGCTCTATCCAACTGAGCTACGGAACCTTAATCAACATAAAAGTCAATTTATAATTGGTGTAAAACACTTCCTCATAAATTGACTTTTGTCGGGGTGGCAGGATTCGAACCTACGACCTCTTGGTCCCAAACCAAGCGCGATACCGGGCTACGCTACACCCCGAAAATTGACTGCGGAGAGAGAGGGATTCGAACCCTCGGTACCGTTACCAGTACGCATGTTTAGCAAACATGTCCTTTCGGCCTCTCAGGCATCTCTCCTAGCATTTAAGAGAGCACAAATGTAGTAAATATATTTAGTAAATGAAATATATGGCTAAAAATTATTTGGCCAATACATCAAAACTAGATACAGATTTGCCCTCTAGACTTGTTTTACCCATTAGATATAAATCTATATTCCTTGCAGCTTCACGTCCCTCAGAAATAGCCCAAACCACAAGTGATTGACCACGTCTTGCGTCACCTGCAATGAAAACTTTCTCATTATCAGATTGATATGAAGAGTTTGCTACCAAATTACCACGTTCATCTGATTTAACGCCTACAGATATTAATTGATCAAATAAACTGTCGTGATCAGTATGTATAAAACCTGCAGCTACAAGGGCGAGGTCACATGGGATTTTTCTGCTATTAATAACCTCCTGTTCTATTTTCCCATCCTTCATATTGTAAACGATGTCACCAATAAGCAAGGCTTCTAGCTCCCCTCTATCATTTTTTATAAATTCTTGTAAAGAAATAGACCAAAGGCGCTCAACTCCTTCATCATGAGAGGTAGAGGTTCGTAACATATTTGGCCAATTAGGCCATGGTGTGTTCGAAGCTCTATCTACTGGAGGTTTAGGCATAACTTCAATTTGTGTAATTGAAGCAGCTCTGTGACGATTAGAAGTTCCTACACAATCAGAACCTGTGTCGCCCCCACCGATTATAACCACATGTTTTCCTTCAGCATAAATATTTGTATTGTGGTATTTTTCACCTTTGTGATTTACTTCTAAATTAATAGATGCATTACGCTTATTTTGTTGCGATAAAAATTCCATGGCAGGATAAATACCAAGTGCATCATTTCCTTTTGCTAAAATAACACGAGGAGTTGTGCTTCCTGTGGCTACTAAAACCGCATCAAAGTCATTAGTTAAATTAGCTAATTTATCTGCAGTCCCCACATTCGAATTTGTAACAAAAATTATCCCTTCTTGCTTCATTATCTCTACCCGACGCGTGACAACTGACTTATCTAATTTAAAATCTGGAATACCATAACGCAATAAACCGCCTATTTGATCAGCACGTTCATAGACCGTGACAAAGTGCCCTGCCTTATTCAATTGGGCAGCAGCAGCTAAACCTGCAGGTCCAGAGCCGATGATTGCAATTTTCTTGTCTGTACGCACTTTAGGCACAAATGGAATAACCCAACCCTCAGCATATGCTTTCTCTATAATTGATTTCTCAATTAACTCGATGGCCACAGCAGGCTTATTAATACCTAATACACAGGAGGACTCACATGGTGCGGGACAAATTCGACCCGTAAACTCAGGAAAGTTATTTGTTGTACTTAAAATATCATAGGCATACTTCCAATTTTGCTCATAAACAGCATCATTAAATTCAGGGATAACATTTCCAAGCGGACAACCATTATGACAAAATGGTGTGCCACAATCCATACAACGACTCGCTTGCGCTTCTGTGTCAGCTGTAGAATTTAGTATTTCTATTTCTTTGTAATCATTCACACGCTCAGATACAGCTCTTTTAGGAGCTAATTTGCGGTCAATTTCCAAAAATCCTGTAGGCTTACCCATTCTTTCTTATTTTAAATCTACTCTAATATCTTGATACACTCTGTCTTTATCTGCTAGTACATCAGAAATACTTAACTTTCTTGTACTTAATGCATTCTTATAATCTACTGGCAACACTTTTTTAAATTGACTTGATAAGGCATTGAAATTATCAAATACTAATTTTCCTTTCACTGAATTAGTTAGTGAAACGTGTTTTTCCAAATACATTAAAATGATGTTTTTATCTTCTGGAGTTAACTCAGTGATTTCTACCATCTCCCGATTCACTTTTGCGTCAAACGTATTTTGTTCATCTAAAACATAAGCAACACCACCAGACATTCCTGCGCCAAAGTTCCTTCCTGTATTACCTAAAATAATAACTAAACCTCCCGTCATGTACTCACAACCGTGATCACCAATTCCTTCAACAACTACTTTCGCACCAGAATTTCTAACGCAAAAACGCTCACCAGCCATACCCGCTAAATAAGCTTCACCTGAAGTAGCTCCATAGAATGAAACATTACCTACAATAGAGTTTTCTGATGCTTTAAACGTTGCTTGTGGAGATGGATAAGCTACGAGAGTTGCTCCGCACAGACCTTTTCCAATATAGTCATTTGAATCTCCTTCTATTTCAAAATGGATTCCCCTCACTGCAAATGCACCAAAAGATTGACCTGCTGTACCTGTAAACTTAATCTTGATCGTATCAGCTGGCAAGCCTTTTTCACCATATTTCTTTGTTATTTCATTCGATAAGATAGTACCTACCGAACGGTTTACATTAATAATATTAAGTTCAGAACTTACTTTCTCTCCTTTATCAATTGCCGGTTTAGCTATTTTTAATAACTCCCAATCTAGTTGATCATCTAATCCATGATCTTGCTCTTCTGATTTAAATACAGCAACTCCTTCTGTTAAAGCTGCAGGCGCTAAAATTGGATTTAAGTCTAAATTTTTGAATTTCCAATGTCCAGATAAATCTTTCATTTCTAAGAGATCCACTCGGCCTACCATTTCTTCTAATTTGCGGAAACCTAGCTCAGCCATTATCTCTCTTAATTCTTGAGCTAAAAAGTGGAATAAATTCACCACATGATCTGCTTGACCTGTATACAATGCTCTTAATTCAGGATTTTGTGTAGCCACTCCTACTGGACAAGTATTCAAGTGGCATTTACGCATCATGATACACCCTGCAGTAACGAGTGCAGCTGTTGCGACACCAAATTCCTCTGCTCCTAACATAGCAGCGACTGCAATATCTTTACCTGTTTTAATTTGACCATCGGCTTGAATGGTAACACGCCCACGAAGTTTGTTCTTTACTAAAGTTTGGTGAGTTTCTGCTAACCCAAGCTCCCAAGGCAAACCAGCATGACGAATAGATGATAAGGGGGATGCTCCTGTACCCCCATCATAACCAGCTATCAAAATGTGATCAGCATGTGCTTTTGCGACACCTGCTGCAATGGTTCCTACACCAGCTTCAGAAACTAACTTAACAGAAATTCTTGCTGCTCTATTCGCATTTTTTAAATCAAAAATTAATTGAGCTAAATCTTCAATTGAATAGATATCATGGTGAGGCGGTGGAGAAATTAAACCTACTCCAGGCGTGCTGTGACGTGTTTTACCAATCCAGTCATCTACCTTATGCCCTGGAAGTTGACCTCCTTCACCTGGTTTTGCACCCTGAGCCATTTTAATTTGAAGCTCAGTAGCATTCGTTAAATAATTAGCTGTCACACCAAAACGTCCAGAAGCAACTTGCTTAATGGCGGAATTCATTGAATCTCCATTAGCCATCTTTTCAAAACGAATAGGATCTTCACCCCCTTCGCCCGTGTTAGATTTACCACCAATACGGTTCATCGCAATAGCTAAAGTAGTATGAGCTTCATAAGAAATGGAACCAAATGACATGGCACCAGTCGCAAACCGCGCTAATATATTTTCAACCGGTTCCACTTCATCAATCGATATCGCCTTACTTGATTTAAATTTCAATAAACCGCGAAGTGTAATCGTCTTTTTAGTCTGATCATCAATTAATTGAGCATACTTTTTATAAACGGAATAGTCATTCTGCCTAGTCGCCTGCTGCAATAAGTGGATAGTAGCAGGATTAAATAAGTGTTCCTCGCCCCGCTGTTTCCACTGGTAAATACCACCAACTTCTAATTTAGGGGAATCTTGCTTTCTTAATAAATAACCGGAGGAATGCTTGATTAGCGCTTCTTTGGCAATGATATCTAAATTAATTCCACCAATTCGAGAAATCGAACCACTGAAATAAGTATCTACCACTTCTTTACCTAAACCTAGAATTTCAAAAATCTGAGCACCCTGATAGGATTGTAATGTTGAGATACCCATTTTAGAGAAAATCTTTAATAATTCTCCATTAACGGCTTTGATATAATTGTATTCTAACTTATCATAACTCAAATCTTTATTAACAAAGCCTTGTTCTTTCATAGCTTTGATGGTTTCAAATGCCATATATGGATTAATGGCACTGGCCCCGTAACCAATTAAAGTAGCGAAATGATGGGTCTCCCATACGTCTCCAGCTTCAATGATAATACCCACTTTTGCCCTTTTCTTCGTACGAATCAAATGATTATGCACAGAAGCCAAAGCTAATAAGGAAGGAATGGGTGCATGAGAACTATCTATTCCACGATCAGTCAATAAAATGATAGAATACCCATCATCGACCGCATCTTCAGCGTAATGATTAATTCGATCTAAAGCCTTTTTAAGTACACCTTCTTCTTCTGAGGCGCGAAAAGTCATGTGAATCGACTTCGTTTGAAAATTCTCATGATCAATCCAACGTATCTTCTCCACCTCCTTGTTGCGCAATACGGGTTGTTGAATCTCAATTTGACGACAATGTGTTGGACTCTCCTCTAATAAATTAGACAATCCACCAATATCAGATAAAAGAGACATAACCATCCTTTCCCGAATAGGGTCAATAGGTGGATTAGTCACTTGAGCAAACAATTGCTTGAAATAAGAGGATAAATGCTGCGCTTTTTCAGATAATACAGCTAAAGGAGTGTCAATACCCATTGAACCTAATGCTTCCTTACCTGTTTCAGCCATTTGTGCTAACACAACTCGGATATCTTCAGTCGTAAACCCAAAGATTTGCTGTCTAGACACTAATTCGATTGCTTTAGGTTGTCTGTACTCAGACCCAGCTTCTGGTAAATCTTCTACGCGAATCTTATTTTTCAATAGCCACTCACCATAAGGTTGTTGTTGACAAATTACCTCCTTTAATTCTTCGTCCGGTATTATGCGCCCTTGTTCCATATCCACTACGAACATTTTACCTGGCTGCAAACGACCTTTTGAAACGATTGTAGCAGGATCTAAATCAAGTACACCAGCCTCAGAGGCCATAATTACATGGTCATCAGATGTCACCCAGTAACGTGAGGGACGCAAACCGTTTCTATCTAAAGTGGCACCAATCATTTTTCCATCGGTAAACGAGATACTAGCAGGGCCATCCCAAGGCTCCATCATCGCCGCATGGTATTCGTAGAAATCCTTCTTGTATTTCTTCATGCTCTCATTACCATCCCATGCTTCTGGTATTAACATCATCATGACATGTGGCAAAGAACGACCTGTTAGATATAATAATTCAATTGCGTTATCTAAAATCGCAGAATCTGATTGCCCTAAACTACATACGGGAAGAATCATATCTAATTCTTCTTGCGTAAAGTATTTACTTGAAAACAAAGCGGACTGAGCTTGCATCCAGGATGAATTACCTTTTACAGTATTAATTTCTCCATTATGTGCAATGAATCGAAAAGGCTGTGCTAGCTTCCACTCCGGAAAAGTATTCGTTGAGAAACGCGAGTGTACGATTGCCAGAGCAGAAGTAAAATTCTCTTGAAAAAGGTCCAGAAAATAGCCGGGAACCTGCATCGTTGTCAACATACCCTTGTATATAATAGTGCGGCATGACAAAGAAGCAAAGTAAAATTTATTATTTAATCCAGTAATCGTTTCATTTAACAACTTGGAAACATACTGTCTAAAAACATAAAGCTTTCTCTCAAAATCAATTTCAGAAGCACAATCAGCTGGTCTTTCAATAAATAATTGCTGAATTGATGGTTCTGCATTACCTGATTCCGCTCCAGTTATTTCCGAATTATTTACTGGTACTATTCTATAGCCTAAAACACGCAAACCCAATTTCTTAGATTTACGCTCAATAACCTCTTTACACTCCTTTATTAAAGTTTCATCGGTAGGGAAAAAGACCATTCCCACGCCATAGTTACCTAAAGAAGGTAAGGCAAAACCTAATGAACTAGTTTCTTCCAAAAAGAATTCATGTGGAAGCTGTACTAAGACACCTGCGCCATCGCCTGAATTAGGATCGCAGCCGCATGCCCCGCGGTGATCCATGCGAATCAGCATTTTAATGGAATCCTGAACAATCCGATGAGACTTAATGCCTTTCAAACTAGCTACAAAGCCGATTCCACATGCATCATGTTCAAATTCTTTTCTGTATAAACCTACCTCATTCGGATTTTTCATATGAAACTATAAATATTCTAATATTAATAATAATTAATCACAAGTAGCAAAATAGGAGTATTAATCTATTTATAATAGATAATACACCTATTTTCAAATTTAATTAAAAATAAATTTGGCAAATAGATAAAATAACAAAATATTCTTCGGAATATTAAATATCAAAAATGATGCACAAATAATCTCGAAATAATGCAATTTTAGTCGTAATCCTCTCCGTAGGATTCACCAAATTCACTCTCCCCCTCGGTATCATCCTCGTCTTGAAACTCATTCTCGAGATCATTTAAATAGATAGCATCAACTCCTTCTTGAACCGTATTTAGTAAGGTTAGGTTCTCTATTTTCGCCGTATCTAATCTTTCTGCAATGGATTCATTTTTAGTTACCACGACAAACAATCCACCCTCGTTCGTACAAATTTTAGTCCCTTTACGAATCGCAGAAACGCCATATCCATCTAAATCTAATGTCTTAGTGAGATTTAAAATAATATTAGCATAGTCTTTTTTAAACAAAAGACGAATAGCGTTTTCTAATTCTTCTGCATTTATGGCCGCTAATTGTTCAGCTTTCCAATCAATTACGGCATAACTTTCATTTTGTTCTAGTTGAAGTGAATTTACGTTAGACATTTTTTAAATACTGGATTGTGTTATTGTATATACGATTAGTTAAATCTTCTTGTGGCTCTTTCTTAAACTTTAAACCTGTTATTTCTTCATAAAGCAAAATATATCGCTCTGAAATTTGGTTAACAAAATCATCGGTTATGTGAGGTATGCTTTGTCCCTCTTTTCCTTGAAAGCCATTTGCTATAAGCCATTCTCTTACGAACTCCTTAGATAATTGCTTTTGTGGTAATCCCTTTTCCAGCAATTGTGCATAAGGCTCCTTATAAAAATAACGAGATGAATCAGGAGTATGGATTTCATCCATAAGCATAATTTCATTTTGGTATAGACCAAATTCATATTTAGTATCTACTAAAATTAAGCCCTTTTCAGAAGCCATTGCTTGCCCTCTTTGAAACAAACGATGCGTAATGGCACATAATTCTTCCATATGCTCTTTTGAAACAATTCCTTGTTCAATAATAGCTCCAACAGATATATCCTCATCATGTCCTTCGCTAGCCTTTGTTGTAGGAGTAATAATTGGCAAAGGTAATCGTTGATTTTCCACCAACCCATCTGGTAAGTCAACCCCACATACTTGACGTTTTCCTGCCTTATACTCTCTCCAAAGATGACCAACTAAGTAACCTCTAATAACCATTTCTATAGCAAATGGCTTACATTTTAAACCAAAAGCAGCGTTAGGGTCCGGTGTAGCTAATAGCCAATTAGGGACGATATCAGATGTGTTTTGAAGAAAATAACTAGCAATTTGATTTAAAACTTGACCTTTAAAGGGGATTAATTTAGGCAAGACCACATCAAAAGCTGATATGCGATCTGATGTGATCATTAATAAATTGTCTCCTATTCCATAAACATCACGTACTTTTCCTTTATAGAATGACGTTTGATTAGGGAATTGATAAGGTGTGATGTTCATGGTTTGGCTAATTAATAGATAAGATTTTTCTGCTTTTTCTTCATTAAATCAAGTAAAGATAAAGCTTCTTGTGTATTTATTTTTTGTGATTGGCTAATCACTTGAGAGGAATATGACTGCTTCTTCAATTTGTTTTGTGGAAAATTGATGGCGTACAATTCATAAGCCCTCACAAGTGTATCTATATTTCCATTTTTAATAATAGAATTATGTAGATCAGCTAAACCTTTTTTTGAATCACCATTTTGGGCTTCAATATGACTATATAAAATGTCATTGGCAATTGAATTATCATTTATAGCTAATTGAAATGACTTTTCATCTTTTAGATGTGTTTTTAATTCTAACACAGCAATTAATTTTTCAATTTCAATATTAACAAAAATAGAAGAGTGCTGAATCACTTTAGCAGATACCAGGGCTTCTTTGTACTTTTTATTAGCTACCAATGTATTTAATTGAGTTATTTGACCATTATATTCTTGTGATGATCTAGAGTATAAACCGTCATAAAATAGCATGAAAATATAAAACAGCGTAGAAAACATCTATATTTTAATGGCCTTTGTTGTAAAAACTATATCAATAAACAGTAATAATAATATGGTAATCACGATATAAATCTTTACAAAGGTATTACCAATCCAGGTAGATAATGTATTCTTAGATGAGAAAATAGAATTCCCCTGAAAGTCTTTTTTGATAAATTCCCATTCAGTTCCTTGAAATCGGTAAATTAAAAACTGTTCATCTGCTGGTTTAAATCGCAATTGATCCTGAAAAATATGCTTTTCGTGATTAAAGGAAGTGGCATGAGACTGTTCTAGTAGATTTTGAAATGATTCATAATTAGTGGAGGGTATGATTTGTTCAAAAAAATTACCTTTGGAATTATACAGTACCAACACATAATTACTGCTTTGAGGCCTTTGTTTAAAATCATCTAGTAGTTTATTCCAAGTTAAGCTAGAAGCATTACCTGAAATAACAAACATGATTGTTTCCACCTTCTCTCTAGATTTATCGCCTGAATTGGTTGCATCTAATGAATAAAAGCAAAGGGATAAAAATGAAATTAATAGAAGTAATCGAATAAAATACTTCAATAGAATCAATCTGGAAACCTTGAAAACCTTACCTCTTGCAATATAATATTTGTAACCTATCAATAATGTTGAAAAGAGAAAAATACATAACAATAGGGTTCCAATTTCTTTTAAATTCATAAATGGGGGGAATTCAATAGAATTTAATTGTTAATTTTACCATTCTTTCAAAATTAGCATGGATATATTAAAAAGTAAGCGATTAGATCACTTAAAATACGAAATTCGCGGACCTGTTTATGATAAAGCATTAGCTCTTCAGAATCAAGGGTATAAAATCACTTCCTTAAACATTGGTAATCCAGCTGCTTTTGGCTTTGAGACACCCGATGAAATAGTTCATGATATAATTGTAAATATACGAAATGCTCAGGGATATGTTGATTCACGTGGTCTATTTGCAGCGCGTAAAGCAGTAATGCAGTATTACCAAAATCAAGGAGTCAAGAATATATTGATTGAAGATATTTACATAGGAAATGGGGTTAGTGAGTTGATTTCTTTAGTGATGACTGCCTTGTTAAATACGGATGATGAAGTATTAATACCTGCTCCAGATTATCCTCTTTGGACGACAGTCGCTGGGCTAGCAGGAGGTAAAGCGATACATTATACGTGTGATGAAGCTAATGAGTGGGCACCAGATTTAGCAGATATGGAGGCTAAGATAAATAATAATACTAGAGCCATCGTATTAATTAACCCCAATAATCCAACCGGAGCAGTTTACAGTAAGGAAACAGTAAAACAAGTTGTTGCCCTAGCTGCGAAGTATCAATTAGTTTTATTTGCAGATGAAATTTATGATAAAATCTTGTATGATGGAACCACCCACCATACGGCTGCCGGATTATCAGATGATATATTAATTATCACTATGGGTGGATTATCAAAAAATTATCGAGCTGCTGGATTTAGAGGTGGATGGATGATTTTAACGGGTGCAAAACATAAGGCCAAATCTTATATTGAGGGTTTAAATTTTCTATTTTCTACACGTCTTTGTGCTAATGTCATTACGCAATATGGGATACAAACTGCTTTAGGAGGCTATCAGTCAATTAATGATTTAGTGGCTAAAGAGGGCAGATTAAATCGTCAAATGAACCTTGCCTACGAGCGAATGAATGCCATTGACGGCGTTAGTGTGGTTAAACCTAAAGGGGCGTTGTATTTATTTCCAAAGATTGACCTATCTAAATTCAATTTCGAAGATGATAATCATTTTGTTATGTCGTTGCTAGAAGAACAGAAGATACTGGTTGTGGGTGGTCAAGGATTTAATATAAAAGGAAATGATCATTTTAGAATTGTGTTTTTACCTCATGTAGAACAATTAGGTGTTGCTTTAGATAAAATCGCTCTTCACTTTGAAAATTACCGCAAATGATTTTTAATGAATTTTCTCGTAAACAAAAGCTGTTTATATTCCTGTTTGGAGTATTTTTAACAAATGCTATAGTAGCTGAGATAATTGGAGTTAAAATCGTAAGCATAGAGCGAACACTTGGGTTCTCACCCCTTCATTTGGAAACACCCTGGGGAGAGTTTTGGGACCTAAATCAAACAGCTGGGGCTTTGAATTGGCCAATTGTTTTTATTACATCAGACATTATTAATGACTATTTTGGAAAAAAAGGTGTGCGATTCATTTCATTCACTACTGCCCTATTTATAGCTTTTTCCTTTTTTATAATCTATATAGCTACCCTATTAGTTCCTGCCGATTTTTGGGTAGATGTAAACAAGGGTTCGGAGAGTTTTAATATCAATACGGCCTTCGCCCGAATTTTTCGTCAAGGTTTAGGAATTATTTTGGGGTCTTTATCAGCTTTTTTAGTGAGTCAGATTATCGACGCATTGGTTTTTGAGAAAATAAAATCACGCACCGGGTCGAAGCACATTTGGCTAAGAGCAACTGGTTCTACCTTAATTTCTCAATTAATCGATAGTGTATTAGTGATTGGAATCGCTTTCTATCTTTTCGGCAATTGGACTTTTGCTCAATGGATGAATGTTTCTTTAAATAATTACTTCTATAAATTCATCGTTGCAATTCTATTTACACCCTTACTTTACGCAGCGCATTGGATGATAGAAAGATATTTAAAGGAGGAGAAAACGCTTTAAATTATCAATAATGATAGCGGTAGAGATACCTACATTCAGGGATTCGGCGCTCCCAAATGAAGGAATTGTTATACGTTCGTCTAGATTTTCCAATAGTTCTTTCCGAATTCCATTTGATTCATTACCCAATATGATAAATCCCTTTTCAGGAAATTGATAATGATGAATATTTTCACCGTTCAAAACAGCGCCAATCGTTTTAATATCGGAATGTTCTTTAAAGAAAGAACCTAAATCTACATAAGTAAACTCGATTCGAGAAAAAGATCCCATTGTGGCACTAATCACCTTTGGATTATAAAATTCCGTACAATCCTCTGACAATACTAGTTGTTTAAAGCCATACCAGTCACAAATCCGAATAATGGTTCCTAGATTACCTGGGTCCCGAATTCCATCTAAAACGATGGTGTAACAATCATTGATCTTAAATGGCGAGAATTGCTTTTGCTGAACTACTGCTAAACCTATTTGGTTATTTACCAGTGTACTCAATTTTTGAATACTTTCTGTATCCAATAAATATACTGGCGCGTTTGTAGTAAGGCTGATTTGATCATTAAGTGCAACTTCTACTTCATTCAGAACAAAGAATTCAACTATAAAGTCTGATTTGATTAACTCAAGTAAGGACTTCTCCCCTTCTACTAAAAATAAATCATTCTCTTTTCTTCCTTTTTTAGAATGTAGGGAATTAATTAACTTTATTTGTTTATTAGTTAGCATCTCTTGAAAAATCAATCAATTATCGGTTTTATTGTACTAAGTTTTGGTCTCATATCTTGTGGACAATACCAATCTTTTAAAATTCCAAGTCCAATAATAAATCAAATAGACTTAGTAGGGAATCAGCAAATATCTAAAGCTGAATTACGAACCAATATACTAGGTTTAAAAAATTCATACCGTCGTTTACTGCCTGCAAAATTATACACTTATCTGGGCATAAAAAGGAAAAGAAAAGATTCTCTCGAAATTAAGCCTAGTTTTATTCAATTCTTCAAGTCTCCCAATCCAGACTTTAGTGCTATTTGGCTAACAACAAACACAGCTCAAATACAACGTTATTATCGAGAGAATGGCTTTTTGAATGCCAAAATTGAATCTAAATTAGATACAAATAACAATCTGGTTAATGTGATATTCGCCATTGATGAGGGGGAAGCTAGTTATTTTACTAAACAGGATTCAGTATCAGTTGATAATCCTATTTTGGCGGAACATGTTAACTCCTATTTGAAAGAAAATAGCATAATTAGACCAATGGGACGTTTGCAGTTATCTTTAATTAATAAAGAAAAGGAGCAATTAAGTCATCACCTTAGAAATGAGGGATATTATTATTTCTCTCCTGATGCTGTGGGTATTAGATTAAATGATTTTAAAGATTCGTCACTACAACGTATATCTTTATATTACAAGATCCCTGAGTTTAAGAATTATTCTACAATAACGAATTATGACAGACTTTACCGAATAGGATTGCCTAATTTTAGTATATCGGATCCTTATGGAAATCCTGCTGAACGCCCACCTTTAAAAAGTCTGGCTAAATTGATTAATCTCCATGAAGACGATTTGTATTCAGTAGATTTATTTAATCAAAGCTTAAAGAATATCTATCTAACAGATCAGTTTAAGACTGTTTCTATCCGTTTTGACACAACTAAAACTCGCTTATTTCCTAAGATTGAATTATTCCAAAATGAGAAATACAATTTTAGTTCTGAATTAGGCGGAAGTGTATTTAGAGGTATTCCTGGTCCATTTTTGACAAATTCATTGAAAATAAGGCGTCTTTTCTCCGGTTTAGATTATTTCGATTTTTCAACACGAATTGGATATGAGGCACAGTCCGGATTTATCAATACGACTGAAACACGTAATAACCTTGAGTTAAACTTATCAGCATCCATTAATTTTCCATTTCTTCACTTACCTAAAGTAATTGTAGGAAAACTCGGATCTTATTATGGGGCAAAAACCTCTGTTGGGGTTGGTTTTGACTTTATCAATCGTCCCGAATATCAAAGAACTAATCTAAACCTATTTCAAAGATATTCATGGCAAAAAAGTGAAAATAGCTTCTTCACTTTTTCTTTAATCGATCTTAACTTATTAAATACGTTATATCCAGAAACATCAACATCAGACTCATTTAAAGCATACCTCGAGGAATTGAAGGTGAAAGGAAATAACTTGTATCGAAGTTTCAATCCCAGTTTTGTAAGCAGCCTTTCCTTTCAATACGTGTACCGAGATTTATTACCAAGTAATGAACTTAAAAGTGGAAAAATTTTACAATTAGGACTGGAATCTGGCGGGACAACACTCAATTTTTTACCTAATTATAAGTTTAATTTTGTTACTGATTTATTAAATAATGGGCAAGAAATTCAGTTTTATAGATTTCTGCGAATAAATTTTGATTTCCGTAAATACAAAATGCTGGGCAGCAATCAAAAATCACAGATCGCCTTCAAACTGATTGGTGGAGTTGCCTATTCCTATGGCCAAGAAAATGATTTCCAATTACCATACGAAAAGAATTTCTTTATCGGTGGACCTTCGAGTGTTAGAGCCTGGAAACCTAGAAGATTAGGACCTGGGGCATATGTCTCTGCCTCAAATTTAGTGGAGCAGCCGGGAAGTATATTATTAGAATCCTCTATTGAATATCGGTTTAAATTATTTCAATTATTTGGTCAAATGAATGGAGCCTTCTTCATCGATGCTGGTAATGTTTGGAATATGACCCAAGGGAATACTGACCCTACTACTCAATTTCAATTGAGTGATTTTTATAATCAAATTGCGGTAGGAACTGGATTTGGACTTCGTTGGGACTTTAATTTCTTTTTGTTAAGACTTGATTTAGCTACGAAAGTCATCAATCCTGCAAATCCTGTAAATCAAAAATGGGTTCTGCCGCAAACCTCATTCGAAGCAGGACAAAACCCAATTGAATTTAATATTGGTATTGGCTATCCTTTTTAAGGATTATTTGCGCGCCATTACTTTCATTGCTTTCGCAACAATAGCTTCTGCATTTAAGCCGTATTTTTCCATCAGTTCAGCAGGTTTTCCAGATTCTCCGAAAGAATCATTCACTCCGACAAACTCCATCGGTGTCGGATGATTCATCGCTAGAAACTGAGCTACAGAATCGCCTAAACCACCATTGTACTGGTGCTCTTCAGCTGTAACTACACAACCAGTCTTCTTAACAGAAGCCAAAATAGCCTGAACGTCTAATGGTTTAATCGTGTGAATATTAATTACTTCTGCTTTAATTCCTTTTTCTAATAAAGCTTCGGCGGCTTGAATAGCTTCCCAAACGAGATGCCCTGTAGCTAAAATCGTAACATCTGTTCCATCTACAAGGTGAACTGCTTTACCAATTTCAAACTTCTGGTCCTCTGGAGTAAACACGGGAACTACAGGACGACCAAAACGAAGATATACTGGACCTTCATATTCAGCAATAGCAATAGTTGCCGCCTTTGTTTGATTGTAATCACATGGATTAATGACTACCATGCCTGGTAACATTTTCATCAAGCCAATATCTTCTAAAATTTGGTGGGTAGCTCCATCCTCTCCAAGTGTTAAACCCGCATGAGAACAACAGATCTTTACATTCTTGCCTGAATAAGCTACCGATTGACGAATTTGGTCATACACACGACCAGTTCCAAAATTTGCAAATGTCGTTGCAAAGGGAATAAAACCACCTAAAGTTAAACCTGCAGAGATACCAATCATGTTCGCTTCTGCAATACCTGTTTGGAAAAAACGCTCAGGGCTATTTTTTATAAAACCTTCTAATTTCAATGAACCGATCAAATCAGCACATAAAGCCACCACTTTAGGATTATGTTGACTTAAATACTCCATTCCTGCTCCAAAACCGGAACGTGTATCTTTTTTTGTTTCGTAGGTAAATAATGCCATTTCTATTTGATTAATAATCTCCTAAAGTTTCTTCTAATTGCGCTAATGCGTCTTGTAATTGTTGGTCGTTAGGTGCAACACCATGCCATTTATGAGAATACATCATAAAGTCAACACCAGCTCCCATTTCGGTCTTCATGATAATCATGATAGGGAAACCATTACCTAAAGCAGCTTTTGCCTTTATTAAGGTATTTTGAATATCCTCCGCATTATTACCATCCATGCGCATCACATTCCAGCCGAAGGCTTCATATTTTGCCTGTAAATCACGATTACTCATTACTTTCTCTGTAGGACCATCAATTTGCTGACCATTTTCATCAATGAAAGCAATCAAATTATCTACTTTATGATGAGGAGCATACATCGCTGCTTCCCAAACCTGTCCTTCATTCTGCTCTCCATCCCCCATTAGACAGTAAACAGTTGACTTATCTCCATTCAATTTCTTCGCTTGCGCAGCTCCAATCGCCACACTAAGTCCTTGTCCTAAAGAACCGGAAGCAATACGAATACCTTCTAAATGTTCATGCGGAGTCGGGTGTCCCTGCAAACGTGTATTAATCTTCCTGAAGCTAGCTAATTCAGACGTAGCGAAATAGCCACGACGAGCTAAAACACTATAAATTAAAGGAGAAATATGTCCATTAGAAAGGAAGAACAAGTCTTCATCTGTTCCATCCATATCAAACACAACTTTTCCCGTTGCATCTGTTTTCAGTTTCATAGTATTGAAGTATAGATCCACTAAAAGATCTGTACAACCTAAAGAACCACCTGGATGACCAGATTGGCAACTGTGAACCATTCTTAAAATATCTCTTCGAACCTGAGAGCTAATTTTTTGTATTTCTTGTGTTTGCATGTTAGGGTGATTAGTGAATTTGAGAACTGTGGTTCTTGGTATCCACTTTTTCAATAATGTCTGTAATAATTCCTTTATCGTCAATGATGAATGTAGTCCTAGCAACACCCATATAAGACTTACCATACATGGATTTCTCTACCCACACACCAAATGCTTCCGCAATTTGATGTTCTGGATCCGATAAAAGCGGAAATTGAAGATTGAATTTTGCTTTGAACTTCGTGTGAGAAGCATTGCTATCAATACTAACTCCTACTACCTGAAAACCTTTAGCTTTAAGAGCATCTAAATTTTCATTTAAATTACAAGCCTGTGCTGTACAACCAGGAGTATTATCTTTTGGATAAAAATAAAGAACAACTTTATTCCCAGATGGAATAGTAAAATTATTACCATCAGAATCCACCATTGAAATGGCAGGAGCTGCTTGACCAATTGTTAGTTTCATATTAGGAGATAGTTAATTCGAATAATTTTCGGCCTTCTAATGATCCTGTTAAGACATCACCTACAGCCACAGGGCCGACACCCGCAGGAGTACCTGTAAAAATGTAATCCCCTGTTTTTAATGTAAAGTACTTCGATACATCTTCAATCAATTCAGCTACATTCCAAATCATTAATCCAGAATTTCCATCCTGAACTAAGGTTTCATTTTTATGTAAACTGAAATGAATAGGGCTATCTAAAAGACTCGCTTCAAAAGGTAACATAGTGCTTACAAAAGCTGAGCCATTAAATGCCTTTGCCTTCTCCCATGGTAAACCCTTATCTTTTAATTTGCTCTGAACATCACGTGCGGTGAAATCAATACCTAATCCGTAAGAATCAATGTATTTATGCGCAAATTTTGCTTCTATATTTTTGCCCACTTTGCCTATCCTAAATACTAACTCTAATTCATAATGAACATCAGAGGAGAATTTAGGATAGTAAAAGTGACTATTTGCATCTAACAAAGCCGTATCAGGCTTTAAGAAGACTACAGGTTCTGTAGGCCTCTCATTCGATAATTCGGTGATGTGATCTACATAATTACGACCGATGCAAATAATTTTCATAGCTTATTTTAAAACTTCTGATACTAAACGAGCTGCATCTTTCAATAAAACGGCAGAGAATACTTTCAAGCCTGAGTTATTAATAATCGCTGCACCCTCTTCTGCATTTGTACCTTGAAGACGTACAATGATTGGTATATTAATTTCACCAATATTTTTGTATGCTTCCACAACTCCGTTTGCAACACGATCACAACGAACGATACCCCCAAAAATATTGATAAGGATTGCTTTCACGTTGGGATCCTGTAAAATGATACGGAAACCTGCTTCTACTGTTTTTGCATTAGCTCCACCCCCTACATCAAGGAAGTTAGCGGGATCTCCGCCTGATAATTTGATAATATCCATGGTTGCCATCGCTAAACCAGCTCCGTTCACCATACATCCTACGTTACCATCTAATTTAACGTAGTTCAAATCATTTTCAGATGCTTCCACTTCTAATGGATCCTCTTCTTCGATATCACGTAAAACAGCTAAGTCTTTGTGACGGAATAAAGCGTTATCATCTAAGTTCACTTTCGCATCTACAGCTAAAATTTTATCATCTGAAGTCTTCAACACTGGGTTGATTTCAAACATAGATGAATCAGTCTCTACATAGGCACGGTAAAGTGATTGGATAAATTTAACCATCTCTTTCAGAGCAGCTCCGCTCAATCCTAAAGCAAAAGCTACTTTACGAGCTTGGAAGTCTTGAAGGCCTACCCGAGGATCAATCCACTCTTTAATGATTTTTTCTGGGCTATGCTCAGCTACTTCTTCGATATCCATTCCGCCTTCTGTACTTGCCATGATTACATTACAAGCCTTAGCACGGTCTAATAAAATCGATAAATAGTATTCTTTAGGTTCAGAATCACCTGGATAGTACACATCCTCAGAGATCAAAACCTTATTAACTTTCTTTCCTTCAGGACCAGTTTGATGTGTAATTAATTGCATTCCCAAAATTTGAGAGACACGCTCTTTTACTTCATCTAAATTTTTAGCTAGTTTGACGCCGCCCCCTTTTCCACGGCCACCCGCATGAATCTGAGCTTTAACAACAAACCATCCTGTGCCAGTTTGAGCTTTTAATTGCTCTGCTGCAGAAATAGCGTGGTCCAATGAGTCAACGACAATTCCTTCTTGAATGCGCACTCCATAACCTTTTAAGATTTCTTTCGCTTGATATTCGTGAATATTCATTTAGTAAAATTTTATTTCCGTGAAATTACTATTTATTTGCGTAAATATTAAATAAGGATTCATTCAATCGTATTTTCTAAAAAAAAGACAAAAAAATGTTAGAATTAAAAAATATTTCCAAAAGTTATGGAACACAATTAATTCTAGATAATATCTCTCTACAAGTTAGAGAATCAGAAATGGTCAGTATTTTAGGACCATCTGGTTCAGGAAAAAGTACCTTGTTGCAGATAATGGGTTTACTTTCGAAAGCCGACTTTGGGCAAATTTATTTAGATGGTATTGCTTATGAGTCATTGTCTGAGAAAGATCAAGCTGTTTTTAGAAATCAAAAATTGGGATTCGTTTTTCAATTTCATAATCTACTAGGTGAATTTAGCTGTGAAGAAAACATCAAATTCCCTTTATTTATCAAAGGAGAGACTTTAAATGAATCAGATCATGAATTGTTTGATAAAATAGTTCAAACATTAGGTATACAGCCTATTTTGAATAAATTGCCTTCACAAATTTCAGGTGGCGAACAACAGCGAGTTGCAGTGGCAAGAGCGTTAATTAATCGACCTACCCTCTTATTAGCTGATGAACCTACGGGAAATTTAGATAACAAGAATGCGGAAACTTTATATGAATTGTTTGTCGAGTTAAAAGCTGTTTGGCAACAACGAATTATTATGGTAACTCACAATGAAAAACTTACCACGCAGTCTGATCAGGTTATTTATCTAAATTCAGGTCGAATCGAATAGAATTACTGCCAAAATGTCATAAATTTGCAATCTAAATTTCAGTGATTGTAAAATGCAAGATTTAAAAGTATTGACGAAAGAAGAGAAAGATGGATTAGATGTTCCAAGAATATCGGAGGATCAAGTCGCAGAGAACTCTTTTGGAAAAAAAGTCTATATCGAAAGTTATGGCTGTCAAATGAATTTTGCAGACTCCGAAGTCGTAACCTCCATCCTACAAGAAAACGGATATGTTACGACATCTAACGTAAAAGAAGCTAACACCATTCTTCTAAATACCTGTGCCATTCGTGAAAACGCAGAGCACAAAATCCGTCATCGATTACAACTATTCACTCATTTGAAAGCCAAGAATCCAGCTTTAACGGTAGGAATTCTCGGTTGTATGGCTGAACGCCTGAAGACCAAGTTGATCGATGAGGAAAAGATCGTGGATTTAGTGGCAGGACCAGATGCATATCGCGACTTACCCTCCTTATTGGAGGAAGTTTCAGATGGCCAAAAAGCAATCAATGTATTTCTATCACGTGAAGAAACCTATGGAAATATCGAACCGGTTCGTTTAAATTCGAACGGCGTTACTGCCATGGTGAGTATTATGCGAGGTTGTGATAATATGTGTACCTTCTGTGTAGTTCCCTACACACGAGGTCGGGAACGTTCTCGTGATTTGCCATCCATTATTTTAGAGTGTGAAAAGTTAGTTCAACAAGGATACAGAGAAGTAACCTTATTAGGCCAAAATGTTGATTCTTATAAATGGACATCAGAATCAGGTTCCTTAGTCAATTTTGCTCAATTGCTAGAAGCCGTAGCCCAAGTTAATCCTCTATTGCGCGTTCGATTCTCCACTTCACATCCAAAAGATATAACCGATGAGGTTTTATATACGATGAAGAATTACGATAACATTTGCAAGAATATTCATTTGCCAGCTCAAAGTGGAAGCAATCGAATTTTACAATTGATGAAACGCTCCTATACACGTGAATGGTATTTAGAAAGAATAAAGTCAATTCGTGCCATTCTAGGTGAAGAATGTGGGGTTTCACAAGATATGATTGCTGGATTTTGTTCTGAAACTGAAGAAGATCATCAAGATACATTATCCTTATTAGCTGAAGTAGAATATGATTTTGGTTATATGTTCGCATACTCAGAACGTCCAGGGACTCCAGCAGAAAAGAAATTAATAGACGATGTGCCTGAAGAGGTTAAAATGCGACGTCTACAAGAAATAATCGATTTGCAACGTATTCATTCTGCCAAACGCAATGAAATGTGGGTAGGTAGAAAAGTTCAAGTTTTAGTAGAGGGCGATTCGAAAAAATCAAGTTTACATCATTACGGTAAAATAGATTCAAATAAAGTCGTCGTTTTTCCAAAAGGAAGCGAAGTTAAAGGAGATTATGTGTTTGTAAACGTAACACATTGTACATCAGGAACTTTATTAGGTGAATTATGTTAGACAACAATCATCTTTCTAATATTAAAGCGCGTTTCGGTATCATTGGAAACGCTTCTGCCCTTTTGCGTGCTATATCTGTAGCTGAGCAAGTAGCTGCTACAGATATGACCGTATTAATTACTGGAGAAAGTGGATCGGGTAAAGAGTCGTTTTCAAAAATCATACATTCTCTATCGAAACGCAAGCATGGCGCATTTATCGCTGTAAACTGTGGGGCGATCCCAGAGGGTACTATTGATTCTGAATTATTTGGCCATGAAAAAGGATCATTTACAGGTGCAATTGAAGCTCGAAAAGGCTATTTTGAAGTAACTGATGGAGGTACTATTTTCCTTGATGAGATTGCGGAAATGCCATTAGGAACACAAGCTCGTTTATTGCGTGTATTAGAAAATGGCGAATTTTATCGTGTAGGATCATCCAAAGTACAAAAAACCAATGCTCGGGTTGTCGCTGCCACAAACCTGAATCTACAACAGGCGATTGAGAAGGGAAAGTTTAGAGAAGATTTGTACTACCGGTTAAGTACAGTACCTATTTATGTTCCACCGCTACGCGAGCGTGGTGATGATATTGAATTATTGTTTAGAAAATTCACAACAGATTTTTCAGAATCACATCGAGTTAAACCGATTATGTTAACGAAGGAAGCTAAAGAGCTGCTTCAAAAACAGCGCTTCCCTGGGAATATACGTCAATTAAAGAATCTTGCAGAACAAATATCTGTACTCGAATTAGGGGATAGAATCATTGATGAATTACAATTGCAGTATTATTTGGAATTTAATGAGCCTAAATTAGGTAATTCAGTAGTCAAGTCAGATGCATTCTCAGGTCCGGAAGGAATGAATGAAAGAGAGATTTTATATAAGATTCTATTTGATTTAAAGCGCGATGTAACGGAACTAAAGAAAATATTATTGAAGGTTGTTGAATCCGATCAATCTAAAGCTTATGAAATACTACATGATAACATGGCTGTCTTTGAAGATGTGAGGAATCATACAGAGGTAAGTAACCCGAACCCTGGGTTATCTTTACCCATTCATGAGCAAGAAGAAACTAAATTTACAGAAGAGCCCATTGATTCCATCTTTGAGGAGATAATCTTGCCGGCTAATGATGTGACCTTATCTTTAGAAAAACAGGAAAAAGAAATTATCATTCGCGCTTTAAAGAAAAATAAAAATAAACGAAAATATGCAGCAAAAGACCTAGGTATTTCAGAACGCACATTATACCGTAAAATAAAGCAATATGATTTGGAAGAACTGGATTAATCTTTGCCTTTCTTTAGGAATATTATTTTTACTATCCTCATGCTACAGTTTTAAAGGGGCTAGTTTGGATCCTAATTTAAAAACGATAGAAATTAGTAATATCCGTATGGAAACTGCGGGAGGTCCTGCTAACTTAAGTTTGGAAATTAATGAAAAATTAAAGGAATATTTTCAACGTAATACTTCTCTAAAAATAACCAATAAGAATCCTGATCTGCAAATTGAAGGATCTATCATAGGCTATGAATTAACGCCTCAGGCTCCTACAGGCGACGATAAAGCAGGCTTGAATCGATTAACTTTAACCATACAATTTCGATTAATAAATCGACTAGATGAGGATAAAAACTTCGAACAAGAATTCTCTTTTTATCAGGATTTCCCACAAAATCAGACCCTACCACAAGTAGAAAAAGAAATTATCCCGAAATTAGTAGATCAAATTATTCTTGATTTGTTTAATAAAATTGCCGGGGATTGGTAATATATATATGTCTAACGCGCAAAAACTTTGGTTTTTATTAAATAAACTTGATCGGTCAGATCAAAGTGAACTAAGTCAGGATAAATTGCTTTATCCCTATTTCTATTTATTGCATTGGAATGAACGCTATTCAATACTAAAACAACAAAGAATAGCCTTACAATCATCTCAACGAAAACAATACTTTCAATCCATCCATGATATTCAAGGTGAATTAGTTGAAGTAGCTGAGCCTATCCCAGCCGAAGAGATAAAAGCATTACAGGTCGCTTTAATTGATCAATTTATTTTGAATCAACCAACCTTAGCTAAACCCAAGAGATCAGAAATAGAGGACTTCCCTCAAGAAGACCTATCTGCTACTGAATTTAGTCTGCCTATATCTGAAACGGTAGCTATTCTTCTCACTAAGCAAGGTAAATATTTACAAGCGATTGAATTATATGAGAAGTTAAGTTTGATTAAACCTGAAAAAAGACTTTACTTTGCATCTCGAATTTCAGAATTAAAAAATTTACTAACTGAATAAATATGTTTACTTTATTGATTTCATTGATTATTATCTTCTCAGCATTATTAGTCGTGCTTATTTTAGTACAAAATCCTAAAGGCGGCGGAATTAGTGGAGAATTTTCATCTTCTGGTGCAACCCAAATGTTTGGCGTTCAAAAGACAGGTGATTTAGTTGAACAATTAACTTGGGGATTTTCAATTGCTATTTTAGTATTGGTATTAGCTACTAATTTCAGCTTATCAGATACGAAGGAAACAAGCACCTCAGTAAACGTAGAAAAAGCAGCTACTAAAACGGTACCTGTTGCTCCCGCTCCAGTAGCACCCAAGCAATAGTTAGTACCTTCTATATTTTTTCTGATACTGCCAAAATTTCAGCAATGAGTTTTGGCATTATTATTGTATAACCATTTCTGCCATGTTCGCATGGATGTATAATCTCTAATTTAAAATTAAATTTATAACACATGTCAAATTTAAGTATTAAGCCCTTAGCGGATCGGGTTGTTGTAGAACCAGCTCAAGCTGAAGAGAAAACAGCATTTGGTATTATTATTCCTGACACAGCGAAAGAGAAACCACAAAAAGGAACAATCGTAGCGGTAGGAAATGGGAAGAAAGACGAGCCTATTACTGTTAAAGTAGGTGATTCTGTATTGTATGGTAAATACTCAGGAACGGAAATCACTATCGACGGTAAAGATTATCTAATCATGCGTGAGTCTGACATTTTTGCAGTTTTATAATTTTAACACAACATTAATTACAAAATCATATGGCAAAGGAACTATTTTTCGATAGCGAAGCGCGCGAAAAAATGAAGAGAGGGGTTGATACCCTTGCAAATGCAGTTAAAGTAACTTTAGGACCTAAAGGTCGTAACGTTATTATTGATAAGAAATTCGGATCTCCATCCATTACGAAAGATGGTGTATCTGTAGCAAAAGAAATTGAATTAGAAGACGCTGTGGAAAACATGGGCGCACAATTAGTAAAAGAAGTAGCTTCTAAAACAGCAGATCAAGCGGGTGATGGAACTACAACAGCTACTGTTTTAGCTCAATCAATCTATACAATCGGTTCTAAGAACGTAGCGGCTGGTGCTAATCCAATGGATTTAAAGCGTGGTATTGAGAAAGCTGTTGATGCAATCGTTTCTGATTTGAAGAAACAATCTCGCGCGATCACTACTTCAAAAGAAATCGCTCAGGTAGCTACCATATCAGCGAACAATGATTCTGAAATCGGAACGATGATTTCTTCAGCAATGGAGAAAGTAGGTCGTGAAGGTGTTATCACGGTTGAAGAAGCTCGTGGAACAGAGACTGAAGTGAAGACGGTAGAAGGTATGCAGTTCGATCGCGGATATTTATCTGCTTATTTCGTAACGAATACAGATAAAATGGAGGTTGAATTAGAGAAACCATTCATTTTAATTTCAGAGAAGAAAGTATCTTCTATGAAGGAATTACTTCCTGTATTAGAAGCAGTAGCTCAAACAGGTCGTCCTCTATTGATCATTTCTGAAGATGTAGATGGAGAGGCATTAGCTACGTTAGTAGTAAATAAAATGCGTGGTGCATTGAAAGTGGCTGCTGTTAAAGCTCCAGGTTTCGGTGATCGTCGCAAAGCAATGCTTGAAGATATTGCAATCTTAACGGGTGGAACTGTTATCGCTGAAGAGCGTGGATTCAAATTAGAGAATGCTACAATCGAATATTTAGGTCAAGCAGAGAAAGTAATCATTGACAAAGACAATACGACTATTGTAAATGGTGCAGGATCGAAAGACAATATCGAAAATCGCGTAAACCAGATCAAAGCTCAAATCGAGAATACTACCTCTGATTACGATCGTGAGAAATTACAAGAGCGTTTAGCTAAATTATCAGGTGGTGTTGCTATCCTTTATATCGGTGCTGCTACGGAAGTGGAGATGAAAGAGAAGAAAGACCGCGTTGATGATGCTTTACACGCAACTCGCGCTGCTGTAGAAGAAGGTATCGTAGCAGGTGGTGGTGTCGCACTTATTCGCGCTATCCAAGCTTTAGATAAATTAAAAGGTGAGAATGAAGATCAATTAACTGGTATCAACATTATTCGCCAAGCAGTAGAATCCCCATTACGTACTATAGTAGCGAATGCAGGTGGTGAAGGTTCGGTCGTAATCAACGCGGTAAAAGCAGGAAAAGATGACTTCGGTTACAATGCACGCGAAGATAAGTATGAAAATATGATCGCGGCAGGTATTATCGACCCTACTAAGGTTACTCGTTTAGCTTTGGAAAACGCAGCTTCTATCGCAGGATTATTGTTAACAACAGAGTGTGTAATTGCTGACAAACCAGCGAACGAACCTGCTCATGGACATGGCCAAGGTGGCGGTGGAATGGGTGGAATGATGTAATTTTAATTAGATTAATACTTGAAAACTCCCCATATTTGGGGAGTTTTTTTTTGAACATTACATTATGAAAAGAATCGCTATCGATATGGACGATGTTTTAGAAAAAACAACCCATATTATTATTGAAAGCATTAACTCTATCACATCTAATTCTTATACTTATACGGAATTGTTATCAGGTTCGGATAATTATAAAAGACAATTCTATAATCATTATTTAGAGCATAACTCATTTTTGTGGGAGCCAGGATTCTTCGAAAATATACCCGTGAATGAAGACGCCATTGATGTGGTAAAAAAATTATCAGAACAATATGAGATATTTATTGTGTCAGCAGCTACAGAATTCCCCAATTCATTAAAAGAGAAACTTATTTGGATGGAAAAGCATTTTCCATTTATAACTTGGAAACATATTGTTTTTTGTGGTCACAAGTACATGATACAAGCCGATTATCTTATCGATGATCATGAGAAAAATTTACATACTTTTACTGGCACCCCACTCCTATTTACTGCTCCTCATAATTTACATATAAATGATTTTCAGCGGGTTAACAACTGGAAAGAGGTAGAATTATTGTTATTGGATTAATGAAGAAAGCACGATTTAGTATTGGTATCTTATTTTTTATTTGTGGATTAAATTTTGCTACGTGGGCAACACGTATACCAGATTTTAAAGCGTATTTGAATTTATCTGATGCACAATTAGGTACGGTCTTGATGGGATTACCTATCGGCTCATTAGTATCATTACCCATTGCCGGTTGGCTTTTAACTAAATATGCTTCTCGCTGGATATGCTTAATGGCTTTGGCTATGTATGTAATCATTATTCCTGGACTAAGTTTAATGAGTTCTGCTGTAGCTTTGTTTGTTGGTCTATTTTTCTTCGGCATGGCAGGTGATATAATGAATATAGCCATGAATACACAGGTAGTTAGCTTAGAGGCCAAAATGAACAAAACAATCATGTCTTCCTTTCATGCTGTTTTTTCATTAGGATTAATGGCGGGAGCCTTTGTAGGAGGAATACTAGAGAAAGAGCAATTTACACCTTTAGCGCATTTTATAAACATAGCCATCACAAATATAATTCTAATCTTATTCAGCTTTGGTAATTTATTAAAAGACAAGCCAGTTCATGATGAAAGTAATCCCAAGACTTCTATTTTAAATCTTGGACCTTATCTAATTATATTGTCAATTATTGCCTTTTGTGGTATGTTATGTGAAGGGGCAATGGCCGATTGGATCTCCTTGTATTTTAAAGAATATGTTACTAACTCACCTTTTCCAATAACTATTGGGTTTTCATTCTTTGCGGCTGCGATGGTGTTCGGTAGATTTCTAGGTGATAGAATTTCAATGACCTATGGATTGAGTACTATTCTTACCCTAAATGGCATTTTAGTAGGGATAGGGATGTTAATTACCCTTTTATTATCATCCACATATATGAAAGTATTTGGTTGTTTTACGGTTGGCATTGGAATTTCTACTATTGTACCTTTGATCTATTCACAAGCAGGGAATCAAAAAGAAATTATGCCATCCATTGCCATAGCAGGTGTATCTACAATAGCTTACATTGGATTTTTATTAGGCCCCGTTTTAATAGGATATTTATCTGATTTTATGGGCTTGGACAAAGCTCTTTATTTAATTGTTATATTAGGGTTTTTAGCGGCCATTATTTCAAAAACTTGGGTAAAAGTTAAATGATTATAGAGTACAGGAAACCTTCAGAGGAATTAGCTCCTTTTGTAGACCATCTTTGGGAAAAGAAGGTGGATGAATCTGGTATTATACCCTATGATATCGAGACAATATTTCCAGAAGATCAGACCGTGCTTACTTACTCATTTGGAAAAGAATATTATAGATCTCACGCTAATACAGACAATTTTAATGTTATAAAGGGGATTCAATTAGAGGGATTACATCTGTCACCTAATTTTTATAAACATTATCCTGGACTACATATTTTTGGAGTTAAATTCAAGGCAGGTGGCTTATTCTCATTTGTAAATTCAGCTGTTAACACTACTAATAATCTTAGTTTAGACGCTAATAATCTATTTATTGGACTTCCTGACCTAAATGCAACGTTGAATTTCAATGAAAGATGTAGCCAGATAGAAAATTACTTATTAAATCAAATTATTGATAAGAGAGCGAAGAAATATAGTAAGTTATGGTTGATGTTAGATCAGCTAGGTTCAGATACCAGCTTTCATACTAATTCCTATAAAACAATCACTCGTTTATTTCAGGAAGTAATTGGTATCAGTCCTAAAGAATACGTGCAGATCAAACGAATTAATCAATCTTTGGCATTATTTGCCTCTAAAAAGAACATAAGAAGCCAAGATTTAGCTAATCAATTAGGCTACTATGATTCAGCGCATTTTATTAATGAGTTTAAAAAGTATACGGGAAAAACACCAAAAGGTTTAAAGAATACACTCTTTGAAATGAAAAAGTCTGACTTTGTTGATGAATTTAAACAATACATTTCCCCTGAGCATTTATTGCATTACACCTCCATATTCCATAAGATTTCATAATTGTCCTATTTTTACAATTTTTATCAGGTGAAATTTCTGATTTTTGTAATTAACATTGAATATTATGAATAAGCACGTTATTTTTTGGTCTATTACCGTTGGTCTAGGTGGCCTATTATTTGGTATGGACGTTGCAGTTATATCAGGCGCCGAATTAGCCATTCAACAATTATGGAAGCTCGACTCTTTTACTCATGGGTTAGCCATAGCTGCAGCCTTGTATGGTACGGTTATTGGAGCTGCTTTAGGGGGGATTCCGGCTGATTTATATGGTCGCAAGAAAACCTTATTTTGGATTGGATTAAGTTTCTTTATTTCTTCTATTGGGGCAGCTATTGCACCTGATGTAAATTCATTCATGTTATTCCGTTTCTTAGGTGGCCTCGGAATAGGTGCCTCATCTGTCGTAGCCCCCATTTATATTTCAGAAATAGCACCCGCTAAGCACAGGGGGAAATTGGTAATTTCATTCCAACTAAACATCGTTTTGGGTATTTTAATCGCTTACGTTTCAAATTACTTAATACAAGGAATGGAGAATGATTGGCGAATTATGTTAGGAGTCGTATCACTCCCATCCCTTCTCTTTTCCATTTTAATTCTATTAACTCCTGAAACTCCCCAGTTTTTATTGTTAAAAAGGAATGATTTAGCTGGTGCTCGCAAGGTATTAGAATTAGCTGATCCTAATCCCGAGGAAACTATTGAACGTATTCAAAGTAATGCAAGTAAGAATACAACGATAGAGAGCTTGTTTTCAGGTAAATTTGTTTGGCCTTTAACTTTAGCTTTTTTGTTCGCCTTCTTTAATCAGATGTCAGGTATCAATGCCATTATTTATTACGCACCTAGAATATATGAACTTACAGGTTTAGGAAAAGAGTCGGCTCTTTTATCTAACGCAGGAATCGGAATCGCTAATTTACTATTCACATTGTTAGGTTGGTATTTAATTGATCGCGTGGGTCGTCGTATTTTGATGTTTATAGGCTCAATTGGATATATTATAACCTTAAGTTTAATCGCTTATGCGTTTTACACGGAGTCGTATACCTATGTGCCTATTTACATTTTTGCCTTTATTGCGTCACATGCCATCGGTCAAGGATCGGTTATTTGGGTATTTATTTCAGAAATATTCCCTAACTCGGTAAGAGCTTCCGGAATGGCCTGGGGTTCATTGACTCACTGGGTATTTGCCGCATTAGTTGCCAACTTCTTTCCTCTATTTACAGAATCCTATGGCGGGACACTAATATTCGGTTTCTTTGCAGTTATGATGGTAGCCCAATTAGCTTATGTGGCCTTTATGATGCCTGAGACCAAAGGTGAAAATTTAGAAGATATTGAAAAGCAGGTAATCATGCATTAATCTTGTCCTTATGATATATTTCGATCCTAACAGCAGCAAACCTAAATATCAACAATTAATTGATGGTATAATTGATGGAATTAATTCCGGCTTACTAGAACATGGGAAGCAGTTGCCGTCTATTAATAAGGTAGCTAGTGAATTTAATATGGCTCGAATGACCGTGACTAAGGCATATGATGACCTGAGAGAAAAAGGATTAATTAGTTCACATCACGGAAAAGGTTTCTACATATCCAGTACAAATACAAAAAATGCTTTGCGCGTTTTTATATTAATGGATGCGTTAACTCCTTACAAAGAGACATTGTATGAGAGTATCATACAAAATTTAGGTGATGACGTAAGTCATAATCTATTTTTTCATTACCATGATATCGAATTATTTGAAGAGTTAATCACAAATAATCTCGGTAAATACAATCATTACATCATATTGCCTCACTTTAATAAAAGTGTGGCTAGGATTGTATCTAAAATTCCGAAAGACAAACTTTTGGTATTAGATATTGATATCAAGGAGTTTAGTGATGATTATTCTATTTTGTACCAAAACTTTGAAACCAATATCCACCAAGGGTTGACTCAGTCCCTGGAAAAGGTTAAAAAGTATGGACAAATCAACCTTGTTCTTAGTTCCAAAAGCTTCCAATATACACCTGACGGTATTATACAAGGATTTACTAATTTCTGTACAAAAAATGGTCTAGAATTTGATATTATACCTGATTTAGATGACGATTACGAGTTGCAATGCAATCAGGCTTATATTGTTTTTAGGGAGTACGATTTGATCAAAATGATCAACTGGACAACTAAAAACAAACTAAAACCAGGGAAGGATATTGGGATCATCTCCTACGATGATACTCCGCTAAAAGAAATCATCGCAGAGGGTATCTCGGTTATATCCAATAACTTCAACAAAATGGGAGAAAGGGCAGCCCAAATGATCATTAACCGCGAAAAAGGCCGAGAATCGAATGAGTTTTACTTTATTGATCGAGGATCACTATAAATCCAAATGGACATTTAACCAGCCGGCATCCATTTTTACTCCTAAGGTATTATAAAAATCAATGGCAGGTTGATTCCAGTCTAATACTTGCCACATCATACCTGTACATTTCATTCTTTTCGCTTCTTCGATCGCTTCATTAATTAAATACTTACCTAAGCCTTTTCCTCTGTAAGCTTCTTTGATATACAAATCTTCTAAATAGAAACGTCTCCCCTTCCAGGTAGAAAAACGGTAATACCATAAGGAAAAGCCAGCTAATTTATCATTCAAATAAATCAAATTAGCGGAGAATAAAGGATTATCAGAAAAACCCTCTTGAATGTAATCATCTAAACTAGAAGTTACTTCTTCTGGGGCCCTCTCAAAAATGGCTAATTCCATCACTAAATCACGAACTAGGCCAATATCTTCTTTAGTTGCTCTGCGTATAATTATCTTATCCATTGATAGCTCTTAATTTAGTTAATAAGGTTAAAAAGTCTTCTGGGAACTCTTGCTCAAATTGCATGAATTCATGGCTAATGGGGTGAATGAAACCTAATGAATAGGCATGCAATGCTTGCCTTGGACAAATTTTAAAGGAATTGTCAATAAAGGACTTAAAACTTGCCATGGAAGACATGTACCTAATTTTATCTCCACCATACGTACTATCTGAAAACAAGGGGTGTCCAATCGATTGAAAATGGGCTCTAATTTGATGTGTTCGACCCGTCTCTAATTTAAACTTTACAAAAGAGGCAAAACCAAAGGTTTCCATCACCTCATAATGGGTGATGGCTATTCTTCCATATTCAGAGTCTTCAGGAAAAATAGCTTGTATCTTTCGGTCCTTCGGACTTCTGCCTATTTTACTTCGTATAGTTCCCTTCAACTCTTTAGGTACGCCCCAGCAAATGGCGTAATACGTTCTTTCAATACTATGTTCGAAGAATTGTTGTCCTAGAAAATTCAAAGCAAATTCGGTTTTACCAATGACTAAAATGCCAGAGGTATCCTTATCGATACGATGCACAAGTCCTGGTCTGATATCTTTTTGTCCGGGAAGATTTTGGCAATGAAATAATAACCCGTTCACTAATGTCCCTGACCAATTACCCTGAGCAGGATGTACCACCATCCCAGGCGATTTATTCACTAGAATTATTTGATCATCCTCGTAAATAATATCAATCGGAATATCTTCTGGATATACTTCTTTGTCTCTCGGAGGCGTCGCAAAAGAAACTGATATATTATCTAAAGGCTTTACACGGTAATTAGACTTGATTAATCCACCATTCACCTTCACCGATCCCGCGTCAATGCCTACCTGAATCTTATTGCGGCTTGTACCAGCAATTTTAATCATCAAATATTTGTCGATTCTTAGTAATTGCTGACCTTTGTCTACAGTGAAATTAAAATGCTCAAACAAGTCATCTTCCTCTTCGGAATCTGAAGCATTCATTTCTGGATCGATGGACATAACAAATTTTGAATTTAACGCGTTAAACCTACCTTCACCGATGGAAGAGATTTTTGATGAATGCTGGAATTCAAAAGGAATTCAAGTGTTTGTCAAACGAGATGACCACATTCATCCCATCATTTCGGGAAATAAGTGGCGCAAATTAAAAAATTATATCCAAACCTTCTCATTAAACGAACATTCTGGGATACTAAGTTTTGGCGGTGCCTATTCAAATCACTTATTTGCTCTTGCCTTTGCTGGACATGCATTAGGTATTCCTACGGTTGGAATCGTGAGAGGTGAAGAATTAAATGTCAGTAGCAACCCCTATTTAAAACAAATAAACGAATGGGGCATGAAATTACATTTCGAGACTAGAACACGCTATCGAGAGAAAAAAATTCCTCTAGAGTATGAGAATTACCTGTGTATACCAGAGGGAGGATATGGCCCACAGGCAATAGATGGAATGAATACATTAGTCAATGAATTGCCTTCCTGCGACGCCATTTATTGCGCTATGGGAACAGGAGCAACGGCGATAGGTATAGCACGATTCTCGAATGTGCCGGTTACAGGTATTCTAACTTTAAACAATCAAGCAGAAATAGAGGATCATTTAAACGATTTTCCAACTAATAATTTAACATTAGACGATAACTATATATTTGGGAAATATGCGAAATCAAATACCGATTTAGAGCTCTTCTGTAAAGAATTCAATGAAAAACATCAAATACCTATTGAACCCATTTACACAGGACGTTTATTTTATGCCTTAATAGATCACATAAAAAATGGCCACATAGCTCCTGATTCGAAACTAGTGGCCATCCATACCGGAGGAATAAAATAGCTTACCCTACCGAACCTTCTAGTGAAATAGCTAATAGCTTTTGCGCTTCTACTGCAAATTCCATCGGCAATTGTTTCAAAACTTCTTTGGCATATCCATTAACAATCAAGGCAACAGCAGTTTCAGTACTCAATCCGCGCTGATTGCAATAGAAAATTTGATCTTCACCAATTTTAGATGTCGTAGCCTCATGCTCAACAGAAGCCGTATTATTTTTTACTTCTAAATAGGGAAAAGTATGAGCACCACATTTATCTCCTAATAATAAAGAGTCGCATTGAGAGAAATTCTTAGATCCATCAGCCTTCCGAGCTATTTGAACAAGGCCACGGTATGAATTTTGAGAGAAACCCGCCGAAATCCCTTTAGAAACTATACGAGACTTAGAATGCTTTCCTAAGTGTATCATTTTTGTCCCTGTATCCGCTTGTTGGTAATTGTTAGTTACCGCCACCGAATAAAATTCTCCTATTGAATAATCACCTTTAAGGATTACGGATGGGTACTTCCAAGTAACTGCCGAACCTGTCTCCACCTGAGTCCAAGATAATTTAGAATGCGCTCCATCACAAATACCACGCTTCGTAACAAAATTGTAAATACCCCCTTTCCCTTCTTTATCTCCAGGATACCAGTTTTGAACAGTTGAATACTTCACTTCTGCCCCAGCGTGTACATAAATTTCTACGACCGCTGCATGTAATTGGTTCTCGTCGCGCATGGGTGCGGTACAACCCTCTAAATAAGACACATACGATTCATCTTCAGCAACAATCAACGTACGTTCAAATTGACCTGTACCTGACGCATTAATACGGAAGTAAGTTGATAATTCCATAGGGCAACGAACACCCTTGGGAATATAACAGAAGGAGCCATCGGAAAATACGGCACTATTTAAAGCCGCGAAGTAATTATCTTTTACGGGAACTACAGATCCCAAGTATTTTTTGATCAATTCAGGATATTCTTTAATAGCTTCTGAAATGGAGCAAAAAATCACTCCTTTCTCCATTAAAGTATCTTTAAATGTAGTAGCAACCGAAACTGAATCAATAACTGCATCGACTGCCACATTAGAAAGACGTTTTTGTTCGTCTAAAGAAATTCCTAATTTCTCAAACGTACGACGTAATTCCGGATCAATTTCATCTAAGGAATTTAATTGCTTCTTTTGAACCGGAGCTGAATAATATTTCAACTCATCGTATTTAGCAGGAGTATATAAAACATTCGCCCAATCAGGCTCCTGTAATGTTCTCCAGTAGCGATAAGCGGATAAACGCCACTCACGCATCCAATCTGGTTCATTCTTTTTATCAGAGATAAAATGAATAATGGATTCACTAAGACCTATAGGAGCTTCATCTGTCTCGAAATGAGACTCAAATCCGTATTTATAATCGGAAGTGGTTACTTCTTGTAAAATGTCATCTACCTTCTCTGCCATAATTTTGCATTTAGAATACAAAATTACAAAAGGAAATTGGAGAAAAACAGACTTTGTTTAGAATAATTCTAAACAATTAAAATAAAGGCGTATTTCTAATAAGGCTTTCTTCTAAGGAAATAAACGTTTCTGTACGCTGAATACCCGTAACTCGCTGAATCTTATCGTGTAAGACTTCACGCAAGTGCTGCGTGTCTCTACATATTATTTTGGCAAAAATAGAATAAATACCAGTCGTGTAATGAATATTAACAACTTCAGGGATTTGCTCTAGCTGCTTTGCTACATCTTCATAAAGACTACTTTTGTCTAAGTAAATACCTAGAAAAGCAGTTATATCCCAGCCTATTTTAGAATAATCAATTAATAATTGAGCCCCTTTTACAATACCCATGGATTCCATCTTTTTCATCCGCACATGAACTGTACCGCCCGAAACATCTAAACGAGTTCCTATCTCAGTATAGGGCAGATTCGCATCTTTGACTAGAATTTCTAAAATTTTATAGTCCAAAGGATCAAGTTCAAACTTCTTTTCCATTTAATATTTGTAATAATTTAAGCTTTGAATTAAAAATTACGCAAAAAAAGACATTTTTTTTTGAAATATTTTGAAAATTACAAAATCTCCTTTTATATTTGTCCTACTAATTATTGCAAAGGTAATAATTTTCACTGTAGGGTGATGAAATTGGCAGACGTGCCCTCCTGTCTCGGGGGTGGTGAGTTCAGGATAAACACGGCATAATGGGTTGACCACTAAATCGCTTCTGTGTCGAGGCTAACTGCACCTTGGAGGTTCGAATCCTTCTCCTACAGCATTTTAATTAGTTTGATTTTTAGTTTGTTGATGAAGTGTAATGTGAAAAGCAATCTTATTTTAGGATTGCTTTTTTTAGTTTATATTAATCTATATATTTGATAGACAAACTAGTTTTCATTAATTAAACCCCTACCCATTATGTCATTAAGATTAGGAGACATCGCACCCGACTTTAGTGCGGATACGACATTAGGTCACATTAACTTTCACGAGTTTATTGGTGATTCTTGGGTATTGTTGTTTAGCCACCCGGCTGACTTTACGCCTGTTTGTACAACAGAATTAGGCAAAACCGCCTTGTTAAATGGTGAGTTTCAAAAAAGAAATGTAAAAACTATCGCCATTTCGGTAGATAGCTTAGAATCACATAATAAATGGGTTCCAGATATTGAGGAAGTAAATGCTGTAAAAATGAACTTCCCTATTATCGCTGATCCGGAGAAGACGGTTGCACTTCTTTACGATATGATTCATCCAAATGCGTCAGAAAAAGCAACTGTGCGTTCTGTATTTGTGATAGGACCAGATAAGAAAATCAAATTAACACTTACCTACCCTGCTTCTACTGGACGAAATTTCACAGAAATCCTACGTGTGATCGATTCGTTACAATTGACGGCTAATTACCAAGTAGCTACACCAGCCGATTGGGTAAATGGAGATGATGTAATTATTGTTCCAGCGGTATCAAACGAAGATGCAGTGGCTAAATTCCCTAAAGGATTTACTTCCGTGAAACCTTATTTACGAAAAACACCACAACCGAATCTATAATTCTTCAAGATTTTTTGAAATGCCAAAATTCATTCAGCGTGGATTTTGGCATTTTTATGTTTAAAACCGTATTTTTGTAGCTCATTAATATCATCCGCATGTTATCTACGATTAATTTCACAAGTACTTCCGCTTATAAAGCACTGCAATTAGATCAATCTCGCCTAGCATCAACTACAATAGCTCAGTTATTTAAAGAAGATGCAGCTAGACAGAAAAAATATAGCCAAACCTTCAATTCCATTTTCTTCGATTACTCAAAGAATCTACTTGATGAGAAAAGTTTCCAATCGCTTATTCATTTAGCGAAAGAATGTGGCTTAGAAGAGGCAATTAAAGCACAATTCAAAGGTGATAAGATTAATCAAACTGAAGGCCGCTCTGTATTGCATACAGCACTGAGAGCAAAAGCATCTGCCACTGTTTTAGTTGATGGAGAAAATATAATCCCTAAAATTCAAGCAGTAAAGGCTCAAATGAAGGAATTTTCTAATCGCGTCATTTCAGGCGATTGGAAAGGATACTCTGGCAAACAAATTACAGATGTGGTTAACATCGGTATCGGTGGTTCTGACTTAGGTCCCGTGATGGTGACGGAGGCCTTAAAACCGTATAAAACGCGTTTGAATGTTCACTTCGTAAGTAATGTGGACGGTACGCATATCGCGGAGACATTAAAAAAGGTCAATCCTGAAACAACTTTATTTTTAATTGCCTCTAAAACGTTCACTACGCAGGAAACCATGGCTAATGCCTTCTCGGCTAGAGATTGGTTCTTGACGGCTGCGATAAATAATGCTGCAGTGGCAAAGCATTTTGTGGCCTTATCCACGAATACAAAGGCCGTGGCTGAATTTGGCATAGATACAGCGAATATGTTCGTCTTCTGGGATTGGGTAGGTGGTCGTTATTCTTTATGGTCTGCTATTGGTTTGTCTATTTGCCTTTCCGTAGGGTACGATCATTTTGAGGCCTTATTAGCGGGTGCTGAGGCGATGGACTATCATTTTGCTTCAGCATCATTCGAGAATAATATTCCTGTGATTTTAGGTTTGTTAGGTATTTGGTATGTAAATTTCTTTAATGCTCCTACACACGCCATTCTACCTTATGATCAATATATGCACCGTTTTGCTGCCTATTTCCAACAAGGTGATATGGAATCCAATGGTAAAACAGTAGATCGTTCAGGGAAACGAGTTAATTATGCGACTGGTCCTGTTATTTGGGGGGAGCCAGGAACAAATGGTCAACACGCCTTCTATCAATTAATCCACCAAGGAACTCAATTAATTCCTGCCGACTTTATTGCACCGGCTGTGACACACAATAAAATAGGAAATCACCATACGCTTTTAATGTCTAATTTCTTCGCTCAGACGGAGGCATTAATGAATGGGAAATC
>NZ_JBIIBQ010000028.1:0-35978 GCF_044239315.1 Aquirufa sp. | reverse complement strand
ATCTACGATGCGGCCCATAAATAGTTTAGCAGGCATCCCTGCAAGAGAGGCTGGAATCTGAATTTCCCGTCTAAACCAAACTACCCCATTCAGATCTCGTAAGCCTTGGTCTTCCCAAAAACCAGGGATAGCAAAACGCTTCCATCCTTTAGGTTGATAAGTTGGATTTGCCCACTTTTCTGCTAGTCCACGGTCTGTGGATTTTTTCGAAGTAGGTGCCGCCGCTGCTACTTTCGAAGTGTCTTTTACATAGGCTGGAAACTCTTTTAATCCCGCTTCGCTGATCCAAGATTCGATGGGAGTTCCGCCCACGCTAGAATTAATGATTCCGATAGGCACTTGATATTTAGTGTATAAATCGCGTGCGAAAAAATACGAAACGGCTCCCATTAGTAAAACGTTTTCTGGACTTACAGGAAGCCAAGAACTCGCAGGCAAATCTTGCTTAACATCTATCTTAGAAATGGCCGTAGGAATAAAGAAATTTCTAATTTGAGGGTAATTCGCGGAGGCAATATCTGTGGAATATTTTTCTTTTACTCGCTCCATGTTGAGGACCATATTTGATTGCCCTGAACAGAGCCACACATCCCCGAAAAGTACATCTTGCAAACGGATCTCATTGACTAGAATCTCATAGGGACCTCCGGCTGGAGTAGCAGGAAGTGTAGCAGACCAGTTGCCCATTGCGTCTGCAGAAGTACGAATCTTTTTCCCTTTAAAGCTCACATTTACTTTTTCTCCGGGATTCGCCCAGCCCCAAATTTTCACGGGAATATCCCGCTGAAGTACCATGCCATTACTGACAAGTGAAGGGAGTTTAACATCCGAAAAAGCACTAAAACTGAGTAGTAAATAGAGCAGTTTTTTCATAGAAGTCTAGATTGTAAAACGAAGATAAGCAATTTTGGGAAGGATGACCTGACCTGATAAATCCATGTAACCTATTGTTATTCAATGAAATTCTATATTCCTTGTGGAAAATTCTAAACCTACATGAAAAAATTAGCGCTTTTATCTTTAGCGGGAATGCTGACGCTAGCTTTTTTGGCCTCCTTTCATTCTACTTCTACTCGTACCGCTTTATTAGATACACTGAAGATTCCAGATGGGGTAGACCCCAATGATGAGAATTGGAAAGGGATTGATTTAGCGCCTAAAGCTCCGGTTCAACCCTTAACGATCGATGAGCAATTAAAGAAATTTTTATTGCCAAATGGCTATCATATGCAACCTGTTTTAACGGAGCCGCAGATTCAGCAGCCTGCAGAAATTGTGTTTGATGGGAATGGCCGAATGTATGTTTTGGAACTTAGATCCTATATGTTAGATGCGGATTCTAAAAACGAATTAGAGCCGACCAGCCGGATTTCTCGCTGGGAAGACAAAAATAACGATGGAATTTATGAGACGGGAACGGCCTTCGTGGACGGTTTAATCTTCCCTCGTTTCGTCTTGCCTTATGGCAAAAATAGCGTTTTGACGATGGAGTCTGACCAAGACAATATCTACAAATACACGGACACCAACGGCGATGGCAAAGCGGACAAAAAAGAGTTTTTCACGAACAAATACGGCCGATCGGGTAACGTAGAACACCAGCAAGCCTTCTTGTTTTATGGCATGGATAACTGGCTTTATTCTACCTATAATGCTTTCCGTATCCGCGAAACGCCTAGCGGTATCATCCGCGAAAAAACAGGTGCAAACCGGGCCCAGTGGGGAATTACGCAAGACGATGATGGGAAACTATACTTCCAAGGCGGAGCTTCTGGTGTTCCCTCACACTTCCAATTTCCGATCCAATATGGCAATTTTGAGGTGCCTAACGAACTAGCGCCAGGCTTCGTAATCCCTTACGGTGCGGCGGTAAAAGTATCCGATATGCAAGGTGGAATGGACGAGATTCGCCAGCCAGATGGCTCTTTAAATCGCGTGACGGGATCAGCTGGTAATGATATTTTCCGTGGCGATCGATTGCCTGCTTCTCTGCGTGGTCAGCTCTTTTACGGAGAACCTGTGGCGCGTATTGTCCGCCAAATCAACCCAGTAAAGACGGAAGGTTTGACTACTTTACACAACGTTTATCAAGATCAACAATCCGAGTTCATTCGTTCTACCGACCCCCTTTTCCGACCTATTGATATGGCCACGGCTCCTGACGGAACGATGTACATTGTGGATATGTACCATGGAATTATTCAAGAGGGACAGTGGACGCCTAAAGGCTCTTACCTGCGCACAAAAATCGAGCAATATAAATTAGACAAAGTGGTGGGTTTGGGACGTATTTGGCGTTTGAGTCATGAGGGATTTAAGCGCGATACGAAACAGCCACGGATGTACGATGATAAATCAGCAACACTTGTGACGTATTTAAACCACCCAAATGGCTGGTGGCGAGATATGGCGCAACAAGTGTTAGTACAACGTAAGGATAAATCGGTCGTGCCGGCCTTGAATGCGTTGGCTTTGAAAGGTACAAATGTGAATGGCCGAATTCACGCGATTTGGACCTTGGAAGGTTTAGGTGCGCTGAAGGTGGCGACCGTTTCTAAGCTGGCCACTGATGCAAATCCGCGTATTCGAATTCAAGCCTTAAAGGCATCCGAGACGCTATACAAAGCAGGCGAAAAAGGTTTAGCGGATGTGTATAATAAAGCCCTAAAAGACACGGATAATGAGGTGGTGATGCAGGCGATTTTTACGCAGAAATTTTTGAAGGTTCCGGAACATGAAACCGCTATCAAAACGACCTTAGCTTCGAATAAATCGGCCGGTGTAAAGTTGATTGGAGAACAAATTATAGCGCCTCCTAAACCGCGAAACAACGGACCATTTAATGGGCCAGAATTAAGTAAAGAGCAGAAGGGAATTTTAGAAAGAGGGGAATTAGTGTTCGCTGAATTATGCTCCCAATGCCATGGTAATGATGGGATGGGAAAGCAGATGGGAGATGGGAAGTTACTAGCACCGGCTTTAGCGGGATCCTTCCGCATTCAGCAACATCCAGAATATGCGGTGCGCGTTATTTTGCACGGTTTAGAAGGAGCGATTGAAGGCAAAACCTATGCAGGCGGTTTAATGCAACCAATGAAAGAGCAGTCTGATCAATGGATTGCGGACGTGGTTTCTTACATCCGAAATGGCTTATCGAATGACGCATCTTTCGTCACTCCACAGCAGGTAGCAGCTATTCGGGCGAATACGAATAAGCAAGCGGGGATGTATAAATTCGAGTCATTGTTGAAGCAAGTTCCGGTGGAATTTGTACCGGACCAAAGCTGGAAATTCTACGCTACCCACACTGCTTCCACTCGCGTGGGCGGGAATGCTTCCCCTAAAAGCGCCTTCAATTATGAGGGCTGGTCGACGGGAAAAACACAGGAGAAAGACATGGTATTTCAAGTTGAATTCCCAACGGAATACACCCTTTCGGAATTCCATTTCACGTCAAACTCAGGCTTCAAGAAGGGTCAAAGACCTAAGCCTGGAGTAACCCCTGAATTTACGCATACCTATCCACGGAATTTGTTAGTGGAAGCATCTACAAATGGAACAGACTGGAAGGTCGTTCAGGCAAATGTGAAAGGTTCACAAGGCGATAATATCGTAGCACTTCCGCCTACGCGTACGAAATTCCTGCGCTTGAAATTAGCCGAGGGAGTTAATGCTGCGGCTGACGACATAACGCCTTGGTCCATGAGGGGGATGAAGATTTTTGGCTTACGTTAATCAGAGTATAAACCTATTTAAACATATGAAATCAAATCGTAGAAATTTTATCCAATCCTTAGGATTAGGAGCCGCGACTTTAAGTGTGGGCTCTAATCCCTTGAATCCGGGACAACCAGCAAGTGTTGATTCCGATGATCAGTTGTTATATGTAGGCGATAATATCGCTGTCACTAACACCCAATATGGTAAAGTCAGAGGCTTTGTATTGAGGGGAATCAATCAATTTTTAGGCATTCCTTACGGTGCGGATACGTCTGGCAAAAATCGGTTTATGCCACCTGTAAAACCCGAACCGTGGACGGATATAAAACCGACCGTTTGGTGGGGGAATACCGCTCCCCAAATCATGGAAAAGCGTTATTCAAATGCCTATGCTTCCTTCGTGGATCACTGGAATTATGATGATGTTTCGGAGGACTGTTTGAAGTTAAATGTATGGACGCCTAAGATTGATTCAGGTAAAAGACCGGTGGTTGTTTGGTTACATGGTGGTGGATTTACGAATGGAAATGCGATTGAACAAGATGGCTATCATGGGGAGAATTTGAGTCGTTTAGGGGATATCGTTTTCTGTTCGATTAATCACCGACTTGGGCCATTTGGTTATTCACATTTGAAGGCTGCGGGGGGTCATCCACATTCTGGGAATGTGGGAAATTTAGACATGGTAGCAGCACTGGAATGGGTGAAGAACAACATTGTGAATTTTGGTGGAGATCCGAATAACGTGACAATCATAGGTCAGTCTGGTGGTGGCGCGAAAGTGACTTCATTACTGAATATGCCTGCCGCGAAAGGGCTTTTCCACAAGGCGGTGGCCTTGAGTGGCACTTCTTTAACGGGGGTGAATAAGGAATATGCGGAGAAGTTAGGACTTAAGGTAATGGAGGAGGCTGGATTGAAGCCGGGGGAAATCGAGAAATTACAACAAATTCCGTGGAGACAATACATTGATATTACGACGCGTGCGGTAGAGAAAATGGCCGAAGAAGCGAAGAAAATGAATATTTCGCGAGGCGGATTTTCGCCGGTAGCAGATGGAGTGACGATGAACGATCAGCCGTTTTTCTCTGATCCTACTCATTTTTCAGCGGACATTCCGTTAATCATTAATACCACATTCCATGAATCTAGTCCGAGTAGAACGGATGCAAAATTAGAAGAAATCAGTTTGGCAGAGGTAGTAGAGAAAATCAAGCCTCGTTTTGGTGCGGATTCTGCTAAAATTGTAGAGGCTTATAGTCAAAACTTCCCTAAAGCAAAACCGGTCGAAGTTTGGGCGATGATTCTTTCCAATAGAAAGGGAGCCATCGCAGCTGCGGATGCGAAAGTGTCGCAACGCAAGGCACCAGTTTATGTGTCTTGGTTCGGCTGGCAACCACCGCTTTTTGATGGACGCATGCGGGCGTTCCACTGCGATGATATCTGTTTTTGGTTCTACAATACCGACTTGATGTTAACACATACAGGCGGTGGAAAAAGACCGAGAGCCTTGTCTTCGAAGATGGCTAAATCCTTTTTGAGTTTCATCAAAACAGGTAACCCGAACGGTGGAGGATTGCCTGCTTGGAAGCCCTACACGAAGGAAAATGGTGAGACGATGATCCTTGATGACACGTGTCAACTGGTGAATAATCCAGATGCACAGGGTAGAAAAGCGTTAGGGTAATCTACTGTAAGATTAATATGAAAAAAAAGGTGCAGCGCCCGCAGGGCGCTGCACTAAATTAATTATTTCATGATTTCAGCCATTGCTGCTCTATCATATAAAGACCACTCTTCCACTAGTTTGCCATCTTTGACAGCATCAATTGTGTGAATGAATGTTTTCGCCGTCTTATCACCTCTTGTAAGGATAAGAGTCATATAACCACTCACGTAGTTTGTGATTCCTTTTTCGTTCGCTTTGTTATTTTGAGTTTCCCAAATCGGACCAAATTCTATCTTCACTTTAATGCCTTTGTCCGCAAATGATTTGAACATCGCCATGTTTGCGTCAAGACTCATCGAATCTAAGTTGTCGTGGAAAACGACATCTGGAGCATACGTTGATCGATAAGTAGCCGTGTCTCCTGACTCAAGTGACTTGAGAGATTGTTTATAAAGATCCGTGTTAGCAGTGCTGTCAAACGTGACACCGCTTTGGCCATTTGCATCAGCAGATGCTACAGCACCGTCTTCTTTTTTAGTGCAAGCGAAAATACTTACCGCAAGGACGAATAATAGAATGATTTTTTTCATTTATTTGGTTGTTTAAGGTTAATAATTAGTCCAAAGAACGTTTAAATAATTCCTAGCTCATGGAATATGCAACGTGCATATGTTCCCGTTACGGATTTGGGAACAAATTTTAAGAAAGAATGCGGCTAATTTGCCCTTCCGTTAAGCCCCAGCGAGCCTCGATTTTCGTCGCTTTTTCAAGCCGAGGATAGTCTTGTAGGTGTTTCTGAAGGAAGGGGACTAAGCGATGATTTAGTTCAGAACCGTTTTTACCTAGTCGCTTCCAAACGTGTCTAAAAGCTTCAATATCCTTTCTAGATAGCTTTGTTTTTTGTGAGAATGCCTGCATCAAATCTTCTTTCGTATGCAGATCAAATCCACGCCATATCCGGAATTTTCTTTTTCGGAGCGGACGAACTAAATACAAATGGAGCGTTTTGTCCGCTTGCAATAATTCAATGACGAACAATAAATTTAGGAAGCAATAAAGGTCAAAATCGAACCAAAGATATACCTCCGAATGCTTCGGAATATGATGTATTTTTTTGAATTCTGACACAGTTTTTTGCTGGTATTCTGAAGCAGGAATGCCGTATGTTTTTTCTAAATAGTCAGCTCGCATTTGAAAAAAGCTCTCCTCAGAAACAACCTTCAATGGCCCTTCTACCAGCATTTCTCGAATGACGATCGCATTTTCTGCTTGCAAATCATGTTGCAAGCAGTCCCCATTTAGAATGTGTATTTTCACTTAGGCATCAATTGCATCATACACGATTACCTTCTTCCACAAGTGTGCATAATTCTTTACAAAGTCGACGTGGATAGGGTGATCTTGGTACACTTTTTGGCCCGCCTCATCATCGAAAAACATCAATTCAGAAACATCCCAGCTCGTGTCTACTACATCACGTTTTTCAGTAGAAGCTAAGGTTCCGATGTGGATTTCCTTGATCGTCGGAATACCTTTTAGGGCTTTTAGTCCCTTGATTAATTGCTGCTTATCTGCTTCTGAGGCAGGGTTATTTAGCCAAAAAAATACGTGGTGCAATAAAGGTTTTTTAGCGGCTGCACTAACCGTTCCGGTGCTAGCTAGTAATCCAGCGGAGGCAATAAAATGACGTCTTTTCATAGTTTTTAGATTTTGCCTCAATTTACTAGATAAAGGGGCTTTTTGCTAAAATATACCCTGAATTCTGTATTTTAGTCGCCTAAACCTAAACTAATGAGCATCAGACACGCAGGCATTTTTAATTTCAAACCCACGGTTTCGGAATCGCAGAAACACGAATTCTTCGTTGCCTTAAAGGCTTTAGAAGAAATAAATGGGGTAGAAAAAATGGAGGTTTCTCGCCAAACTAGTTCGAAGAATAAGTTTAAATACGGCTTTTCGATGGAGTTCGCGAACAACGAAATTTACCAAGCCTATTCGATTCACCCCCAGCACGATGCCTTCGTGAAGGACTTCTTTATTCCACTAGTGGAAGATTTTATGGAGATCGATACGGAGAAGCTAATGTAATCAAGGCATTTAATTTCGCTTTTAACTCCACCGTTAGCGAATCGACTTTACGTCGCGTGAATAGTGAAATAGGGAAGCCCTGTTTTTGTAAGACGTATTTCGCACTCGTCGGATAGGCGGAGTGCATTAGGTCCATATTTTCGGTTAAAAATTGCTGGAATTCTTCCGAAGGTTTTGAGCAAAACTTAGCAATTAAATCCGGAAAAAAATTGCCCTGAATGCAGGATAGACCCATGGAGCCGGCTTCTAGAGAGGCTTTGGCATGAACCATATAGGCATCGTAGACCCCGAAACGAGCTGTGGAACCCGCCTGAATTTTCGCCCTCACTTGCCCTATATCGAGCGACGTATCCTTGTGGTAACACAGGCGACCAGACCTTAAAAGATCTTGTAAAACGGGAATCGAAACCAATCTTTTATAAGGGACAGGGCATTCATAAATGCCAAAAGGCACACCAGGAGTCAGCTCCATCCATTGATGAATCCGGGATAAAAATACCACATCTGATTCTTCCGCTGATACAAATTGATTATTTAAAACGATGACCGCATCGACGCCCAGTGCATGTACTTGATTCGAAAAGTCAGCCATTTCTTCTACTGACCCTTGAAAAGTCCCCGTCGCCACCACTGGCACCCTTCCTGCTGTTTGATCTACTATTGTTTTTATAACAGCTAAACGCTCCTCAGCAGACAATTCATACATCTCACTCGACAAGCAATTCGCAAAAAGTCCTACCGCACCGTTGTCGATATAGTAGTCACAAAGTTGGCGTAAAGTCGCATAATCGACCGATAAATCGTCGTGAAATGGAGTCAGCATGACAGGAATAAAACCGCGTGGCAATGCGTTCATTTTGATCGAATTTTAGCTAATAAATACCCAATTCCCACGATGCTTACCGTCCCTAGTACCACCGTCATTTTAGCATCTAACGGGATTTGTAAATAGGCAGGCAAGTTGTCTTTAAAAGACATCCCCGCAATTAAGATGACCCCGAGGCCAGCGGCTATTTTTGCGTCAAAATTAGCTGCTTTTTTCGCTAGAAAACCGAGTAAAAAGATGCCTAGCATTCCTCCCGCAAAGATGCCCGAAAGCTTCCACCATACGTCCAGAAGACTTTTTACGCCGATCATACTGATGCCAAAAACAATCCCTAAACCACCCATACAAGCGGTGGCAAAAAGCAAGACCCGAAACTGCTTTTTATCATCAGCGACCGGGTTGACATAGCGCAAATAAATGTCTTTCAAAAACACCGTTGCAGAGCTATTCATCCCCGAACTCATGGTACTCATTCCTGCTGACATAAGTGCCGCTACCAGCAAGCCTAAAAATCCTGTGGGAATTTGCGTTTTCATGAAAAAGGGTAACACGCGATCTCCGTAATCGCTCGCTTTTAAAGCCTCTAATGGGATGTTTTTTTCAATGGAAACCTGCTGTTTCAATTCGAGAATGAGCGCGGGATTATCTCCATAAAATGCATAAAGGGCTGTTCCGATGAAGAAAAACAAGAAGGAAACCGGGACATAATACAACACGCAAAGCCAAATGCTCATTCCTGCATCACGCCGGTTCGAAGCGGTGTGGTAGCGCTGGATGTAGTTTTGGTCTATCCCAAAATTCGTCAGATTGATGAAAAATCCGTAGAGTAAAATCACCCAAAAAGAGCTTGTCTGAAAATCCAGATTAAAGGACCCTAAACTGAATTTATCCTCCCGCAATCCTGTTTCAATGATCGTACTAAGGGGCGTTTTCAAGGTAATTAAATAGAGAATCATCCCTGCCCCCAGCGTCTTCAAAACTGCCTGAATTACCTCCGTCCAAATCACCGCTTCCATTCCTCCTAACACGGTATACAGAATGATGCAAAGTCCTGCGACGATAATAATCAAGCGCATGTCGATTCCCGTAAGGGCATTCAATGTTAGCGCAATCCCGTAAAAAATCGTCCCCATTCTAGCGAGTTGTGTCAGAATAAAACATACCATTGCGTAGGACCTAGCCCAACCGCCAAAACGTTTTTCTAAATGGGTATACGCACTTATTTCTCCACTCCTACGGTAAAAGGGCACAAACCATTTCGTTGCTACAATAGCCGCGAGGGGAATGGAAAGGCTGAAAACAAAGGGATTCCAATTCGATCCAAAAGACTTCCCTGGGTCCCCTAAAAAAGTAATTGCACTTAAAAATGTGGCATAAAAACTGAGGCCTAAAGCCCAGCCCGGAATGGCGCCAGAGGCCGTTGTAAATTGCGCTGAACTCTTGTTTTTTCGGGAAAAATACACCCCTATCCCGATCATGGCGAGCAGGTAAAAAACAATAAGTAGCAGGTCGAGCAGAGCCATTACAGAGAAAGAATCACATGTTTAATTTTCTTCCGTTTCCAGGTATAGGTGATGTGGACTTTGCCGTCTTTGGTCTGTATAACTGCCGGATAGGAGAATTCTTCTCCGGGTTCATTCTCTAAGGTAGCGACATCTTTCCAGGTCTTTCCATCACTAGAAATGGCCACGCTGATAGGAGAGCGGCCTTTTTTCACTGGATTGTAGACGATAACATGTCGGCCGTCTTTCAGCGTTACCGCGTCGATTCCAGAATTAGGATTCATTAAGTTAGAGGGTTCTAGCGCAGTCCAGCTCTGACCTTGATCGGAAGAAAAGGCCTGTAAAATGAATCCATTTTCAGAACGGCAAACAAGTTGCAAGCGACCATCCGGTAGGAATAAAATACTGGGCTGAATGGCTGAAGTCGTTACACCGTCGTTTAATGGACCCGTTCTTGACCAGGTTTTTCCTAAGTCGCGGGTGAATTCCATGTGTAATCTCCAGTCGTGATCCTCTGAACTGGATGGGCATAAAAGGGTGCCGTCTTTTAAGAGAACAGCCTTATTTTTAATGGGGCCATAAATGTCGTTAGGTAGCTTTTCGGCTTTAGACCATGTTTTTCCTCCATCAAAGGATCTTTTCAGCATGCCCCACCATTTGTCCGGTGCTGGACCCTCTTTATAGAAAAGGATTAATTCTTTACCTGGAACTTGGTATAATACGGGGTTCCAAAGCGGGTAACGCTTACCATCTGATTGAATTCCATTCGCTATTTCAACCGACGTTTCCCATTTTCCATTAACATAATGACTAAACCAAATCCCTACATCAGGATTCCTTTCGTGCTTACCTCCGAACCAAGCGCCGACTAACCCGGATGGGGTTTCTTCAATTGTAGAGGCATGACAGGAAGGGTATGGGGCACTTTCGTAGATGAATGCGTTTTTTTCAATTTGGGCAGAGGCACAAAATGTCCAAGCGCAAAGAATGCTTAGGGTAATGAATTTCATAGGTAAATAGGTTGTTAGCAGTAATATTATGAAATTATTCCTAATTTCGAATGCCTTAATCCTATTTCATGAAACAAATGATATTCCTGCTCAGCCTTTTGAGCTTCAGCGCTTTTAGCCAAGCGGATTTTGAGAAAAATTTGCAGAAACGCTTGATTTTAGCGGAAGATGGTGCCACGATTGAGATCGAGGCAGGCCGGTTTTCATTGACGAAAAGTTTGTCTTTGGAAGGCAAAAAGAACATTACCTTGCGCGGCAAGGGGATGGATAAAACGATTTTAAGCTTTAAGGGCCAAACCCAAGGGGCTGAAGGTATTAAGGTTTCTAATTGTGAAAACATCGTTATAGAAGATATGACGACGGAGGATTCTAAGGGAGATTTAATTAAGACGATGCAGGTGAAGGGGATTACTTTTCGACGTGTAAAGACTGCCTGGACCGGCGGACCGAAATCTACTAATGGCTCTTATGGGCTTTATCCGGTCTTGTGTGAGAATGTGTTGATCGATTCCTGTATAGCGATCGGTGCTTCCGATGCGGGTATTTATGTAGGTCAATCAAAACACATTATCGTTCGAAATTCAGCAGCTTACCAAAATGTAGCCGGGATTGAAATCGAAAATTCGCTGTATGCAGACGTTTACAACAATAAAGCGATTGGGAATACGGGGGGGATTTTGGTTTTTGATTTACCCGATTTAGTTCAGAAAAAAGGAGGTCATGTCCGCGTTCATCACAACCTCGTGCAAGATAATAATTTAAAGAATTTCGCCCCGAAAGGGAATATCGTAGGAAATGTGCCTAAGGGCACAGGAATGATGGTTTTGGCAACAAGTAATGTGGAGATATTCGAAAACCAAATCATTAATCATGCCACTATCGGGGTGGCGATTGTTTCTTATTTTATGACGGAGAATGAAATAAAAGATAAGGAATACGATCCCTATCCGACCACCGTTGCTGTACACCATAATACTTTCGAGCGGAAGCCAAGGCGCGTGCCTATGGATAGCCGTTTTGGTAAAATGTACCGTTTCGTTTTACGTTTTGGTCGCGACGTCCCTGCCGTTGTTTTTGATGGCATTTTAAATCCAAAGAAGGTAGGTCCAGACGGGAAATACCCACTGCATTATTCGATTTGTGTTCGCGAAAACGTAAATCAAAGCACTGCTTTTCTGGATGCGGAGCATGACTTCAAAGGGCTAAAACAAGGGAAAGATTTGTTCGATTGTGATTTTGAAAACGTGAAATCTATAAAGTTCTAATGCGCATTCTCTTCCTTTTGTTGTTAGCGTTTATTGGCCTGGTTTCAGCGGATGCGGACTACAAGGAAAATCTATCTGATTACGGTTTTTTCAAAGGAACCTTAAAGGAGCAAATTCCTTCGGATGGCGTCGTTCTTTACACGTTAAACTCGCCCCTTTTCTCAGATTATGCTTCGAAACTACGGTTCATAAAGCTGCCAGAGGGGCAATCAGTAGCCTACAATCCGGACTCAGTTCTGCAATTTCCGGTGGGAACTGCCATCGTGAAAACCTTCTATTATCCCATCGATGAGCGCAATCCTAAGAAGGGCCGGCGCTTAATGGAAACGCGTGTTTTATTGCATGAGGCCAAAGGCTGGGTGGCTTTGCCCTATATTTGGAACAAAGAACAAACGGATGCTGTGCTCGAAGTAGCGGGCGGTAGCGACCAAGTTTCCTGGATAGATGGCGCAGGCAAAAAGCAATCTTTCGAGTACCAGGTACCTAATATGAACCAGTGCAAGGGTTGTCATGAACGTTCTGGCGAAATGACTCCCATTGGTCCTTCAGTTAGACAGTTAAACGACGGCCGTCAATTGCAACATTGGGAGACGGCCGGTCTAATAAAGGGCTTACCCAAGGACCACATTCCTGCGCTGGTTAACTATTCTGACGCCAGTGCTTCCCTCGATGATCGTGTAAAGGCGTACCTTGATATTAACTGTGCACATTGCCATAATCCGACGGGTCCCGCGCGTTCATCTGGTCTTTATTTAACTTGGGATTCCAAAGATCGCACGGCTTACGGATTCCTGAAACCACCGGTGGCGGCAGGTAGAGGCTCTGGAAATTTGAGTTATGATATTGTTCCAGGAAAGCCAGAACAAAGTATTTTGCATTACCGCATGGCTTCTCGAGATCCCGGCGTCATGATGCCGGAATTAGGCCGACAACTCACTCATCATGAGGGAGTTGAATTAGTTCGCAGCTGGATTGCTTCGCTTCCACAGTAGGGGAGGATTTGTTCCAAAAACGGATTTTGGAACAAATGATAATGTTGATGTAATTTCATTTAAAAGGAATGTTTCTAGGTTTATGGAAACATTTAACCTTAAAAAAAATGAAAAAACTACTTACCTCCTTAGCCTTAGTCCTGCTAGTATCTGCAGCGACTTTCGCACAAACGCGTTACACCATGGTAGCGTACCACAAATTACAACCTGGCAAAACGATGGATGATGCCATCGCCATCGAGAAGCAATATATTCCAATCCACGAGGCGCGCAAAGCGGCTGGTCTTATTGGTGGATGGGCCATGTATGTTCCTTACAACAACATCAAATCTGAGGGAATTGATTTCGATTACATGACCGTAAATTGGGGTTCCGATTTAGATAAAATTCATCTTTATCCGATGGAATTATTGGGCAGTATCTCGAAAACAGATCCAGGTTTAAAGAAATTAGCAGCCGCTACGGCAAGTACACAAACCATTCTTCGCCATTCGGTTGGTAAGAAAATTACAGGAACGAACCCGGGCACAAACAAAGACCATTATATCATTTTTGATATGATGAAAGTATCAGATGCTGCTGCATACGAAGCATTTGAGCAAAAAGTATTAAAGGTACACGAAGAAAGAGTCGCTGCAGGAAATATTTCTGGATGGTCTTTGTATAAAAATCTGTATCCCTCTTCCGATGAGGTGAAGTTTAATTACACTACCGTTCAAAGCATTGAAAAATTATCAAAATTGGACGAAATGATGGACAGCTATTACAAGGCAATTCCAAAAGCATTAGGGATTTCCCCTGAAGAATTCATGAAACAAGCAACGGTGAAAAGAGCCCTTAATGCAACCATGATAACTAAAATTGCTTTATCTACTAAATAAATAGAACAATGAAAAAAATTATCATGATCATGGCTGTTGCGACAGCCCTATTCTCTTGCGGACAGAAGCAAGATTCAGCCGCTTCTACTACGGAAGCGACTACCGATTCTTTAGGTGGAATGATGACTTCTACGGATGAAAAATCTTTAGCTGTTAAGGAACAAATTATGGCCTATGTGGCGAACGATTCAACGAAATATGGGAAAAGTATTGCAGAGGATGTGAAACTTTATTTCCCTAATGATACAGCGATAGATGTAAAAGGCAAAGCAGGCTATGTAGCCACTTTTCTTGGACAGCATAAGATGTATGAGAACATAAACGTATCTCGTTTACGGGTTATGACGATTACCTTAGGAAATGGTGAAACGTGGACAGACACTTGGGCTGTTTGGTCAGCAAAAGGTCGTGCATCTGGTAAAGAAGTATTCGTTCCGATTCACATTGTGGATCGTTGGGATGGAGATAAAATTGTAGGAGAATACCACTTCTGGGATACTAAAGCGAATGAAAATGAGGCAGCTGCTATGGCTGCAGCCGCTGCCAAGAAATAGTAAAATTTTTGTTGAAAAGGGTTTAATAAAAGGGGGGTCTGCTAGATCCCCCTTTTTTCATATTTCAAAAGAAATTTTGACTTTTCCACCCAATCCCTTTTCAACAATATCGTATAAAGTCTTCATCGTAACATTGCTCCCATCGTTTTCTACTCGAGAAATATAAGAACGCTTTTTGTTGATAATTGTCCCTAACTGTTCTTGAGTTAGGTTTTTTTGCTCCCTCGCATTCCGCAAAAGAAGGCCGATTTTGAAAGATTCGAAGTCTCTCTCGACCCCGTCTCTGCGCTCGGTTCCTATTTCGCCATAGACCGAGTCTTTTATTTTTTTCCAGGATTTAGTTTCCATTTTTTTCTAAGTAGGGCAATTATCTGACGGATGGTATCCATTTGAAATTGTAACTTTAAAGTTACGTTTAAATTTTGTATTTCCAAATCTCCACATAATATTCCTGCCATCTGTACAGCTTCTTGGTAAAATGAAAAATAACTAAAAAAATAGTTAGAAATATTTTGTAACTAAAAATTTAGTTATACATTTGACCCAACGAAAAAAATAAAATGAAAAAACTAACACAAGCGGAGGAGCAGGTCATGCAGGTGATTTGGAATTTGTCAGAGGGCGGGTTCTTAAAGGACATCATCGAGTTATTGCCGGAACCTAAACCGCATTCGAATACGGTGGCGACTTTGTTGAAGATTTTAGTGGAGAAAGACTTTGTAAAAATCTCTAATCCGAATCGAAACAATTTGTATTCCGCGAAGGTCTCGAAGCGGGATTATTCAGGTCAAAGAATGGCTGGTCTAACGGAATCCTTTTTCGACGGATCTTATGCCAATGTGGTGTCTTATTTAGTGGACAAAAAGCAGATGTCCATCGAAGATCTAGAATTGCTATTGCAAAACTTAAAATCGAAAGGCGATGAATGATACACTTATTTACCTGGTAAAATCGGTGATTTTGTCGGGGATTTTCTTTGGCTATTATTCGCTGTTTCTAAAGAACACGATTTACCACGCCTACAATCGCTTTTATTTATTAGCGGCGATGGCGCTGAGTTTAGTGATTCCATTTTTCAACTTATCGATGTTTACGATTGAGGAGGAAGAGCTGCCTGCTGCTCAGGTCTTACTGTACCTAACATCCATTTCTCAAGGGCCAGTACAAGAATCTAGTATAGCTTGGGAAATACTAGCGATAGGTTTAATCAGTGGACTATTCGTTGGGTATTTGGCTTATAGTATTCTCCGAATTTACCTATTGAAAAGAAAGAATCCCGTGACGAAGATGGGGGAGTTTGACCTTATTGAAACAAATTTGGAAGAGGCGCCCTTTTCGTTTTTCAACAATCTTTTTTGGAAGAAGTCAATCTCCTTCGAGGACGAGAGTGGGCGAAAAATATTACAACACGAGCTCACTCATATCCGCCAAAACCACTCTCTCGATCGTCTTTTTTCTCAAACGATTTGCGCGATATTTTGGATGAATCCTTTCAACTGGATCATTCAAAAAGAATTGCAAAATATCCATGAATTCATTGCCGACCGGGACGCGGTAGGCACGGGTGAAGTGGATGCTTTTGCCAAAATGCTTTTACAAAACTATTACGGTAATCATTTTTTAAACCCGAGTCATTCATTTTATTATTCATCCATTAAACGAAGAATTATTATGTTAACAACCTCAAATATTCCTAAATACGCCTACCTAAGAAAGGTGGCCGTGTTGCCTATGTTGGCCTTTATTTTGGCCATATTTTCCATCCAAGTAAGTGCACAAGAAAAGAAGCCTAAAAAAGGAGTGGAATACAAAGTCACGATGCGACCAGATTCCACTACATTTTCAGACCCTAAAACGGGTAAGAAAGTATTCACTGTTGCAACGAAAGACATGCCACCTCCGCCAGCGCCAGCTGGACCGCCAGCACCGCCGACACCCCCTGGTACTGCAGAGAAGATTAAGGTAACTCATTCGTTTTCTGATGCTAAATTCACTGGAAACTTGGATTCAAGCTCCATCTTAATGAAAGGAATGCGTGACGGGAAAGAAATAACCGTGACAGTCAAAGGGTCGAATAAAAACATTTCCACTAATGATCAGGCAAGCATCGTATTGAGGTCTTCCTCGGACCAAAAAGAAAAGCCCCTTATTGTAGTCAATGGGGTCATCATATCAGACATGAATTTGAACGAAATTAATGCGAATAACATTCAGTCAATAAATGTCTTGAAGGGCGAAAGTGCGAAAGCAAAATACGCAGAAAAAGGAGCTAATGGAGTGGTCGAAATCACCACTAAAAAGCCTTAGCCTACAAGGGTTTAAATTTGTTTATGAAGGTACTTGTAATAGGCGGTGATTTTCACCAGCCTATTACCGTTTAACCCTATTTGTAATTTTTCCTCAGAACCTCTACCTTGTGGCGAAATTTAAAACCGAAAAACCTTGAAAAAATTCTTCAAAATCTTAGGCTGGACGCTACTGACTTTTGTCGTTCTACTTTTTGCTGCAGGCAGCTTATTTATCTACAAAGTGAAAAATGGATTTCCTGTTAGCTACGAAACAGAGAAGCCTGAAATTTCAATTCCAGCTGATAAACCAGCTATCCTTTTATTCTCTAAAACGACGGGATTCAGACATGAAGAATCGATTGATGCTTCAAAGCTTTCATTGAGGGAATTAATCCATAAAAACCCGAGCTGGTTTTTATATGAAACGGAAGCAGGAGGGATATTCAATCCGGAGCAATTAGCACAATTTGAGGTGGTGATTTTTGATAATTCGACAGGTCGAGTTTTGGATGACGAACAGCAAATGGCTTTAGAGAATTACGTAGAAAATGGCGGGACTTTGTTGGGAATACACGGTGCAGGAGATGATTCGCATCACTGGGATTGGTATGAAAAGAATCTATTGGGAGCTAAGTTTTCACATCACCCGTTGAATCCGCAGTTTCAAAAGGCGCAAGTATCCATACAAGACACCACTTTTTCAACAGGCTTATCTAAGTCCTTTGAGGGTAATGATGAATGGTATGTTTTCTTCAATCAACCTAAGGACGCCACCATCGTTTACTCCATCGATGGAGAGAAGATTTTACCTAGTGGAAATATGTTGTGGATGACAGATAAGAATTTTGGGATGGGTAAAAATCACCCGGTTGCTTGGTATAAATCAGTTGGAAAAGGGAAGACCTTTTACACGTCGATGGGCCACTCGAAGGAGGCTTGGGCGAATTCGGATTTTGTTAGTTTAATCGAAGAAGCAATTAAATGGGGAGTTAAAAGGTAGCCGGATCTGGGCAATTTCCCGCGTAAAAAGTGAGATCTCGCTTAGAACAAACGCCAGGGTAATCACCTTGAAATCCTTGCATATCGCGGATGAGTTGAAAATGTAAGTGCGGAGGCCATCCGCCATTTTCATCTTGTTCCCCCAAATGACAAAGCCGCTGGCCGGCTGCAATGGGCATTCCGACCGATAGGCCTTCTAGATCTGAAAAAGCCAAGTGACCGTATAAACTGTAAATTCCTAAAGCTGGATGGTGTAAAATAATCGTAGGTCCATAATTTCCGGAGCCGGGATTGACTTGAAAACTGTGCACCACGCCATCCGCCACGGCGAAAACGGGAGTTCCTGCTGTCGTCCAAAAATCAATACCTAAATGGATGTTCCTGAAGTCTTCAGAAGAGGTAGCGAAATTTTCGTGTGCCTCGTAGATGATGCGGTGTTCGAGGTAGCCGCCTGCACCGATTTTGGCCCCTATATACTGATCTATATAGGCGCAAAAAGCAGATATATTCCCGAAAATAGATGGATTCAACTCCTTGTTAGCGACACTAAGATCTAGCGCTATGCTGTTCGATGGTGTAAGGGGTTCAGAAAATAGGCGATGAATCATTGCTAGGTTATGTTTAGGTAAATTTAGCTGTAGACTTTGAAAAAAGCCAGAGCAAGTCTATTTATCCCCAAGATGCCCTGATTCGTCGATTATTCGGTTAACGGTATACTTTTTCCTTACATTTACGTTTAAGAAAAAAATAAAATTTATGCGCTATATAATTCTTGTTCTGACAGTAGGCTTATGGAGCTGCAGTGAAAATACATTAGAGACGGTGGTAACCGCTGATCCGTATACGGAGATTAAAAAAGCTTTATCGATTAATCCTGTTGTGCTGGATAATTATGCTGCACAAGGAAAGCCAGCTTATGTGAATAAAGATAATACGGCGGCAAATCCGATTTCGGACAAGACGGCGACCTTAGGGAGGGTGTTATTTTATGACAAAAACCTTAGCGTTAATAATACGATTTCATGCGCGAGTTGCCACAAGCAAGAGTTTGCGTTTGGGGATACGGCAATATCGAGTTTAGGGGTGGATAATGGCCGGACAGAGCGGCATTCGATGCGGTTGATTAATACGCGCTATGCGAATGAGGCGAAGTTTTTTTGGAACGAACGCGCGGCTAGTTTAGAGGCTCAGGTGACGATGCCTATTGTGGATCATTTAGAGATGGGATTTAGTGGCCAAACAGGACGCGGTAATATTACTTCTCTCATCACAAAACTAGGGGGCATCGGCTACTACAAAGAATTATTTAAGCTCGCTTACGGCGATGCAACGATTACGGATGCGCGGATGCAAACGGCTTTGGCCCAATTTATCAGAAGCATTCAATCCTTCGATTCTAAATACGATATTGGTCGCGCTCAAGCGCCTAATGATGGAGCCCCTTTTTCTAACTTTACGTCGCAGGAAAATGCCGGCAAGAACCTCTTTTTAGCCCCACCTATCTTTAATGCGGCCAGCGTACGAATTGGTGGAGGGTTTGGTTGCCAAGGTTGCCACCAAGCACCGGAGTTTGACATTGACCCTAACTCGCGAAATAATGGTTTCATTGGTGTGATCGGAAGTGCACAGACGGATTTGACGAATACGCGTTCTCCCTCTTTAAGAGATATTTTAAATGCGGCGGGTGTAGCCAATACTCCCTTTATGCATACGGCGGCCTCACAGACCATTCGCCAGGTATTGAATCATTATAATTCGATTGCTGCCGTGCCAAGAAATACAAATTTAGACCCGCGTTTAAGACCTAATAATATAGGCCAAAACCTGCAAATGACACCCGATGAGATCAATGCCATGGTCGCCTTTCTGCGAACTTTGACAGGAAAGGATGTCTACACGAATAAGAAATGGGGGAATCCGTTTCTGTAGATAATTGTGTAATATTGTCGGAATAAAATCTTCCGATGAAAAAAATCTTATTACTCTTAGCGCTGCCCTTGTTTGCTCAGGCGCAGCAAATCGATAAAATCATTACGCGCGCGGAAACGGAGCGCATCGAAACCTATTTAGCCTCTAACGAATTAGCAGGTAGAAAACCGTTCACTCCGGGAATCGAAAAAGCGGCGAAATTCATCGCAGGAGAATTTGAGAAAGCTGGATTGCAGAAAACGAACGGGACTTATTTGCAGACATTTCCTATGTTTAAGTCCCAGCTTATTTCTGTTTCAGGAAACGCTGATGACAAATCGCTAGATTCAAAACAGGTAGCGATTATTTCCAAAGAGGCCTCCCTACAAATCGATGAGAAATCGGGTTACGAAGTGGTAAATGTGAAGGAGGGAGAGAATTTTGGCCAAATCGCCTACCGAATTATGTCTGCGACGAAACCTACCATTGCTTTCCTTCACGAGAGCTTTGCAAAATTCATCCCACGCCTTTCTGGCAGAGGGCCGCTGAGGGAAGGTCAGGCGAATGTTATTTTTGTCGTGGCTAATACCGTGCCTGCTTCCTTTAAAATTAAGGCAAACCTACAAGTAGATCGCCTGGAATTGTCTAATGTGGTAGGCATCCTACCTGGCAAAAGCCGCCCGAATGAATACGTGATTTTCTCAGGTCATTATGACCATTTAGGCATAGGTAAACCCGTACAAGGTGATTCCATCTACAATGGCGCAAACGACGATGCGGCTGGAACGACTGCCGTGATGATGCTCGCAAAATACTATGCGAAAAAACGTAATAATGAACGTACGTTAATCTTTGCTGCGTTCACAGCTGAGGAGAGTGGGGGACATGGAAGTTCGTATTTCTCGAAGCAATTCAATCCGGATCAGGTGATGGCCATGTTTAATCTAGAGATGATTGGAACAGAGAGCAAATGGGGCAAGAATAGTGCTTATATCACAGGTTACGAGAAGTCGTCAATGGGAGAAATTTTAAAGAAAAACTTAGTGGGCTCTGCTTTCACTTTTTATCCCGATCCCTATCCAGAACAAAACTTATTCTACCGCTCAGACAATGCAACCTTGGCGGAACTAGGCGTTCCGGCTCATACTATTTCTACATCGAAGATGGATAGCGAGCCTAATTACCACAAGGCGAGTGATGAAGTGCAGACTTTGGACTTAGACAATATGACCGAAATCATTAAGGCCATCGCGACGAGCGCGACCAGCATCATTTCTGGCAAGGATACGCCTAGCCGAGTAGATACGACTAAATTAAAGTAGAAAAACCTCATTTATTACACAAAACCTATACTTATGAAAATTAAACAATTGTTAATCGTATGCCTTTTGGCATTGCCTGCATTCACGCAAGCTCAGAAATTATACACCTATCCCATCGGTGTTCAAGCCTACACTTTTAGAAATCAATTTCCTAAAGACGTAGCAAAAACGCTCGACTTAATTCAATCCATGGGCATTACGGAAATCGAAGGGGGAGCTCAAAAAGGACAGACTCCAGCTCAATTCAAACAAATGTGTGCGGATCGTGGCATTAGTGTTCCATCCACTGGGGTAGATTATAACGAATTAGCTAATCCTGCTGAGGCCATCGCAAAGGCTAAAATCTTAGGGGCGAAGTTTGTGATGTGCGCTTGGATTCCGCATAAAGTGCGTGGTGGATTTACACTAGAGGAGGCTCAAAAGGCAGTCGCTTTATTCAATGAGGCAGGCAAAAAATTCAAGGAAAATGGCTTGACACTTTGCTACCATGACCATGGATATGAGTTCCAACCTTTTGGCAAAAACGAAACCTTGTTAGACTACATCATCCAAAACACGAATCCGGAATATGTTTCTTTCGAAATGGATGTTTTGTGGACGATGCACGGTGGAGGCGCTGATATGCCAGAGAAATTATTGAAGAAATATCCTACACGTTTTAAGTTAATGCACGTGAAAGATTTGCGCAAAGGTGTGGCAGGTGATTTAACGGGTGGTACTCCGGCAGAAAACGATGTTCCGGTAGGAACAGGCCAAGGGAATTGGAAAGCAATTATCAAGCTGGCTAAAAAGAACGGCATCGAACATTGCTTTATCGAAGATGAAAGCAATAAAGAAGTGGAATTCGTTCCGTTAAGTATCGCGTATTTAAAGAGTCTCTAGAATTTAAGATTATAGGCTAGATAGGGGATCGCTGATGGGCCTCCGACACTGGGAGTTACAAAACCAGCGTCAAGCGCAGAGCGTTCCCCTAATAATCTAAGGCCAATAGATAAAATCCCATTGTATTGATTTACTGTATTTTGGTATTGACCAGTCGCGCCATCATAGTTCACCGTCTTCGTGGAAAATATCCAGTTCTCAGTAATTAGCATGGCCCTTTTTGATATCCTTGTCATGCCTGAAAGGGTAAACATAGGTTTGTTTGCAAATTTCCAGCTATAATCTTCGCTACCCATTCCTGTATTTTGATTAACTGCCCCTAGGCCTGCGTTTAGGGTGAAATTGTGTTCTTTCGTTCCATAAGTGAAGGAACCGTAGGCAACACCCACCCCAAAATTAAAATCTCGAATAAGTGATGTCGCAAATAGAATTCCCCCACCCAAATGTACTTTCTCAGCTACCTGGTAGCCTATTTTAGGGGTGATGAAAATCGCAAAAGGGACAACAAATCCTCCACCCACGGAGAAATGATCTGTTATTCCCGCTTGGAAGGAATTGAGAAGAATTAGGGCATTTTGATAGTATTTATCCCCTTTTTTTAAGGGAATCGCAGATGGACCAAAGAAGTAACGCGAAGAGTGAGGATTCGTAAATCGGTCATTTTCGTTTTTCGAAATCACATTCAACGACTTGATGGTGGACCAGGCCACGGTTACCGTGCCTAAATCATCCGTTGCAACAGAGACATCCGATTCGGACTTTTGGAGAAGTTGGCCTCGAATTATTTTGCCATTTTTTAATTCAACGGAAACATAGGTGGAATCTTGGGCTTTTGCCACAAAACTTACCATGACTAAAAAGGCAATCACTAGATTTTTCATTCTGCTGCTGTTTATATCTACAAATCTCAATGCTTTATCTCATAATTCATCCCAATTAACGGATAAATTTTCAATTTTGCCGTATTAAAAACAAACCATATGATCAATTCAATCGGCCTAAGTTTACTAGCATTGACACCAGCAGCTTCTTCAGCAACTGGTTTATTAACCTCCCACTTCGAAAATGTATTGGGAACTTCATTAGATCTTAAGATCGTTGCGTCCTCTGAAGTAGCAGCTACAGCTGCCGAAACGAAGGTATTAGCGGAGATCAATCGTTTGAACGATATCCTTTCATCTCACGGATCTTCGGAGTTTATTCTGTGGCGCTCGACTCGCGGCGAATCGGTAGAGATTTCTTCAGATTTACGTGAGGTGTTACAACATTTCGAAGAATGGAATGCGAAGTCGGATGGAGCATTGAATGCGGCGTCTGAACACATTTCGCAATTATGGACATCCGAAATTCCTTCAATGGAAGCGCGCGAAAATGCGGTAATGGAAGTGAATCAGCCTCATTGGTCTTTAGATGAAAACGGAGCAACTCGATTATCGGAAACGGAATTAAAATTGCACAGTTTTACGAAATCCTATGTGATGGAGAAGGCGGCGACCGAGGCGATGACCGAGGAGGGTGTTGCTGGAGTGGTGGTGAATATCGGTGGGGATTTTGTGGTGAAGGGAGATTGGACAGAGAAAATAGGGGTGTCAGATCCGAGAAATGCGGCGGAAAATGCCGAGGTTTTGGCCTATTTACAAGTGAATAATAAAGCCGTGGCGACTTCTGGGGATTACCGCAGAGGTACGCAGATCGACGGTGTGCATTATTCGCATATCATGGATCCGCGGACGGCGGAACCGGCAGCTGAGGTAATTTCGGCGACGGTGGCGCACCAAGATGCGGTGACAGCTGGTGCTTTAGCAACGGCATTTAATGTATTGGGTGTGGCGGCTTCGATTGATTTAGCGGCGCAATATCCGGAGGTTTCTTACCTGATTGTGGATAAGGATGGTTCCGAATTCAGAAGTGAGAACTGGCCTTCGACCTCTACGGAGAAGTCTGCGATTAGTCTTGTGAATGTCAAAGAGAAATTGTGGGCGGCTAGTCAATCATTAGACATTAAATTCGAATTAGCGCGTTTCGAAGGTAGGGCAAGACGTCCGTTTGTGGCGGTTTGGATAGAAGATGAAAATCACAAGCCGGTGAGAAGAATCGCGGTTTGGTATAATAAGCCACGCTGGTTGCCAGATTTACGTTCTTGGTTTGCGGCGAAAAGAGAAGTGGAATTTGATGCGGCTTCGGTGACGGGTGCGACACGGGGGGCTGGGGAGTATACCTTGGTTTGGGATGGCAAGAATGATAAGGGAGAATATGTACCTTTGGGGAAATATACCGTGTTTATCGAGGCGGCTCGTGAACATGGAACATATCAATTGATTAAGCAGGAAATGAAGTTTGATGGGAAAGCGAAAAATCAGGCTTTACCAGGTGGGGAGGAGATGAGCTCGGCTTCATTAAGTTACAAAACTAAGTAGAATGAGAGATTTAGCGACGTGGTCGAGGTGGCTGCACATCTATTTGTCGATGTTCAGTTTCATCATTGTCTTGTTTTTTTCGGTGACGGGTCTGACCCTGAACCACGTGGATTGGTTTCCAGAAAGTACGGTGGTTTCTGAGCTGAAAGGTTCTGTGAATGCTGGCTGGGTTTCAGTAGCTGATACGGCCAAAATCCCCAAACTCGAAATCGTCGAACAGCTTAGAGCGAATCATAGCATAAAAGGGCAATTGAATGATTTCCGTATCGATGAGGAAGAGATATCGATTTCTTTTCAGGGCCCTGGCTACACGGCTGATTTCTTCGTGAATCGCGCAGATGGAAAGTATGAATTAACGGAAACGAAGATGGGCCTCATCGCCGTTATCAACGACCTACACAAGGGTCGCGATACGGGGAAAGCTTGGTCTTGGGTGATTGATTTCTCTGCCATCTTTATGATTGTGATCTCGGTTACGGGGTTAATTTTGTTAGTATTTTTAAAGAAAAAACGCACAAACGGATTGCTTTGGTTAGCAATTGGAGGAGTTGTGGCATTTTTATTTTACTTACTTATATGATGATTCAAATTTCAAAGTTCAAAGACCAAAGTTCAAAGAGGATTCGTTTTTTCTTTTTGCTTTGTTCTTTGCTATTTGCAAAAGCCGTTTTTGCACAGGACAACCATGCGCCGGCTATGCCCGCTCCGCCTATCCCGGTGGAGGCAACTTTTGGCAATAACCGGGTTCAGTTTATCGGTGTTTTAAATCGTCCGGTTAGCGCAGATGGTAAGTTGAGTTACTTTAACCTCAGCATGGGGATGGTTGATTATAAGAATACCGCTTCTGAGACGGAGATGGTGATTGTGAATAACTTGACTTATTCGCTTTTTGGGGATATTCGAGCTACGGCCGGGGCTGAATGGCATTATAAATTAGGGCTGGTTCCTCAGGTGGGATTGCAATATTTTAAGGCGAATCGTACCTGGTTATTTTTATTAAATCCAAACCTAAATTTGCAGCCTTCGAAGGCCATTTCAACGATTGGGATTGTGGAATACAAGCCTGCTATTTCGAAAGACCTTTCGTTTTATTCGAAAGCGCAGGTTTTACATGTGGCGAGTTTAAGCGAGGGAACACATGCTCGTAGTGCCTTGATGCTTCGAGCGGGTATTACGAAAGGCAAGCTCACTTTAGGTCTAGGCGCGAATTTTGATTATTATGGACCTAAGAAGATAGAAAAGAATAATGTAGGTCTATTCACTCGCTTAGCACTTTAATGAAGAAATTACTTTTCCTTTTTTGTTTGAGTTTATGGGGCTGCAAAACAGTGGAGCCACTGGATGATGCGACTGCGAACCTGAACCTTTGGAACGAAAAGAAAATCGAAAACTATTCCTTTTCGTTTAAAAGGGTCTGTTTTTGTCCTTTAGAATATGTGGGGCCACATCAAATTGTGGTGAAAAATGGGAAGATTTCCACCGTAAATGGCGCGCCTTATAATAAAGCAGAACGTTATGGGGTCATGTACACGATACCGGAATTATTGCAGGTCATTAAGGCGAACATCGACAGAAAACCAGTTAAGCAAACATTGAATTTTAATCCAACTTACGGTTATCCGACCAGTGTATTTTTTGATTTTTCAGAAATGATTGCGGATGAAGAAATCGGCTATGAAATCACAAATTTCAAAGTCAATTAGGGGCAAATAGAGATGGGGAGTGATTTTCGAGGCGTAGGAGAATACGCTTTGCAGGTAATACATTCTTTAGTCAATTGACTAGAATCTAACTTGAATAAGAATTCATCCCCTTCTTTTAGACTGACTGGTAAGGCGCAAGGATTAAAAAGTGCGAACGCATTTTTATAGATTTTACCCGTGTCTGGATTTTTCCATTGGGCTTCGACTTTCGAAGTGTCTATCGAGCCTTCGACTAATTCGATTACGTAATTATTACAAATTCCTTTTAAAGATAGCCTGCCTTTGTAACAGTTCTCTGGTAAGACCTCTTGTGATTTACAGGCAACTAAAAGCAGGCAGAAGAGTAGTAGTAGTGGTTTCATTCTGCTAAAGTAATCATAGCCTTTATTACCTGTGCGCCGGGCTCGTTAATTTTTGTAAAAATATCAAGAAGTTGATTTTTGCCAAAACGATGGCTAACAAACATCCCTGCCTGAATCTTGCCGGAATGGAACAAATCCATCTTTTATAAGATTTTTAAAGAGGAGCACGGGACAACGCCTATTGAGTGGATTAAGGTGAATTTGTAGGATTGATACGAGGCGCCTTTGTTTGGCCATTCCTATAAACCTGCTAGAAATTCAGTAAAAATTAAAAATAAAACCTCAATGAACGGGGTCCATTGGGATTTGGGAATCTGATTGTTTTAAGGTTTTAGAATGAACGTATTGCTGTAACTGACCAAGTTTGTGAATTTTTATTTTCAGTATATTGATCGTTACTATAAATATTTTTTCGGTAAGCTTGAGCAGTATTTGTAGAAGATTCTGTAGAAGTCCAATAAGCATATGGATGTTCTTGATAATTATATCCATCTGGTATGATTATATAAATATTCGACCAAAAATCATTCAACTTCCTAATTTCGTCTAAACTACCTAGATACCAATCTGTATAACCACCACCATTATATGCCCTTGCTTTACCTGCAGCAGAATTAGTTAAAGCACCCCCTTGGCTGGCAATAATAGCGTTTGTATTGGATGCCCCCGTGCCTAATGCAGTTCCTGTTGCTCCTGTGGCGCGATTATCAGTATTCCAATTCATTTTTCCCATACCTATTGGTGCAAGAATTAATCCATGTTGAACATTCGCGTCATATCCTGGATCGCCACTTTTTAGTATATAAAAAACAGCACCGCCGCCATAAAGTTGACCAACTATTTTGTCAGCCTCATTAGTTGTAAAGCTTATAGTTGGGCCGTATGTTGTTCCAGCTGTATTCGTCGCAAAAGATTTTGCATAATAAATAGTTGCCCCTGATAATCCTGTAATGGTTGTAGTATAAGTTCCTGCAATTGCATTTGAGTTTATCGTAGTACTTGTAGAAGTTCCGAAACTTGAAGATGTACTATACATTATTCCCACTGTGGTGGTTGCACCTCCATTTGAGCTTAATACTCCTCCTAAAATTGCAGATGTAATCTTTATTGTAGAAGTGATTGTTGAAGACAAAGTTGCCGTAGTTGGTGTTGCAAAAGATACTTCTGGCCCATAAACTGTCCCCACAGTATTTGTAGCAAATGCTCTTACATAATAAGTGGTTGCGACACTTAAACCTGTTAAGCTACTTGTAAAAGTTCCAGTACCTGTTCCAATGGATACACTATAGGTGGATGCGCCTGAACTTGTACCCCAAACTAAACCTCTAATTGTTACACTAGAGCCGCCATCGGAAGATATTGTTCCACCACTAGTGGCAGTCGTTCCAGTAATTGAAGTAACGGTAGCCGTAGCTGAAATAGTAGGCGCTATGGCCAATGTTGTAAAGCTGCTTTGTGGTCCATAAGCCGTTCCAATACTATTCGTTGCATAGGCACGAACATAATATAAAGTTGCAGCTGTTAATCCTGTTAAACTACTTGTGAATGTACCTGTTGATATACCATCGGTTGTTTTTGTTGAAAGTGCAATAGTTGGCGTAGAAGTCGTTGACCATACCACTCCACTCACTGTGACTGTTGCGCCACCATTAGCAGTAATTGTTCCGCCGCTAGTTGCACTTGATCCTGTAATAGATGTTGCATCTGAAGTTGCTGATACTGCTGGCTCTACTGCTAATGTTGCAAAAGATACTTCTGGTCCATAAACAGTTCCCACACTATTTGTCGCAAAGGCTGTTACAAAATAAGTAGTTGCGACACTTAAACCTGTTAAGCTACTTGTAAAAGTTCCAGCACCTGTTCCTGTAGTTACACTATAAGTTGAAGCGCCTGTACTTGTCCCCCAAACTAATCCTCGGGTTGTTACAGTTGCTCCTCCGTCTGTGGATATAGTTCCTCCGCCTATTACTGTAGTTCCTGTGATAGATGTTACTGTTGCTGTTGTTGAAACAGTAGGTGTTGTTATGGTCGTAAATGTAATATCAGGTCCATAACTAGTTCCTAAATAGTTGGTTGCATAAGCACGTACATGATAAGTAGCTCCCTGTGTTAATCCTGTAATTGAACTTGTGAATGTACCTGATGTAGTTCCATCAGTTGTTTTGGTAGATAGTGCTATAGTTGGATTAGCACTTGCATCCCAAACTAAACCACTGGTAGTAATGGTTGCACCACCATTGGATGAAATGGTTCCACCACCTATAGCCGATGTAGTAGTAAGTGATGTGGGCGTGGCTGTTACTGAAACAGTTGCGGTTGTTTGTGTTGTGAAGCTTGTTTCAGCACCATATCCTGTTCCTTGAACATTGGTTGCAAATGAACGAACATAATAAGTGGTTCCTTGTGTAAGTCCTGTCAATGTGCTTGAAAAAGTTCCATCACCTGAACCTATCGTTACACTATATGTTGATGATCCTGTTGTTGTTCCATATACTAAACCTCTTACACTTACTTGCGTTGCACCTTCGTCTATTACATTACCACCAGATGTTGCTGATGTTGAAGTTATTCCTGCTGGTGCTGTTGCAGCTAAAACAGGATTATTTATAGCAACTGGAATTAAGGTTGTTGTTCTGACGGCTCTAACTTGGAAAGTCCAAGCTTTAGAATCTGGTAAATAGCTTCCAGTTCCGAAATTTTGACCATTTGCAACAGAAGAGTTTGCTTCATTTGATGTCCAATAAACTGATACTGGATGAGTATTATTCGTAATAAATGAACCAATTACTACCCTATTTATATACAATTTATTTAATTCATCTCTACTTGGCAAATACCAATCAGTATAAGCACCACCTCTATAATCTCTAGCAGTTTTTGCTGCATAAGTTCCTGTATTAGTATACAAACTAATTATAGCATCTGTATTTGCAGAACCAGCGCCTAAAACTTCATAGCTAGCCCCTGATAAATTAACTTCTGTTGATAAATTAGAACTATTTGACCAATTAACACGACCACCTGAGGTTTGATCAGAAGTTGCAGAAATTAAAACTGGTGTATTAATAGACGAATATCCAGGATCACCACTTTGATATATATAAGCAATAATACCTCCTCCATAAGCATCACCAACTATATTTAAAGTTGTAGAAGTTGATATTGTAGTAAAGCTTTGCGCATCACCATAACTTGTTCCAATTACATTGGTAGCATAAGCTCTAACATAATAAGTAGTACCTGCGGTCAACCTAGTAATGGAACCACTAAATGTCCCTGACGTAGTTCCATCGGTTGTTTTGCTATCTGCAGTTGTTGGCGTTACAGTTGTACTCCAACAAATACCTGATGAAGTAACTGGTGATCCTCCATTAGATATGATTGTTCCACTTGCACTTGCAGCGTACTTTGTAATACTGCTAGCTGCAGTGGTTGTGAGTGTTGGAGCTATAGCTAGTGAAGTAAAGCTTATTTCTGAACCATAAACGGTACCCACACTATTGGTTGCAAACGACCTCACATAATAGGTCGTGGCTGGTGTTAATCCTGTTAAGTTACTTGTGAATATACCCGTCCCTGATCCTGATGTAACACTGTAAGTAGACGAACCTGCACTTGTTCCATAAACAATACCACTTGCTGTTACTGCTGATCCACCATCAGATGTGATTGTTCCACCACTAGTTGCAGATGAGGATGATATAGATGATGCCGCAGTAGTTGATGAAATGGTTGGGATATCTAATGTTGTAAAGCTTGTTTGTGCTCCGTAGCTAGTTCCCACATTATTTGTGGCATAAGAACGGACATAGTACAGTGTTCCTAAAGTTAATCCAGTGATGGAACTGCTATAAATTCCGTTGGCTGTGCCATCGGTTGTTTTAGTTGATAACGCAATGGTAGGGGTGGAAGTAGTAGACCAAACAAGGCCACTAACTGTTACTGTCGCTCCTCCATTATAGGTAATATTTCCACCACTGGTGGCTGATGTTGCACCAATAGAACTTGCTGCAGTTGTAGAGGCTAAAGTCGCCACCGCTTGCGCGGTATTGACCATAATTTCAGGACCATATTTTGTCCCTACACTATTCGTCGCATAGGCTCTAACATAATAAGTCACCCCTGAAGTTAGACCTGATATTGAACTACTGAAAGTTCCAATTCCTGTTCCATCCGATGTTTTAGTAGAAAGAGATGTGGTCGGATTTGTATTAGTGTTCCAAACAACACCACGCGCAGTCACATACGCACCTCCATCTGAATCAATAGATCCACCACTGGTTAATGCACTGGAAGTAATATCAGATGCGGTTGAAGTAGCACTAACTGCAGGCAAAGCAAATTGCGCATTTGCTCCTACCATGTTTACAAAGTTAGTCCCATTATAGACTTGTAATTCTCCGTTTGTTCCGCAATCAGAACACCATAAAATAAGACCAGCTTCGGGAGAAATGATGGTTGATTTTTGGGCAAAAGTTAATCGTGGTAAAAGCAATCCTTTCGATGTAGATGTAATGTCTAATGCTGCCGCTACTGATGGTGTCGAAGTTCCGATGGCAACTGTTCCCGTAAATACCGGAGAGGCAATCGGAGCTTTTAATAAGATGACAGTCGAATTAGCCGTTATGCTAGCCGTATTAGCATTTACAACAGTTGTTAATGTGACTAAATCAGCGGCGTTAGCCTTCAAAACTAAACCTGGAATGGTGGGTGATGCCGCAGTTCCACCTAAATCACCGGCTAGTTGAATTTTACCTTTTGTGTTTGCATCCGCATCAGCGATAGTTGCCGCTGCGACTTTGGTTAAAACGTAAGCAGTATCTGCTTTTACTGCTAAGGCAGTTGTGACATCTGAACTATTAGCTTTTAATGCTAAAGCAGAAGTCATATCCTCCGTATTTGCTTTTGCCGCTAATCCAGTTGTAACATCCGAAGTATTTGCTTTTAAAGCTAAAGCAGTTGTAACATCCGAAGTATTTGCTTTTAAAGCTAAACCCGGCACGGTAGGCGCTGCTGCCGTTCCTGCTAAATCTCCAGCTAATTGAATCTTTCCTTTCGTAGTTGCATCTGCATCTGTGATAGTGGCAGTAGCTGCAGGAACATCTCCTTTATTCGCCTTTAAATCCAATGCCGCTTGCATTGCAGCAGAAATTGGTTTTGCAGCATCGGGCGTATTATCTACTTTATCAATACCTAAATTAACCCGAGCATCTGCTAGCGTTGTAGCTCCTGTTCCACCACCTGTGATAGCAAGTGTTCCACCTAATTTACTTGCTGTTTCTGCATAAAGCGCATACGGATTATACGTTAGTTTTTGATCGGAAACTTTCGTGTAAGAACCTCCTTGATCAAAGCTGACATGTACTTGTAAGGTCTTTTGTGCACTATCCCATACTAAAGTATTAAATGAAGTAGCAGACACAGAACCGATCATTAAATTGACCAGACCATAGGCATCGGTTTTTGTTTTATGCACTTCTTCGAATTGCATAGAGGAATTAGCATAAATACTAAACTTCACCCACACATCCCCATTAATAAAGGGTTGACCATTGATATCAACACCAGGGGCTTCGATAGGATTAGGATCTAAGATGACTGCTTGGTAGGATAGACCCTTTTGGGCAAAACCTACATAAGAAAGCAAAATAAAAATCAGAGAGAACAGATACTTTTTCATAAGATGATAGAGTGTATAATTATTACTTGCTAAGGCTAATGCCTATGCTGAAAGTCGATGGGATAAAGTTTAAAGTAGAGCTACCGAAGTTGTAGGAATCCAGGTGTTGGTATTTAGCAAATACACCTACCTGCTCATTGATCTGCTTATTGATCTCAAAGCTGTAACCATATAGCGTACGAAGCGAGTTGAACTGCTTATCAGCAAACAGATCGACGTAGCGATTCTGAATGAACTGATTTCCTTTCACCATGCTGGAGGCTGAAGCCACGGCTTTTGCACTAAAGGAGAACCCTTTGCCTAGATTAAGCGAGGGTCCTACACCTAAAGACAAACCAATGAAGTCAGTGGAATAAGCGAGTGGAATGTTTTGAATATCCCCCACTGTATTGAACTGGTTGTAGGCTAGACCTAGATCGAGAACGAATACTTTCGAAAGCGAGAATTCCCGAGACAAGCCTAAGGCAAGACCAGATTCAGAGCGCAACGAAATAGGATTCGTTCCAGCCGAGTTAGCGAATTCGTAACTAGTGATGTTCGAGCCTACTGAGACTTTATAGCTCTGAGATAAGGCTGGGAAACTTAAAAAGAGAAAGAGTAGAATTCTTTTCATGTGTTATTGTTTAACGATACTTTTTGTGATGACTTGGTTGTTTGTAACGAGACGTAAAATGTATTTACCCACTGGTAGGCGATCGATAGTAAGTAGTTGAACTTCACTCAGATTCGCAGCGATTTCACCGGACCAGACCCGTAGCCCATCGATGGAATACAGTTCGACAGTTGAAATAGAAGTACTGGATCGAGAGAGTTTCAAGCGAAGCTCTGAGACGAAGGGATTAGGGAATGCTTCTACAGAAACAAGTGTACCTGGTTCGACCGAACGACGAAGTGAACGAGAGGTGGGCTGCACGAAACCCTGGCGAATGACACGAGTTCCCACGCTCTGTGTTCCCAATACCACTGAAGACTGACCGATCGACTGCATGTAGGTCGAACTACCTATCCCAGAGGACAGGGTGGCGATCTTTACGGGGTTCGTTTGGGCGAAACACGCGAAAGAAAGTAGGGTAAAAAGCACAATTCTTAGCAGCATGACAGTATAATAATCTGCAAAAAAAGAGCTTACGAGAGAGGATTAAACTTATTTAAGAGGGGAAGAAGTGCCGATAAATTATTACCACACAACTACCTAAGTACGATTTTGTGTGTTTAAATTATTTAAATACTACATTTGATGGTAACCAAATTTCAAACTGATCATGTTTTCCTCCATTCTTCTGGTCGTATTTATATCTATGATTATTTTGATTAAACATTGGAATCAAAATAAAGGAGTCGTCTATTTAGTTATTCTAATTATTGCTACAAGCCTTCGCCAAATGACTTTATTGGTATTATATTCGAAGGGAAGCGCTGACTTTATCGTATATATATATACGTATTGGGATGCCATTTATGCATTAATTGGGCCCTGTCTTTATTATTATTTTAGGTCTATCATTAAGGGGAAAATCGATTATAGTCCCTTTGCACTCATTCACTTAATTCCCTTCCTACTTATATTTATTAATTCAATTCCCTATTACGCTTTGCCTTTGGCAGAAAAAATAGACCTGATTAATTTTATGCGCAATGGCTCTCAGAGTAACTATACCTCTACACCGTATTTATTTTTTCAAGGCAAAATTCAGAAATTCTTTTTCATGATTTCAAATTTTTCTTACGCGGCCTATTCCATTTATTATGCGTATCAATTTAAGTTTAAGGGGAGCCAAATCTTGAGAAAGAAGGTATCCGTATTGTTAAGTAAAGCAGTGATAGTTTGTATGATTACCATATTGACATACTTTCTGTTAGCAATTTATTATTACTATCAAATCCATTACAATGCTAGTTCCTATGTGTTCAATCAGTCTCATTTTTTAGTGCTACTCATATTCCCCCTTAGTTTCTTTTTATTTCCTAGTTGGTTATATGGCGAAAATGAAAATACCAGTATATTTTCGCGTTTTAATCAAGCGCTAAAAATCACTTTTAGTGATAGCCTAAAAAAGGAAGGAGTAGATAGTAGCACGGCAAATCTTGATCGCATTATTGCCTACATAAGTGATAGCAAGCCTTACCTTAAGGATACCTTCTCTCTACACGATATTTCTAGAGCTCTAAATATTCCCCATGTGCGCGTCACAAATTGCTTTAATAAGCAATTACAGGTGTCCTTCCCCGTGTATCGTAATAAATTACGGATCGATTACGCTATCTCCTTATTTACTAAAGGGGCTCACTTGAACACCTCCATCGAGGGGATTGCTTCAAAAGCTGGATTTAAGAGTAAATCAGCTTTTTATTTAGCTTTCAAGGCTGAACACGGTGTCACACCTATAGAGTGGATTAAGGTGAATTTATAAATGCGTCGATTAATTTCGCTAATCGCCTCAAAAAAGTCCGAATTATGAGGCGATTAGAAAAAGTACATTGGCTAACACCTTTGCTGACTCCCCCCTCCAAACCCCCTAGAAATTCAGTAAATTTTGTGCATTTTGCGCTTTCAAAAGCGTAAGCCTCTAAACTAATTTACATGATACACACGATGCGTTGGTTCGGACCGAACGACCCAGTTTCCTTGATGGATATTCGTCAAGCTGGTTGTACCGGAGTCGTGACCGCATTGCACCAAATCCCGGTGGGGGAAGTTTGGCCTATTGAAGCTATTCAAGAACGCATTTCAATTATTCAAGCGGGTAATCAAGATTGGACACCCTTGCATTGGTCGGTGGTGGAATCGCTTCCGGTGCACGAGGGAATTAAGAAGGCCTTGCCATCGCGCGCGCAGCTTATTGAAAATTACTGCGCATCCTTGCGAAATCTAGCGGCCTGCGGGATCAAAACCGTGTGCTATAATTTCATGCCAGTCTTGGATTGGTCGCGGACGAAATTGAATTTCGAGATGCCGGATGGGGCGCGGGCTTTACGCTTTGTTTGGACGGATTTCGCGGTGTTTGATTTGCATATTTTACAACGCCCGGGGGCTGAAGCGGATTATAATCCTTCTGTTAGGGCTGCGGCTGCGGAGCGTTTCTCAGCAATGACGAACGAGGAAAAAGAAGAGTTAAAAAATACGGCGCTATTAGGCCTTCCGGGTTCAGAGGAGGCGTTTCATTTAGAGAATTTCCAAAGTCTTTTAGACGAATACCGCGACATTTCAGCGGATCAACTGCGGGAGAATTTGCACTATTTTGTGCGTTCTATCTCGCCTTTAGCACAGGAATTAGGCATCAATTTATGCATCCATCCGGATGATCCTCCTTTCCCTTTATTAGGCTTGCCGCGTGTGGTGAGTACGGAGGCGGATTTAGCTTTATTAATGGACGCGTCGCCAGAGCGCGCGAACGGAATTACGTTTTGCACGGGCTCTTTGGGAGTGCGTGCTGACAATGATTTGCCTGGGATGGTTCGTCGCTTTGCGGATCGCATTCACTTCTTGCATTTGCGTACGACTTTTAGAGAACAAAACGAACCATTAATCTTCCATGAGGCTCCGCATTTAACGGGGGATGTAGATATGTTTGAAGTAGTGAAAGCGGTGGTGGAGGAAGAAAAAAGACGGGGAGGCGAGCAGATTCCGATGCGCCCAGACCACGGCCACCAAATGTTAGATGATTTGAAAAAGAAAACGTATCCGGGCTATTCGGCGATCGGACGATTGCGCGGGTTAGCGGAAATCCGTGGACTGGAATTAGCGATTCGCTCCACTTTACATTAGAAAAAATAAGATGCAACAACCATTCTCATTACAGGGGCGCGTGGCGCTCATCACGGGCGGCGGAACCGGAATCGGATTCGACATCGCGAAATGCTTTTTAGCATCAGGCGCCACCGTCATTATCACGGGTCGCCGCGAAGACGT
>NZ_JBIIBQ010000033.1:0-18509 GCF_044239315.1 Aquirufa sp. | reverse complement strand
CACTCATTTGATATATTTAATTACGATGCCCGAACACATCCGTAATTTAACTCCTGCCGATAGCCTTTGAAAAAAGGAAAAAAGAGAGTTCCTGCGGATGTATTTAATAAACAAAGCACAAAAGTACCGCTTATTAAATTAGAATACAATAAAATTGTACTATTTTAATGAAGAACGCTTCTTAAAGCTAAAAATGATTTGATTATTCGAGGAATTAGGTAAAGTTGCTACCGTTATTCGCTTCTGATTTAGACCTTCACCTACTAGACGATTCTTTAACACATAAGCGTGTTCCTTTGCTGTTGAAGGCCCTTTTTCGGATGAAACTTGGACTTGTACATCGACGTCTTTGAATTTATTCATTCCAGCAGCAATCTGCTTAAACAAATAGGTTTTAGGAGAAGCTAACAACTCTGTCTTATCACTAAAATCCAGTTCGGTACAAGTTAGATCCAAAGGTGTAACAACAGTAGAATCGGTCAAATATGCATGGAATGCAACAATCATTGATTCCTTAGGAATTTGAAATGGCTTACCCTCTGGCCAAGCTAATGAAACTAAAGAATCACTCTTTGCTTTCGCTGAATCTAATACTGCCTTAGTTAAACTATCATTCAGCTTTGCTAAGCTATCTATTGGAATTATTTCACTTGTCTCTTCTTTATCGATAGGTGCTTCTTCACTTCTACGGTTAACAAAAAACAAAACCAAGGCAACAATTAATGCGCCCGCAACAAGACTAATCAAAAAGATGGAATAATTTCGTTTAACAGAATCATCAGTAGGTGAAAAAGATTCCTCAAAAACCACCGAATCTCCTTTCAGTATATCCTTTAATACTAAAATATCAATTAAGGACACTTGAATTTTCGTAGGGGCTAAGACATAAAAATCGTTCTTTGAAGGTTGATAAAACTCTCCAAATGACTTGAAATCCCGAAGAGCATCATAATCAAATTCCTTGAGACGATATCCGTACAAAGCATAACTCAACGTTAGACCCTTGATAATCGTTGAACTTTTTGCTCCTAATTGCCCTCCTAATAAAGTAGCAACTGCACTTTTCTTATCGGGAAGTAAAATCCCCATCACCCCTTCTCCAAATCGATACATTAAATCATAATCAGGCATCCCTTTACCTGAACTTACTAATTTGGCTACATCGTCTTGGGGCGCAGATTTAGCCAACATGAAATTATACAGGGCGTTAAAACGAATTCTATTCCGAAATAATTTAAGTACACTACCCAATACCACCGCTTCAAACGCAGGAATCAACTCCATAACTTTATCCTGCTTCTCGGTACAAAGGTCTGCAAGACGCTTCGCAAAAAATGCTTTCTCTTCTGGTGTTGTTAATGTAAATACCTGGCTCATATGGATTATTTCTAAAACAAAATTACCTTATTTTTTTTATTTGCTTACCTTTGTAAGATGAAAAAGGTGTTATTTATTGATAGAGATGGGACTTTGATTGAAGAACCCCAAATAGACCAGCAGGTTGATAGCTTTGAAAAGCTCGCTTTCCTACCTGGAGTCATCTCTAATCTAAAGAAAATCACCACCGTCGCCGATTTTGATTTGGTCATGGTAACAAATCAAGATGGCCTAGGGACTGATTCATTTCCAGAAGATACCTTTTGGCCAGTTCATCAAAAAATGTTGGACATCTTTGCTTCTGAGGGTATCATCTTTCAACAAATACATATTGATCGCAGCTTTCAACACGAAAACAAGCCTACCCGTAAACCAGGAATAGGCATGTTAGCGGAATACTTTACGAATGACTACGATTTAGCTAACTCTTATGTGCTGGGTGATCGTTTAACTGACATTGAATTAGCAAAGAATTTAGGTTCTAAAGCTATCTTCATCGGAGATCTAGAAATCCCTTCCGAATTACAATCCTACACCGCATTACAATGCATGAATTGGAATGAGATTCACGAATTCTTCCTTTTGCCAGATAGACGTGTGCTACACGAACGCAACACGCATGAGACAAAAATAGCCATCGATTTGAATTTAGACGGCAAAGGAATTGCTAAGAACGAAACAGGCCTTGGTTTTTTCGATCATATGTTAGATCAAATCGCAAAACACGGAAACCTGGATTTAGCAGTTAAAGTAAATGGCGATTTACATATTGATGAGCACCATACCATCGAAGATACGGGTATTGCGCTAGGTGAAGCATTTGGCTTGGCTTTAGGAAACAAGAAAGGAATTGAACGTTATGGCTTTTTATTGCCGATGGACGATTGTTTAGCTCAGGTCGCCATTGACTTCTCGGGCCGGAATTGGCTAGTGTGGGAAGCAACATTCAAACGCGAAATGATAGGTGAAATGCCTACAGAAATGTTCTTTCACTTCTTTAAATCATTCTCTGATGGAGCGAAATGCAATTTAAATATTCAAGCGACTGGTGAGAATGAGCATCACAAGATAGAAGCTATTTTTAAGGCTTTTGCGAAAGCAGTTAAAATAGCCGTTAATCGGGATAGAAAAAATTTAGATTCTTTACCAAGCACCAAAGGACTTCTTTAAAATTATTCGTAAATTTGAATCATTAAACAACAATACCATGGGATATTCAGGAGCAGCGTTTTTTATCATCTTATTCGCAATTTCAATTGTAGTAGGTGCTAAACTTCAAAAAATCTACCAAGAGAGAGGGAAATAATCCTCTCTCTTTTAGTTTAACTTCCCATCGTCTGCAAAACTGTAAAAAGTAGTCGATCCTATGATGAGGTGATCCACCACATCAATATTAAATATCCTACCCGCATCCACTACCTGTTTTGTTAATTCAATGTCTGACCAACTCGGTCTCATTTGATCACTTGGATGATTGTGCGCGAGTATTATTGACGAGGTTAGCTGTTCCAAAGCGGATTTGAATAGCAAGCGTAAATCAACAGTCGTACCAGAAACCCCTCCAATACTTAATTTCTCAGCTAATACGACTGTAGAGGCTCGATTCAAATGAAAGACCCAAAATTCTTCTCGAATCAAGTCTGATAAATAGGGCTTTATCAGACTGTAGGCATCCACAGAGTTTCTAATTATTAATTTAGTACTGGATTCGAAAATCTGTCTTCGTCTACCTAATTCAAGAGCTGCCACTAATAGGGCTGCTTTAGCAGGGCCTATCCCTTTTAGTTTCTTAAAATCATATAAATTATAGCGAGCTAAAACACACAAATCTCCATCGATAGAATTAAGTATGTGCTGTGCTAATGCTGATGCGGAATATTCTGCAAATCCGGAACCGATTAATATGGTCAAGATTTCGACCAACGTCATTTCACCTGCTCCTAATCGAGCTAATTTTTCTCGAGGCATCTCCTCTTTCTTGACAGTTTTCATTCAAGAAAGGTAGACCTTATAAACGAATAAACCCCTCTTGTGGAGGGGTTTATCACTATCTTGATTATCTAAAATTAAGCAGCTACTTTATTCACTAACTTAGCTAGTTTAGATTTTTGATTTGCAGCTTTATTCTTGTGGATGATATTTTTCTTAGCCAATTTATCTAAAGAAGAAGAAACTTGCTTGAAAAGCTCTACCACAACAGATTTATCAGTCGTCAATCTCAATTTCTTGATCAATGTACGTGTAGACTTGTGTTGGTAACGATTACGTAAACGCTTTGCTTCGTTAGAACGGATACGCTTTAGTGCTGATTTATGATTTGCCATCTGTTAAATAAAATTCTCTTTTTACAAAATTGAATTGCAAAAGTACATAATATGAAATTAAATAACAAGAGTACTCTTAAAATTTATGTGTTATTGCTTAGCTGTTTTATATCTCAGGCGAAAACAGAAACCATTTGGGGATTCTTTGGACATCGAAAAATAAACTTAATGGCCATCCATACGCTGCCCCTACCCTTACATTCATTCTACCGTAGACACCTAAGAGAAATACAAGAGCTATCTGTACTACCTGATGCCAGACGCTACCTACTTGATGAAGAAGCAGCACGGCACTACATTGATTTAGACAAGTATGACCTAAACCAAGTTAGTTTTACTAATTGGGCGCAAATGCTGCGCAAAACACCTGAAGATTCTCTGCGAAAGCATGGCATCGTTCCATGGCATATTCCAGTCGTATACCAGCGACTGGTGAATGCCTTCATAAAGAAGGATAGTCTACAGATTATTAAGTTATCGGCTGAACTAGGGCATTATGTTGCAGATGCACATGTTCCTTTGCACACTAGTTCGAATTATGATGGCCAAAAAACGGGACAAGATGGTCTGCATAGTTTTTGGGAATCAAGAATTCCTGAAATTCTAGGTAAGCAACTAGACCAATTTAGTGGACCAGCTAACTTTATTACTGATGTACAACATAGCTCTTGGACATGGGTGCTCGCCTCACACAAGCAACTGCCTCTCTTGTTTTCAATGGCTACAAAAGTGAGTCTTGAGATAAAAGAAGGTGAAAAATATAGCTTCATACAAAAAGGTTCAAGCTTAATCAAAACACCTAGTCTGAAATACAGCCTTGCCTACCATAAAGCACTAAATAAGCAAATTGAATCTCGGTTTTTAGCAGCGGTTCAACACGTAGGTGATTTGTGGTATTCTGCCTGGTTAGAGGCTGGCCAACCATCTTTCGAATAAATTTTGCATTTTTGCAGAATGAAATCCACTCTTTTTATTCAATTAAAGCCGGGAAAAGACGCGCCGGTGAAACGTTTCCACCCTTGGGTATTTTCTGGAGCAATAGCAAAACAAAGTCCCATTCTTAAAGATGGAGACTGGGTTAGTGTCTATAGTTCAAGAGATGAATTCTTAGGAACTGGTCACTACCACAATGGAAGTATTGCGGTTAAAATCATCTCTTTCCAAGAAATTGAATCGAAGAGCGCATTTTGGGAAAAACGCATTCAAAATGCCTGGGATCTTCGTGCACTTTTGCCTTTGGAAAAAACCAATGCCTTTCGCCTCATTCATGGGGAGGGCGATGGTTGTCCGGGTTTGATTATGGATATGTACAAGGATGTACTCGTTTTTCAAGCCCATACCATCGGAATGCACCGAGATCGCGATGAAATTGTAGAAGCAATTAAAAAGGTATTAGGCAAGAAAATCAAAGCCATTTACGATAAAAGCAGGGAGACATTACCCACCGAATATGCTCAGAATTGCACAAACGGCTACGTATACGGTGAGGTAGCTGTTCCATACAAAGTCCAAGAGAACGGCATTGCATTTTCGATTAACTGGATTACAGGCCAAAAAACTGGCTTCTTTATCGACCAGCGCGAAAACAGAGCACTTCTTGCTAAATATGCTAAAGGTAAATCGGTACTAAATACGTTCTGTTATTCAGGAGGTTTTTCACTTTATGCTTTGGAGGCAGGCGCAGCATCAGTCATTTCATTGGACGCCTCTGCCAAAGCCATCGATTTAGTGAAAGCAAATATTGAACTAAACAAAATGCAAGACTTGAATCACGAAGCCATTGTAGGAGAAACCCTACCCTATCTTAAGGCGAATGAGGATGAATTTGATATTATCGTGTTAGATCCGCCAGCATTCGCAAAATCGATGAATGCAAAACACAAAGCCTTACAGGGCTACCAAAAAATCAACGAATTAGCTTTACGTAAAATCAAGAAAAACGGACTCTTATTTACTTATTCTTGCTCACAAGTCATTACAAGAGACCTTTTCTATAATATGCTTGTCGCTGCCGGAATAGCCGTAGGACGCGAAATTCAGGTAATCCACCAAATGACTCAGTCACCAGATCATCCCATTAACCTATTCCATCCGGAAAGCAACTACTTGAAAGGATTCGTTTTAAAAGTTTTATAAACAAAAAAGGCAGCTCTCGAGCTGCCTTTTTACGTAAATCACGAAACCTAGTCTACAAATCTGAACAATCGGTTCCAACGGATAATTTTCCAAAACTCGGATGAGAACAAGCTTTTATTGGAATCAATCGACATCCAAACAAAGAACGCTTTTCCTACAATATGATCTGAAGGAACAAAACCCCAAAAGCGCGAATCAGCTGAATTATGACGGTTATCACCCATCATAAAATAGTAATCTTGCTTAAAGGTATAAGAAGTAATAACCTTACCATCGATGGAAATTTGATATCCGTTAACGACCACATTCTTATTCCCTTCGTATTTCTGAATAGCCTCGCTGTATAAAGCCACATTTCCGGGTGTTAAAGCTACCGTCAATCCTTTTGCAGGCACTTTCAATGGACCATAGAAATCACGATTCCATTTGTATAAAGTCGTATCATGTGGGAAAATATCAATGTAGGTAACTCCTTTAGGATCTTTGAATAGATTTGTGTCAAAGGTTTTGTTAAAAGGCTGCGCCTTGATCTCCTCCATCATAGCCTTCGAAGTATTCAACTTATATCCCCAAAGCACGTTTTGGGAATCTGGCTCTGCTAAAGGCAACCAGTCCGCAGAATCATAACTCGCATCAGGTGCATTACGAATACCATAATACTCAAAGAATTTATCATCCAAATTCTCTTTCGTCTTCATGAAAATAGGATGTTGCATACGTACCGGATTTTCCATCGCCTTTCCATTGACAATAACCTGTTGATCGCGCACCTCTAAAACATCCCCTGGAGTCGCTACACAACGCTTTACATAGAAAGTCCGTAAGTCAACTGGAGCATCGCCGTCCTCCTCATAATTAGGCACGTTAAATACAACCGCATCTCCTTGCTTTACAGAAGAAAATCCAGGTAGTCGGAAAATAGGCAAATCTATCCAGCGTAAATAGGAGGGAATATTTGTAAACCAAATCTTTTGGTGAGTCAAAGGCAATTGCAAAGGAGTCTTCGGTGTACGAACCCCATAATGCAATTTGCTTACAAATAAAAAATCCCCAACCATCAAGGAACTCTCCATAGAAGGAGTCGGAATAGTATAGGCTTCAAATACAAAAAAGCGGATTAACGTCGCTGCTACCACAGCAAATGCCACTGAATCTAACCACTCTCTGAAGGCTGATTTTTGTTTTTTAGGTGTTTCTTTCATCTTATTTTAACATATCGTCCATACCAAGGACGCCTTTTTTATTCTGAACCCATTCCGCAGCGATAACAGCTCCTAGCGCAAAACCTTCCCGGTTAAACGCCTCGTGGGTAATTTCAATTTGATCTACTTTGGAAATATACTTAACGGTGTGCGTTCCTGGAATAATCGATTCACGCTGTGACCAAATAGCTACCTCATTGGAAGCTGGAATCTCATTATTCACCCATTTATCCTTGTTTGCATAAGCATCTATAATGCCTTCTGCAATTGTTATAGCAGTTCCACTAGGTGAATCTTTCTTCTCTAAATGGTGTATTTCATTCGTGTAAATGTCATACTCTTTTTGAGGAGCCATCAATTCCGCCAACATCTTATTCAAACGAAAGAATAAATTCACTCCGATCGAATAATTAGAAGCATAAAAAAAAGTAGCATTATTTTCCTTCGTTAATGCCTCGATCTCAGCTTTCTTTTCTAACCAACCTGTCGTACCACAAACTACCGGAATTTGCTTTTCGATACACGTTAAAATATTGGAGTACGCTGAAGCTGGATTAGAGAATTCAATAGCTACATCAGCGTCAGCAGAGGATAAGGCCTGTAAATCAGCTTGATTATCGACATCTATTTTAGCTACAATGGAATGACCACGGCCTAACGCTAATCGTTCGATCTCCTTACCCATCTTACCATATCCAATTAATACTATTTTCATCCTTATTTAAAATTAAATGACAGGGTAATTCCGGATACCAAACTTTGGGAAAAAGGCTGGTAATCTACCGTCGGTTTCACCTTTAGACTGATATCATCTGAGACATCAAACGTTTTTAAATGAGCACTTACATTTGCATCTACTACATTAAAAGTCCACGCTAAAACCATACCAATGTAAGTATAATCTCTATTTCTTCGATATCCATCCGTCAATCGCTTTAACTGATTGATGTCTAAATCCCGAATCGTTCCATCCTCATATGGCACAGCTACCGTAGTGGGTGGTATAAATGAGGGTTCTTGCACACGGGGAGAAACTTGGTAATAAAAACCTCTATATTTCGTGTAGCGAACGTTATTGTAATTCGCAATCATTCCCAAAGTAACAAAAGCCCCAGCCACCAAAGGTAACTTCCAATATTGCCTGTTATACACTTGACCCCAACCTGGAATTATTAAGGACTTAATCGTGGCTTGTCGAGGAATAATCTTGCAAGTTTTCACTAGGGGCTTTATCTGAACCGTATCCTTATCATCCTTCGAATATAAACTTAAAGGCAAAAGCAAAACTAATAGGAAGTACCTAAAGTACATTATTGAACTTTGTTAAGAATGGTTAATAACTCCTCTTTCGATTTAAAACTTAATTTAATCTCCCCTTCTCCTTTATCATTCATTTTCAAAGCTACTGATGTTTTGAAAAATGATTTCAGCGTAGCTTGCCAAGCTTGCAAATCTTGAGCAGATACCTTCGTTGTCGAAGATCCTGTGATTACTGTATCAATGTTTCCTGATTGACGAACTGCATCTTCTAAACGACGAACAGACCAATCTTCTGCGATGGCTTTCAGAAATAACGCATTTTGTAAACTCACATCTTCAAGCGAAACCAGGCAACGCGCATGTCCCATGGACAATTTGCTATCCCGAATTGCCACTTGAATATGGGGTGGCAACTTCAATAAACGCATGTAATTCGTCACCGTCGATCGATTCTTTCCAACTCTCGCCCCTAAATCTTCTTGCTTTAAATCACATTCCTCCATTAATCGCTTATAGGAAAGTGCAATTTCAATCGCATTTAAATTCTCCCGTTGAATGTTCTCAATCAAAGCCATTTCGATCATCTGCTGATCATCAGCCGTCCGAACATAGGCCGGAATTGTCTTCAAACCCGCTAGTTTAGAAGCTTGATATCGACGTTCACCGGAGATTAATTGGTATTTTTTAGCTGAAATCTTTCGGACCGTGATAGGCTGAATGATACCTTGAACACGAATAGATTCAGCTAATTCTTGTAAAGCCTCTGGCGCAAAATGCTCGCGCGGCTGAAATGGATTGGTTTCGATTAACTCCAAAGCGATCTCATCCATCAAATTCATCCCTTCAAGACTTCCTGCAAAATCAGAAGGATGACGTGCTTGCAAGCCACCTCCATCAGAATCCTCTAATAAGGCACCTAAACCACGGCCTAAACCTGTTCTTTTCTTTGCGTTTTCTTGCTTTGCACTCATATGTCTAAACTAGATAGTCACTAGTAAACCATTCTTGCGAATAATTTCTTTGGCTAAATTTAAATAACTGATTGCCCCTTTGCTGTCTGCATCATGTAAAATGGCAGGAACACCAAAGCTAGGCGACTCTGATAAGCGAATATTACGTGGAATAATCGTCTCAAAAACCATATTCTTAAAGTGAGAATTCACCTCATTCACTACCTGATTTGATAAGCGTAAACGCAAATCATACATCGTTAACAATATCCCTTCGATAACTAAGGATGTATTTAAACGAGATTGGATAATCTTAATGGTATTCAATAATTTGCCTAAACCCTCTAATGCATAATATTCACATTGCACCGGAATAATGATCGAATCCGCAGCGGTAAGGCTATTAATGGTAATTAAACCCAAAGATGGTGAACAATCCATGATGATAAAATCATATTGATCCTTAACCACTTCTAGGGCTTCCTTCATCTTCCGTTCCCGGTTATTCAAATTAATCATTTCAATCTCTGCACCTACTAAATCGATATGCGATGGAATGATGTCTAGAAAGGGAACCTCTGTGGGTAAAATACTATCCTGAACGCTGGAAAGACCTACCATGCATTCGTAAATACTATTCTTCACTTCTTTCGGGTTAAACCCTAACCCAGAAGTGGAATTCGCCTGTGGATCCGCATCGATCAATAAGGTTTTGAACTCAAAAGCAGCTAAACTGGCAGCTAAATTAATGGCTGTCGTTGTTTTCCCTACTCCCCCTTTTTGATTTGCAATCGCGATTGTTTTGCCCATAGGATGTTAAACAAAATGAATTGACAATATTACAAAAAAGGTTTCACATCTATCTCGAAATTAAATTACATTCTTGTATCTTGTCATCAAAAATTAACCAAACCTATATGTCATCAAATAGTACTTCTCACCCTAAAGGACTTTATTTTCTGTATTCCACAGAAATGTGGGAGCGTTTCAACTTTTATGGAATGCGCGCCATCCTATCCCTGTTTTTAGTAAGCGCACTTTCCTTTAAACAAGACGAGGCAGCCATCTTATATGGTGGCTTCTTAGGACTTAGCTACTTAACTCCTATGCTGGGTGGATATATTTCAGATCGGTATATTGGAAATAGAAATAGTATTATTGGAGGCGGATTTGCGATGGCCATAGGGCAACTATTATTATTCAGTTCAGCCAGTTCATTTACCTTAGATGTGTCTCTTGCGACCAATTTAATGTGGGGAGGTCTGTTATTCCTTATTTTAGGCAATGGTTTCTTTAAACCGAATATTTCCTCGATGGTGGGGCAGTTATATACAAAGGGGGATAGCCGCCTTGATGCCGCTTTTACCATTTTCTATATGGGAATTAATACGGGAGCCATGCTAGGGATGCTCATTTGCCCCTGGTTAGGGGACGTTAAAGTGGATGGAGTTCGAGTAATTGAGGCTTTCAAATGGGGATTTTTAGCCGCAGGTGTAGCTATGCTAGTAGGAACTATCTCATTCATGTTATTGAAAGGGCTGTTTTTGAAAGCCCCTGATGGCAGTGAAATTGGTTTAGCACCGACATTCAGTGCTAGTAAAAGTGAGGAAACTGAGACAGAAAAAGCAGAATTCTCCACTCAATCCATTGTTATTTCTTGTGCTTTGTTTATTGGATTGATTATTGGATTTCACTATTTATTCATCACAGAAGTGGCTAATCCAATTAAAGACTGGATTTATCCAGTGATATATTCTGCCGGTATCAGTTTAGCTTTCTTAATTCTGAGAGATAGTACGTTGACAAAAATTGAAAGAGATCGAATTTGGGTGATGTATTTTGTGGCCTTCTTTGTTATTTTCTTTTGGGCGGCTTATGAGCAAGCAGGATCTTCCTTGACTTTTATTGCGGATCAACAGACGGATTTGAATTTCTTTGGGATCATGCTACCGCCTAGTTCAGTTCAAAATGCGAATTCCTTCTTTATCATCTTGTTAGCCTTCCCCTTCTCCTGGATTTGGATTCGATTATCAAAAAAAGGCATTGAGCCCAACTCGCCTGGAAAACAAGCCATTGGTCTCTTATTATTAGCTGTTGGCTATTTGATTATCGCCATGAAAGTTAAAGACTTAGGCAATGAAAAATTAGGGGTCATTTGGTTATTCATCATGTATTTATTTCACACGATGGGAGAGCTATGTCTTTCTCCAATTGGTTTATCACTTGTTTCAAAATTAGCACCTAAGCGCTTCTCCTCTTTATTAATGGGGGTTTGGTTTTTAGCTAATGCCGCTGGTTATGCTTTAGCGGGTACACTAGGAGCTCTTTTACCTCCGGCAACAGCTGTAGTTGGCCAAACCGTTTTCCCAAGTTTCTTAGGCTTCGAGATCAAAAATCTCTATGATTTTTTCATTGTTTTTGTAATTATGGCAGGAATTGCTTCTGTAATATTGTTTGGCCTAGCCAACGGTCCACTTAAACGAATGATGCACGGCATCCGATAATATGAATTCACACGACCATCATCTACACGAAAAACATTTAAAAAGTTCTGACTTCATTACGGATGTCGTTATCGGGATGTCTGATGGGTTAACCGTTCCATTTGCTCTCGCTGCGGGACTTTCTGGCGCTGTTGCCTCTGCAAGTATCGTCACAACTGCTGGTGTTGCTGAAATCGTTGCAGGATCAATTGCCATGGGCTTAGGCGGTTTTTTAGCCGGCCAAACAGAACAAGAGCACTACGAGTCAGAACTGAAACGCGAATACGAAGAAGTAGAACGTGTACCTGAAAGGGAAAAGCAAGAGATCAGAGATGTATTCGAAGATTATGGTTTGAGCCCTGAGGCGCAGGAAATTGTCGTCGAATGTATTTCAAAAGACAAAGATAAATGGGTCGACTTTATGATGCGATTCGAATTGGGATTGGAACGTCCTAACCCAAATCGAGCAAGAAACTCTGCCTTGACCATTGGCATTTCTTATATAGTAGGAGGATTCATTCCGCTTCTTCCCTATTTCTATGTAGAAAAACCTCAAGACGGGTTAATCTATTCGGCTGAAGTGACCATTTTAGCCTTATTAGTATTTGGATACTTTAAGAGTAAAGTAACCGGACAAAATCCGATCATCGGTTCAATAAAAGTAACTTCCATAGGTGCGGCAGCCGCTGCTGCTGCGTATTTCGTTGCTACTCTATTTCAATAAGCAGAAACGGTATCATCACCACGGGAGTCTGCTCCACCTTGTAGGTTCCCATTAGGTAACACTAAAATTCCCTCCACAAGTCCAATACTAGAAACTGGCGCGAAAGTGTATCCTTTTGCCTTTAACCTACCTTGCTGCTCTTCAGAAAAACGGGATGCTTCAGCTGTAATCTTTTCAGGAAGCCATTGGTGGTGAAAACGAGGATATTCTACTGCTTGCTGCATATTCATTCCCATTACTAAGGTATTCAAGACAACTTGAAAGACGCTGGTAATAATGGTAGATCCACCTGGAGTACCCACCACCAATTTTAATTTACCATTTTCTTCCACGATTGTAGGAGTCATGCTCGATAGCATTCGCTTGTTTGGTTGAATCTCATTCGCCTTTGAACCGATTAATCCATACAGGTTAGGGGCACCCGCTTTGGCAGAAAAATCATCCATCTCATCATTTAACAAGAAACCTGAACCTCCTACAAAAACCTTAGAACCATACGAGTTATTTAACGTTGTCGTGATTGAAACAGCATTCCCTTCGCCATCTACAATGCTATAATGGGTTGTTTCTGGACTCTCATAGCTTGGAAATGCACCTGCTTGGATATCCGCACTCTTCGTTGCCTGGGAAAAATTCATCGAAGCCATTCTCGAGGAAGTATAGGACGGATCAATTAACTCCTTAATCGGAACTTTGACAAAATCTGGATCCCCTAACCATTTAGACCGATCTGCATACACACGTCTCTCAGCTTCCACCATCACCTGAATGGTTGAATCAGATGTAGAACCCCATTTTTGCAGCGAATAAGGAGCCACCATTTGTAAAAGTTGCGCTAATGCTACCCCACCACTGCTTGGCGGCGGCATACCAATTATCTGATAATTTTTATATTGACTTTTGATTGGTGTGCGCCAAATAGCCCGATATCGTTTCAAATCTTTCTTAGAAATCAAGCCATTCTGCGCTTTCATTTCATTTACAATATTTGTTGCAGTTTGGCCTTTATAGAAGCCATTGGCCTTCTTTTTTAAAATCAGCTCCAAGGTATTAGCTAAATCTATTTGGACTAACAAATCGCCCGTTTTCCATTCTTTTCCCTCTACTGATAACAGGTAATTCTTGCCTGGATTCTCTTTCAAAAATTCTGATCTCTGCCGATTCAAGCCTCTTGCTTCCTTTTCCGTTAAGACTAATCCATTTCTAGCTAAATCAACTGCTGGCTGCAATAGCTTATCCCAAGGTAAGCGACCTAATTTATCATGCATTTCTTGCATACCAGCTACAGTTCCAGGAACTCCCACAGAAAATATACCTGTCATACTCTTACCAGGAATGATATTACCGTTCGCATCTAAGTACATGTCTCTGCTAGCTGCAGAAGGTGCTTTCTCGCGGTAATCCAAAGCCATCGCATTTCCAGATTTATCTCGATAAACCAGAAATCCTCCTCCCCCAATATTTCCTGCTGATGGATGGCAAACAGCTAAAGCAAAATTGACAGCCACTGCTGCATCGATGGCATTCCCCCCATTTTTCAAAATTGCCAACCCAATTTCAGAAGCTGCTGGATGGGTCGAAACCACCATACCGTTTTTCCCTTCAATTAAAGGCTTTTGAGTACTTTGGGCGATAACAGAAAAAGACAGGAGAACCAGAAAGAAATACTTAATCATTTTAATTTTATTTTGAAATGAAATGACAAATTAATAGAATCCTATGATTTACTAACATTGCGATAATAAAAATATAATTTAACTTTGTGATTATTTAAAGATTTTTTCAATAAAACGTATACTAACAGTGGATATTTTCGAGAAGGTAGCAAATAACATGGGGCCGATTGGTGCTCACGCCCATTATTCCCACCATTATTTTTCATTCCCAAAATTAACTGGAGAATTAGGCCCTAGAATGACTTTCATGGGCAAAGAAATGTTAAACTGGTCTCTTAATAACTATTTAGGACTAGCAAATCATCCTGAAGTTAGAAAAGCAGACGCTGATGCCACTGCAAAATACGGTTTAGCTTACCCAATGGGCGCACGCATGATGTCTGGTAATACAGATGAGCACGAAGAATTCGAACGTCAATTAGCAGAATTTGTAGGAAAAGAAGATGCCTTTTTATTGAATTATGGCTACCAAGGAGTGATGTCTTTAGTAGAATGCATGGTAGATCACAAGGATGTCATCGTTTATGATGCAGAATCGCATGCTTGTTTAATCGATGGTATTCGACTACATAAGGCTAAAATGGGCCAATACTATAAGTTCAACCACAATGATATGGATTCATTGCGTAAAAACTTAGAGCGCGCGACTAAAATTACGAATGAAACAGGTGGTGGTATTTTAGTCATCACGGAAGGAGTTTTCGGAATGTCTGGAAAAGTTGGCTCACTAGATAAGATTGTGGAAATGAAAAAAGATTTCAATTTCAGATTGCTAGTAGATGATGCACACGGCTTTGGAACGATGGGAGATAACGGAAAAGGCGTAGGCGAATACTTAAATTGCACAGACGGTATCGACTTATATTTCTCCACATTTGCCAAATCAATGGCAGCCATTGGTGCATTTGTTGCTGCTCCTAAGAATATCGTCATGTATTTAAAATACAATATGCGTTCTCAAACCTATGCAAAGGCATTACCTATGCCTTTTGTCATCGGTGGCATGAAGCGTTTAGAATTGATTAAAAAACACCCAGAATTAAGAGCAAAGTTATGGGAGAACGTTCGTGCGCTTCAAAAAGGATTAAAAGATAAAGGATTTGATATTGGTGAAACTCAATCTCCAGTAACTCCGGTATTCTTACATGGTGATTATGATATCGCTGCCGTCACTAAATTGGTTCGAGACCTACGTGAAAACATGGGTATCTTTTGTAGTATCGTTGTATATCCGGTAGTTCCTAAGGGTCAAATCATGTTAAGAATCATTCCTACGTCATCGCACACTTTAGCAGATATTGAATACACTTGCGATTGTTTTGCTGAAGTTCAGAAAAGATTGAAATCTGGCTACTACGCGCAATAATTGATTGATTAAACGGTAATTTTGGTAGAAATTGTATTTTTTTGCATTTTTTTTCTGTTTTTTCTTGATATTAATTTGCACAGAACAAGTTTTTTACTAAATTTCGCTTATTAAAGCTCATTAAAGGGCATAAAGACAATCTAATATTATTTACACAACCTAAAAAACAAATTATCATGAGTAGATTTGCACAAGTAAAGGACTTAATTTTATCTTTAGAAGGAGATTTCGAAAAATTCTACGATAAAGGAAATCAAGCAGCTGGTACTCGCGTTAGAGGTGGTTTACAACAATTGAAGACTTTAGCACAAGAAATTCGTACTGAAGTTCAAAACAAGAAAAACTCAGGAAAATAATTTTTCCCCTCTTTGATAAGAAAAGCCCGATGAATTCGGGCTTTTTTTATGTTAAAATAGTTCGGCATGCATGGCAGAGGCCATACCATCCACCATTATCTTCCCTCTTTCTAATTCAAATACCTGGGTTGAAATCTCCGCAGTGTGCTTTGAAGGATTCGTACTTACAATTTCAAACTTTGCCTTGTAAGTTAACCCTACATATAGTGGGCGTTTAAATTCAGAGACTTGTTTTAAGTAGACACTTCCTTCACCAGGAAATTCCATTCCCATTACACGCGAAAAAACACTCGCAATTAAGGCACCGTGAATGATCGGTTTTTTAAATGGCGTTGTTTCTGCATATGCTTCATCCCAATGCAGAGGATTGAAATCACCTGATATTTTACAGAAATCATTGACTTGCTCCTGTGTGAATGAGAATTCGATCTCATACGAGTTTCCTACTTCTAACATAGATTGATCATTTTTTGTAAAATTAAACCAAAATTTGATTCTATTTTTGTGCAAATTTAAATTAAACCCATGATTCATTTTATTCTAAACCCAAACGCAGGAACTAACTCACTGCAAAAAAGGGAACGAATAGTAAAGACTTTAAAGGCAATTCCTCATTCAAAGATTTGGCAGACAGAGCGAATGAACCATGCGTCAGAATTAACTCGAAAAGCGCTATCAGAAGGTGCCACAAAAATTATTGCCATAGGAGGTGATGGTACAATAAATGAGGTTGCCTCAGTACTTTTATACACTTCGATACCCCTAGGTATCATTCCAATGGGATCAGGAAATGGGTTAGCACGTCATTTAGGTATTCCTCTAGAATTCAATAAAGCGCTTCAGAAAGCCTTAGAGGGAACATCGTTTACAATAGATTCAGGGAAATGGAATGATCGCTCTTTTTTTTGTACAGCGGGGATAGGTTTCGATGCCTATGTCGCATCCCATTTTGCATCTAGGGGGAAAAGAGGTTTTCTGAATTATATATATTCAAGCCTTATTTTACTATTTAACTATAGGCCAGTTAATATAAAGGAATTTGGCCCCATATTTTCCTTTACAGTGGCTAATGCAAATCAGTTTGGAAACAATGCCTTTATATCCCCAAACTCTGACCTTCAAGATGGATTATTAGAGGTTATCCGTATAAAACCAAGCAATTTCTTTCATATTATCATTCTTGGAATAAGCCTATTTTCAAAGAAAATGCATCTGAACAGCAGAAGTGAGGTTTCAACAGTAAAATCTCTTACTTTTCATACGACCATAGGTATCCCATACCACTTAGACGGAGAAAGTTTACTAATTGAAAATGAAAAAAATTTAGTCTCCATTTTACCGTCTAGCCTACTAGTAGTAAAATAATTTTCTTATACTTTTTCAAGTAAAAGAATGATTTAAGTACACTTAATTTGAACAATTTTTAGAAGCAAATTTTTAAGCCTTTTTTTTCGAAAAAAAACTGGATTTATTTTTGTTTTCAAATTTGGAACAACATCTTATTTTACTATTTTTGTCTCCCCGCTTAAGAAAAAACGAATCGTTTTTTTAGTTAAGAACCAGTAGCAACTTTTTAAATTATTTACAAGGCAAATTCCCTAAAAATTTGTCCTGAGAAGTGTTCGACCAATATATTTAATGCAAATCGAAGTAAGAGATTTATGGAACCAGTGCTTGAATATCATCAAAAATGATATATCAGAACAGAGTTTCGCAACTTGGTTTGCTCCCATCGTTCCTCTTAAATTCCAGAATAACACCTTATTGATTCAAGTGCCTTCTCAATTCTTCTACGAATGGCTGGAAGAGAAGCATGTTTCAGATTTAAGAAAGGCAATCGACCTAACTATCGGACGTCAAGGAATGTTAGAGTATTCAATCGTCATCGATAAGGGTGATCGCAAGAATCCACCGATTACTTTTAATCTCCCACCCACGAATCAAGGTCAAACTACAACAGATAAAGGAAGTAATTTCCCTAATCCTGCTAGGAGCCCTTTTGAACTAAAAAACTTAGATTCCTTAGAATTAGATTCTTATTTAATTCCAAAATATACCTTTGATAAATTTATCGAAGGAGATTGCAATCGCTTAGGACGTGCAGCAGGTATGGCAGTAGCCAATAAGCCTGGGTTGACGGCCTTTAATCCCCTCATGATATATGGTGGTGTAGGATTAGGAAAGACACACTTGATCCAAGCAATTGGAAATCAGATTAAAGATGCATTCCCGGAGAAATTTGTTCTTTATGTATCTACAGAAAAATTCACAAATCAATTCGTGAATGCCATCAGAAATAATTCGATTGAGGCATTTACTAATTTCTATTTACAGGTAGATGTTTTGATCATTGATGATGTTCAATTCTTGTCAGGAAAAGAAAAGACTCAGGAGACTTTCTTTAACATCTTTAATCATTTACACCAATCAGGAAAACAAATCATTCTATCTTCAGACCGAGCACCAAGGGATTTAGCTGGAATGGAAGATCGTCTCTTATCTCGCTTTAAGTGGGGATTAACAGCTGATCTACAACAACCAGATTTTGAGACCAGAATTGCCATTATTCAAAAGAAATTGCAGGAAGATGGTATTCAAATAGATTTTGATGTATTAGAATATTTAGCACATTCCATTCAAACTAATGTTCGTGAA
>NZ_JBIIBQ010000034.1:0-18150 GCF_044239315.1 Aquirufa sp. | reverse complement strand
CGTGAATTAGAGGGTGTAATCATCTCTTTGATGGCACAAGCCTCCTTAACTCGGAAAGAAATCGATTTAGAATTAGCAAAGTCTACCTTAAAGAGCATCGTTAACGAACAAGAGAAAGAATTAAGCGTAGAGAGTATCTTAGACGTGGTTACGAATCATTTTGATGTGGATCTAGATACTTTAAGAGGGAAATGCCGCAAAAAGGAAAATGTATTCCCACGTCAAATTGCGATGTATATGTTAAAGGAATTAACGAATCTTCCTTTAAAGTCGATTGGCTACCATTTTGGCGGAAGAGATCACAGTACTGTCATTCACGCAGTGCAAGCAGTCTCGGAAGCAATGGAAACAGATAAAGGTGTAGAAAAGACCATTCGAAATTTATTTACCCGATTTAATCTCAAAGGAGTTTAATCATAAAAAAAGCGACTAATCTACATTAGCCGCTTTTTTTACATTAAGACTGAGCTTATTCAGCTACAGCATCTTTATCAATAAGTGCACTGTCATCCACCTTCACTTTATCTTTAATCTTTGCTTCCAGCTCTTCCATTAATTCTGGATTATCTTTGATTAAGTCTTTTACGGCATCACGGCCTTGACCTAACCGGTTTCCATTGTAGGAGAACCAAGAGCCTGATTTATCAATTACTTCTAAATCAACTCCTAAATCAAGTATTTCACCTGCTTTAGAAATTCCTTCACCGTACATGATATCAAATTCAACAACCTTGAAAGGAGGCGCTAATTTGTTTTTTACCACTTTAACACGAGTTCGGTTACCTGTAATTGAATCAGCACTTTCTTTAATTTGACCAGCACGACGAATATCTAAACGTACTGACGCATAGAATTTTAAGGCATTACCACCTGTAGTCGTCTCTGGAGAACCAAACATCACACCAATCTTATCACGCAACTGGTTAATAAATACGCAGCAACAGCCTGTCTTATTAATCGTACCCGTTAGTTTACGTAAAGCTTGCGACATCAAACGAGCTTGAAGACCCATTTTAGAATCTCCCATTTCCCCTTCAATCTCCGCTTTAGGAACTAAAGCAGCCACTGAGTCAATTACAATAATATCAATCGCACCAGAGGAGATTAAATGTTCTGCAATTTCGAGCGCTTGTTCGCCATTGTCAGGTTGAGAGATTAAAAGATTTTCACAATCGATACCTAATTTCTCAGCGTAAGAACGATCAAAAGCATGTTCCGCATCTACAAAGGCAGCTAAACCTCCTGCCTTCTGAGCTTCAGCGATCATGTGCAAGGTTAATGTCGTTTTACCAGAGGATTCTGGACCATAGATCTCTACGACACGTCCTCTAGGTACACCGCCAATGCCTAAGGCTAAGTCTAATCCTAAGGAGCCTGTTGAAATAACAGGAACATCCATCACTTTACTATCGGATAAACGCATAACGGTTCCTTTTCCGTATGCTTTATCTAATTTCTCTAACGTAGTTTGTAAAGCTTTTAACTTTTCAGCCGCCAGGCCTTGCGCATCACTAGCTTGTTTCGCCATTTTCGTTTTTTATCTAAAATTTAAGGGGCAATCGACTATATTTGTTTTATCGTTTGGCCTATACAAAAATAGAAAATTGCCTCTAATTTTTTATACAAACAATTGATAATAAATTATGCTTTGGCATGAAAAATCAGACTCTTGTTATTTTTCTATTCTTATGTTCTTTCTGGAGCCTTTTTGCACAGGAAAATAATGCCTTAATAGCAGCAGAAAATCTAAAATACCGAATCCATTTAGGTTTCATTAATGCAGCAGAGGCTACCATAAAAAGTAGCTCAGTAACTAGCAAAATGGGAGACCGAACTGTTCGAAAAGTAGAAATTGAGGGTGTAACAACAGGAGTCCTTGAATTATTTAGTCCATTAAAAGACTATTGGTCAGCACTAATTGATACAGAGACCATGCTCCCGTTGAAGACAGAAATGCGCAAACGGGAAGGGCGCTACCGAAAGGAAGAAACTGTTCTGTATCAAATGGACAAAGGTTTTGCTAAGATTACCTCCCCTCAAAACAAACCTGTCACTAGTACCATTCAAGGGCCTAAAGATCTATTGGATCTGATTTCGGCCTACTACTTTTTGCGCAGTAAGCCCGTAACTGAAAAGAAACCAGGTTCCCGATGGTCAGCACAAGTATTAGTAGATAGTAAAATTTACGAATTGGTGTTAGTCGTTAAATCAAAGGAAACTATCAACACAGAGGCCGGTAAAAAAACTAGCATCAAAACGAATATTCTTTTGCCTAAAAATGACATGTTCAAGGAGGAAGATGCTATTCGGCTTTGGATCAGCGATGATGAGTACCAGGTTCCATTGAAAATTCAGGTCAACTTAAAGATTGGATTTTTAACGATCGACTTAATTGATTACAACATTCAAGGGAAGAAAATCTATTTCCCTAAAGCCTCTTTGTAGGCCGCTAACACTCTAACACGTGCAAATTCGTGATTAACAATAGGGGCAGGATAAGATAATTCTTGCAATTCAGGTACCCATTTTTTGATATAGGCTAAAGACTGATCAAATTTTTGTGTTTGCAAAGTCGGATTGAAAACACGGAAATAAGGAGCCGCATCACAGCCAGATCCAGCTGCCCATTGCCAGCCACCATTATTCGCAGAAAAATCGAAATCTAAAAGTTTCGAAGCAAAATAGGCTTCTCCCCAGCGCCAATCAATCAATAAATGTTTGACTAGAAAACTAGCTACTACCATCCGCACCCGGTTGTGCATAAATCCAGTAGCGTTCAATTCGCGCATCCCCGCATCCACGATCGGATATCCAGTCTTTCCATCGCACCAGGCCTTGAATTCCTGTTCATTATTTCGCCACTTCATACGATCATACTCCTTTCTAAAAGAATGCCCCTCTCCTATATGAGGAAAATGATGCACGATATTAAAGTAAAAATCACGCCATATCAACTCATTTAACCACACTTCAGACTTACCTAAAGCTTGGCGAACGAGGAAACGAATAGATAGTGTACCAAATCGCAAATGCACCGAGAGTCTGGAGGTACCTGGTTTGGCAGGAAAATCACGGTCCTGGGCGTATGCTTTGATTAATTCATCTTGTACCGCCGCTTGAGGAAATTGCAAGCCAGAGGGTTGAAATCCAATGTCTGCTAAAGTTGGAATTGTGAAAACATCAGAAACATAATTGGTACTAGCCTTGGAAGGAAAATTAGGTAAAACGCTCTCCGCTAATAATGCCTTCCACTTACGAGAATAAGGCGTGAAAACAGTATAAGGCGTACCTGCTCCGGACAATACCTCGTCCTTCTCAAAAACGACCTGGTCCTTGTAAGTTCTAAATTCGATTCCTTTTTCTTTAGCTAATGAGCTGACTGCTGCATCACGATCTATGCCATAACGCTCATAATCGTGGTTGGTATAAATCCGAATGACATCCCATTCAGTAAACAACTCTTTGAAAATATCGATAGGATTACCCTTTTTGACACATAAATGGCCACCGATAGCTTCATTAATACGCACAATAGATTGATGAATAAATTCCACGCGACCATCCATTTTAGAAGGGAGGCGATCCAGAATATTCGTATCAAAAATAAAGAGGGGAAGAACGGGTTCCGCGGCGGATAAAGCTTGGAATAATCCATGATTGTCTTCTACTCTTAAATCACGCCTAAACCAAAATATGGAAACTTTTTTCATCCTTTATGTATCTTAAAGGGGTAAACTACGCAGATTCTAGATTGTTTCAAAAATTTACCTTGACAAGCCCCCCTTCAATATGGTATATTTGTAGATTATAAAAATTCAACCCCTCTGAGAATGAAATTATCTGAATTCAGATTTGATTTACCCCAAAACTTAATTGCCCTTAACCCTACAGAGAATCGCGAAGATGCGCGAATGATGGTGGTTAATCGTAAGAACAAGACCATTGAACATAAGAAATTCACTGATATCATTGACTACTTTGGCGAAGGTGATGTCTTAGTTACCAATAATACAAAGGTTTTTCCGGCTCGTCTTTATGGCAACAAGGAAAAAACAGGTGCTCAAATCGAGGTATTTTTATTAAGAGAATTAAATAGAGAACACCGTCTTTGGGACGTATTAGTAGATCCAGCTCGTAAAATCCGGGTGGGTAATAAATTGTATTTTGGTGATTCTGACTTAGTTGCAGAAGTTATCGATAATACAACCTCTCGTGGACGTACCATTCGTTTCCTTTATGATGGAGATCACGATGCCTTAATGCAAACGATCCACGAATTAGGCGAAACGCCACTTCCTGATGAGATTCGTTTCAAAAGAGCAGCGACAGAAGATGATCGCGAGCGTTTCCAAACCATTTATGCTGAGCACGTGGGTGCTGTAGCTGCTCCTACCGCTGGATTACACTTCTCGAAGATTATCATGAAGCGTATGGAATTAAATGGTGCTCAGTTCACTCCCATCACATTACACGTAGGCTTAGGAACTTTCCGCCAGGTGGATGTAGAGGATTTAACCAAACACAAAACTGATTCTGAACACTTTATGATTAACGAGGCTACGTGTAATTATGTGAACGAGGCCATCGATAACAAAAAACAAGTTTTAGCCGTAGGAACCACCGTTATGAAGGCTTTAGAATCTTCTGTTTCGGCGAGTGGCCACCTAAAGCCAATCAATAGCTGGACAGATAAATTTATCTTCCCTCCTTACGAATTCAAAATACCAACAGCTTTGTTGACTAATTTCCATTTACCAGAATCGATTCTTTTAATGATGGCATCGGCTTTTGGTGGACATGATTTAATTACCGAAGCGTATAAACAAGCTATTAAGGAGAAATACCGTTTCTTCTCGTATGGTGATGTGATGTTAATCATCTAATTGAATTAATCGGGTTTGCTTTGAAAAAATATGCCATTATTGTCGCAGGGGGCTCCGGCCAACGTATGCAAAGTGCTGTCCCTAAGCAATTTTTGCTTTTGCAGGGCAAACCCGTTTTGTATCATTCCTTAGCTGCTTTTCACAAGGCTGATCCGCTTACGGAGTTAATTTTGGTTTTACCCGTAGATCAATTTGACTATTGGAAATCACTCATCACAAAGCTTCCCGTAATCCCACATAGATTAGTAGCTGGTGGTACTTCCAGATTTCACAGTAGTCAGAATGCAATAGAATCTATATCCGAGGATGGAATAGTGGCTATTCATGATGGAGTTCGCCCTTTGATTGAGCCAGAATTAATCAACAATGGATTTCAAACTGCTATCGGTCTAGGAAATGCTGTTTTAGCGGTAGCATCAAAAGATTCTGTTCGTTGTTATTCTACGGAAAAAGAAGGATATGAACACCTCAATCGGGAGTCCATTCGTTTGATACAAACACCCCAAATATTCGCTTTGAAAGATTTGAAAAAAGCTTTTAAACAAGACTATTCAGCTGATTTTACCGATGACGCTCGCGTCGTTGAGTCTATCGGTGTTAAAATAAACCTTGTCGAAGGATCTTATCGAAATTTAAAAATCACCACGCCTGAGGATTTAAACTTAGCCGAGGTCTTACTGAAATAATATGAAAAATACTTGGGACTGGATTGGAAAAAGTATCCTTCGCTATAAATTCTTCTTACTGGGATTTATTCTATTAGCAACCATTGTATTAGGTTTCAAAGCTAGTCAAATTCAGCTGAGCTATGAATTAGCTAAAATTCTTCCTAAAACAGACGAGCGTTTTCAATTATACGAGGGATTCAAAAAGAAATATGGAGAGGATGGCGCCGTAATGGTCATTGCTGTAGAAAACGAGCAAATTTTTAGCCCAGAGGAATTCAAAGCTTGGGCTGATTTAAGCTCAGCCGTTAAAAACCAACCAGGCATCAAAAATGTCCTTTCCCTGTCTACTCTACCTGAATTATACATTGACTCTACCGAGAAGAAATTCAAAACACGCCCATTACTTGATTCAACAAAAGCGCTAAATCAAGAGAATCTGGATCATTTTAAAGCTCAATTAGACAATCTACCGATCTACAAAAACTTCCTTTATACGGAAGATTTAAAGACGCATCTCCTGCTCATTACCTTGGATCAAAAGGTCATCAATGATAAAGGGCGAATTACCTTAGTGAAAAACATTAAGGCCCTAGGTGAACAATACCAAGCGAAAATGAAGCATACGGTACATATGACGGGCATGCCTTTCATTCGTACAGAATATACCTCGCAGGTAACGAAGGAATTAAGCTTATTCTTAGGATTAGCCATTTTAGTTACTTCACTTATCTTGTTATTCTTCTTCCGCTCCTTTCAAGTGGTATTCTTCGCGAATATTGTGGTGCTGGTTGGAATTGTGGCTTCTTTGGCCACAATTGTGTTCTTTGGGTTTAAGATTACTTTATTGTCAGGATTGATTCCTCCCCTGATCGTGGTGATCGGTATTCCAAATGTTATTTTCTTATTGAACAAATACCATGAGACCTATTTAGCGGGAAAAACGAAGGAAGAGTCTTTGATTGAAAGTGCTTCCAAGGTAGGAAGAACCTTGTTTTTAGCTAACCTAACTACGTCGATTGGTTTTGGAGTATTTGCGTTTACGGGATCTGCGTTATTAGTTGAATTTGGTGTGGTAGCCGCATTGAATGTGATGATTACCTTCTTTATCTCGTTGGTTCTCATTCCTATTTTCTTTAGTTTCTTAGCGCCGCCTCAAAAGAAAGATTTAGCCCATTTTGAATCCGTTCGAGTGAATAAGTTCTTGAATAGAGTCGATGTATGGGTAATGCATCACCGTAGATCGATCTATAGTTTTATTTCCATTATTTTAGTTATCTCTATTTATGGATTGACTAAAATTCAGGCAGTCGGTTATATCGTTGATGATTTACCTCGTGATAATGCCATTTATACCGATTTAATGTTTGTAGAAACTAGATTTAAAGGGGTTATGCCTTTTGAAATCAATATCGATGCGTATGAAAAAGGGAGAGCATTGACGCCGGAACTTTTGGCCAAAATCAAAAGAACCGAAAAATTACTCGCTAAATACCCTGAATTCACATCAGGTTTATCCATTTTAACGGCTACGAAATACTTGTATCAGGTCTACAGAGGCGGTGATCCTAAGTATTTTGCTTTGCCGGGGATAGATGAATTAAGTAAATTAAAAGATTTTCAATCCAGCCTTGATGGCAAAAAGGACAACCTTTTCGCTGGCTTCTTAGACAAGGATAAACGCTTCACGCGCGTCAGCTTCCAAATGCAGGATGCTGGAACCGTACGAACTAGAGTCTTATTTGATGAAATTCAACCTAAAATTGATAGTATATTCCGAACAGATGTCGAAACGGGAGAATTTTTAGCAAAAGGAGATAAAAGAGGATACCAAGCGGATGTGACCGGTAATTCTGTCATTTATGCATTCCAAACAGAATATTTGCAAGTAAACCTGATCGAGAGTACAATTACCGCAATCATCTTGATTTGTATTTTAATGGCGCTCCTATTCCGTTCCTGGAAAATGGTGTTAATCTCTACCCTTCCCAGCTTAATTCCATTGATCATTACAGCGGGATTGATGGGCTATTTTGGCATTGCCTTAAAGCCTAGTACTATTCTAATATTCTCCATCGCCTTCGGAATCTCGAGTGATGGAACTATCTATTTCTTAACACGATATAAGGAAGAATGGGCTAAAAACAATCAAAACGTCCACAAAGCAGTTCAAATAACTATTTTAAAAACGGGTGTTTCTATGTTCTATACTGCGATGATTCTGTTTTTTGGCTTCTTTATCTTTACGGCTTCGACCTTTAAAGGCACGCAAGCCTTGGGAATTCTGGTATCTGTGACCTTGTTGATGGCGATGATTTGTAATCTAATCTTGTTACCCGCATTCTTGCTTGGCCTAAATAAAAAGGAGATTTCCACCATTTTAGAAGAAGATTTATAAATGGCTGAGACTAAACCGTCATTATATACCTTATCGTTCTTCTTACTTTGCCTAAGTAATTTCTTGTTTTCAGCCAGTTTCTCGATGATTATCCCAGAGCTGCCTGATTATCTAGCTAGTTTAGGAGGAAAGGAATATATCGGATATACAATCGCTCTATTTACTTTAGCAGCCGGTATTTCTAGACCTTTTTCAGGTAAATTGACCGATCATGTAGGTCGTATTCCCATTATGGCCTTTGGCTCCTTAGTTTGCTTCATATGTGGAGGACTTTATCCTCTTTTACATACAGTTCAGGGTTTTTTGTTTCTACGATTTATTCATGGCATGTCTACTGGAACTAAACCCACAGCGACTGCAGCTTATGTGGCTGACGTGATTCCAGAAGACCGTAGAGGAGAAGCACAGGGCAGTTTAGGTATATTCACAGCGACAGGAATGTCCATTGGACCTGCCATCGGGAGTTTTTTAGCTTCGACTTATGGTTTAGACCAAATGTTTTACCTATCCTCCCTATTTGCATTAGCTTCGATTGTAATTCTGAGCCGAATGAAGGAAACCTTACCCGTTTCCATGAAATCTCGGTTAAAATTATCCCTTTTCCGAATCGGATGGAAAGATGTTTTTGAGCCTAAAATCGTACCTATATTTTGGATCATGTTATTCGTCTCCTTTTCAGCAGGAGCTATAATCACTTTAATTCCTGATAGCTCTAAAATCATAGGTTGGTCAAACAAAGGCTTATACTTTACTATCTATACCATATCATCCATTCTTATTCGTCTCTTTTTTTCCAAAGCCTCAGATCAGTACGGTCGAATTCCTATTTTGATTTTTGGATGCTTTATGCTGAGCCTTTCCATGTTTCTATTAGTTTTCGATGCTAATACCTACTTATTGGTTGCTTCAGCCATACTTTACGGAGTAGCCTGGGGTTTCAACACACCCACACTAGCAGCATGGACAAATGATTTAGGAGATAAAAACCACATGGGACGCGCCATGGCTACCATGTACATTGCTCTAGAAGCGGGTATTGGAATCGGTGCCTACGTAGCAGGAGAAGTTTACCAAGGAATTCCTAATCGCATTCCAATTCCATTTTTAATCGCTGGATTATTATCTTTACTCGCATTCTTACTTTTGTGGAGGAAAAAACAAGATTGGACCTATGGAATTTAAGGACTATTTAATTCAAAAAAATATCTGTTCCATTAGCTTTTCAGCGGCGGATCCTTCCTTGTTTCAAATTTGGTCTACCACCTATAATCTTCTGCATCCTAACAGTTTCACAGAACAGAACAAGTTCATTATCAACAAAATCCGAAGAAAATATCCACTGAAAAAGGAGTAGTTCCCTGCAATTCTTGCCTTTAAAATTGTAAATAACCAAAAAAGTATTGTACTTTTTAAACATTTGATTCAATCAAATAGTTACAACGTACATAATACAGAAATTTGTAAAAATTAATTCGCAAGACAATGCCCGAAAACAATTTACAAAACTTGTTCCCTTCAGCTGGACAAATTCCAAAAGAATACGATTTAACGCATCCTATTGAGCAAAAAGAATATTTAGTCAATGGAGAGATGCGTCAATGGAAAGGTAAAACGCAAGACGTTTGGTCACCCATCTATATAAAAACAGATAAAGGTTTCGAACAAAAACGAATCGGCTCTTATCCTATCACGGATGCAGCAGATGCGATGGAAGTTTTGTATGCTGGCGTAAAGGCCTATTCAAATGGCCGTGGTGAATGGCCATCGATGACAGTTGCACAAAGAATCGAATGTGTGGAGAAATTCACTCAAAAGATGATTCAAAAGCGCGATGAGGTTGTCAAATTATTAATGTGGGAAATCGGTAAATCATTAGGTGATTCTCAAAAAGAGTTTGACCGTACCGTGCAATATATTTACGACACGATCGGTGCTTTAAAAGATATCGACCGTAATTCTTCTACTTTCTTAATCGAAGAAGGAATCATCGGACAAGTAAGACGTTCTCCATTAGGTGTGGTACTTTGTATGGGACCATTCAACTACCCGTTGAATGAAACCTTTACAACGCTCATCCCGGCTTTAATCATGGGAAATATCGTTTTATTCAAACCACCGAAACACGGTACTTTATTACACTATCCTTTACTTGAGGCATTCAAAGATTCATTCCCAGCAGGTGTTATCAATACACTTTATGGTCGTGGAAATTCCATCATTCCTCAATTAATGGAATCAGGTAAAATCGACGTATTAACTTTAATCGGTTCTTCTAAAGTAGCGGATAAGTTAAAGAAAATGCACCCGAAAGTAAATCGTTTACGTGCCATTTTAGGCCTAGATGCGAAAAATGCAGCGATTGTTACTAAGAGTGCAGACTTGGACTCGGCAATTAATGAATGTCTTTTAGGCTCACTTTCCTTCAATGGACAACGTTGTACCGCAATTAAAATCATCTTTGTTCACAAATCTCTTGCAGATAAATTCAATGAAGGTTTAGCTAAAAAGATTGAAGCCATGAAATTAGGTATGATGTGGGAGCCTGGTGTTCAAATCACACCACTTCCTGAGCCTAACAAGCCTGCCTACTTAACAGAATTGATCGAAGATGCGAAATTACACGGAGCTAAAGTGATGAACGAACATGGCGGAGAAAATTTCAAATCGATCTTCTTCCCTGCTTTATTGTATCCAGTAACTAGCAAGATGAAAGTATGGCATGAAGAGCAATTTGGACCTGTGGTACCTGTTGTTCCATTCGAAAACTTAGATGAGCCAATCGATTACATCCACGAGTCTTCGCACGGTCAGCAAGTGGCGATCTTCGGAACAGATGTAAATGAAATCTCAGAATTAATTGATGAGACGGTAAATCAAGTTTCTCGTGTAAATATCAATGCACAATGTCAACGTGGACCGGATTCATTCCCTTTCACAGGTCGTAAGGATTCAGCAGAGGGTACACTTTCGGTTACAGCAGCATTACGCTCGTTCTCGATTCGTACCGTGGTAGCGACAAAAGCGACACAATCAAATAAAGACATTGTAAACGCGATCGTTGAGAACCAGCAATCGAACTTCTTGTCTACCCGATTCATTTTGTAATCTGACGACTGATATAAAAGAAAAGGCCAGCGCTTTCGCGCTGGCCTTTTTTATTGTTACTTCTTATAGAGCGGCTCTTTGCGCTTTCACCGAAGGATCGGTAATGAATTCATCATAGGTCATTAATTTATCTAATTGGCCTTTAGAACCGATTTCAATCACGCGATTCGCCACTGTATCTGTTAACTGGTGATCATGGCAAGTGAAAAGCATGGTTCCTGGGAATTCAATCATACCATTATTCAAGGCAGTGATGGATTCTAAGTCTAAGTGATTCGTAGGCTCGTCAAATAAAAGCACGTTTGCGCCTGACAACATCATGCGAGAGAACATACAACGCTGTTTTTCTCCTCCTGAGATGACCGTACATTTTTTTAAGGCCTCATCTCCCGAGAATAACATTCTGCCTAAGAAACCGCGAATAAAACTCTCATCTTTTTCAATAGAATATTGACGTAACCAATCCACTAAATTCATGGAATCGTCTTCAAAGTATTTGGCATTATCATTAGGTAAATAGGTCTGAGTCGTCGTTACTCCCCAAGTAAATTCTCCCGTGAAATTCGTGTTCTCTCCTGCCAGAATGTCTAATAAGGCAGTGATTGCCAAAGAGTCCTTCGCTAAAAGTGCTACTTTATCCCCTTTATTAATGGTGAAGGATAGATTAGTGAACAAGGGAGTACCATCGTCTGTCTTTGCTGAAAGATTGACAACACTTAACAATTGATCCCCTGCTTCGCGCTCCGGCTTGAAGTTAATAAATGGATATTTACGAGAAGAGGGCTTGATGTCATCGACTTGTAACTTATCTAACATTTTTTGACGAGACGTGGCTTGCTTTGACTTCGCTACGTTTGCAGAGAATCGACGAATAAACTCCTCTAATTCCTTCCGCTTCTCGTCGGTCTTTTTGTTCTGATCTGTGCGTTGACGCGCTGCTAATTGAGATGATTCGTACCAGAATGTATAGGTGCCACCGTATAATTGAATTTTGCCAAAATCTAAGTCAGCAATGTGCGTACACACATTATCTAAGAAGTGACGATCGTGAGAAACTACAATAACCGTATTCTTAAAGTTCATCAAATAGCCTTCTAGCCATAAAATAGAATCAATGTCCAAGTTATTGGTAGGCTCATCCAATAATAAAATATCAGGGTTACCAAATAAAGCTTGTGCTAATAAAACCTTTACTTTATCAGATCCATTTAAATCCTTCAATAAAGTGTAATGAAGATCCGCTGAAATACCTAAGCCACCTAACAAAGAACCCGCCTCCGACTCCGCTTCCCATCCATTTAATTCAGCAAATTCTGCTTCTAAATCCGCCGCTTTATTTCCGTCTGCCTCAGTGAAGTCTTCTTTCAAGTAAATCGCATCCTTTTCTAGCATGATGTCATACAGGCGCTTATTTCCCATAATCACCGTTTGCAAGACCTGAACCTCTTCGTATTCAAAGTGATTTTGCTTCAAAATCGACATACGCTCACCTGGGTTCATCGAAACGGAACCTGTTTGAGATTCAATTTCGCCAGATAAGATTTTCAAAAAAGTAGATTTACCTGCGCCATTAGCACCGATTAAACCATAACAGTTACCTTCAGTAAATTTGATATTAACTTCTTCGAAAAGGACTCTTTTCCCAAAACGTAGGGACACATTAGATACTTGCAACATAGGAGCTGGATTAAATAGGGTGCAAAATTACTAATTTTGACACCGATTATCATATTTTTTTTGCAATTTCGAAACGAATTAGAGACTATGGAACCCACAAATTCGGCCGAAACCTTGCATCTCCGAATAAACGCGGAGAATTTCCGGGAGCAATTACTAGCTCACCCGAAAAAGGATTCTCGTATCACATCTGTTCAAATTGAAATCTCCAATGAGTATTTTCTTTTAATTCCGAATTCGTATGATTCCCCTACCTATCGTTTAGGTTTTCTAGAGAAAGCATTAGGCGAACATGCATTAGTGGGTAAAGAAATTCAACAACAATACGTAGAAGCTGAAGATGCAAATTTGGTTTTTCTAGTGCCTAGTGATTGGAAAGACTACATTTCTGCTCATTTTTCCTATGCAAAAATTACCTATACACATAGCTTAGCCAATTGTTTGCACCAGAATGACCAACAATTAAACTTATTTATTCAGGGAAAATTAGCTTTCGCGAGCTTGTACCAAGGGAATAAATTACAATTAGCTAACGTTTACCCGTTTGAATCCCCTATCGAATTAGCCTTTTACTTGCAATCCATTCGGGACGCTTTCTCTTTAAATTGGTCCTTATTCCCACCCATATTAGCAGTAGGTTCTCAGGATATTCCTGAAGCTGAACTTTATCAAATACCTTATGCCTCACACTAAAAAAGCATTTTTTCCTGGTTCATTCGATCCTTTTACGAAAGGTCATGAGGATATTGTACTAAGAGCTTTGGCCCTATTTGATGAAGTCATCATAGGAATAGGCCAAAACTCATCGAAATCTCGCTATTTCCCATTAGAGAAAATGGAGGAATACATACGGAAGACTTTTGAAGGAAAACCTGTTAGTGTAGTAACCTACCAAAATTTAACAGCCAATGTCGCACACGAATATGGAGCTAAATTTATCATAAGAGGTTTGCGCAATACGACGGACTTCGAATATGAAAACTCGATATCACAAGTGAATAGACACATTCACAATGAACTAGAGACAGTTTTCTTAATTACCTCACCTCACCTTGCACCCATCAGTTCTACCATTATCCGCGATTTACATCGCTACGGAAGTCCGGTAGACCAATATTTACCCTATACCTTAGACTAGTTTTCTGAATTTTTCGATCACGTAACGAATAGAAGAATAGGTATTCGTTAAAGCTTGTGTTTGCTTTTTATCATTCATCCACTCCACTTTCTCGATTCCCTCTTCGGTCTGAGGAATAAGTGTACCCGTAAAGTGTGTTTTCATCGCATACCAACGCGTTTTTTTCAACACCAGCTTATTCTTGTGGGTATAGGTATGGTAGGTGGTACAAATTTTATTTCCTAATTCGGCCTTCACATTACATTCCTCCTCCACTTCTCTAACGGCTGCCGTTTCGAATTTTTCATTCTTTTCTAATTTGCCTTTAGGCAAATCCCATTTACCCAAACGATACATCCACAAGGTATCTTGATTTTGATTAACTACCACTCCTCCAGCCGCTTCCACGAGCTGGTATAGCTTGACAATCTTTTGTTTGAATAACTTGCGATCCTCTACAATGAGATATAATGCATGAAAATGAATACCAGACTTCGCATGTAAATTCATGAGAATCTTCTCTAATTGCTCTGTACTAGCATTAATGATACAGGTATGGCCGCTAAAATTTTCCACTTTAAGCGGAGACAATCTAGCGTCTAGGACTAAATCAAAATCCTCTTTAGATGGCATTTCTCCCAACTCCTTCTTCTTCACAATTCTGATCGGTCGATCATCAATAAAAATTACCATCTGTTCAATTTTCTGTGGCAAAATTAGAATTAAATGGTGAAAGATTAACTGAATAAATTATTTTTGTAAATATAAATTTAGAAACTACCCTCATGCAAAATTTGACGATTCCTCAAGAAGTTGCCCAACACCTTTTAAAGATCCAAGCCATTCAATTGCGACCGGATCAACCGTTTACTTGGGCTTCAGGCTGGAATTCTCCCATCTATTGCGATAATCGCGTCTCTTTGTCTTTTCCAGAGGTACGTACCTACATTAAAAATTGTCTATCTGCAGCAGTTAAAGCGTATTTTCCACAAGTAGACATCATAGCTGGTGTGGCAACTGCGGGTATTGCTCAAGGAGCATTAGTAGCTGATTTTCTAGACTTGCCATTTTGTTATGTGCGCCCAGAGCCTAAAAAACATGGAATGGGAAATCAAATCGAAGGTAAAATAGAAAAAGGACAAAAAGTGGTTCTCATTGAGGACCTAATATCAACTGGAGGAAGCTCTTTAAAAGCAGCAGAAGCCTTGAAAGAAGCAGGTGTCGAAGTATTAGGCATGGTGGCCATTTTTACCTATGGATTCGAAATTGCGGATGAAAATTTCAAAAACGCGAACATCCCCTTATATACTTTGAGCAACTACAATGCGTTAATTGAAGAAGCCGTTCAATTGGATTATGTAACAGAAACCCAATTAATGACCTTACAAGACTGGAGAGTTTCTCCTAGCACTTGGAGAAAATAATCAGGATAACATATATCCATCGCCATTCGTTGATTGTATCATCCCTTTCAATTCCAAATTCAGCAGAATAAGTGCTAACTCATCTTGTGGAATTTCTGAACGCTGTAAAAGCTCATTTGAAGAAAGTTGTCCTTCTCGATGTAAAAGAGAAATGATCGCAGTTTCATTCAACGTAAAAAGTTTTTGACTTAACTCGGGGTGTAAAGCCAACCTGTCTTTTGCTTGCTCCCAATTCAATTCTTGCATAAAATCATCCCATGAAGTATAAATCGTGGCTTTAAGATTTCTAATCAACAGATTACATCCTTTAGAAAAAGGTCTATTTAAACTACCAGGAACGGCGAAAACGGTTCGATTATAGTTAAGCGCATAATCAGCCGTAATGAGTGCCCCTCCTTTTTCTGCTGCTTCCACAACTATGGTCGCATCCGAAAGTCCTGCAATAATTCTGTTTCGAACTGGAAAATGATATGATGCAGGTGGAATGTGGGGGGCATACTCAGAAAGTAAAGCACCGGTAGCTAAAATTTGATCTATATACATCGCATTTTCATGGGGGTATATATGTCGAAAACCTCCTGCTAAGACAGCAATGGTAGGGACCTGGCATGTTAGGCACGCTTTATGTAAGGTTATGTCAATTCCTCGTGCAAATCCACTTACCAATATGACTTCATCTTTAATCGAAGATTGAACGAGTTCCTCGGTCACCTTTTTACCCACATCACTTGCATGGCGCGTTCCGACCACAGCTACAATCCGATGCGCATTTAGATCCGCAGGTCCTTTTTTAAAAAGTATTAAAGGGGCGTCATATAGATCTTTGATTCGCTGAGGATAAGCAGGATCTTCGAAATAGAGGATTTGAATCTGCTCCTCTTCGCAAATTTTTACGGTCTTTTCTGCTTCCCGCAAAGCTTCTGCAGCATGAGATTGATAGGATGCTAATCTGAAGATGTCGGTTAAATTAGGATAAAGGGAGGCTAACTCTTTGCCTTTAACGGGCCCTACTTTAGGGAGGTAGGTCAAGGCGATTTGGTATACGATTAAAGGATACGTGGTTTTCATCGGAGTAATTTTCCGAAACCTACGCTTATTCTAAGTCTAAATCCGCCTTCATCCCTTGTAAAAAATTACGAATATCAGTTAGTTGATTAATGATGTTTTGGTGGGGATTTTTTTCCTTGCCTTTGAAATTTAAGGCTTGCTTCGCTCCTTCGATTGTTAAACCTCGCTCATCGATCAAATTAACCAAGACCTTGATTTTTTCGATGTCTTGTGGGGTGTATTTACGAATACCTGAACCGGCTCTTTTAGGAGATAAGTGGGGGAATTGAGTCTCCCAATAGCGAATCTTGGAGGTATTCACCTTGAAAATAGCTGCTACCTCTGAAATAGAATAATATTGCTTGCTTAATTCCATCAATAATTTTAAACCCAAAATGGGCTTCTTCAAAAAATAGACTTAATTTTGTAATTCCTTTTTACAGGTGCCTAAGTAAAACTACAAAGGTTCCTTTCATTTTACAATAAATCGCATGACCTCTTCTGAGATACGTCAACAATTTTTGGATTTCTTTCAATCAAAAGGCCATTTAATTGTTCCTTCTGCTCCTTTGGTGGCAAAAAATGACCCTACCCTTTTATTCAACAATTCGGGGATGGCTCAGTTCAAAGATTTTTTCTTGGGCAACGGTACGCCGCCATCGAAGAGAATTGCGGATACCCAAAAATGCCTACGTGTTTCAGGAAAGCACAATGACCTAGAGGATGTAGGATTTGATACCTACCACCACACCATGTTTGAGATGTTAGGGAATTGGTCTTTTGGCGATTATTTTAAAAAAGAAGCCTTAACCTGGTCTTGGGAGTTATTAACAGAGGTATTTAAATTACCGAAAGACCGTATTTATGTGTCGGTTTTCGAAGGAGACAAAAAAGATGGAGTTCCTTTTGATCAAGAGGCCTTTGATATTTGGAAGGCGATTGTGGGTGAAGACCGAATTATTTACGGAAATAAGAAAGATAACTTCTGGGAAATGGGCGAAACAGGCCCATGTGGACCATGTTCTGAGATACACATCGACCTTAGAAATCAAGACGAAGTTGATTCGATTCCGGGCAAAAGCCTAGTGAATGCCGATCATCCACAAGTAGTCGAGATTTGGAATAACGTATTTATGCAGTTTGAGCGTATGGCAGATGGTTCATTAGTACCGCTTCCTAACAAACACGTGGATACGGGTATGGGCTTTGAACGTCTTTGTATGGCGATTCAAGGAAAGCAATCCAATTACGATACGGATGTATTCCAAGGCACCATTCAATACATTGCTACTAAAAGTGGTAAGAAATACGGTGATGAAAAATGGGCAGATATCGCGATGCGCGTTATCTCAGACCATATTCGTGCCATTGCATTTTGTATTGCAGATGGCCAGTTACCTTCTAATAACAAGGCAGGTTATGTGATCCGTCGAATTTTACGTCGTGCGGTGCGTTATGGCTATACTTATTTAGATTTCAAAGAGCCTTTCTTGCACTTATTAATTCCTGGATTAGCACAACAATTCAAAGGAGTATTCGATGAATTAATCTCACAAGAAGCCTTCGTTGCTAAAGTAATTTACGAAGAGGAAGTTTCCTTCTTGCGTACATTGTCATCCGGATTAGTTCGTTTAGATAAGTTAATGGAGGATTGCTCAGGCAAAGTGCTATCGGGAGACGATGTATTTGAATTAAATGATACCTACGGTTTTCCAGTCGATTTAACAGCTCTAATCGCTCGTGAAAAAGGATTAGATATTGATGAGCCAGGATTTAATGCTGCGCTGAAAGCACAAAAAGAGCGTTCTCGTAAAGATGCAGGTGCTAGTGCAGA
>NZ_JBIIBQ010000007.1:0-118390 GCF_044239315.1 Aquirufa sp. | reverse complement strand
CAAATCCAACTTATCAACCTAAAGGATGGAAGCGTTTTGCTATTCCTGGTTTTTGGGAAGACCAAGGCTTACGAGATCTGAATGGGGTAGTTTGGTTTAGACGGGAAATTCAGATTCCAGCCTCTCTTGCAGGGATGCCTGCTAAACTATTTATGGGCCGCATCGTAGATGCGGATCAAGTGTTTGTGAATGGCGAGCAAGTAGGAAATGTGACCTATCAATATCCACCCCGCAGATACACCGTTAAGAATGGACTATTAAAAGCCGGCAAAAATCTAGTTGTCATTCGGGTGACGAATACCGCTGGCAAAGGGGGCTTTGTTCCTGATAAAAGATATGAAATGCTGGTAGGTGATCGAAGCATCGATCTACAGGGAGATTGGGAATACAAAGTGGGCGAAGTGTTCCCTCCGGTGACAGAGAAACCCGCGCCTTCCGCCTACACCCCTAGCGCCTTGTACAACGCGATGATTGCTCCTTTTACTGCTTATTCTTTGAAGGGATTTGTTTGGTACCAAGGTGAATCGAACTTAGGAAAGCCGCAGGTGTATGAGCAGCTTATGCCGGCACTAGCAAAAGATTGGCGAACGCAGTTCAAGCAGCCAGAGTTGCCTTTTTTATACGTGCAATTACCCGGTTTTCAGGACCGTAATTTCCTTCCTTCGGAAAGTAATATGGCGGTCTTGCGGGAGGGTCAGTTAAAGAGCCTGAGCATTCCTCGAAGCGGAATGGCCGTGACTTTAGATCTAGGCGAATGGAATGACATTCATCCCTTGACGAAGAAACCGATCGGCGAAAGACTGGCGCTGGCCGCGAGAAAAATAGCCTACGGCGAAAACCTGGTTTCTTCTGGACCCATCTATGAATCTAATGCCATCGAAGGCAATCGAATTCGCATTCGATTCCGCGAAACGGGAAGTGGACTGTCCATCAACAAGACAGACGAAGACGAGTTAATGCAATTCGCCATAGCCGGGAAAGACAAGAAATTCGTTTGGGCGAAAGCGATCATCGAATGGAATACAGTCGTAGTTTGGAGCGATGAGGTGGCAGAGCCGATGTATGTTCGCTATGGGTGGGCAGATAATCCAGAGGGAGCGAATTTAATCAACGTAGAAGGCTTACCTGCATCGCCTTTTAGGACAGATAATTAATACGTCCCCGTCATATCGTCCTCCACACAGATAATATAATCTGCTTTCAAAAGATGCTCTGGGAGAAGGGAATCGATCTCTTTTTGAGAAACGGTGGCGATAGTAGCGATCTTGATGTCTACTTTTGAACGCTTTAAATACCAGGAAATTCCTTCATAATATTCCGAATGATAGGATCCGTTATAATGGATAAACAGAGAGCCAGGAGTCCAATTCGAGAAGATAAAATGAGCCATCGTTGCGTCTTTCAAAGCTTGCGCTTTGGGCATATTAGGGGAAGTGTGTTCCCCCATCATGGTTAGCATTTTTTGGTAGCCCGGCAGATTGGCATCATAGGCAATAGGCAGTGGTGCGATCCATGCTTTTTCTTCTGCAGGTAGATTAGTTATACTTTCAAAACCTCCTCGAGCGACTAAACTAGCATATTTTCGAGGCACATTGGTGGCGATGAAAGACAGGTTTTTCTCTTTGGCAAAATGAACTAAAGGTGCATAATCCGTTTTGTAATTCTTCCAAAGACGAGCCGAAGAATCCAAGCCCTTCGCCGTAATTTTTCCCTGCAAATAGTTTGTTAAAGCGCCCTGATTATCCCGTTCAAACATCTCAGCCCCTAGAACCAACTGCCGCTTTTCCGCTAAGGCCTGCGTAATCTCTAATTCTAACCAATGGCTGATGGGATTATTATGCAACTCCCCTATCAAGACCACATCCTGCGTGCTAAGATCCTTGAGCATCTTTGCAAACGTGACCTTTTTGCCTTGAGCCTTATACAAAACATAGGCCGGCTTATCGGTAGCTAAAAGGGAAAACGAAAGGGCAAGGAAAATCATCAGGAGCTTCATCATGCAATAAAGCTAAAAAAATCTAGGCTAAGCCTGCAAAGATTTAAACAATAAATCCTTCAAAAACTGTTCCACAAAAGCGGTCTTATCCTCTCTACCCGCATCCGTTAACTTAGTCAGGTGTTGGCTAAAAAACAGCTGCGAATGCGCTGTTTCTATCAAGGTACTACTGAGAGAATGTGGATAAGCATAATTAGGATTATGCGATTGTATGATTTCTGAAATACGGGCGCAAAGGTCTTTATAGGGCTTAAAAACGGCATTTTCATTGATTTCTTTTACCTCTTTTACTAAATAGACCTTACTGCTTTCTGAAATAACAATTTGATGCAAAAAGTTTTTATTGTAATCTGTCTGTCCTTCACTCTCCGGCAAGGGATGCGTTAAAAGCTCAATCAGGCGAATCAACTTTGCATTTGAATCTGCTAAGGGAGGCAACTCAAACACCACTAAATATTCCATATAAGACCAATACCAGTTCAAGATATAAAGTAAAAGCCGGTGTTTATTCTCAAAATAACGGTAGATGGTCGCCTCCGTAGTATTCATCTCTTTAGCCAGTTTTTTGAACGTAAAATGCTCAAACCCTAACCGATAAATCAAATCGATTGCGTTCTTAACAATTTTCTTGCCAAGTTCTGTGCCTTCAGGATCTCGCAAGTAAATCTTTTCGTTAACTTTAAAACTAAGTGAATAATCCATTGTAAATAGGAGATAACTACGGTGACAAAAGTAGCAATAGATTTACCAACACAAAATACACTTTAACACATATTAATAATAGTATTACTATTAATCGAAAAAGTATATATAGTTTTGCAACAGAAAAATAGATGACATGCAAAAAATAAGTCCGCTAAAAAGAATCCAATCACTGATTAAAGATCATGATAAGGAAATAAGATCGATTTATTTATTCTCTATTCTAGGCGGTATTGTCAATCTAAGTATGCCATTAGGCGTTCAAACAATCATAGGATTGGTCATGGGCGCTACCATGGTCACCTCCATTTATGTATTGATTTTTCTAGTGGTTTTAGGGGTTTTTCTGATGGGATTATTCCAAATCAATCAGATGAAAATCATCGAATCGATTCAGCAAAAAGTTTTCGCGCATTACGCCTTTGAATTTGCAGATAAAATCCCGCAATTGGATTTAAAGCAAATGGATAAATACCATATTCCAGAGAAGGTGAATCGTTTTTTCGACTCAATTAATATTCAAAAGGGCTTTGCGAAACTACTACTTGATATTCCAGTTGCGACGGTTCAAATTATTTTCGGAATCGTCCTTTTGTCTCTTTATCACCCTCTTTTCATCATTTTAGGAGTAATCTTATTAGTTCTATTAGGCGTAATTTTGTATTATACTTCTGAAAAGGGAATCGAAACAAGTATCGAGGAATCAAATTATAAATATGAAGTAGCTGGATTTTTTGGTGAGATTGCCCGCACTATCAAAACATTCAAATTTAGTCAAGGCTCTGATTTAAATTTAAAAAGAACTGATTCCAGTGTGATGGGTTACTTAACTGCAAGAACAAATCACTTTTATGTTTTGCTCTTTCAATACAAATCCCTCCTCTTTTTTAAGATTGCCCTAACAACCCTAATGCTCACCTTAGGATCCTATTTGTTAATTAATCAACAGTTAAACATTGGGGAATTCGTTGCGGCAGAAATTGTCATTATGTTAGTGATCGGAGCGGTAGAAAAATTAATCACCAGCTTAGATAGTGCCTATGATGTCATTACCGGTTTAGAAAAATTAGGCACCGTTACCGATAGCCCAATAGACAGCAGCGGTGATCTAGAGCTAAAAACACAAACGGGATTAGAAATCGAAATGAAAAACTTTAGTTTTGAATTTGAGACAGATAAACCCGTATTGGATTCTTTAAATCTACATATTGAAGCAGGAGATAAAATCCAAATAACGGGCCCGGGAGGTTCGGGTAAATCCATCTTCATGCGGATTTTAACGGGTAACTACCCTGACTTTAAAGGAACTTTATTAATTAACAAAGTCCCTATTAAAAACTACAGTTTAGATAGTCTGCGCAAGCAAACAGGCATTTTACTTCAAGCGCAAGAGATATTTGATGGTACAGTTTGGGAAAATATTAGCTTAGGTAATAAAGATGTCAATCCATCTCTCATTTTAGAAACAGCTAATAACTTAGGATTCGCTGATTTCCTGAATCATTTCCCGCAAGGTTTTGATACGGAAATCGAGCCACTGGGTAAGAGGACGCCACAGACGATCATTAAAAAGATTCTTATACTTCGCGCACTTTGCGGGGATAAACGTTTGCTTTTGTTAGAAAATCCTTGGAATGGATTGAGTGCACCATTAGCTGAGAATTTGCGTGATTATTTATTGAAAAAATCAGACGTAACTGTTATCATTTCTACTAACGAGTCTTTAGGATTCAATAAAAAATTGGTCTTCGATCATGGAAAAGTTTAAGTCATTTAATCAGATTTACCTGCGCGGGAAAGGGCCAGCTACGAGACCTTGGTTAATCGGATTAGGCCTAATTATTATAGGTATACTTTTCCTTCCTTGGACGCAAAATATCCGTTCGAAAGGACAGATTACGAGTCTTTTCCAAGAACAAAAACCTCAAAAAATTTATAGCCCTATCGCTGGTAAAATTAATCGCTGGTGGGTAAAGGAGGGTGATTTCGTTCAACAAGGGGATACACTGGCTAAAATATCCGAGATCAAGGCGGAGTATTTAGACCCTAAGTTAATTCTTAGAACACAAGAACAGGTAAATGCAAAAAAGGGGACTGTTACTTTTTATGAACAAAAAGTACAAGCAACAGAGGATCAAATAAACAATTTGCGAACTTCGAGGACCCTAAAACAAGACCAATTAACAAACAAGATAACCCAATTACAGCAAAAGTTAACGGGTGAAAAATCTGAACTGGAAGCGGCTTCTAATGAGTATAACTTAGTAAAAGACCAGTTTGAACGAAACCAAGAAATGTTCAAAAAGGGTTTGATTTCGCAGACACAATTCCAACAAAGAAATGCGTCTATGCAAAACTCGTTAGCGAAAAAAACCATTTCAGAAAATAAGGTAAATCAAACACTGCAAGAAATTCAAAATACGAAAATTGAATTACGGGGTGTGGATCAAGAATACAGCGAAAAAATAAACAAAGCGGAGGGAGAAAAATTCCAAAGCTTGGGGATGATTGAGACTGGAAAAGGGGATGTCGCTAAATTAGAAAATCAAGTAGCTTCTTATACCATTCGAGACGGGATGTACTATATCTTAGCCCCTCAAAATGGTCAGATTATCAACGCGAAAAAAGCGGGTATTGGAGAACTTCTTAAAGATGGTGAAGAGTTGTTAACCATCGTTCCGAAAAATACGGACTACGCCGTGGAAATGTATGTAAGACCTGTAGATTTGCCACTTGTGGTTCCTGGACAAAACGTTCGATTCATTTTTGATGGTTTCCCGGCGATTATTTTTGCTGGAGGATGGCCAGATCAGAGTTTTGGAACATTCCCTGGTAAGATCCGAGCAGTAGAAAATAACATTGATGATAAGGGGATGTTCCGCGTGATTGTTGTGGAGGATCCGAAAGACAAAAAATGGCCTAAGCAAATCAAAATGGGAGCGGGTGCTCAAGGAATTACCTTGTTAAATGATGTACCACTTTGGTACGAACTATGGCGAAATATTAACGGTTTCCCTGCTGATTTTTACACGGTAAAAAAGGATGAAAAATAGTCTGATTGCTTTCTTGTTTATAAGCATTGCCAGCTTCGCCCAAACGCCGGTTTTATATCCTGAAGCGTTTTTGAAAATCGTACAAACTTACCACCCTATTGCGAAGCAGGCTGGCATAGGTGTGCAGAAATCAGAGGCACAAATCCTACAGGCTAGAGGAGGCTTTGATCCAATTCTAAGCCATTACAGCACTCAGAAAACATTTGACGGGAAAAATTATTATAACTCCCACGCACCAGAGCTCAGCATTCCTACCTGGTATGGTATTGAACTGCGTTCTGGAATGGAAAATTTACAAGGAACGCGCCTGAATTCGAATGAAACTTTAGGTGAAACTAGCTACATCGGAATTACTGTTCCGTTAGCGAAGAACTTAATTATGGACCAGCGCCGGGCCAGCCTACAGCAAGCAAAGCTGATGAATAAGATGGCCCTTCAAGAGCAGAGAAGTATGCTAAATGCCCTGTTTTCAGAAGCCATGGCTTCCTACTGGAATTGGGTAAAAAGTGTGCGCGTTTTAAAAATTGTTGATCAAAATTTACAAATCGCTACAGCCCGTGTTTCCTTCGTGAAACAAAGCGTGGAGCTGGGAGAAAGACCAGCTATAGATACGGTAGAAGCCATTACTCAGCTACAATATTTTGATAATCTATACCAAGCTAGATGGGTAGAACGCGAGAATTCTCGCCTCTCCTTATCTGTTTATTTATGGCAAGAGAATAATACCCCACAGGAGTTATCTCCAGAAGTGCAACCTGCAGAGGTGGTGAATGAGTTTGCCTGGTTGGCGGACTTTGATTTAGACCTGAATTCTCTTTTAGAAAAGGCCTATGCAAATCACCCGGATTTAAGTGCGTATCAGTTTAAGATTGAAGGTCTGCAAGTGGAGAGAAAGTTAAAGTTCCAAAGCTTGTTGCCCAAACTAGATGTGACCTACAATGCCTTATCTAGGGGCCTTACCCCGAATGTGGAAGTGCGGCCCCTATTTGATAATAATTATCAATACGGTATCAAGTTTGCCATGCCACTTCGCTTGTCTCAGGGGAGAGCTGATTATCAATTAGCTAAACTCAAAATTCAAGAAGAGTCGCTTAATCTAGCCCAAAAAAGACAACAGATTCAAGTAAAAGTAAGCTCCTATTATAACGAAGTAGAGGCCCTAAAAAAACAAATTGACACACAACAGAAAGCCGTCTTAAACTACCAAGCCTTGGTAAAAGCGGAAGAAAACCGGTTCGAACAAGGAGAATCTTCTTTGTTTTTAATTAACAGTCGGGAAACCAAAGCGATGGAGGCAGCTGAAAAGTTAACTGAGCTAAAAGCCTACCTGTTTAAGACAATCTATGCTTTACAAGCAAGCGCAGGGGTATTAATTTAGGAATATTGGGCGTACCTTTGCGTCTTCTAAAAATACCCCTCCATAATGCCTACTTCTGCGAACCGCACGAAAATTATCTTAATTCTTGGAATCTTGTCTGCGATTGGACCTTTGTCCATCGACATGTATTTACCCGCTTTTAAAAATATCGCTGCGGTTTTACAATGCTCACAAGAGGAGATGGGTTACACGCTTTCCAGCTTCTTTTTCGGGATTTGTTTAGGCCAATTAATGAGTGGCCCACTGCTAGATCATTTCGGGCGGAAAAATGTACTCTACATAGGTTTATCCCTCTATGTACTCAGTTCGATTGCTTGTGCCTTCTCGACTTCAGTCGAAATGTTAATCGTTTGTCGTTTATTTCAAGCACTAGGAGGTAGCGTCGGAATGGTGGCCCCTAATGCGGTCATTCGAGAAACATTCGAAGAAAAAGAAAGACCGAAAGTCATGTCTTTGATGATTTTAATCCTCGGCGTCTCTCCTATTTTAGCGCCTTCCTTAGGTAGCTTATTGTTAACGATTGCAAGCTGGAAAGCCATCTTTTTAGTCTTAGCTTTCATCCTGACCGTTATCATTTTCTTGATCAAATCTTGGTTGCCGGAAAAGACAAATCGGGAACAAGGCGGACCCTTTCGCGTTAACACAGTGGTCAAGGCTTATAAAGCCTTGTTCAAAGAAAAAGAATATTTAGTTTTTGCTTTCACAGGTGCCATAGGGGCAGGTAGTATTTTCACTTATGTAGGTGGAGCACCATTGACCTTTTTGACTTATTACGGGGTGAATGAGTCGAAATTCGGATTCATTTTTGCGATTGTGGCCTCCGGAATTATCTCTGCGAGTCAATTAAACCGAGTGGTTTTAAGAAAGTATTCGAGCTTACAAATTTTGAAAGTTACTTTACCCACGCAGTTACTCTTAGGGGTTTTATTGTCCATTTTAGCGAAGTTTGAGCTGCTTACAATGGAATTAAACATCGCCTTGCTCTTCCTGATTATGGGCTGCCAAGGCTTTAATTTTCCTAACGTAGCCACACTAGCTTTACGTCCATTTCACAGAGGGGCTGGGACTGCCTCAGCGATGCTAGGCTCTATCCAAATGGCTTGGGGCGCAGTCTGCGCGACCTTAGTAGGGCTTTTATTCGATGGAACCCCGTTCACGATGGCCATCATCATCGTAGGATGTGCGGTAATAGCGAACACCATTTTATTCGGAATCGGTCGGAAATATATTGTGACTTAAGGCTTTAAAAGCTCGAAATACGTTACGACGAATTTATCGCCTTTCAAGCTGCCCTGGACTTTGGCCTTGCGCACCGCCATGCAAAATCCCTTGTCTTCATGCGCATCTCCGTGATCATCTAATCCCGTGCCTTCTACCGCATGAACTTTGCCTTCGTATTTAACCGCTAGGAAACATTCTTTACCAGGCATCCCAAAATTACACGTCCCGCAAGAAGCATCTAGCACTAATACAGGTTTTGCGGGGTCTAACTTCCCGGCTGGTTTCGTTTGGGCTGAGGCTAAAAATGAGGCCAAAACAAAGAAGAATGCTAACATTTTCATATCAATTATCCGTTTAAACTATTTATTTCTACCCCACCAATTCGCTATAATCGAAGCGGTAATATTTTGCATTGATCCAAAAATACCAGGCACTAAGCCCATCGTGGCTATATAACCCATTTTCGCAGCTATCCCAGTCGCTAAACCCGCATTTTGCAAACCTACCTCAAAGGCAATAGTCCGAGAGTCTTGCTCATTAATCCCCATCCATTTGCTAATCTTATAGCCAAAAAAGTAGCCTAATAAATTATGTACTAACACAATTAAAATCAGCAACCAGCCAATCGTCAATAAGGTATTATGCCCCGCCGATACAGTCAAGGCGACAATAAAGATGATGGACGCCATCGACAAAATAGGCAATAATTCATCTAACCATTTCTGTTTCCCATAAGCGTATCGATTGTACACTAATCCAGCAATAACCGGGAAAATTACGATTTCCATAATGTGCCAAAACATATCCCAAAAGTCTATGGGCACTAATTGATTCGCCAGCAACTTCATCAACAAGGGCGTGACTAAAGGGGCTAGTAGCGTCGATATTGCTGTCACTGTCACGGATAGAGCTAAATTTCCTCCAGAAATATAGGCCATCACATTAGAAGCCACTCCACTAGGAGAACAGCCCACTAGAATAATTCCGGCAGCAATTTCAGGTGGAAGATCCGTCGACATGGCGAGTGCCATACCAATACCGGGCATGATTAAATAGTGGCAAAAAATTCCAGCAAGAATAGGTTTAGGCGATTTAACGATCTCCACAAAGCGCCCCAAATTCATGTGAATCCCCATTCCAAACATGGTAATTATTAATAAGGGAGTGACCAATTTCTTTAAAGGAAATCCTTGATAAGCCACTAAATGTTCTGGATAATTAAGGGCATAAGTGGAGGCGGCAAATATAAACAGAGTGTAAGAGAACCCCTTCAAAATAGGATGGCCTTGAAAGCCCAAGGCAAGTAATACAAAACAAGCCATCAAGCAAATGGCTGCTCCAGAAATTCCGGAAACGGCACAAATTATAGCGGCTAGTCCAGCCACGATTCCGGCCCCTAATAGCACTTGAAAAATACGTGATTTGGACTTATTCATCTCTAGTTAAACTGGAATATAAGTGGAAACAAAAAGCTAACAATGGCAGCCCAAATAGCATAAATAGGCAAATAGGAAGTGATTCCTTCTTCCACTTCTTTGATAGTAGTTTGGCCCTTTAAAAACCCCCATAAATTTTTCGTAACCAGCATTAAATGAACCATAATTAGGGCATTGCTCCCTAGAACAACTAAACGGTTAGGCGTAATTCCGAATTCCACAAGTCGGTATCCGATCGCCGATAGCGCAATGCCATTATCGATGATCGCAACCAGCGCTAAAGCAAACAAAAAATACTGATGTACCCGCGATGCATTTACTTTCGTCGCCTCCCCTAAAGAGAACAAAATCAAGGCCATCACACCGATCAAAATTCCATTAAACACTAACAAGAATTCCCGGTCATTGTAGGGGTCCTTCCCGGTGAATATAACCGCCCCTAAAAACAAGACTAGGGTAATCGTAACTATGGGCGTAAATATGCGCGCGATGACAGGGGAAATTTTGCTGACTAGGCTAGCGTTTTGACGGACTAAAAAAGTAGCGAAAAGCGGCACAGATGGTAAGATAGAAAGCACCAAATAGCGGAAATAATAATCCTCGATATCGATCTCAATCAGTTTAAATAAATTTAGCGTTAAACCAGTAAACAATCCGCCCGCAAGTCCAATCACTTCCGTCATCAAAACTAAATCTCCGTGGTAGCGCAAAAATTCCATCCGTTTCACCGAATCATTCCCAGCAAAAATATACCCCACCGCTAACCATAGTAAAATAGGGATATGCAAACATGTCAATAAAAGCGTCGTGCTTCCCTCTGGTAATAGGTTAATGTAGACAATGGATGCGACTAAAATAAATAAAGGCCAGGCTAAATCGCGAATACCTACACCTTGCTTGTAAGCAAAATAAGCTCCGATCCCCGGTATTACTATGAAAGACATATTGCGGGGGAAATACAGATCATGTGATATCGAAAACAGATCGGGCAATTGCATTAAAAATGCGGCAATGGCTGCGATGATTGCAAGCAAAGTCCAATCCCCTTTAGAACCCCAAGAAGTAGTGGAAACCGCTAAGCGCTCCTTCCATATTTTAGCAGTTACTTCAGACGAAATTTGAGGATAAACCGATTGAAAAGCACGCGTGAAAATCGCGGGATTAGAACGGTATAATTGTTCCAATACTGCTGGATCTGTGATGTTTTGAACGATTTGATTTTCCATATGATGATAAAATTACGGAAATGAACATAGGTGGGGGCAAACTTTTACTCAACGGCAAATACCGCCTATGAATGGCGTTATTTTTGGCGTTTTGCCTTCATTTCAGCGGCCTTTTCTTTAGGCACACCATATACCTTCCCCGAAGCCGCATCCTGTAGAAAGCGATCGACATAGCCGTCACTGATGGTGGTATTGTCTTTGTATTTAACGCGAAGGGCTTCTAATTCTTTATGCAATGTTTTACGAATGGAGGCATAGGCAGGTTCATTGTACACATTTTTAAGCTCCAAAGGGTCTTTTTCGCGATCGATTAACTCCCACTCCCCTGCCTTAAAATAGTAATGAATCAACTTATACTTTTTCGTTACAATGGCATAATGGCGATTTACCATATGCTCCGCTGGATACTCATAGTAATGGTAATAAACGGCATCCCGCTTCCAAGACTTGCCCGTCATCAAAGGAATTAAGCTTTGACCCTGCATATCCGCAGGTGCCGGCACACCGGCCGCATCTAGAAAAGTTTGGGCAAAATCAAGGTTTTGGACTAACGCATCCGAACGCTGGCCTGCCTGAATATGGCCAGGCCATGAGACCATTAATGGCGTTTTAAAGGACTCGTCATAGACAAAGCGTTTATCGAACCAGCCATGTTCCCCTAAGTAAAATCCTTGGTCGGATGTATACACGATGATGGTATTTTCCATCAGCTTATTAGCTTCCAAATAATCCAATAACCGACCCACGTTCTCATCCACCGCTCGCAGTGTCCCTAGGTAATCTTGCATATAGCGTTGAAATTTCCAACGCATTTTATCTTGATCCGTCATGCTGGGATAGGCCTTCTTGAACTCCGCATTGATCCGGTCATATACCCGATCAAAGTTTGCTTTTTGACTCGGATTTAAGCGACCCATGTCAGCCTTAAATCGTTGCTTATCAGATCTCATTTCAGGAATTTTTAATGAGTCCAATATCGCAGGATAGATTTTATTATCCCCCGCCCAGCCCATACTAGTTAAGATATTCATCTCTGCCTCCTTAGCTGGCGAAGTTCGTCCAGCATAATCATCGAAAAGGGTCTTCGGTTCTGGAAACGTTTTCTGGGTCATTTCGTCCAAATGCCGTTCCGCCATCAACCAAGGACGATGCGGCGCTTTATGCAAATACATAAGCATAAATGGCTTTTCGGAGGAACGCTCCTTCTGTAGCCAATCCAGCGTCATATCGGTGATAATATCAGTCACATACCCTGTGACCTTGATATTGCCTTCCTTTTTAGTAATAAAATCAGGGTTATAATAATTCCCCTGATCAGGAAGAATCTTAAATTGATCGAAACCCTTCGGTGTATTTCCAAAATGCAGCTTGCCAAACATCGCCGTCTGGTAGCCATTCGATTGTAAAATTTGCGGAAAAGTAGTGTTAGCCGTGTCAAATGGGAAATGGTTATCCACTTTCCCATTTAGGTGTGAATGTTTCCCTGTCAAGATGGTCGCGCGGCTCGGTGCACAAATAGAATTTGTTACGCTCGCATTCGTAAACAGAATGCCCGACTTCGCAATGCGGTCAATGTTAGGGGTAGAAAGCAAGCGCTTATCATACGCTGAAATGGCCTGATAAGCATGGTCATCTGACATGATGAAAATGATGTTTGGGCGCTTATGAGTAGCCTTTTGTCCTAAAACTGCGTGACTAAGTAACCCCATAAAAACCCAAACAAGCATTCTCTTCATCTTACTTCAATTTCATATTCACTGGATCCCACTGAATAATTTTCTTGCTGAAATAACTTTCGTTACAAGCTAATGCAGGCGCAGCAGCTCTAAAGCCAAAAGTCGCATCTTCCACAACCGTAGTCCCGTTGCGAATCGCGTCAAAGAAGTTTGTAAAGTGATCTACGTGCTCGCTATATCCCGCAGGTGCTTTAAATACAACATCTTCCTTGATTGGGCGTGCGCGTTGTGCTTCTGTCCATTTCGCGTTGTAATCACGCGTCATTTCTTCCTGCATACTTTTAGGAAGGGTAAATACTGAATCATATCCACCGAAGCCAGGAGCTTCCGGCATGATGCTATGCTTCACTGAAATCGTGTTTCCTTTCACATCCATTACCCCTTCCGAACCGATCAAACGAATCACTTCTTGTCCGCCTGTTCCGCTGACAAAGTTTACTTGTAAGGTTAACTGGAAAGCAGGATGCTGCGCTGTATTACCGTATTGCATCACGCCTGACATCACGTCTGGTAAATTACGTCCATCGTTCCAGTGGCTGAATTGACCTGTTGAGAAAATCGTCTCTGGTCCATTGGAGTTTGTCATAAAGTGGGTGCCTGATAACAAGTGGATGAATAAATCCCCCGCTACACCCGTTCCCACTTCTTTAAAGGCACGCCACCAGAAGAATTTCTTCGCATCAAATTCCATTTTAGCTGTTGCCTCTATGAATCGATTCCAATCACAAGTAGATGCATCTGCGTCCTTAGGGATGGTATATTGCCAAGCACCGATGGAGCTTTGGCGATCATATACCGCATTCACCATATTTAGTTTTCCGATTTCACCTGCCGCTAACATCTCTTTCGCTTTCGCTAAACCGATGCTGCTCACACGCTGAGATCCTACTTGTAGGACTTTGCCGTATTTCTTTTGGGCTGCAATCACCTTAGGGCCTTCGTCTATTTTATAGACCATTGGTTTTTCGATGTAGACGTGTTTGCCTTTTGCCAAAGCGTCTATCGTAATTCGCGAGTGCCACACATCATGTGTTGCGATAATCACCGCGTCAATATCCGAACGGTCTAATAATTCTTTGTAATTACGTGTCGTATATAAATCCTTCCCGTATAATTCTTTTGCATTTTCGATGCGGCCCGTGTATAAATCACAGATTCCGGCTAATTCTACGCCAGGCACTTTCAGCGCTGAAGCCAAGTCAAAGTGCCCTTGCACCCCAAAACCAATCACTCCTAAGCGAATTTTTTCGCCCACCGAGATGCGTTTTTCATAGGTTAAAATGCGTTCCTCTGCTTTTTGTTGAGCGCCTAAAGAGGCGAAGGGCGAAGAGGCTGCCACGAGGCTAGTTGCCCCAATTTGTTGTAAGAACTTCCGTCTAGAAGCTTGACTATCTTTGTTCATATCCAATAGGTTTTTTGTGAATTTACTTCCTTTTTACAAATCTTCCAAAGCATACCGTACATAGGCGAATTTCTTGCCGTCTGGACTCCAAGAGGGCACATTGATTGTACCCTGCCCACCATAAAAAGCCTCGGTTAAATCTTTCACTTTTTTCGTTTTTAAGTCGAGCAAGCGCAATTTAACTTGGCGGCCAAAAGGGTGCCCCTGCTTTTGGTCCTCCAGATACGAAATAATAGTGGCCACTTTATTATTGGGTGCGATGTGTGCAAACCAATTCGAATGCGCATCGAAAGTCATCTGCTCAGGATCAGATCCATCTGCCTTCATCCGCCAAATCTGCATCATGCCCGAACGATATGAATTGATATAAATGTATTTCCCGTCTGGAGAATATTCTGGGCCATCATCCAAACTCTCTTCCGTGGTCAAGCGAATTTCTTCACCGCCATTTGTAGGCATCGCATAAATATCAAAATTCCCATTTCTAACGGCACAATAAACCATCATTTTCATGTCAGGTGACACTCCATGCCAATACGAAGGTGTCAAAGGAGTTAGCTGAACAGGTTCTCCCCCATCCGCTGAAACTTTGTAAATGAAGGACGACCCTCCTTTAATCTCAGGCTTTCCACTAGAAATAAACAAGGTTTTCCCATCAAAACTGTACCCATGATCATTATTCGCCTTAGCGACGGAACCCGTGTTTAACTCGCCTAATTTCTCGCCTTGGGGACTGATTTTTTCGAGTTTTCCATACGCATTAATGAGTAAAAACTTTCCATCACGAGACCAGTTAGGTGCTTCAAAATGTCGCTTCTCCGTTAGGATTAAATCAGACTTACCGGAAGCTAAATCATAAATATAAAGGGAGGTGATTACCTTTTTCCCAGCAGGAATCTGCGCAGACAAGGAAAAGCTGAAGCCCAGCAAAAGGAGTGCTATTTTTTTCATGTTTCATCGGTTTAGAAACATAAGTTAGAAATAGTTTTAACATTTCATATCCTGATAAAAAGGATAATTATGTCCATTATAGTTTAGATTTGTGTCTAATCATTTTCAAAATGGAAATTACGATTCTTGGAATAGCTTGGGTGCTCTATTTTTTTATCCATAGCTTTTTAGCCTCCACGACGGCTAAAACCCTCATTCAGCGGAAATCGCCCTTCCTTTTTAGCTATTACCGACTACTTTATAACTTGATTGCTTTAGCCGGATTGATCCCCTTATTGATTCAAAGCGTGCTTTCTCCAGATGCCTATTTATTCGTCGGAAACCTCGTGGCGGGAATTAGCGTAACGGCTATCGGTCTCGTATTTTTATTCCTCGCTTTTCAGGCTTTTGACGGTGCTGAATTTCTCGGAATTAAGGCAGAAGGGAAACCAGAATTAGTCCAAACAGGGATGTACCACTACGTTCGTCATCCACTCTATTTCGCCACAATCATCTTGATTCTAGGCCTATTTTTACTTATCCCCACCCAAAAAATGGGGCTCGTTCTACTCATTTCTTACGTCTATATCCTAGTGGGCTACCGACTGGAGGAGCGAAAGTTAGTGGCGGTTTTTGGCACAACTTATACTTCCTATCAAAAACGTGTGAAGGCGCTTATCCCCTTTATTTATTAATTCTTAGAACTTTTTTTAGCTCAAATGCTGTTTTACTAAATCCTGAATATCCGCATTTAGCCGCTTGATTACATTCCATTTCGCATAAGGCCGGTAATAACAAAGGCTTATTTCCCTTTCTAGGCGACCTTCTTCTAAGGGAATAAGGCGCTTTTGTCGCGCTTCGGATAATTGAGCAGAATAGAGTTTGGGCAGAAAAGTCATGCCTTGAAAATCGTCCACTAAATTCAATAGGGTATCAAAAGTATTCGACTCAAAGCGGAGATTACTCGGTAGAAATTTATTCTTTTTCAATTCACAGAGCTGAATGATTTGATCCCGGAGACAATGCCCATCCTGTAATAAAAATAGGCGCTGCTCATTTAACTCTGTTTTTTTAATTTCCTTTCTGCCAAAGTGCCCGTACAAGACTAATTCCTCCTTATAAAGTAATTCGGTTTCCAAGTCAGAGATGGCGATGGGTGTGCTCAATATCCCCAGATCTAGCTTTCCATCCTGCAAACTTTTCATCAATTGGGAGGTAGTTTGCTCGTGAATTTCAAAAATCAAAGCCGGGTACTTTTCCATTAAAGGCTTTAAAATAATAGACATCAACGAACTCGCTATCGTAGGGATCACACCTAGTTTCAGCTTCCCTTCTATTTTACGATTGATGGATTTAGACGAATCTAAGAGCGCCTGTGCGTGGGATACCACCTGTTGGGCTTGTATCAGTATTTCCCTTCCGTTTTCCGTCGTCGCAATCGGATTCGCCTTGCGATCGAAAATCACGATATCCAGCTGTTCCTCCAGCTTTTTCACCATAGCACTGAGCGTTGCCTGTGTAACATGACAATAATCAGCTGCTTTAGAGAAGCTTTTCAATTGGTCAACCGCTAATATGTATTCTAATTGCTGTATATTCACGATTATAGATTTTATCTATGTCAAATATAGAAAATTTCAGTTTTCTCTATAAATTTTTTACCACTAATTTCATCCCACTAAAAATCAAGAATCATGAAAAAACTACTATTAATCAGTGCGATTGCAGCTTCATTTGCTGCTCAAGCACAGGATTATTCAGCTAAGCCAGCAGCGGCAGGAGCTAATCCGCATGGCGCTAACCCACATGCAGCAGCAGGCGTAAATCCACACGCTGGCATCAACCCGCACACGGGCATGAAAGCATCGGGAACTACCAACAAAGATTGGTGGCCTAGCCAATTGAACGTAGGTATGCTACGTCAAAACTCTGAGAAGTCAAACCCGATGGGACCTGACTTCAACTACATCAAAGCATTTAAGAGCCTTGACTATTTCGCATTGAAAAAAGACATCGCTGCCGTATTAACGAAATCACAAGATTGGTGGCCGGCTGACTTTGGCAATTATGGCCCACTTTTTATTCGTATGGCATGGCATAGCGCAGGTACGTATCGTTCAGGTGATGGACGTGGGGGTGCAAGAGCTGGTCAGCAACGTTTCTCTCCTTTGAACTCTTGGCCAGATAATACGAACCTAGATAAGGCGCGTCGTTTGTTATGGCCGATCAAGCAAAAGTATGGCGATAAAATTTCTTGGGCTGACTTAATGGTCTTGACAGGAAACGTATCCCTAGAGCAAATGGGCTTTAAGACCTTTGGTTTTGCGGGTGGCCGTACGGACGTTTGGGAACCAGAAGAAAACGTGTATTGGGGATCAGAGAAGAAATGGTTAGACGATAAGAATCGCTATTCAGGAGATCGCAAATTAGAGTCTCCCTTAGCTGCGGTTCAAATGGGCTTAATTTATGTAAATCCAGAAGGACCCAATGGCGTTCCAGATCCAATAGCTTCGGCAAAAGATATCCGTGAGACGTTTGGTCGCATGGCGATGAACGATGAGGAAACGGTTGCGTTGATCGCGGGTGGTCACACCTTTGGTAAAACACACGGTGCAGGACCTGCAACAAACGTAGGTGCAGACCCAGAAGCAGCAGGCATTGAAAAGCAAGGAATGGGCTGGGAAAGCACGTACAAATCAGGTAAAGGAAAAGATGCGATCACGTCGGGTTTAGAGGTGACTTGGACATCGACACCTACGCAATGGGGTATCGGATACCTACACTTATTATTCAACAACGAGTGGACGTTAGAGAAAAGCCCAGCGGGTGCTAATCAGTGGATCGCGAAGAATAGCGCGAACATCATCCCGGATGCGTTTGACAAAAACGTTTTCCACAAGCCTACGATGTTGACAACGGATATCGCTTTACGCGCTGATCCAGTTTACGAGAAAATCTCACGTAGTTTCTTAGATAATCCAGAATTGTATGCGAAGGCTTTTGCGAAAGCTTGGTTCAAATTAACGCACCGCGACATGGGTCCTAGCTCAACGTATTTAGGGCCAGAGGTTCCGAAGGAGCAATTGCTTTGGCAAGATCCAATTCCTGCGGTGAATCACGAAGTAGTGAACGCGCAAGACGTGGCGGCTTTGAAAACGACCATTTTAAACTCTGGTTTATCGATCAGCGAATTAGTTTCGACGGCTTGGGCTTCGGCTTCAACCTACCGTCACTCAGATCGCCGTGGTGGTGCAAATGGAGCGCGTATTCGCTTGATGCCACAACGTAATTGGGAAGTAAACAATCCGAAGCAATTAGAGAAAGTGTTAGCTGTTTATGAAAAAATTCAGAAAGATTTTAATGCCAAATCTGGTAAGAAAAAGATCTCTATCGCAGACTTAATCGTCTTAGGTGGTTCAGCAGCGGTAGAAAAAGCAGCAGCGAATGCAGGTGTGAAAACAACCGTTCCATTCACGCCAGGACGTATGGATGCTTCACAAGAGCAAACAGATATCGCTTCCGTTAGCTTATTAGAGCCGATGGGCGATGGTTTCCGTAACTATACGAAAACACGTTACACACTTTCGACAGAAGAAATCTTCGTAGACAAAGCACAATTATTAACCTTGACTGCGCCAGAAATGACGGTGTTAACAGGTGGTATGCGTGTGTTGAACACGAATTATAACGGTTCGAAACACGGCGTGTTTACAACGAAAAAAGACGCGTTAACAAACGACTTCTTTGTGAACTTGTTGGAGATGGGAACTACCTGGAAGCCAACAGACGAAGCAAAAGAAGAATACGTAGGTAAAAACGAAAAAGGAGCCGTGGTTGCGACTGCAACGCGTGCCGACTTGATTTTCGGATCGAACTCAGAGCTACGTGCGCTTGCTGAAGTCTATGCAACGAAGGATTCACAAACTAAATTTGTGAAGGATTTCGTAGCGGCTTGGATGAAGGTGATGAACTTAGATCGTTTCGACGTGACTTTTAAATAGTCTTTTTAGGTTGAGTTTAAAGCCAGCTGCTCGAAAGGGTGGCTGGCTTTATTTTTGGGCTTTTAACTTATCGTATTCGCTTTGCTCCAATGATTCACCAAAAGTATGGTAGGCCCCCAGGTATTGAATCGTCAACCCTAAACCCCAGCCTAGCATCGGCCAAATAGGCCACGGAATATAATACTTTTTGGCTTCAACTGGCATTGTCAAATACCAGATAACCCATAGAAAAGAAATAACAAGTGAATAAGAGCCTAGGCTCCGCTTGAATTTGGCACGCCTACGGGCAAGCTTCCATAATTGTTGGTCTGTGCTTTCCATGATATTTCGTTTTTCGGTTTCATCATCCGGAGCATACAATAAAGTCAAATTCACACCTAAGGCATCCCCGATCGCATTCATCGAATACAAGCTCGGTTTCCCTTCGTTGCGCTCCATGCGTTGAACGGTTCTTAGAGCGATACCGCTCTTGTCAGAAAGCTCGTTTTGGGTTAATCCTTTCGAGGTACGGATTTCCTTTAATTGTTCTCCAAAATTCATGGGGCAAAATTGGGGTTAAAAAGCGGGGCAACAAACGCCTTTCTTATGACTTCTTTGCGTCATCTTTTAAAATTCTCAATAACTCTGTGCGAACCATCGCAACTCGGCTTGCGCTTTGTTAAACCACAAATACAATCGGTAATACCGATGCCTTTTAGGATGTACTTTTCATTTTTCTCGATGCGCGTTATTCGAGTTGCGGATTGCTTCCCGTCGGTGAAAAAGCGGAGGTAGGCTCTTTGACGACCGCGGGTTAATTTTTCAAATGCCGCTTTCATCGCTGGTTTCGCGGCGAAAATAGTGACTAATTCTTCCGGATAGGGGATTTCAGACGGCTTCTCCATTTTCAAACCCAGTTTCTCTACTTCAATTGCCTCTAAAATGTAGGCCTTAATGAGGTCCTCATTTTGCTGGATCTGCTCCACCGAATTAAACTTCATCCAGCGTCCTAATTGCGTATGCTCGCCGGGCTTAATTAATAAACCCTCCTCGTCTTGAAGCAATGCTCCATTAAAAAAATTCAAGGCGCAATGCTCTTTTAAACTAGAGATGGCAAGGAGGTTTTTCTTGCCCACCATATACACCGGTGTTCTCCATTTATAGGTTTCGACCATCAAACAGTCCAGTAAGAGGAAGCGTAAATACGCCATCTCCGCTTGCCACTTGTCGGCACTTTGTATGAATTCGTCTACATTAGGGTCTTTCATCTGATTAGAAATAGGTTCGAATGTGCTTTCCTATACAAAGAAAGAAAAAACCTATGAAATCACGTGTGCTTATTGCCTTGCTTTTTGCCTCTAGTTCTTTACTAGCCCAAACGCAACCCGTTATTGTCGCTATGAAAACGCCCACTTTACGGGTAGGAAAATTGTCCTTTAAAGATTTAAACAAGAATAATAAACTTGATAAATACGAAGACTGGCGCCTACCAGTGGCGGAACGAGCAAAGGACTTGGTATCCCAAATGACTTTGGAAGAAAAAGTAGGCTTCATGTTGATCAGCACGACCCGTATGGGAGGTGATCAAGTTTTCAATAATGGGGTTCAGGGTAGTGCTGGACCTCGACCGAAAATCACGGAAGGTTTTAACGAAGAGGATCAAGTCCAAAATACCAATATGTTCACCCGCAAACCATTAGCATCACCTAATATGGGAGCTGCAGGTACGACAAAAGGGGTAACGCAATTTCACCTTCGCCATTTCATTTTACGGGCGAATGCTGAGCCGGCGATTTTAGCCAAATGGTCAAATAACCTACAAGAACTTTGTGAAAGTACTCGCCTAGGCATCCCCGCGATTGTGGCTTCAAACCCACGAAATCACGTGACTACGGACGCCTCAGTGGGATTAAGCGTAGGCGTAACGTCCTTCTCGAAATGGCCGGGTGAATTAGGTTTAGCAGCCATGCGCGACTTTACGTTAACGCGCAAATTTGCAGAAACAGCCGCGACCGAATGGCGTGCGGTAGGTCTACGAAAAGGCTACATGTACATGGCTGATTTAGCGACAGAGCCTCGTTGGGGTCGTGTAGAGGGGACTTTTGGCGAAGATGCTGATTTAGCTTCGAATATGATTACCCAAATCGTTTTAGGATTCCAAGGAACAAAACTATCGCCTTCGTCCGTGGCGATGACCACCAAACACTTTCCAGGCGGCGGGCCACAAGAAGGTGGACAAGATTCTCACTTCGATTGGGGAAAATTTGCGCACTATCCAGGTGGTATGTTTGACTTTCACGTGAAGCCATTTAAGGCGGCAATCGCGGCAGGAACTTCGGCAATTATGCCCTACTATTCAGCACCGAAAGGCAAGGAATTCGAAGAGGTAGGTTTCTCGTTCAACAAGGCCATGATCGGTGATTTGTTGCAAGGCAAATTAGGGTTCAAAGGAATCATTAATTCAGACACTGGCCCTATTGAGATGATGCCTTGGGGTGTGGAAAACATGACTATTGCGGAGCGCTACCAAAAAGCATTGAATGCTGGTGTTGATATCTTCTCTGGCTCAGCTGACCCGACGTCATTAATCGAAGTGGCAAAAAAAGGAATGGTTTCAGAGGAGCGTATTAATCAATCAGTAACGAAATTACTAAAAGAGAAATTCGAGTTAGGTCTATTCGAGAATCCATATGTGAATGTTGAGGAAGCGGTGAAAATCGTAGGTAATAAAGAGGCGGTGGATGCAGCTAATTTAGCCCTTCGCAAATCTATAGTGCTAGTGCGTAACGACGAAAAACGTTTGCCTATTGCAAAGAAGACTAAGGTCTATTTTGAAACCTATTTCAACTCGGGTCGCAACGCGGCAGAGGCGATCAAGGTCTCAAAACCAAACTATCCAGGCTTAGAGTTCGTATCCACGAAAGAAGAAGCAGATGTGGTTTTATTGTGGTTAATTCCTTCAGCTGGTGGCTTATTTAGCTCTCAAGGAGCGAAAATTGATTTGAATTTGTCCGCTAATCGCATCGACGTCGCGCATGTGAATGAACTATTGAACGCGAAACCAACCATCGTAGCCATCAACTATACCAATCCATGGGTGATTGCGGAAATCGATAAAGGGAAAGCTTCTTCCATTATTGCGACATTTGGAACCACGCAAGAAGCACTTTTAGATATCGTAACGGGAGCTTATAATCCGTCTGGCAAAATGCCATTTACGACTCCATTGAATCAAGCGGTGGTGGATGCAAATAAATCAGATGTTCCGGGATATATGGAAGGTCCGGGGTATGGATTGTTTGCGTTTGGACATGGTTTGAGTTATTAATAATTATCAATAAGCTGTTTTGTTTGTTTTGGTTAACTAGGTAATTTAGAAAGCATTAAGCATCCACTTAAAATGGATGCTTAATTTTCTTACCTTTGTACAACCAATAAAAGATGAAAGATGAAATACAATATATCCTTTCAGGAAAGAGCCAAGTTAAGCATTGCCATCTTATCCAAACAACCTGCAGTTTCCTTAAAAGAAGCAAAGGAACAGGCTCAATGGCTCAAGAGTACAAGCAAAACAAACAACAAGAAAGAGAGAGTTTAATTCAATTTGCTAACCAAGAGAACTTGTGGTTGGGTAATATCAATGTTGAAAATTACGTTTCGCAAGGTGCTGAGCAAAAAGTCTATTTAAAAGATGGAACCTCGGTTTTAAAATTGAATGATGCTATCTATTATGCTTCTTGGGTAGACTACTTGCACAATCTTTTACTCAATAATTTATTCTTCCCAGATACAGCTTATCAATTATTAGGTTTCTTCAAAGAACTAGATATAATTTATGCGGTCGTAGAGCAACCATTTATTAAAGCAACCCAAAAAACTGATTTAAGCCTTGTTAAATTATTTTTGGAAAATAATGGTTTCCGAAATACAAAAAACCACGATTACTATAATGTAGATCTTGGTTTAATTCTGGAAGATCTTCATGACGAAAATGTCCTTACACAAAATGGAATGCTGTATTTTATAGATACCGTTTTTTATATTGCACTAAAGAAAAAATAATTTCCCCCTAAATGAACCCACACTTCCCTGCCTTCAAACGAATCATCACAAACCCTGTACTATTTAAGTTTTTTGTATTCCAAAAACTGTCATCCGCCTTTTGGGCCGGATTATCGATAGCGCACTTCGATGAAAAATCATGCGGAGTTCGTGTGAAGCTTTCTTGGTTTAATCAGAATCCGTTTCGCTCGATGTATTTTGCCGTAGAGGCGATGGCTGCGGAAATGAGTTGTGGGATGTTGGCTTTTGGGCAAGTTTATAAGCGCCAACCGGCAGTGAGTATGCTCGTCGAAAAGCTAGAAGCGAAATTTATTAAAAAGGCGACTGGGGTAATTATTTTTACTTGCGAAGATGGCGAGGCGTTGCGCGATACGGTGAATGAAGCTTTAGCTAATCCAGCTGGTTCAAAATTACAGGTCACTTCGATAGGCCGAAATCAGGCAGGTGAAATCGTCGCTGAATTTGTCTTTACCTGGACCTTTAAGGCGAAGAACTTATAGCGTGTATTTGATACTCACGGTACCGATTACTTGCCCATCTGTGAGGGTGATATTGCCAAAGGCTTTGGCCTGAAAATGCTTGTCAATATCATATGAAATTGTCTCCGCCAAACCCGTCAAATCTCCTACCGTCAGATAATATCCCTGCGTTAAAAAATTCCATTTTTTATGATGGTAATTCGTATTTCCAGATACGAGAGTCACTTTAAAATCGGTATTTCGGGCATTCCCGTTCAAAATAAAGGATCCAACATTCCATTTCGAGCTTACAGGATAACTTAGGGTTAATTCACGACCAAAGAAACTCGTCACTTTATACTCTTCCGTCATCTGAAATGCGGGAATATGAATACCGGCAGTAGCCTTAAATTTCTTATCAATAAAACGGTAACGCGTAAATAGGGCCACCGTCGTAGGCGTCATGCTTTGCATACGCATCATGTACATCATCGCACCTGTTAATCTTCTTTTCGGATTTGTGCTCGCGTTGATGATGATATTGGGCTCTTTCGAGGTGAATGCAGGAATGAATGAGAAGCCTCCGGTACTCATTTCGATACTACCAGTCTGAGCGTTGATTGTGAACGCGGCTAAAAAAAAGCATAAGGCCAACAATTGTTTCATTCTGATACATTAAGTTTTAAAACGGTGCAAAGGTACGCTTTTTCTTTCTGAAAACATCCTATGGGTTTTATCGGTTAGTATTTTATGGCCAAAAACCCTATCAACATCGTCTGGTTCAAACGTGATCTTCGGTTCACGGATCACGAGCCCTTGTACAGGGCTTTGGATTCTGATATACCGGTGTTGTTAGTTTACTTTTTTGAGCCATCCCTGATTGCTTTTCCAGACAGCGATGTACGGCACTGGCGGTTTATAAACGAGTCTTTAAAAGAAATGCAGGGTAGACTGGAGGACCGAAATGGGACCCTATACCTTTTTCATTCGGAAGTTTTGCCGGTGTTTCAAGCTCTCACTTCTGCTTACGATATCAAGACGATTTATTCTCACGAGGAGATTGGAAATGGACTGAGCTTTCAGCGCGATAAGGACGTCGCCGATTTTTGTCACAGTGCCGGAATTGTCTGGAAAGAAACTCCCACGAATGGGGTTATTCGCCGCTTGAAATCACGTAAAACATGGCAGCAACGTTGGGAGGCGACGATGCGCAGCGAACCCTTTTTTCAACGAGAGGATGATTGGAATTTGCTGACTTTGCCTGCTGATTTTTATGCCAATCACAAGGGTCCTGAATTGCCATCCTCTTTTCTAACACGCAATCCCACTTTCCAAGAGGGAGGCGAATATTGGGGCTGGAAATACCTTAAAAGCTTCATCGAAACCCGGCATGTGGGTTATAGTTCATTAATCAGTAAACCAGAGGCGAGTCGAAAAGCCTGCAGTCGGATTTCTCCCTATTTGGCCTACGGAAATATCAGCATGCGGATGGCGCACACCTTTACGATGCAGCATTATAAAACGGCTAGAAACAAGCGTTCGCTACAAAATTTCGTGTCGAGACTGCACTGGCAAAGTCACTTTATACAGAAGTTTGAAGATGAATCTCGCATGGAGTTTGAGCCAGTAAATAAGGCCTATCAAGCGCTAGAGAAAGACCGCGATGAACAATTAATTCAGGCTTGGGAAACCGGTCATACCGGAGTTCCACTCGTAGATGCTTGCATGCGTTGTGTGGTCGCGACGGGTTATTTAAACTTCCGGATGCGCGCGATGGTGGTGTCGTTTTTTATCTTTAATCTGTGGCAAGATTGGCGAGATTTAGCCCACTTTTTAGCACGGCAATTTCTCGACTATGAACCCGGCATTCATTATCCACAAATTCAGATGCAAGCCGGTGTGACGGGCATAAATACCATCCGCATTTATAACCCGGTGAAGAATTCCTATGCACATGACCCGGATGGTGTTTTCATCAAAAAATGGGTGCCAGAATTAGCCGCAGTTCCTGCCACCTTGATCCATGAACCATGGAAATTGAGCGACATGGAACAGACTTTGTATGGGGTTAAAATAGGCGTGGATTATCCATCGCCAGTGGTAGATTTAAGTGCGACTAGAAAATCGGCATCCGACCAAGTATGGGGATTACGAAAGACAAAAAAAGCCCGACAAGAAGGCGCGCGAATCTTAGCTAAACATGTAAATAAATGAGCGCCTTTTTAATTTTTCCGCATCAACTTTTCGAAGAGACTTTGGCCCAAGAGGCCGATGTGTTTTACCTCGTCGAATCCGATTTATTCTTTAAACAATATGCCTTTCACAAGCAGAAACTGATTTTCCACCGAGCAAGCATGCGCGCTTTTGCGGATCGACTTCGTGAGGCGGGAAAAGTCGTAAAGTATATAGATTCCCAAGATTCCCGTTCTTCAGAAGTGTCTCTCGGCGAGTACATAAAAGGTGATATTACCTTGTTCGATCCGAATGATTATTTGCTAGAGAGACGCTTACGTAGGTCGGGCAGCGTTCGTCTTTTACCTAGCCCTAATTTCCTAAATACGGACACCGGCTTGTTAGGAAATCGCAAGCCCTATTACCAAACTGCCTTCTATACACAGCAGCGCAAAGACCGTGGCATCTTGCTAGAAGAAGACGGCAAACCGGCGGGAGGCCAGTGGACCTACGACTCCGAAAACAGAAAGAAAATTCCGAAGAATACGGTCATCCCGACTCCTTTCACTGAGGCCGTTCCGAACGCATACATTAACGAGGCCGTGAGCTATGTTTCACAGCATTTCCCAGATAACCCCGGATCGAGTGACATGCCCTTTTCAGGCGCTTATTATCCCGTGACACATGCGGAAGCGCAAGCAGCCTTAGAGTTGTTTTTAAGAGAACGGATGCATTTGTTTGGCGATTATGAAGATGCTATCAAGGCACAAGAAAAGACTTTGTTTCATAGCATTTTAAGTCCGCTGATTAATGTGGGATTGCTTAATCCTGCTGATGTTGTGGCACGTGTAGCCGAATGCGATGGCCCATTAAACAGCGTGGAGGGCTTTATTCGCCAAATCATCGGCTGGCGCGAGTTTGTCCAATTGCTGTACCGCAAAATAAGTGTGCAACAGCGCACTACTAATTACTGGGGATTCACGAACGAAATGCCGTCTGCCTTTTATGACGGAACCACGGGATTAGAACCGATTGATCAGACAATTCGCAAGCTCTTGAAAACGGGTTATAATCACCACATCGAACGCCTCATGGTATTGGGGAATTTCATGTTATTATGCGAGATAAAACCAGATGCGGTCTATCGCTGGTTCATGGAAATGTACATCGACGCCTACGATTGGGTGATGGTTCCGAATGTCTATGGCATGTCGCAATTTAGCGATGGCGGATTGATGACGACGAAACCCTATATCTGCGGATCGAACTATATCTTGAAAATGAGTGACTATCCGAAAGGCGAATGGCAGGAGATTTGGGATGGTTTGTTTTGGCGATTCTTAGATAAACAGCGGGAGACATTCCGCAAAAATCCGCGTTGGGCGATGCTGATCAGTACCTGGGACAAGATGCCTTTGGAAAAAAAGGAAACGCATTTAAAAAATGCTGAAACCTTTCTAGCTCAGCTTTTTGCTTAATTTATTCCAAAAAGAAAAGAAGCTGTTGAACTCCCCTAAAAGTCCGGGAGCGAGCGTAGGATGTGCCTCACGCACCCCTTGAAAATGCGTATTAATCGGGTGGTCACGGAAAATTCCACGCACGTGTAAATCAGAATATTCACCGTAATAAATCTGAATTCCTGGTATGTTTTCAGCGAGTGAAAGGATAAACTCCATCGTCCGCGGAGACATCGGATGTTTCGCAAAATGACTCGGTTCTAAGACTAAAATTCGGTTGCCTTCTTCGCCTTCATGGAAAGTAGGATCGAGGGTATAATGAGTATACACAAAAGTGGGAATATCTTCCTGAAGCTCGAGTGCTTTCGTCACGGGAGGAGTGAAAACAAGGTCCGCTTTCGCTGATTTTCTCAATTCCTCTGGCACCTTAAGCAGGGGCAGTTCCTCGTAGGTACAATCTAAAAAAGTGCCTTGTTGCCTGCTGCCCGTGTATTTATTGATATTTTCTTGGTTCACATAATATAGCTTATTGCTAAAAGTACCAGCGCACCATTGCCAGCTCAAGGCATTACTCGCTAAATCCCCGTCCAATAAATGGTAATACAACCAAGCCGCAGGTTCAGACCAATGGTATTTTCCCACGTTGCAGGTGATGGCCGCGAGGTACATACGTAGGTGATTATGTAGATAACCGCGCTGTGGAAACGTAGCTAAAAAGGTATCCAACGACCGAATCCCAGTCTCTGCCGCTACTACTGCAGCCGGAATTCCGTTGTTCAGCACTCCTTCTTGTGGATGGCGAATGTCTGCAAAAATCCCATCGCCTTTTTGAAACCAAGTTCGGGTATAAAACTCACGCCACGCTAACTCTTGAATGAATTTTTCAGCCTGTTCCATGCCTATGCCGCGCTCTTTTAATCGAGCTACGACTTGTGGTAATGTGATAAATCCGCGCGACAAATAGGGAGAAAGGTAGGAAACGCCACCGTTCAGAAAATTTCGAGAGCGAGCATAATGAGCGGGATCGAATGAATCAATCCGGGCATAAACGGCTTCAAGTGTCGTCGGAAATTCCACTAGCGTTTGCTGATTTTATTCAGGCTGATGCTACGCTGCAAGGTGCATTTAAAGCGGGGATCTACGGCGACGCGTTTTTGCAAATGTTTCGTTCCGCGACCCGCCATACGCTTGCGCCACATGCGGAAGCTGGACTCCTTACTATTCAATCGCATGAATTCGATGACCTCTTTTTCTTTCAGCCCAAACTGAAATTCAATCGCCTCAAAAGGTGTGCGATCTTCCCACGCCATTTGGATGATCCGGTCGATGTCCTCGTCGGTAAACTTATTTGCTACGTCTGCACTTTTCACCACAGTAGATGATTTGATCCCAATTCTTCTCCCATTTCTTGCGCCAGGCGAAGGGGCGGTTGCATACGGGACAGGTTTTGGAAGGTAAATGTTGTTTTTTAACGCCTTGCATAAAAAAAGGGCTTGCCTACAAAGACAAACCCTTTTCATCTAAAAATGTTTCGACTAGAACAACTTCTCTGCTGGTGGAGTCGCGCCTGCCATACGAATGTAAACCGTAGTTTGACCGCGGTGGTGTGTTTGGTGCTCGAAAGCCTTATCAATCACTTGGCCACGCGTTACGTCGAAGCGATTGAATAATTTAATCATCTCTGCCCATTTCGCATCTGGGTAATTTTTGATGGCATTGATAGCAAAATCATAAGAAGCTAGTACTTTCTCCGTTACGCTCGCTTTCGCCACATCGTTCGATTTTTCCAAATCTTTTGCCGTAGGCGCAACTTTAGTAGCCGTTCCTACAATACCATAATTGGCATCAGCGATGTGAAGCATTTGGCCTGCAAAAGAACGCATTTCTTTGGTCGGTTTTAACGCATATCCTGATTCTGGCATCGCATCTAAATATTCTTTCGTGTAAGCACGAGCGCGCTCCCAGTCTTTTAGAATATTCTCTTTAGGCGTTTGTGCTGTTAAGCTAGTGGCCATCGCTAAAACGGCGAAAAAGGTAAATAGTTTTTTCAAGTTGTTATAATTTATAGGGGTTGTTTACTCGTTTATTGACTGTTTTTACCAAATTACTTTTGAATGCACTTTTGGGAATAATTTTATCGTTTCCCCGAAGCTCGTTCACCGTTTGCTTCCCCAGCATACCGCCCGATTTAGCAGGTTTACTATTTTTCATCTTTACGCGTTAATCTCGCCCCGCAAATATAATACGCTTTCACCGGCTATTTCCACTCGATCGCCTTTCAAAGTACAGGTCAATGAACCGGTTCTTTGTGATAATTGAAGAGCGGACAAAGTGGTTTTTCCTAAAACCGAAGACCAATAAGGGGTCAAAGTCGTATGGGCAGAACCCGTCACCGAATCCTCATTTACCCCACATGCTGGACCAAAAAATCGAGAAACAAAATCTACCTTTTCCCCCGGAGCCGTCACAATAATCCCGCGAACCGGATGAATTTTCAAGGCTTCGAAATCGGGTTGGAGTTCACGAATATCCGCCTCCGCATCATAGACGAACAGGTAATCCGTTTTGCCTTTGTAAACGGCGCGAGGGGCTTTAGAAAGTCCAGTACTATGAATGGGATCAACATCGATTTGCGAGATCGTATCACAAGGGAAATCGAGCCCGAATTCGTCCCCTCTTTTTGTCACCGTTAAGAGGCCACTTCTAGGTGAATGAAAATGGACGAAATCTCCCGAGTAACCGAGTTCGTGAAACACCACATGTGCGCTCGCTAAGGTAGCATGGCCACATAAATCGACTTCCACGGTAGGGGTAAACCAGCGAATTTCGTAACCCTCATTAGCGGGAACTATGAAAGCAGTTTCGGCCAAATTATTCTCCTGAGCAATGTTTTGCATCAGTTCATCCGGCAGCCATTCATTTAATGGACAAACGGCCGCAGGGTTACCTTTGAATAATTGATTACTAAAGGCGTCGACTTGGTAAATAGGGATTTGCATTTGCGCGAAAATTATAAAATTGAAAAATACAAATTTACAATTTTTCAGCAAAAATGCGCTTAGGCTACTTCTTCGTAAACGAGATCTAAATAATCATAAATCAAGTTGAAATAGCAGACCGCTAAATCCCCTGATACGTTGTCATTTGAAAGATCAAATTCTTCCGATTGAAAAATACACGTCTCAAAAATTTGATCGATGTAATAATCGACATCAAAAATTGATTTTACTTTTGTTGAATACGATTCGAAAACAGCTTTTACTAGCTCTTTTTGGCCTTCTGTGAGATTTAAGGGCATTTCCATAATCAGATTGTTTAGATGTTTATCTATTCAAAAATAACAGAAATACCCGCTTTTCATTTAATCAAATAGTTAAGGAATTAGCTATTTTTTGTTAAAAATGACGTGGTTTTTAACACTTCGAAATGAGCCTAATTTAGGGGTTTTTCTCACTAAAAATGGCTTAGTTAAATCTGTAGCGCGGTAGCCTTTTTTAACAATTAGGTAATATCTTTATCAGACAATAATTGGTACTTGCTTATTGGCCTAACGTTTTATTAACAACGGAAGCAAACACGAACTTTACAAAGTAATCCTTGAAACGATTTATCATTTTATTAGTGCTCACCTGGGCTACACAATTTAACTCATATGCACAAGGAAGTTCCTCTCCTGCACCCATCCTGATTTCTGCACATCGCGGAAATACAGGACGGGCGCCTGAGAATACATTAGCAACCTATAAAGATGCCTTAAAAGTAGGAGTTGATTATATTGAAATCGACGTGCGCACTACACTGGATGGGAAACTCGTCATTCTGCATGATGGTACTCTAAACAGAACTACGAACGCAGAAGGGCCTCTGAAAAACAAACGCTTTGCTGAGCTAAGCGAATTATCCGCAGGTAAAGGTTTTATCGAATTTGATAAGGAAAGAATACCAACTTTAGAAGAGGTATGTCAACTGATTTCGCGCTGGAATTTTTGGCATAAAAAGAAAACTTATATTTATGTGGATTGTAAGGACGTTGCTCCTGCCCACTTAGTGGAAACACTAGTTAAATATAAACTCGCATATGATTCCTATTTTTATGGAAATGATTCCTTTTTGCTTTCGTTAAAACAGGTATTACCCCAAGCGCGATTAATGCCAAGCCTTCGTAATAAAGAAGAAATTCAACCTAAAATAGCATCACTTCATCCCGCCGCATTCGACGCTTCTTTTTTAAGTTTAACACAAGAAATGGTGGATGAAATTCATTCCAAAAACATTCGTGTATTCACAGATTTACTCGGTCCATTAGACACCGAAACTAACTATAAGAAGGCCGCTAAACTAGGGGTAGATTTGATTCAAACGGACAAGCCTAAATTAGTGCTTGAAACCCTTCACCACTAGATAAACCCCCAGAGAGAATTCCCAAAGCGCAATGGGAATCGCAGATACACCTGCAAGAGGTGCACGCTGATCCATTAGACCGAAAAGAACGGCTACATCTCCGGCAGTCAAAGTAAAAGCCCCGATGATTCCGATGATAGGAAGAATACGGGGAACTAAACGGCTTTGGTATAAAAGCGTACCCAAAAGAAGGCCATTGACGGCGGGAATGAAACTTTGGCTAATCAAAAATAGACGATCATACAGCATCACCAGGCCACGGCTCATCACCAAAGCCTCCGCCCCTAAAATGCGCAGTTGCAAGACGGTTAATAGAGCTGCAACACCTGCAAAAATCAATGCCGCCTCCAGTACGCGAGCAGCCACAAAACCCAAAGCCAAGGATTCATTTTGCTTCTTCAATACCGGGTACAAAACGATCGCAGTCCCAATACAAAACAAAGCCATCAGTAATTCCAACATCCCGCCGATAACCACATCAGAAGTGGGGGCCGAGCTGGAAATAAAGGCAGGTTGATGTATTTCATGATAAAGCGACAAGGTCGGGATCGAAATAAAGGTGAGCAAGTAGAGTATACCGGCGGTCAAGGAAGTTTTGCGTGATGCTGTCATAGGGGCAATTACGACAATTCCGGTAAGGCAAAACAGATTATTATTTAAACGGCAAGCCTGCTATCTTTGGAATCCTATGAATAACCTACAAATCCGTCAAGCTAACTTAGAAGACCTATCTGCCTTACAAGCGATCGGGCGGCAAACCTTTTCGGAAACCTATGTGGACGGTAATACAGAAGAGAATATGGCCGCTTATTTAGAGGAAGGATTTTCGGAGGAAAAACTTGGGAAAGAACTTCGAAACGAAAATTCCCAGTTTTACTTTGCCATGCAAGTAGACGAAGTGATTGGTTATTTAAAGGTCAATGCGGGTGACGCACAAAACGAAAAACAGGATCCAGACGCACTGGAAATCGAGCGCATCTATGTACTTCAGAAATACCAAGGAAAACAGGTAGGCACTTTACTTTACATGCAAGCTTTAGCCATCGCAAAAGCGCGCAAATCTCCCTATATCTGGCTAGGTGTTTGGGAGATGAATCCGAGAGCCATTAGATTCTATGAGAAAAATGGATTCGTAGAATTTGGCGAACATATTTTCCAGCTGGGGGATGATGCTCAAAGGGATGTATTAATGAAAAAACCGCTACCTGATTTTTTCGAAAAATAAGCGGGATCCTTTGGCATCCGAAATAAATTTATCCTCCTGAAATACAAGATTTCCATTCACAAAAGTGCGCTTGACTTTAGCGGAGAGTTGCTGACCTGTAACGGGTGCCCAGCCACACTTGTAGAGCAGCGATTTTTCACTAACCTCCCAAGGGGAATTAGGAGCCACTTCAACCAAATCCGCAAAGTAGCCTTCGCGCAAATAACCTCTCTCTTTCATTCGGTAAATATCCGCCACCCGGTGACTGGTTTTTTCGACAATCTGTTCGATGGAAATTTCACCTCGAGAAGCCAATTCAAACAAGAGCGGAATAGTATGTTGCACGATCGGTGCTCCCGATTTTACTTGCTCATACGTTCCTGTTTTCTCCTCCTTACTATGCGGTGCATGATCAGAAGCGATGATATCTATACGGCCCTCTTTTAATGCCTGGATCAACATTTGGCGGTCATTTTCAGTCTTGATGGAAGGGTTCCATTTAATATCTCCACCCCGTTTTTCATAATCAGCATCTGTAAACCAAAGGTGATGGATACAGGCTTCAGCCGTTACTCGCTTCGTCGAATAGTCATCTGAATCAGAAAATAGAAGCGCTTCCTCCCCTGTCGAAATATGAAAAAAGTGTAGTCTATTTTGGTGTTTTGCTTGAATGGATAAGACCCTTTTAGTGGCTGTCACGCAGGCCTCTACACTTCGAATTTTGGCATGTAAAGCAAAAGGAATACGACCCTGAGTCTCATCAAAATACCGCTCGTAATTTCGATCAATGATGGATTCATCCTCGCTATGTAACGCGACTAACGTTTCTGCCCGCGAGAAAAGCTTTTCTAAATACTCCGGATTATTGGCTAAAATCTGCTGCTCATTAAAGTAAAGCCCATCATCTGTAATACCACAAACGCTTTCGTTATCCACTCGTAAAGCCTCTTCTAAATTCCCGGCGGTTACCCCCATGAAAAAAGAAAAATTAGCGAGCGATTGCTGCGCCGCGGCCTGGTATTTTTGTTCCAATAAATTACGAGTAAGTGTATTAGGAACGGTGTTAGGCATATCCATGAACGAGGTCACTCCTCCGGCTACAGCCGCTCTTGATTCTGTCGTTAAATCTGCTTTATAAGTTAAGCCAGGATCTCTAAAATGGACTTGGTCGTCGATCATTCCGGGGATCAGATAATTCCCATTGATATCGAAAACATCCACATTAGAGTCGCTAATATGGGGGGCGATTTTTTCAATGCGCCCGTGATGAATCAATACATCTGCAACAAAGCAAGCGCCTTCATTGACAAGTTTAGCATTTACAAGTAATTGTTTTTTCATTTGGCTGCGGCTCTCTCAAACCGGTCATTAATGGTACGTCCCAAATTATAATTAGGTAGACGCTCTACAATAATTAATTCGACTCCTGATTTTTCTAATTGATGCAAGGCATCGTACATGTGAGCGGCGGCTTCTTTAAAACTTCCGCTGGGAGAAAGTATGTGATTAATGGCTACTTTAGGACTATCAATCTTCACTTCATTAAACCATAAAATCCCCACTTTCTTTTCCTGTACGGCACTGAGCATAAACAGGGGTTCATAGCTGATAATTAATTCACACAAAGGCGAATAATGTTTCTTGCTTCTGCCTGGAGCCAGGTGAACTGACTCGGAGGAAGTTCGATCCAAAATTCGACCTACCTCCGCTTCAATATCCTCGATTGAAATAGCGCCATGCCGTAATAAAACCACTTCATCTCCATCAAATGAAAGAATGGTAGACTCTACACCGGCCTCACAATTGCCGCCTTCTAGAATAGGGATTTGAGGAAAATATGCGTCCACATGCGCAGCGCGTGTTGGGCTAATTCGGTTATATGGATTTGCACTGGGAGCGGCTAATGGAAAATCTAGCGTTTCCAACAAGGCTAACGTTGTTTTGTGGTTAGGCATTCTTATCGCTACCGTAGATTGCTGGGCAGTAATGGCAGCAGAAATTAAATCGCTTTTGGGCAGGATTAATGTTAAAGGACCAGGCCAAAAACGCTCCGCTAAAATAGACGCTTTCGCCGGAAAATGTGACACAAGTGTACGCGCTTGATCCATCGATTTTACGTGTACAATCAAAGGATTCGTATTCGGTCTTCCTTTGGTTGTAAAAATCTTTGCAATCGCTTGCTCATCGTAAATATTTGCGGCTAGACCGTAAACGGTTTCCGTAGGAATTCCTACTACCTCTCCCCGCTCTAGCTGGTCTTTTACAAATGATAAATCTGACGTAATCATATCTTTACTTAGGGGTTACAAAAATCACAAAACATCGGATCCTCGGTCGTTTTCGATTCCGGGAAATCGATACATGTTGTGTAGTGGCACCCTTCACAACTATAAATAACGGATTTAACCGATTTAGTCGGTAAGGAGCAACAAGAACACACCAGACCACGAATCACATCGGAAGGACTAAATCCAGGTCTTTGGCAGCTAGGACAACAGCTCTTCATCTTCTCGACTAATTTTCCGGTCAGCTCTTGAATAACTGACATCCGGGTAGGATTGTTCATCGCACGCATATCGGTTTCGATCGTATAGGTTCCAAATTGATCGACCGCCTCCTGAAGCGCCTGGTTTAATCGATTTTGCGACCTAATTCCTTTCGCAAGGTAATCCTTAGGACCTTTCACATGCAAGCCGTGAGAGGGGAATTTTACTTGTTCCAAAAATGAATTTAATGTACTCTCGGAGTCCATGTCATAAGAAGCATAATTTGTTTGTAGGCTCGCCATTTTAACTGCAATCTCAAAGTCCTTTTTTCGGTTCATTAAAACGATAAATTCCTCATCCGCAGGTAAAAAATACAGGGTAGGATGAGGACCAAAAGATCCTTCCGAACCGATGGCAAAATCCACATCATATTCCTCTAACGCTAAAATACATTTTTGCCTAGCTGCCTCCACAGGTGATAAAACTCGCTCCACCTCTCCCGTAAATGTGCCTAATAAATCGGTATCTATATTCTCAGAAACGATATACTCCATCCCAAAAAATTCTTCCAACGCCGGCCCTATGACCATTTCTTTCCCATGTTTAGTCACGATCACGACTTTCTTCCCCTTAAAATACTGTTCACTAGCCATGGATAATTTGCATATACAATGGGAAACCCAACGTAATATTTAAGGGAAACGTTACCCCTAATGCCATGGGAATATAAATTCCTGGGTCTGCTTTAGGTGCTACTAAGCGCATTGCTGCTGGTACAGCAATGTAGGAGGCGCTAGCTGCCAAAATGGAGAATATCAGTCGATCCCCCACATTATTCGTTATGAATTGTGAAATATAGGCCACGGAAACCCCATTAAAAAGTGGCACTAGCAAGGCAAAAAGCAATAAAAATGACCCCTGCTTTTTAAAGGCCTTAAACCTGCTAGCGGCCACCATTCCCATATCCAGAAGAAATATGGCTAAAAAGCCCTTAAATATATCTGAAGTAAAATGCTTAATTCCGATGGATTGGGAAGAATCAGATACGAATCCGATGAGTAAACTTCCAAAAATCATTAACACACTTCCATTCGTCAATGAGTGTTTCATCGCCACTTTCCATTGAACGGGAACTATCTCTGCTTTTTTTTCAGGGAACACATTCATTAAAATAACCCCCATGATAATAGCGGGGAACTCCATAGAGGCCATAACGGCTACCATTTCTCCCCCTACATGCAGTTTGTTCATCTCTAAAAAAGCAACAGCTGAAACAAAAGTTACGGCGCTGACAGAGCCATAGGATGCAGCAATAGCACCTGCATCTGAGGAATTTAATTTAATGCGCAAAATGAAATAAGAATACAGTGGGATAATGAGTGCTAAAGACATCCCAAATAAAAGACTCACGATTACTTCATTCGTAATTCCAGTCACCGCTAATTCACTTCCCCCATTGAAACCAATGGAAAATAATAAATACAAAGAGATAAAGTTTTTAGAGGCAGCAGGTACTTCTAAATCACTCTTGACATATTTTGCAAAAACCCCTAAGATGAAAAAAAGTAGAGTAGGGTTCGTTAAATTAAAGGATAGGAGCTCAAAATTGATCATTATGATTTTCCTTATTCCCCTTTTGAATTAGGCGAATCAGATTTAAAGTGGTAAATATAATTAATGCCAAATTGACCTTTTCTTGAACGATATCAGACTCCTGAAAAGTGACAAATAGCAATCCTACAATTAGGATTATATGAGAAGTAAGGAAGACAAATTTTAAGGCGGATAGCATTATACTTAATTTAGTTACAAAATAAATACAGTAACAATAATAATTTTTATTTAAGTTTATAATGAAATACATAATGTTATGTTATGAACTATACCCTAAATCAATTACAGATTTTCTTGAAGGTGGTGAACACTTCTAGCATTACAAAAGCGGCGGAAGAGTTAAACCTTACACAGCCTGCGGTTTCTATACAGATTAAAAACCTTCAAGCGCAATTCGATATTCCACTTCTCGAGATCATTGGAAAAAAAATTTACATTACGGATTTTGGAAGAGAAATTGCAGAATCAGCGAAAGGAATCTTAGACCAAGTATATGCCATTAACTACAAAACCATGGCATTCAAAGATCAACTAGTAGGTCGTCTAAAAATCTCTATTGTTTCAACTGGTAAATATGTATTACCGTATTTTCTGACCGAATTTCTTCGTTCAAATCCTGGCGTTGAAATAAGCATTGATGTGACAAACAGGGAAAAAGTATTAGAAAGTCAGCTCTTAAATGAAGTCGATTTTAGCTTAGTTTCAGACGCATTAGAAAACCCTACTTTTGACTACGTCGATATCCTTTCAAACGATTTATACCTAGTCGGAAATAATGAAACAGCTGTAATGTCGCCTACCTTTAACTACAAAGATTTCAAAAATGAACTCCCACTCATATTCAGAGAAAATGGATCTGGTACCAGAAAAATAATGGAGAACTACTTTAAAAAACAAGGCGTAGATGGTTTGAAAAAAATTGAATTAATGTCAAATGAAGCAGTGAAACAGGCGGTTATTGCTGGATTAGGCTATTCGATCATGCCTATCATTGGTATAAAAAATGAGATCAAATCAGGTGCCTTAAAGATCATAGAAAGAAATGGTCTACCTATCTCAACAAAATGGAAATTAATCTGGCACAAAGACAAAAATTTATCTCCTGTTTCGAAGGCATTTTTAACCTATTTAATCGAAAATAAAGCTCAAATCAGACAGAAATACTTTGAATGAAAAAAGCCAAGCAAAGAATGCTTGGCCTTTAATAACTAAATGTTCATTAATTAAACTAACACAATAAATGATTTAATTGAGTCAGAGTCGTTTGCATTTCAAAAGTAAACTACATTAATGAATAATAAAATTTAAACTATGTTATAGAAATCATAAAAAATATTAATAATATGATTTCTCCGGCATCTCTCTCAAAATCGTATCAATTGGATCTGCCGAATGGGTTTCCTTTTATTTCGCTACCGTTATCAATCCCGGAATCTCCACCATTTCATTTGCCTCCGCAGCGTAATCTACACCTTCAAAACCGAAACCGAATAAGTTCAAGAAATCTGATTTATAGCCCGCTAAATCGCCGATCGCAGTCAAGTTTTCTGTCGTAGCTCCTTTCCATAATTCCGCAACCTCTTTTTGAACCTCGTCATTCATTTCCCAATCGTCGATACGTATACGGCCTTTTTCGTCCACAGGAATCTCTCCGTTTGTGTACAAGCGTTGGCTATAAAGACGTTGAATTTGTTCGATACAACCCTCGTGAGTGCCTTCTGCTTTCATTATTTTGTACAACAAAGAGATGTACAAAGGAATCACAGGGATCGCTGAACTAGCTTGAGTTACTAAGGCTTTGTTCACTGAAACGAAGGCTTTGCCTCCTATTTTGGCCAAATCATCCGTAATCTTAAATGCCGTCGCTTCTAAATGGTCTTTCGCCATTCCGATAGTTCCCTTGCGGTAAACGGGCTCCGTTACTTTAGGTCCAATGTAGGAATACGCAACGGTCATCGCGCCATCTGCTAAAACGCCCGCATTCAACAAGGCATCCATCCACATCTGCCAATCTTCACCACCCATTACTTCAACCGTGTTCGCAATATCTTCATCACTGCAAGGTGTAATTGTCACATCCGAAACAATCCCCGTGTGGAAATCAACCGTTTTATCCGTGAATGTGTCGCCGATAGGCTTCAAAACCGAACGGTGCAACACGCCCGAAACTGGATGCTGACGTACAGGAGACGCTAAACTATAAATCACTAAATCGATTTGGCCTAGATCCGCCTTGATTAAGTCGATTGTTTGGGTTTTTACTTCGTTCGAGAACGCGTCGCCGTTAATGCTTTTCGCATAAAGACCCGCTTTGCCTGCCGCTGCTTCGAAAGCAAGGCTATTATAATATCCCGGAGAGGCTGTTTTGCCTTCTGCAGGAGCTTTTTCAAAGAAAACGCCTATCGTCGCGGCATTCGATCCGAATGCACTCGTGATTCGAGAAGCTAAACCAAAGCCCGTCGAGGCTCCGATGACAAGCACTTTTTTAGGGCCATCGATGGCTCCCTTTGACTTCACGTAGTCAATTTGATTTAATACGTTCTTTTCGCATCCTTTCGGGTGAGATGTCAAACAGATAAACCCTCTCATTCTAGGTTCAATAATCATGGTGCTTGTATTTTGTTTGTGCAAATATAGTCAAAGCCCCTAATTATCCCATAAGATGCCCTGGGTCAATTAGCCTGGAGGTTGAACAAAAGCCCCGCCACGATTTCATTTCCCCATTTAGCAGAATGCTTCAACTCGGTGCGCAACATCGTCCATGACTTCAATTGGTAATCTACTGTCAAAGACTGCGAAACGTCCGTTAAAGATTCCGCCAAGATAATGGCATGCGGGTCATTATAATATTCCAAACGCCCAGTGAACTTCAGCGATGGCTTTGCTTTCCAGGTGAGAAAAACCGCTCCCCCATGCCAAAACTTACCTGACTCAACCCCGAAATCCGAACTAATGGAGGCATTGAACCGATTTGAAATGGGAATCCGCACATAATTATCATAAAATACTCTTAGTCCTTTTCCCTCATCCCCGATGAAACCACTCGAATTAAAGCGAAGACCTTTGGCATTATCTATCGTAATCTGTGTCCCTAATGCCGGGCGGAATCGATGGATCGTTTGCCAGCCCGTTAAAGCTAAAACCTTCACATTCATCCGCTGGGTAGGGTTATAACTCCAGGCCATTCCTGTTTCATAATACGGGGAATTCTCTGCGATATAACTGCGCGAAAAACTCGGATTTTCCCAGTTTTTCGCTGACTCTAAGCCAATGTGTGAAGGCATAATTCCCACAATCAGCTGGTGCTTAGGCGCTAATTGCACTTGCGCATTGAGTTGGTAAATATGTTTCAAAAGACCAGGCTCAGCGGCTAAGTTTTTCTGCGAATAGGTTCCCAACATGAAATCCCCCCGAAGAGTCCACTTCGATTTTGACACGGAAAACTCCACGAGCCCTAAGTTAATTGCTGGGCGGTTAAGCGAAGTGTGATTGTAAAACAAGGCCGACTTTTCCGTAGCCTTCGGGCTAGCAAAGCTATGCCCATAATAGGTTTCTACATAAGCCCCAAACGTATACCGCAAGGTGTCCGACTGCCCCATGGCAGACATACTGAGTAGACACAAAATCAATAGATTCTTCATTCCGAATAAATTCACATCTTTTGAGATGAAAATAGCGAGGCAAAGTTAAGTCAAAATTTATCAGTTGTGGCTCACATTTGCACTCTCAAAAAAGTACATTTGTAAAAAATTACCTGTTTTTGCCCCCTAAGGATCCGAAAAGAGGTCTTATTTACTCACCACAGCTCATAAGTAGAATGGCTTTCATTACCGTACAAACCACCATCAACGCTCCCCTAGCTACCGTTTGGGAGAAGTGGACAAGTCCTGAACACGTTCAAAACTGGAACTTCGCATCACCAGATTGGCACTGCCCGTCGGCGAAAACAAACCTGCAAGTAGGTGGAGAATTTCACTATGAAATGGCGGCGAGAGATGGCTCGATGAGCTTTGATTTTTGGGGAACTTTCCAGAAAATAGAGGAGCAAAAATCACTCGATATCCTCATCGGTGATGGGCGTAAAATGAAAGTTACTTTCGCATCCACCGAAATGGGCACGAAAGTAACTGAGGAATTTGAACCAGAAAATCAAAACCCAGAGGCCCTGCAACAAGCCGGCTGGCAGATGATTTTAGATAACTTTAAAAGCTATGCTGAAAATCCTACTTCCTAGGATTTAAAATCAACCCCACGCGCTCTAAACAATCATCCAAGTGGTAGCGCACCTCTTTATCTGTAAACTTCGCCTTTGAGGCCGCTAAACTAGCTTGAAGCGCCTTCAACTCCCCTCGCACGATCGAGCGTACATCAGATTGTGCTACTGGATAGCTTTCGCGGGCACCGAAAGCAGCTGGTGCATTCGCCTGATCTGTCATCAACGCTTTCATGCGTTCGATGTAGGCCTTCTGTAAATTACGGCGGAATTGATCGATGTTTTTGCCACTAGTTAATTCATTCCAAATGCCTCCGCGTACATCTTGGAAAAGATCAATGGTCTTGTAATGATTTGGAGTAGTCAATCCACTATTATCCAAACGCGCAAAAGTCTCTAAACTTAACATCCGGTTCATCGGACTAACCTGTAAACTTCTCATTCGATCGATGTAACCCGCCATGTTGTGCGTTACCACCTCTCTGTTTATCAACCAATCCACATTCGTGAAAACATTCGCGATTAACCAATTGACTGCTGCTTGTTGGCTTGCTTTAGGCACCGGATTATAAGAAGAAATGTTTTGATTTGGTTTAGCATATTGCTCATAAACACCGCCCACCATGGTCGTCACGTGACCCACATAGCGCGACCATGAACCCAATAATTCATCGTTCAACTCGATCAAATCCTCGTAATCGTTGGTCTTTTTGCTCGTCCAATCGGCTAAATTTTTGGCCACATACTTCAAGTTTTTCACCGCATAGGTGCTCGCGCGAATCGGATCATTTCCAATGTCTTCTGTTTGAGAACTTGGATCGAAATTCGTTCCCTGATTTCCAAAACGGAATCGTGGGTCACCCGCTTTCGCCTCCACCCACTTATTCAAGGTAGGCACTTCGTCTTCTGGACGAACTGCATCAGGCAATACTCTATAACCCCAATTCACAGCATAATCATCATAAGGGCCCATTTGTCGGATATAACGAACGCCCTGGTCTCCTGGCTGCGCGATATAATTAAAGCGCGCGTAATCCATGATACTAGCAGAAATTCCTTCTTTATTCGTGAAATCTGCCTTGCGGTAATTCTCCACCTCGTACGAGCTACTCGCCCCCATGTTGTGCGGGAAACCTAAGGCGTGTCCCACCTCATGTGAAATCACCATTTCCATCATCTCGCCAATGTCCTCCTCACGCGTATCTAGGGTACGTGCGTTCGGATTAGAGGCACCGGTTTCTAATAAGAATCGATTACGGTAGGAACGTAAATGGTTATGGTACCAAATAATATCACTCTCAATAATCTCTCCAGAACGCGGATCGCTCACACTGGGTCCCGTCGCATTGCGCGTCGTGCTTGCAACATAGCGAATCACGGAATAACGGATATCTTCAGGAGAAAAATCCGGATCTTCGGCAGCAGTTGGAGGATCTTTGCAAATAATCGCATTTTTAAAACCGGCAACTTCAAAGGCTTTTTGCCAGTTCTCCACCCCTTTTTTCATGTGCTTGCGCAACTTCATCGGCGTCGCAGGATCAAGGTAATAGACGATTGGTTTTATCGGTTCAACTAGTTCCCCGCGCTTGTAAGCCGCCATGTCTTTCGGCTCTAGGCGCCAGCGCTGGATGTATGTTTTTTGATCTGATTTTAATTCCTCACTGGAATAATCGTATTGTCTTTGGGTGAAATACCCCACACGCTCATCAAATAAACGCGGCTTCATCGGCTTCTCAGGCAATAAAATCATCGACTGATTCATCTGCAAGCTAATGGTTTCCGTGTAAGCCGTTACGGATGGTTTCGAAGCATTGTAGGTGAAATCTTGTAGCACTTCGATGTTCAACGGGAACGACTTCATGGAACGAATAAAACTCCTTGACGCATCTAAGTTTCTCACCCCATGAGTCGCACGCAAGGAGGCATCTAAAGCACTCATTGCCGGAACGTCACTACTGTAAAATTTAGTTACATCAATCACTACATTAGAAGAATCTTTGCTGTAGGTTTCAATGTCAAACATATACAAGGTAGGCTCGTAATTATTGGCCTTTACTGACAAGCTAATAGGCAATGAATCTGCTGCAACCGACGCGTAGGATTTGATTTTGATCATAATCTTTTCTTGGAATTTCTCCCAAACAATCAATTGCTCCCGAGAAGACGTTCCCGCATTGACGTAGCCCCCGCCGATACCACTTGGAAGTTTGGCGATTTGGCTGACCAATAACATATCTTTGCCTAAATGTTTTTTCGGGATTTCGAAATAGAACTTATCGCCTACCTGGTGAGTGGTGAATAGGCCTTTTTTGGATTTCGCCTCCTTCGTAATGACCTGATCGTAAGATTTCGACTTCGATGCAGGCTTCTTCACAGCGGAAGAATCGGCAGGTTTAGGCTGGATTGCAGCTGGAGCTTTGCTCGATTGAGCGTGGCTTAAAAAAGTAGCTGCAAGTAAGCCGCAACTAAGGAGAATTGCTTTTTTCATTCGTCTTATTTCTATTTATCCCAAATTAATGAAATAATTATTTAATCTACGAACACCTTGTAGGCTAACCATAAAAAAAGCCCTCGTCTGAGGGCTTCCTTTTTAAGTGATTATGAGGCTATTTCACTTCCAAATCAAATGTAAGATCGATATCCGTACTCCCTCCCGCTTCTTGTCCCGTCTTCACTTTAACTCCATTTAATACTGGCTGGTGTTTTAATAACACATTGAATTTACCTGTACCAGCTGTGGAAGAGGCTAGCACTTTCGTGGTTAAACCAATAGGCAAACCATTTTTATCTATATCTTCAATCGTCGTCGTTAATAAAGAAGCTGGCGTGGTTTTGAATACAAATAAATGCACATCTGACTCTTCATCTATTTCCTCTGTAATATCCGTTACTGGAGATTTAGTGTCATCAAAAGCTTCGATACTCATCGTGTAGGTAACGCCTTTTGTTAAAACAATTTTATCAAACTTTTCAGGAGCTGTCTTCGGGTCTCCATCTTTGTCTTGAAAAGTATACTTGGTTGATGCATTGGTAGCCTTATTTATAAAGGTTAACTCTACACGTGTGATTAATTCATTGTCATCTGTAGGCTCAACATTCTCGTCTTTTTTACAAGACATAAATAGAATGGCCGCGGCTAAAATGGCTAGGTATTTTTTCATTTTGGTTGGGTTTTTATGATTGGACAAAGTTCCACAAAGATGCATCATTCAGGTTGTCATTTCGTCGATTGAATCCTCCGCTTTCGTCTACGAAATTATCCTATATTTGTAAAAACCTATCGATAAATATGAGCATTTGGCTTCTAATCGGCATCGCCATATTGGTATTAGTGACCCTAATCTCGGTCCTGAAACTTCAACCATTTATTTCCTTCTTAGTCGTTTCCTTGGGCCTTGGAATGGTAGGCTCGCTTTCTTCAGAACAGACCATTGCTGCCATTCAAAAGGGAATAGGCGGCACCTTAGGATCCATCATCCCCATCATCATTTTAGGGGCCATGTTAGGTAAAATGGTCGCGAAAAGCCGAGCCACCTATGTTTTATCTGAGTATTTTGTTCGTCTATTTGGGCCAAAAAACCTGCCTGTTGCTTTTATGTTGATCGGGTTTATTGTGGGTCTTCCTCTTTTCTTTTCGGTCGCGTTTCTTTTGCTGGCGCCGCTCGTGTTGTCGACTGCAGAACGCTATCAATTACCCCCGGTCTACCTGGGAATTCCCATGCTGGCGTCCCTTTCTACTACGCAAGGTTTTCTGCCTCCTCATCCAGCTCCCTATTATTTAGTTACCCATTTGCCTGGGGCTGATATGGGTGCCACGCTGGGTTATGGTATCCTTATTTCGATTCCGGCCATGTTAACTTCTGGCTGGTTGTTTGGGAAAACAGTAAAAAACATTCCCGCTACTCCCATGTCATTTGTGGAGGTAGATGAAGTAGGCCAAAACCCAAGTGTAGCACATAGTCTATTCATTTTATTACTACCTGTGGTGCTGATTGCTATTAAATCATTCGTTCAATTGCCTGTCATTGAATTACTGGGCGAACCTATGGTGGCACTCTTGGTATCCGTATTCGCCGCCGTATATGTGCTCGGAATCAGGCGTGGAATTACTTGGGCGGAAATCAGCGCATGGCTGGTGGAATCCATCAAAGAAGTGTCTCCGCTGATGCTAACCTTCGGTGGTGCAGGTGCTTTTAAAGAAGTACTTCAAGAAATGCACGTGGGGGATGCCTTACATTCGTTTACCCAAGATTCAGCCCTGAATCCCTTGATCATTGCCTGGGGAATTGCCGCCGTTTTACGGATTGTGACTGGTTCTTCCACCGTTTCAGGCATCACCACAGCCGGATTGATATTGCCTTTATTGGCCTCCTCAGGCACAAACCCAAATCTGCTCGCTTTAAGTATAGGAGCCGGGTCTATGGTTTTGTCGCATGTAAATGATGCCGGTTTTTGGCTTTACAAAGAATACTTCGGCGTATCCATCAAAAACAGCTTGCGCTCCTGGACCATCATGGAAACCATACTCGCAGTTATGGGATTAATCGGTGTATTGGGAATTGAATTAGTTCTTTAATTGAACCGCCTTACCTGTTTTCGCGGACTCCCTCGCGGCTGATAAAATCTCTACCACCGCTTGATTAATTTCGAAAGAGGATAAATCTTTCTTGGGTTTAATTCGACCTTGAACGACCGCCGCTAAATAGGGAAACACATTAGAAACCTCGTGTGGTAATGGGCTTAGGGAAATCATTCCTTCCTCCCCGAATCGATCTCCCTTCACATAGCGCATCTTGTTTGTTTTATCGGCTACAAGAATTCCTTTGGTACCATATACTTCGGTATCCTTTCTGTCAAAAGGCCAATTCCAAGATGCTTGAATAATCGCTTGACAATCCGGATATGTCAAAATAATACTCGCTTCGTCGTCCACCTTCGGGTACACATCGGGTTTCAGTTGCTGCGTCACCGCTGTCACGGAAAGCGGTCTTTTGCCGTCCATTAACCAAGTCATAATATTTGCCCCATAACAGCCAAAATCAATAATCGCCCCACCGCCATTCATAACGGGATCCGTCAACCACTGTAGAAATTCAGGAGCACATCCAATTTCTTTAGGTCCACGATGGCCATCCATGATTACTACTTTTCGAATGGTTCCTAAGACTTTTTCTTCCTTCACCATCTGCCACATTTTTGCATGAGACGGATACCACGTAGTTTCAAAATTGGTTAATAGATGAATAGGGTGTTTTGCCACAATGGCATTCATTTGGTTCAGGTGATCCATATTAACTGCCAAAGGTTTTTCTACAATCACATGAATTCCCTTAGGGGCACAAGTTTTAACTACTTCCAAATGCTCATAAATACTGTTGAAGGCGGCAATGGCCTCTGGTTTCGTCTTCGCAATTAGGGCTTCTAAGGAAGGAAACCAAAGCGAATCTGGGAGATTTTGCTTCTTCAAAAGCGACATCCCTAATTCCTTATTGGGTTCCGCAAAGCCTACAATGATCACATCTTGTTGTGGCTTTTTAATGGCCGTATATACTTGCCCCACGTGTCCATGGGTCATGCCAGCGATACCGACACGCACAGGTTTAGCCTGAAACACAAAAGGCAACATTATCAAGAAAAGTAGCTTTTTCATAAGAATGGTATTTGAGTAGGAAATTATAAAATTTTACTTATATATCATGCAAAGTTCTATATTTGAAACTGCGATTTATCCGCCGGTAACCTGATTCAGGCCATATGAACAATTTAGTCAAAGAAGCAATCGAAAAAGAAGCCGTATTGGCGACTAGACGGCATTTTTTGCAGTCGCTCGGTACAGGCATTGGCTCGCTTGCCTTCGGTTCTGCCTTGTGGAATTGTCAAACACCGGCTACCTCACAACAAGCGACTACTCGAATCCCGCCCCATTTCGGAAAAGCGAAGTCGGTCATCTTTTTACACATGGCTGGGGCGCCGTCGCAACTAGAATTATTTGACTACAAGCCTCTACTTGCCAAATTTGATGGAAAAGAATGCCCACAGGAACTACTTGAAGGAAAAAAATTTGCTTTCATTCGCGGGGTGCCTAATTTATTAGGCCCTAAAGCAAATTTCCTGCAACGAGGAAGTGCAGGTCATTGGATTTCAGACCACCTGCCACATTTAGCCACACAAGCAGATAAAATTACCTTCTTGAAAGGCATGTATACGGATCAATTTAATCACGCACCTGCCCAGTTACTTATGCATACAGGATCGGCGCGCTTAGGCCGGCCATCGATTGGATCATGGGTGTCTTACGGACTAGGATCTGAGAATGAAAACCTGCCTTCGTTCATGGTGCTTGCTTCTGGAGGAAAGAATCCCGACGCGGGTAAATCTGCCTGGGGAAGTGGTTTTCTCCCATCTGTTTACCAAGGAGTGCAGTGCCGCTCCGCTGGGGAGCCCGTCCTATTTATCAAAAATCCTGACGGCTTAACATCCGATATTCGTAAGGCTAGTATCGATGCCATTAATGCGGTAAATCAGGAAACCTACCAGGAGTTTGGGGACCCGGAAACCGTTGCCAGAATTGCACAATACGAGATGGCCTATAAGATGCAAAGTTCCGTTCCTGAGGTGATGGACATCAGCAAAGAGCCAGACTATATCCACCAGTTATACGGGACAAATCCAGGGCAAGAATCCTTTGCGAATAACTGCTTGCTGGCCAGAAAAATGGTAGAAAAAGGCGTTCGTTTCGTGCAGCTATTTGACTGGGGCTGGGATATGCATGGAACAGGGAAAAATGAATCGGTAGATTTTGGTTTGCATCAAAAATGTTTACAAACAGATAGAGCGGTTTCGGCCTTGTTAATAGACTTAGAACAGCGTGGATTGTTAGAGGAAACGTTAGTGGTATGGGGTGGGGAATTTGGACGTACGCCCATGCAAGAAAATAGAGAAGGGAAGGCGCAAGGGTATTTTGGTCGTGACCATCATACGGAGGCGTTTACCATGTGGCTAGCAGGCGGAGGTATCAAACCGGGTATGTCGCTAGGCGAAACCGATGATTTAGGCTATGCGACCGTTAGCGGGAAAACGTCCATTTATGACCTTCAGGCAACTATTTTGCACTGCTTAGGCATCAACCACGAAGAATTTACATTCCCTTTCCAAGGGCGAAATTTCCGCTTGACCGATGTATTCGGGAAAGTGATTAAACCGATTTTAGCCTAGGTGATGAACAGAATAATCCTTTTTCTGGGCCTTTGCATCGCTGGAATTGCGGCTTATTACTTCGGAAGCAAACCGGAAAAAGTAGATTATAGCACCCAGATAAAACCCATCCTAAATAAGAATTGCATCTCCTGCCATGGAGGGGTTAAAAAGCAAGGTGGCTTTAGTTTACTTTTTCAAGAGGAGGCCTTAGCGAAAACGAAATCTGGAAAGCCGGCCATTATCCCCGGACATCCGGAACAATCGAGTTTTATTCAGCGACTGCACAGTCAGGATCCAGAGGAAAAAATGCCGTACCAAAGACCGGCACTTTCGAAAGAAGAAATCGAGCTGCTAACTACCTGGGTAAAAGAGGGTGCCACTTGGGGAGAACATTGGGCTTATCAGCCCGTGGAAGCTCCTAGCATTCCGGTAGGAAGTTGGTGGGAAAAGGCACTGAGTTGGGTAGGGATTTCGAGTGGATGGGCAAAGAATGAGTTGGATTATTTTGTCCAAGCTGAACAAAAAAATCAGGGCTTATCCCCTGCTGAATCGGCGACTAAACCAGACCTATTGCGCAGACTTTATTTAGACTTAACGGGGCTTCCTCCTACGCCATCCGATTACCAAGAATTCGAAAAAGATAAGTCAGATGACGCCTATGAAAAGCAGGTGGATAAGTTGTTGAAATCCCCTCATTTTGGAGAAAAATGGGCCTCCATGTGGATGGACTTAGCGCGCTATGCGGACACGAAAGGATATGAGAAAGATGAGGCGCGAAGCATTTGGAAATACCGGGATTACATCATCGCCTCTTTCAATCAAAACAAGCCTTACGATCAGTTTATTAAGGAACAACTCGCGGGGGACCTGCTTCCTAATCCACAAGAAAACGATTACATCGCCACCGCCTTTCACCGCAATACTACGAATAATGATGAAGGGGGAACGGAGGATGAAGAGTTCAGAACGGCGGCTATCCTAGATCGCGTAAATACGACTTGGGAGGTGCTCCAAGGCACAAGTTTTGGCTGTGTTCAATGCCATTCCCATCCCTATGATCCGATTCGGCATGAGGAATATTACCGCTACATGGCCTTCTTTAATAACTCCCGCGACGAAGATATTCCCGATGATTCTCCTACCTACAAACATTACAAACCGGAGGATGAAAAAACGATTGCGCAGCTCAAATCCTTTTTAGTCAATCAACCTGTCGCCTCCCAAAAAGCCTGGGGAAATATGATCCGTTTTGTGGAGCCTAAAATCCATCCACATTGGGCAGATCAGTTTGATAATAGCGCCTTAGCGGATAACAAATACTTAGCCGTTCGAAACAACGGTTCCGCGCGCTTTAAAGCCGTTCCCGTGATGGGAAAAACCAAGCTGTTAATTGCTTGTCGAAACTCGGGTCCAGCGCCTACGTTTTTAACTATTCATCAGGGCACAAAAACGGGGCCGGTTATCGCTCGTATAAAACTAGATACGACGCTGCAGGAAAAATACGCTAAACCGAAAGGGTTATTTGTGAAAGGCTGGGCCTATACCTTCGTAAACATTCCTTCTTTGCCTGGAAAGCAAGACCTGGTTTGGGAATTTACGAATGCCAAAACAAAGCCAGACCAAACGACCGCGACGATTGGATTTTGGGCTTTATTGCCTGAAGTTCCTGCGGCACTTAAAGCAACCGAATTTGAAAGTTTAGCCCTAAAAGCGATTGCCGCCGAACCGGAATTAACAACCCCCGTTATGCTCGAAAACCCGGCGGACTTTGCCAGAACAACCCGAGTTTTTGCTCGTGGTTCTTGGTTAAATCCAGCCGATGCGGTACAACCTGGAATTCCGGCCTTATTCAAAAATGGCCCCGTTAACAATCGCTTGGATTTAGCGAATTGGATCGGTGGCAAAAGCAATCCGTTGACTGCCCGCGTGGCGGTGAATCGATTCTGGGAACAGCTGTTTGGGATCGGAATCGTCGAAACATTAGAAGACTTAGGGAGTCAAGGTCTCTCGCCTGTAAACCAGCCCTTGCTAGATCATTTAGCCTATAAGTTTCAGGTTGATTTCAAGTACAAACCGAAAGATTTATTGAAGTATATCGTCATGTCCGCTAGCTACCAACAATCTGCAATTGTAGATAAGGCCACTCGCGAAAAAGACCCGAACAATCGCTACATAACTCGGGGTCCACGCATCCGATTAAGCCCAGAGCAAGTACGCGATCAAGCCCTGGCTTGGTCTGGATTATTGAGTGAAAAACTAGGCGGCCCTAGTGTTATGCCAGAGCAACCAGATGGGGTTTGGAATGCACCGTATAGTGGCATGAAATGGGAAAAAAGTAGTGGAGAAGAACAATGGAGACGCTCACTTTATACCTATTGGAGACGCAGCAGCCCTTATCCTACGATGGTAACCTTTGATGCAGGAACGCGCGATATTTGCCTTTCACGTAGGATTCGCACGAACACGCCTATGCAAGCGCTGAATACCCTAAATGATCCCGTGTTTATAGAGGCATCGCAATTTTTTGCGCGCAAATACCAAGAGAATGGGTTGCGTTTTATTGAAAAAGGCTATGCTGATTTATTTGGCAGAACTATTGCTCCTAAAAAAGCGGAGACATTAAGTACTTTTTATACGCAGACCCTGGCGTATTATCGAGCGCACCCGAAAGAAACGTTGGCCTTTTTAAAAATTTGTCCAGATAACGATGTGCCACCTAATCCGGCTAATTTAGTCGCTAAAACCTTAGTGGCAAACGCCCTATTTAACATTGATGAAAGCATAAATAAACCTTAAAACTGATGAAAGAATCTATCCCACGCAGAGACTTTTTAAAAGCCAGTTCCGCACTGATCGGAACCGGCCTGTTAACCAACAACAACATGAAAAAAATCGCACCCAAAGCCGGAGAAATCACCCTAGGCCATGGCTCATTTAGGTATAAAGTAGTGCCCAATTGGGGCATTTTGGACGCTGGAAAAAATCCCGTAAACGACTGCCACGAGATGGTGGAAGACGCAAAAGGCCGATTATTTATGCTCACTAACGAGGTGAAAAACAACGTCCTCATCTACGATAAATCCGGCAAACTACTCGACTCCTGGGGACATTCCTATCCGGGTGCCCATGGTTTAACCATACTAAATGAAGGAGGCGAACAGTTTTTATTAATCTGCGATAACACACGCCATCAAGTCATCAAAACTGATTTAAAAGGTCGCGAAATTTTCAAGATTGATTACCCAAAAGAGACGGGCGTATACGATCATCCACTTCAATTTGTTCCCACGGAAACAGCGGTCAATCCAAAGAATGGTGACATCTATGTGGCCGACGGATATGGGGCTAATTACATCATTCAATATGATTCGCAAGGCCGTTACATCCGCCACTTCGGAGGACACTCCTCCGTTTATGACGATAATAAGTTTAACTGCTGCCATGGGGTTTTAGTGGATACCCGCGACCCCAATAACTGGACATTATTAATCACGGATCGCGTGAATAATAGCTTAAAGCGCTTCACGTTAGATGGTAAATTCATCACTCGATATCACCTACCTGGGTCTTTTGTTTGTCGACCTGTATTACACGGCGACTATATTTTAGCCGCCTGCTTCCGTAGCACAGATGCCTCCCTAGTGGGTTCAGGATATATCCAAATCCTAGATAAAAATATGAAGGTAGTTTCAACACCCGGAGGCTCGGAACCTATCTACCAAAATGGCGTTTTGCAAAAGCAGGTAAAAGACGACGTGCATAAAGTCTTTATTCACCCGCACGATGTCTATGCGGATTCCGACGAAAATATCTATGTGCCACAGTGGGCGTCTGGAAAAACCTACCCAATCAAACTTGAACGAATTGGCTAAATGGTGATCGCGGAGGCAGGCCAGTCATGGCTTATTTTTTGGGGACATTTCCATCCGATGCTGGTGCATTTGCCCATCGGTATGTTCTTCATGGCCGGTATTTTGCATTTTTTTTATGCACAAAAGCATACAGCTGCCCGGCCAATTGTCGTGCATATGTTAATCTGGACGTCCGCATTTGCCCTAATCTCCGCAGCCATGGGTTGGTCGCTTGCACAAGCTGGCGAATACGATCCTGGGACCTTACAAATTCACCTGTGGCTGGGAGTAAGTACTTGCGTGCTATCGCTTGGTTTAACCTATATCATGCGCGCTGGCCTGAATCGCCATTTAACGAATTCCCTGTTTATTCTCGGGCTCCTTTGCCTTACGGTCACCGGCCATTATGGAGGAAATCTAACCCATGGTTCTGATTATTTAACGGCGAGTTTCCCTGCCCCTGCACAGAAAATGCTGGGAATTGAAAAAGAAGACGTGCAAGAGGCCCCTAAAATCACAAACCTGAAAGAAGCCGTCGTTTATACGCAACTCGTCAAACCGATTTTAACCCAGCGCTGTATTTCCTGCCACAATGCAGAAAAACAAAAAGGCAAACTTCGTTTAGACGCCCCTAATTTTATCCTAGCAGGCGGCGAAGATGGTCCCATTATCGCTGCCGGAAAGCCTTTAGAAAGCGAGCTAATCAAACGGCTTTTATTGGAAGAAAACGATGAGCACCACATGCCTCCAAAAGGAAAAACTCCCCTAACCGAGAACGACATTTCTTTACTGCATTGGTGGATACAGCAGGGGGCTGATTTCAATAAAAAAGTAGCCCAACTACCCGCTGACGAAAAAATAAATGCCATTTTAAAATCGTATACACAAGCGGAGGTAGCAATGGAATCCGCCGTATTTAAACAGTCAGTTGATGCAGCCGACGAGGCTGATCTTGCGCGGATTCGCAAGCATGGCCTACTCGCAAATCCAGTTTCAAAAGCCCAAAACTACATCGAGGTCAATGCCATAAACGCACCTCGCGTAACCAACAAAGAACTGGCTGATTTACGATCGATTAATGCACAAATCATCCGCTTAAAATTAGGGAATACCGGTGTTAGCGGAGAATTTATGAAGGAAATTGCGGACATGTCTTTGTTGATTTTCCTTGATTTACAGCATACCAAAATTACAGACCAGGATCTCGAGAGCCTAAAAAACTTGGCCTATTTAGAGTCAATTAATCTGGTGGGGACCCAAATCAGTGATCGAGGTTTGCTAACGCTTGCGAAAATCAAATCGCTCAAGCGCGTTTATTTGTGGCAAACACGAATTACCGAAAAAGGCGTCGCACAACTCAAAAAAAATCGACCAGATTTAGCCATTCAATCTGGGTTCAAAGGGCAGTGGCCGATCGAAGTAGACAGCGCTCAGCTAGCCTTTAACAAATAGCAATTTTCAAAGAAAAAATTTAATCGTATATTTCGGTATTCGTCTTGAAAACTATGACATTATTGAGCAAGCGATTTGGGTTTCTGTTACTCCTAGCCATCGGGAGCATTTTTGCGTATACCCGCTGTTCAGATACGCAAGCGCAGGAAACCGCGATGCCGGATGTCATTGATTATAACTACCACATCCGACCGATTCTTTCCGACCGTTGTTTCAAATGCCATGGGCCGGATGCGAACAAGCGAAAGGCTGGCCTTCGATTAGACACCCCGGAAGGAGCATACGCCGCCTTCAAAGATAATCCTTCTATGCGTGCCATTGTTCCAGGCCACCCAGAATCTTCAGATGCTTTCCAACGATTAATCACGAAGGATACCTCGTTAAGAATGCCTACGATGAGTTCGCATTTAACAGTCTCCAAACATGAAATTGACCTCATCGAAAAGTGGATCAAACAAGGGGCCGTTTACAAACCACACTGGGCCTTTATCAAACCCGTAAAATCGAAATTGCCTGATGCAGATGAGGATTGGGTGCGCAATCCGATTGACTACTTCGTCTACGCAAAAATGGCGGAGAAATCGTTAAAGCCTAGCCCTGAAGCATCGAAAGAGCAGTTATTGAAACGAGTTTGTCTTGATTTAACTGGCCTGCCGCCGACGCTCGAAATGCAGGATCGTTTCCTAAAAGATGACAGCCCGCAGGCCTACGAAAAGATCATTAACGAGCTAATCAGCAGTAAACATTACGGCGAAAAAATGTCGATTCAATGGCTGGATTTGGCGCGCTATGCGGATTCGCACGGCTACCAAGATGATGGTTTGCGAACCATGTGGCCGTGGAGAGATTGGGTAATTCACGCATTTAATTCAAATTATTCGTATGCTAAATTCGTCACGTGGCAACTAGCCGGCGACCTAATGCCTCGGCCGTCTAAAGAGATGCTACTCGCTACTGGCTTCAACCGCAATCACAAGATTACGCAAGAAGGTGGGGTGATCGACGAAGAATACCGCGTGGAATATGTGAACGATCGGACGAATACTTTTTCAAAATCTTTCCTTGCGCTGACCTTCGAATGCGCGCGCTGCCATGATCACAAGTATGATCCTATTTCGCAAAAGGACTATTACAGCACCTATGCCTTTTTTAACCAGGTGCCTGAAAAGGGATTGTTTGGGACCATCGACGCCTCGTTTGCGGATCCCCCTAATATGTCCATATCGACTAAAGACGTGCAATCGATTCTGAAATTTATTCATAAAAAAGATACCGCAACCGTCGACGTCATGGTCATGGCAGATTCCAGTAAACATCGGCCTACCTACGTCTTGTCGCGCGGGAATTACGATATGCCTGGGCCTGAGGTTGGTTTTGGATTGCCAAAAAGTATTTTACCTTTCACCCCTGCCAAGTACGGACAAAATCGCCTTGGCTTAGCGCGTTGGGTAGTAGATCCTGCAAACCCACTGACATCTCGCGTGTTTGTTAACCGCATGTGGGCACAGTTTTTTGGGCGAGGCATCGTGAAAACGGTGGGCGATTTCGGAATGCAAGGAGAACTTCCTACCCATCCGGAATTACTCGACTGGTTAGCTGTTGACTTCCAAAGTCACGGTTGGAATATCAAACGATTAGTCAAACAAATCGTGTTGTCGGCCACCTACCAACAAGCCTCCACAGTTAGCTCTGCTTCCATAAAAGTCGACCCAGAAAATATCTATTTGTCGCGCATGTCCCGTATACGAATTCCGGCTGAACAGATTCGGGATCAAGTATTAGCCTCTGCTGGTATCTTAAATAAAGAAATTGGTGGTCCAAGTGTGAAGACCTACCAGCCTAAAGGCTTGTGGGAAGTAGCCACTTCTGGTAGAGGATCATTGATGAATTACATCCAAGACCACAACCAAGATTTATACCGCCGCGGTATGTATGTGTTCATTAAACGTACGGTCCCACCGCCTACCATGTTGATTTTCGATGCGAGTAATCGCGATCAATGTGAGGTGCAGAGAGGTCGAACGAATACCCCATTGCAGGCTTTGGTGATGATGAATGATCCACACGTTTTGGAAAGTTCGCGCGTCTTAGCCAGTCAATTTTCGCGTGAAAAAGGAAGCCTTGAGGATAAATTAACGCGCGCATTTAGGCGCATTGTTTGTCGAGCTCCGAAAGACAAGGAACTCGCGATGCTGAAAAAATACTATGAAGCCGAGCAAGCCTCTTGTGTTCAAAATCCGAAGAAAGTTCAGAAGCTCATGAAGATAGGGGAATACAAACAGGACAAGGCGGCGGTCACCGGATCTACGGCGGCGATGATGCTGACGATTCAATTAATTTATAACCTAGAGGAGGCCATCATGCGGGTATAATATGGAAAACGAATTCTTTAAAAATCGACTCAATATTACGCGCCGCCATTTCTTCGGTCAGGCGGCTGCGGGCATAGGCGGACTAGCCCTAGGTTCCTTGCTCGTGCCCGATTTATTCAAAGGCGATGCCTCCGCGCAATCATTGCCTTTAGGCGTTGCACACTTTGCCCCTAAAGCAAAACGCGTCATTTACCTATGCCAAAACGGTGCTCCCTCGCAATATGAGAGTTTCGATTACAAGCCCATGCTGAACAAAATGGCCGGGCAGGATTTACCGGACTCGATTCGTGGGACCCAACGGCTCACCGGAATGACGGCATCACAAGATAAATTCCCGCTCGTCGGTTCGTATTATAATTTCAAACAACACGGAAAATCGGGTACCTACATCAGTGAAATATTCCCGCACATAGGCTCGATCGCGGATGACATTTGTGTGATTCGCACGATGAGTACCGATGCCATTAATCACGATCCGGCATTGACCTTTTTGCAAACGGGAGCTCAGGTAGGTAACCGCCCGAGTATGGGTGCCTGGATGTCGTATGGCTTAGGAAGTGAGAACAAAAACCTACCTGCTTTCTGCGTGTTACTTTCGCGCGGACGCGGAAATGGACAGGGTGTTTATTCGAAGCTTTGGACGAATGGATTTTTAGATTCGACGCATCAAGGTGTGGTATTTAGCAGTTCAGAGGATCCCATTTTATATTTGAATGATTCGGATGGAATCGATAAGGCCGGTCGCCGCAGAATGCTGGACCAGCTTGCGGAATTAAACCACGAAGGTTTTGCGGAGAATAAGGATCCGGAAGTAGAAGCCAAAGTACAACAATACGAAATGGCTTACCGCATGCAGACAGCGGTTCCGGAATTAACGGATTTATCAAAAGAGCCAGACCACATCATCAAAATGTATGGACCGGAATGTTTAGTTCCGGGTACTTATGCGGCGAATGTTTTGCTAGCGCGTAAACTTTCCGAATCGGGCGTTCGCTTCGTGCAAATTTACCACCAAGGTTGGGACTCTCATGGCAATTTGCCACAAGAAATGGCGATGCAAGCGCAAGATGTAGACCGATCTTCAGCAGCACTAATTACAGATTTGAAACAGCGCGGATTATTAGATGAAACGCTGGTAATTTGGGGAGGGGAATTTGGTCGTACGAATTATTGCCAAGGGAAATATACGGTAGATAATTACGGCCGCGATCACCACCCGCGTGCCTACAGTATTTTCATGGCCGGCGGAGGCGTAAAGGCGGGATCCGTTTATGGGGAGACAGATGAATTGGGCTATAACGTCGTGAAAGACCCGGTGCACATCCATGATTTCCATGCGACGGTACAGCATTTGATGGGGATCAATCACGAACAATTGACTTACAAGCATTTGGGCCGTCGTTACCGATTAACGGATATCGCAGGGAATGTTTTACCAGGATTAATCGCGTAATGGGGAAAGTCGAAAAGATAGGGAATTTGATTTTGTGGGGTCTCCAAGGCTTCCTCGTTTTCCTATTAATTTTCCAATCAAGCTTTGCATTGCCACTAGTAGGTATCGGCCATTTGCATCCTCTAATTTTACACTTACCTATCGGCTTCGGGGTTTTATTGCTAGGTCTTTTCGCCATCAAAAATCAGTTGCCTTCCTTCGAAGTTTTAGCTGAATTTCTGTTATTAATTACCGCCATCTTTTCCACCATTACAGCCATTTTTGGTTTGTTTTTGGCCAAAGAAGGCGGCTTCGAAACGAGCGCTTTGGACTGGCATCAGTGGTCGGGAGTCGCGGTATCATTTCTATATTTTGTTTGGGTGTTACTTCGCCGAAATCTCCTCATAGGAGCTGCGCTTGGATTCGCCGCCTTAGTGGTGGCCGGACACACCGGAGCGAGCATAACGCATGGGGAAGACTATTTACGTTTTGGGGAGAAGGCGACAGAAATCACCTCAGAAAGTGTGGTGTTTGAGGACATTGTCCAACCCATTTTAAAAGCCAAATGTGAGTCGTGTCACAATGACCAAAAGACAAAAGGCGCACTCAAAATGAATAGCATTGCGAACCTGATGAAGGGCGGAAAACATGGCGCGATTTGGAAGGCCGGGGATGCGTTAAATAGTCACCTCATTCAGCGAATCAAATTGCCCATGAACGCGAAGGAGCACATGCCTCCTCTGGGTAAAGCGCAGTTGACTCTTGACGAAATTACGATCTTGACTTTATGGGTAAAAGAAGGGGCTTCTTTCGATAAGAAAATGGGTCAGTTCAGTGCGGATTTTCAGAAACTACTACAGCCTAATACCCTAACAGCAAACACAAAATCGTACGATTTTTCAGCTGCGTCGGAATCATCCATCGAATCCGTGAACACCCCGTATTGCACGGTGTATCCAATCGCAAATGAGTCCCCCGCATTGCAGGCAGATTTTTATGTAGCGGCAAAATTTGATCCCATAACGCTGTCTAATTTATCGCAAGTCAGCGAGCAGTTAGTAGGCTTGCAGCTCTCGAAAATGCCCATCACGAATGAATCGCTGAACCTTGTTTCAAAGTTCTCTCATCTTGAAAAATTGAACCTCAATTTCACGTCTATAGACGATGCAGGAATAGCACAATTAGCTGGCTTAAATCACTTAGAGCAGTTGTCTGTGTCGGGAACGAAAGTAGGGAAATCAGGGGTATCGAAATTGCTTGCAAAACTCCCTGCCTTAAAGGAAATTCATGTGTGGAGCACGAACCTTTCAACGGCAGATTTAGGGGCTTTACGTAACCAATTCCCAAAGGTATCATTCGATGCCGGCTACATTCCAAAGGAGGAAACTTTGCAGATCAATCCACCCATTTTAGTGAATGAAAATCTGATTTTAAAACCCGGAGAAAAGCTCAACTTCAAACATACCTTGCGTGACGTGTTGTTCCGCTATACGTTAAATGATTCCTTGCCCGATAGCTTACGTAGCCCGGCAACAAAGGCATCGATTGCCATCACGAATTATGCGAAGGTACGTATCTTGGCCACTAAGCCCGGCTGGCTTGCCAGTAAGCCCATCGACATGCGGGTGTACAAATCTCAATTCATCCCAGCCCGCATAGATCTACTAACCAAGCCAGACCCTACCTATCCTGCGGCAGGCGGTGCCAGCTTATACGATTTTGTGTTAGGCGCTCGAGAGGTGAAAGGTGTATCCAATTATTCTTGGCTTGGATTTAAAGAAACAGACTTCGATGCGGTCGCTACCTTTGCGCAGCCGGCGCCCATCCATGGTGTAACCCTCTCCTATTTAGAGCGAACGGATTCAGATGTTTTCCCTCCGGTGAAGGTGGAAGTTTGGGCAGGGGAATCGCCAGATAAATTGCGTTTGATTACCACTGTAAAACCTTCTCAACCTAAAGAGAAAAATGGCTATTCTCCACGTGGAATTAACATCCCGGTTACCGGCATAAAGGCAAAATATTACCGCATCAAAGCGGAGCGATTAAAAAGAATGCCGGCCTTCGTAGACAACAAGGGAAAGGGCGCTTGGTTACGGGTGGATGAATTATTGTTTTATTAATCAATGCATTTTACCCTTTTCCGTGAGTAAGGCATACGCCTCCTCCCAACTAGGAATGGTCTCCGATTCATACCCATAGGTAGGACCCGTCGCGATTTGATAAAAGGCTTTCATGGCTTTAAGGTGCGCTCCACTTCGCATGAAATTTAGCATAAGCTCCCGGCTCTCCCAAGCGGTAATCGTACATTGGTATTCGTGCACCTTTTTAACTTGGCTATGGAGAATTCCCGGCGCTGTTTGGGCTTGACGAAATGACGGAATGGCTAAAAGCCAAAACCGAAGGTAAGAGAAGAATCCTTTAGGCTTTAAACCAGTGAGTGAGATATACATAGCCTATTTGCCGTTCCAGCCGTCTTTAATACCATTTATTAAATCATCTGAGCTCCCTACTTCATAGCCAAACAATCCGGCAACAACAGCTAGATGAAAAATTAATACCGCTTTTTGCCACATGGGACGCTCTTTCCACGGTTGATCCTGGTCAAATGGATCAAATGCTAAAGCAATTCCGAATCGAGTAGCAGCCTCTAAAGCCGAGTGTTTCACAAACAATTCATAAAGCCCAAAAAGGACGAAACCGATGTACAAGTATTTGTTGAAAGATGATTTCATGGTGGTTTATTTACAACAAATATATTTGCAAAAATTGAATTTGTAATCACCCTATATATGTCTTTCCAAGCCTATCTCGATAACATTCAAGCTAAAACAGGAAAAAGCCCTGAAGATTTAAAATCACTCGCTGAACAAAAAGGCTTTCTAAAAAACGGTCAACTGGTTGCAACTGTTAAAGCGACCGACGTGACGAATTGGTTGAAAGAGGTATTCGATTTAGGCCACGGACACTGTATGGCGATTTGGGCTTTATTTAAGGGAAAGAAGGATTAGTGGTAGTGAAAATGGCATTTGATTATTCAGCGTGATGATAATCCCAAACAAAGAAGCACCTTCGAAAAGGTGCTTCTTACTTAGATAACGATTACTTTGGTCGATAAATCGCTCCGGTTGCGAAATCGACAATGGCACCTGGCCAGAAAAGGAAAACATCGGCAATCAAAGCTCCAGCTCTAATTTCTCTGGCTGGCTGACCTACAGCAGGTTTTGTTCTTTGATACTCAGTCACTCTTCCTCCAAAAACGGTGGCGCAAGAACTCATAGAGGCTAAAATTGCTAAAGCAAAAAGCGATCTAGTTAAAGATTTTTTCATGTGGTTAAATTTTGTGAACCACAAGTTAAAATTTATTTACACATTAAGCTACGACTTAACTGTTAAAGTTGAACCCGAAATCACAACTGTTAAGCTCGTCAAACCCCTATCAGCTGGCCCATTTAACAATGACCCATTGGCGCTAAATGTGGACCCGTGAGAAGCACATAAAAAAGAACTTGTGGAACTATTGTATACCACCGTTGCCCCTGCATGAGGACAAGAGGAAGAAAAGGCCAAAAAGCTATTGGCTGTATTTCCTGCGGCAGTTCGAATGACGATAACCCCAGTTTTGGCAACAAAGTCATTAACGTTCTTTAATTCGGTAGCTAGATTTACCGTCACTCCTGATGTATTCCCACCTGGAATTGTATTATTAGCAGGCGTGACTGGCTCGTCTTTAGCACAAGCCGCGGCCATACATGCAACACAAGTGACTGCAAGGCCCCCTGTTAATTTATTTAAAAACTCTTCGCGATTAATTTTCATCTAATTAGCTGTTTATCAGACTTTAAACAAGAAATCCCGCTATTTGTTTCGAAAAAAGCTACCTCGCGATCAATAATCGTCATTCGTCTTATTTAAAATAATTCTAAATAGTGTTGTAGAATTCGCATTCACTACTTACATTTGTGCTCTATTTAAAATTAGTCTAAATAAAATCTGAGTGAAAAACCGCCTTCTAGCCTTCTTATTCATACTTCCTTTCTCTTCTATTGCACAATTAGGGGCTATTTCGGGGCAGATTACTTCCGAAACAAAGGAGCCACTTCCTGGAGCCACTATTGCGCTCGTAGGTACAGTACGCGGAGTAGAAAGTAATGCAAAAGGCAATTATATTTTGAAAGGATTAAAGCCTGGTCAGTATACAGTCAAAGTGAGTTTTGTAGGTTATAAACCCCGCCTTGTAGAAGTCACGCTAAATGAAGGCGAACAGCGCGAAGCAAACATTTCTTTAAGTGATGTGACAGAACTTCAAGGCGTTTCGGTTTTTGCCCAATCAGGGGTAAAAGGGAACACGTTTTTACCAGAGGTAAACGAATACACTATCACGGCTGGCAAAAAAAACGAGGTCATCCTGCTCGATAACCTGCAGGCTAATTTAGCGATGAATAATTCCCGCCAAATCTTTTCTAAAACTCCCGGCATATCGGTTTGGGAAAGCGATGGTTCAGGCATCCAATTAGGAGTGGCGTCGCGAGGACTTTCGCCTAACCGGTCCTGGGAATTCAATGTGCGTATGGACGGTTACGACATCACCCCAGACCCAATGGGTTACCCAGAGGCCTATTATACCCCACCAATGGAAGTAGTCGACCGCATTGAAATTATTCGGGGGGCAAGCTCTCTACAATATGGACCTCAGTTTGGAGGGCTAATGAATTTTGTCCTTCGCAAGCCTGATCTTTCGACAAAGCTGGTGGTTGAAAGCCAAAACACCACCGGAAATAATGGCCTCTTTAGCTCCTTTAATTACCTAGGGGGAACAGCTGGACGTTTAAGTTATACCACCTACTACCAGAAGAGAGTAGGAAATGGATGGCGCCAAAACTCCTATTTTAATACGGATCACTCGCACGCAGAGTTATCCTACGCGGTTTCCAACAAACTTAAGTTAGGGGCCCAGCTGACCTACATGTATACACAAAGTCAACAAGCAGGCGGTTTAACGGACGTAGAATTTGCCCAAAATGCCCAGCAAAGCAAGCGCGCCAGAAACTGGTTTAGCAACCCCTGGTTCATCTATGCATTGACTGCTGACTATGTTATTAATACAGAATCGAAACTAAGTTTGAAGTATTTTGGGACCACGGCTGAACGCAATTCGGTGGGTTTCACAAAGGCCATAACGGAGGTTGATCTTATGGGAAACAGACAAGTAGACCGAGATTATTACCAAACAAACGGCATGGAATTGCGCTATCTACTAAACTACCGCCTAGGGTCTTGGAATAATACGGTGGCCACAGGTCTTCGGTATTTCGGCGGTGAAATGAAAAGAAAGCAATTAGGTGTGGGAAGCAATGGAAGCGGTATGGATTTTGATATTCAAGGATTGTATACTCGGGATTTGGTCTTCCATAATACCAATTATGCTGCTTTTGCGGAGACGATTCTGAGACCATCAGATCCTTTGCTTGTGACAGTAGGTGCCCGTTTGGAACAAATCGAAACACATATGACGGGACAATCTGGTCTGAGCATTACTGGTTCGCCCATCGCGGCCATACCGAGTAGCCGAGGACGATCATTCGTCTTACTAGGCGCAGGAGCAGAATATAAAATCAGCACCAACACAAAACTGTACAGCAACATTGCGCAAGCCTATCGCCCTGTTTTATCCTCCGATTTGTTGCCTCCAGCGACCACAGACGTGATTGACCCTAATTTATCAGATGCAAAAGGTTATAACTTTGACTTTGGCTATCGAGGAGAGATAGGAAATTACCTGACTTTTGATATCGATTATTTCCACCTTGACTACAACAATCGTGTGGGAACAATTGCGCAAACTGCTGCTGATGGAAAAATTTATCAATACCGTACAAATCTAGGTCATTCGGTTTCCAAAGGCGCAGAGGCTTACATCGAATTTAGCCCAACGACCGCATGGCTGAAAAATCAACGCTTTGGAAACATCTCTTTATTTGCTTCAGTGGCTGCGATTCGCGCACGGTATTTGGACTTCAAAACAACATCAGTCGTAAACGGCAAAATTGTCGAAGGAAACCTAGCAGGTAAGCACGTGGAAAATGCCCCTGATAAAATCAATCGCTACGGAATTACCTATTCTAAAAAAGGCTTTTCATTGAGCTGGCAAATAAGTGACATTAGCGAAGCGTTCTCAGACGCGAGCAACACCGTTACTCCTAATTCCGCAGCGACAACTGGCCTAATTCCAGCGTATCAAGTGCAGGATATCTCGGGATCCTATAAATTTAAAAAGTATGCCCAGCTGAAGTTTGGCGTAAACAACTTAACGGATGCACGCTATTTTACGCGTAGATCTGGCGGTTATCCAGGTCCAGGAATTCTGCCGGCAGACGGCCGAACCTGGTATGTAGGTTTGAATGTGAAGTTTGTAAACTAGCTAAAATATTTTTCTATATTTACCTAAACCATTTAACCTACATATGAAAAATCTATTCGCTGGAATCATCTTCGTTATGATTCCTATTCTGGGATTTTCACAAACCAAAATCACTCCAGAAAATGCACTAAAAAGCTATTTAACTAATGGCGACGCTAACTACTCATGGGAATTAAAAGATTCCGCTAATCTAGGTAGCACTAAAGCCTATCAGGTATTGCTAACTTCCCAAAAATGGCGCGGCTTCAAATGGACGCACCAGCTCACCATTATCATCCCAGGAACTGTGCAATATGACGGTGCGCTGTTTTTTATCACGGGGGGAAGCAACAAAGATGAGCTGCCAAACTGGAGCAAAGACGACAAATTGTGGCCCGCTTTAGGTACCATCGCTATCAAAAACAAAGCCATTGTTGCGCTCATCAAGCAGGTGCCTAACCAGCCCTTTTTTGATGGAAAAACGGAGGATGAATTAATCACCCATACCCTGAATGAATTCCGAAAAGACCGGGATTATTCGTGGCCATTATTATTTCCGATGGTGAAATCAGCCGTGAAAGGAATGGACGCAGTTCAGGAAATTATTGCACAAAAAACGAAGCATAAAATCAACAATTTTGTCATTTCAGGGGCTTCTAAACGAGGCTGGACGACTTGGCTTTCAAGTGCGATTGATGACAAGCGCGTGAAGGCAATTGGACCAATGGTGATTGATATGTTGAACATGCCTAAAACTTTGAGCTACCAGTTTGAAACCTATGGGGAATACAGCGATCAGATAGAGGATTACGTTAAAATTGGTATCCCGCAAAGCACGGAATCTCCGGACGGCAAAGCCATCACCGCCATGGTTGACCCATATTCCTATCGAACAAAACTGACGGTTCCTAAAATGATTTTTGTGGCGACGAACGATCCCTATTGGACGGCGGATGCGATTAAACATTATTTTGACCAAATCCCCGGCAAAAATTTAATCCATTATGTCCCTAACGCGGGCCATGATTTAGGCGGGGGGAAACAGGCGCTAGAAGGATTGAGTGCTTTCTTTGGACTTACTTTACAAAACAAAGAGTATCCTGTAAGCACCTGGAATGTGGAGAAAGGAAAAGACGGATTTGAGTTAACCGTGCAAGCAAAACCGGAGGAATTAGTGGAGGCGGCGATTTGGGCAACCACCTCTGCGGATCGCGATTTCCGCAATAATTTATGGCTAACGCGCCGAGTGAAATTAGAAGGATCAACCGCAAAATATACCATCCCCTATGTGAAGAAAGGCTACCAAGCCTTTTACATGGACCTGAAATACAAAGATCCGAATGGCGGAACCTACACGGTAAGTACCCGCATATTTACGACAGATACAAACAATGTTTTATAAAAAGGGGGGCAATGAAAGCCCCCCTTTTTGTATCAAACCCTAAACAAAATAAAACTTATTTCTTTTGTGACGCAGCCACCTCCGCATTTAAAGTAGCTGGGTCGAACATGCGATAAATGGATACAATTTTGTCGTCTTTCCACCATAAAATCATATGAAGAGGGACCTTTGTTTCCATATTTGTATGCTTCCCTTTTCCACTCCATAAACCCCAATATCCGGTAGCGACTTGTCCATTATTACCTGTGAACGTTTTAAGATCCCCCGGCTTTAATGACATAGTTATATCGCTAAAAATGGTGTGAGTATACATATCCGCATTAATAAAGGCAGAGCGTCCTCCTGGACTAACTTTTACATTGTTTAAGCTATCAACATTCTGAGCAAAACCATCATACGCTTTAAGCGAATCTACAAATAATTCATGTGCAACTGAAGAATCCCCCTTCATATAGGACTCAATCAATTCTTTCACTTTGGCTGTTTTATCATCCGTAGAGATATAGCTCCCGCCTTCCATGTCCTTTGAAGAAGCATCGTCAGCCTTTTTTTCTGGTGCATTACAAGCAAACATCGTTGCAAGTACAATTAGGGATAAGAATAATTTTTTCATTTTGATTATAGTTTAAACAGGTGAATTATTTAGTTTTTGATGCTGCAACCTCTTCCATTAATGCAGTAGGATCAAAGTAGCGGTATTCTTGGACCACTTTATCGCCTTCCCAAACGAAAATAAGGTGCAAAGGACAGCTGATGTCTTTATTTGAAAATTTCCCTTTACCAGTCCATAATCCCCAAAGCCCAGTATGGACTCTTCCATCTTTAAATTCAAAGGTTGTAATCAAATCTGTTGGAATATTGATATTGGTAAAATAATCATGGTTCATGCGCTCATTAGCCGCAAAACCCGTTCTGCCACCCGGATTAGGAATGGTTTTCCCATTCTCTTGACGGTTCGCCATTTGGTCATAAATCTTAACAGTATCTACATAATACTCATAGATCTTAGAGGAATCATTCTTCATGTAGGCCTCAATAAGTTCTTTCACTTTTTGAGATTTGGCATCCTTTGAAGAAAATGTTCCGGTTCTTGGATCATCAGACGCAACAGCATCTGCCTTTTTTTCTGGTGATGTACAAGCAAACATAGTTGCCAATACCATCAAGGGTAATAGTAATTTTTTCATAATAAATAGTAAATTTAGAATAGTTGGTTTGTCAAATATAAGTATCATTTTGAAACTAAAAACAAATTCGGGATTATTTTTCCGATAATTAAAGCAACAAAAAAGCCCCCAGTATTTTACCGGGGGCTCTGAAAATCAAAAGAAGTAAGATTACTTAAATAATGAGGGATTCTTTAAATGACTTATAACTATCTATCATTTCATTGATATAATTCTCTTTATCATTTTTCATTCTAGTTTTTACAATTCCTGTATAGGTATCTCCCAAGTGATCGTAAAAAAAATCAGTGGTAAAAATGGCCATTTCTACCATGATGGGAAAGGTTTCCATTCCTTTTTCTTCTAGTAAATAGTGAACATTTTTCTTGTTTAATACCCCCTTCATTCTGCTTACAAACCCCGTTGACTCTAATTTCTTAAGTCGATTTGAAAGCATTTTGCTAGGCATTAACTCAGGAGCGGTTTTGAATTCATTAAAAGTGGATTTATGAAAAAATATCATATCTCTCAATATCAATAACGACCATTTGTCGCCTAAAACATCCAGTCCGGTAGCTATAGGGCACAAAGATCGAAACATATCCTTGTTGTTCTTTTTCATGTCGGTGCGCAAAAATAAGAATTGTTACTTAAATCCGATTTTCGCTAAACCCTTATGGCTAATCACAATGGCCTCTAAAGCTGTTTCGTTAAAGCAAGCGTCTTGCTCCACGAAATAATACTGCATTCCTGACAATTTTTTATTGTCTAAAACACGCTTGAAATCAATCTTGCCATTTCCCACTGGAGCGAAACGACCTTGATCATCCATATCTTTAACATGCCAAATCTTGAAACGACCTGGATAACGCTTGAAATAAGCCACTGGATCTGCCCCTGCTTTAGTCACCCAATATAAATCCATTTGGAAATTAACATACTTCGGATTGCAGTTCTCTAACAAATAGTCAATAGGTACAATTCCTTCTGCATCATTCACGAATTCGAAATCGTGGTTATGATACAGTAATTGTAAACCAGCCGCTTCACATTTCTCGCCTAATTTATCTAGGATTTGAGCTAAGTTTTTAGCCCCTCCTTTCATGGTCATTTTTCCCCCATCGTGTCCAAACAAACCCATTGGAGGGATAGGAACGACAAAATATTGGAATCCGGCTGCCTTTAAATCAGCGATTTGTTGGTCTACATTTTCGAAAGTAACCGAACTTTGGTGAGCAGAGATGGGCGTTAATTTCATCTCATCTAAAAGGGATTTGAAATCCGCCGGAGACAAGTTGTAAAACTTGCCATTATTATAACCCGCAGATTCTACGTTTACATAACCTGCTTGTGCTACTTTTTCTAATGTCGCGCGCGCATCTTTCATCGCATCGCGCACCGTGTACAAAGCTAAACCTCCAAAACGTTTTTCAGATTGGACTTCTTTATCAGATGGCTTAAAGGAAACCAACGACAACGCCATGAAGGCGCATACCGCTACAATTGATTTGATTTTCATAGGTACTGTTTTAAAATTTTTGTTGAAAGTTCAATTTAATGTATTTATTTGATAAAATGATTCGCAGTGGGTTATCGAAAGTTCAATAAAATGCGTTTGCGGTCCTCATTCTCCTTCACATTCTTATGATAAATTTCTACAAATACAATCTTAGATTCATCTGGAAAATGAGCGTAAATTAGTCTCAAACCAGAATTAATGCCACGCCCTTTTAAAGATTTACAAGCAATTTTCTTCACTTTAATAACACATGTGCTCAACCCTAAATCGCTTATTTCAAAACTGAAAGGTGGCCGTTCATCGGGTAAAACCGCCAATATCTGCTTTACCACCTCTAAATCCTCTATAATTGAACGGTACTTCTTTACTAAAAACTTTAGGTCTTTTCTATATTCCTCTAACTCCAGAAAAATCATTGTTCCTCATTCTCCTCTCCATAATTTCTAACAGAGAAAGGGGCCTCTCGGTAAAATGCGAGTTCATAATTGATTATTTCCCCCTCTTTAGACGCTATCCAAGGCATATCTTTGTGCGAGTATTGACTTATGGCCGCGGCAGACCAATCGCTCATTTGTTCAATCACACGATCAATCACTTCCGTTTCACTCGCTTTTAACTCTTTTAAATCTGCTTTAACTAGGGGTAAAAACCGCGTTTGGGCATAACCGCGATAAACTGTTTTTACACGTTGCAAATGCTCCTTTTCAATCATTTGTTGAATAAGAGTATCTAATTGTGAAGGGACAGGGCCAAACGGAAGTTTTCTATATTTTGCCCCTGTTAAATGCTCCTCATAAAGCTCATAATAGTTGAAATCTGCAAAATAAAGAAGCTTATTTAATACAGTTTCTCCCACATTGGGTTTGCCAGCACAGCGCTCTAATAAATAAAGTAATACGTTTTTACATTTTTCTACTTGAAACAACGGGTCAGAAATTCGCTCTTTTTTTGCCAAAGAAGGGGAGTCATCAAACACGAAATCAGGACTCAATTCAAAGTCTTCAGACATAAATTCGTCTAAGGAGAACCCTAATTGCAACGATAATTTATGTAGTTCTAGAACATCGACGCCTCTATTTCCTAATTCTATTTGGGTTAAAGAAGACCGTGAAATCTGAACGCTTTTTGCTAAATCTTCTTGAGATAAACCCTTCCTTTTTCGAAGCTCAGTCACGCGAAAACCAATATCTTTTTTTGTTAGCTTATCCTCCATCTCGATTTTGTTTTACTCTTTGGAATAAAACAAAGGTACACAATTGTTAGATAAAAGAACTATCAATTGTTTGATAACAAAACAAATAGTTTTCCCGCCTAAGCCATAAAATGCATGACTAAACTCTCCCATTCCTCCTCTAACGTATGTGACGGCCGCACTTTCTTCGCCCTCGCATACCAATAATCCGCATTCCAGCTGTCCCCTTCCTTGCGGTGCAAATAAGCATGTACCCAAGCTGCCTCCTCGCCAGCTAAAGAATCCACAAGATCATGTGCTGTTTTCCAGTCGCCTTTAGCGTCATACCAAAGGCTTTTTAAAAGCACGGAAAAATGTGCTGGTGGTAAAGGTTCTGTTAGTGATTCGTAGAAAGGAAATTTACTCATGTTTGAATAGGTTAATCGTATAATCTAACAATTCTTGCCCCCCTATTTCCCCATGACCAGGGATGACTAATTTAACAAATGGAAAAGCTTGCTTCACCTTCATTACCGTTCCAGACCAATCCTTCACATTTGCGTCCCCTAAAAACCCTTTTGTAGCTTGTATTTCTTTAATTAAACAGCCTCCAAACAGCACGTTTTCAGATGGAAAATAGCCTACTACATTGTCCTTTGTATGCCCCTCGCCTAAAAAAGTGGCGGTTGCGAAACTCCCTCCCACATTCAATTTAATCGTTTCTGTAAATCCATTTTGGGGATATGCCGTCTGATTAGCTTTCGCTAGATCTATTGTTTTATTATTGCCAAAAGATGGGATTTTGTGCGCATGAAACGCCGCTAAACCTCCCAAACAATCGTCGTGAAAATGGGTGGGAACCACGGCCTTAACTTTACAGTTTAACTTATTTTCAATGAAATTAATAAGCTCCTCAGCACCCTTGTCATTTGTGGGTGTATCAAAAACGAGCGCTTCATTTGCGTCTCTTGCAATCATCCCATTACAAGGGACCTTCCCAAAATCATTCGTTTGCAAATAAGAGGTATGCACAAACGCATTTGGTGCAATTTGAACAACTACTAAATCGGCCGATCGATAGACCTCAACGGGTAATTTCTGCGCCTTGACTGAGGCGCTAACCCAGAAAATAAGAAATAGAACACCTTTTAATTTCATAGATTTTCGCCAAAAGTAAGCAAATTGTGATCTGGGTCTAAGAGTGAAAACTCTTTTTGACCCCAAGGTTTATTCTCTAATGGCCCATTCGGATGAATGGGAATTTTCCGATCAATTAAATCTTGGTACAGCGCCTCAATTTCTGTTGTTCGAATATAAACCTGCCCATCATTTTCAAAAGGATTCAAATCTGTAAATTCAAACAAATGAAGTTCGATGGCCTCCTTCTTAAGTAAAAGATAATCCCCATAATCCCCCATTTCTGAAAAGCCCAAACCCTGAATATAGAATTGCTTCGATGCCGATTTATCGCGCATGGGGAGCTTAGGGATGATGGTTAATAACATAGGAAAGTCAATTTTAATTTCTCATAATATCTGTCTATCTGCCCAAAGTTAGAGAAAGCCAACGTATTTTATTAAATTTCATCTACCTAAACCTAATCAAATGAACAATCGCCGAGAATTTCTAAAGCAAAGCACAGGCCTTTTAGGCCTTTCAGTCCTGGATTTCACAGCTCCTGCTAAACCGCTATTATCCTTTTCAACTTTAGGTTGTCCTTCCTGGAATTTCTCACAGGTGTTACATCACGCCTCCGCAAATCAGTATGCTGGCATTGAGATAAGGGGAATTAAAGGCGAATTAGATCTTCCTTCGAATCCCCTATTTTCAGCATCTAACATCGCGAGTACGAAGAGAGAAGCGGCAGATGCAAAAATCAAAATAGTGAACTTAGGGTCATCTGCGAACCTGCATTTTTTAGATCCAGCGAAACGGCAAAAAAATCTGGATGAGGCTAAGAAGTTCATCGATCTCGCACATCAATTAGATTGTCCTTTTGTTCGTGTTTTCCCAAATGATTTGCCAAAAGATCAGGAGGAAAATGCCACGGTCGATGCCATCATAAACAGCTTGCGCGAATTAGGCAATCATGCGAAATCAAGCGGGGTAAAAGTATTATTAGAATCCCACGGAAAAGTTATCAAAAGCGACATGCTTTTGCACATCATGCAGTCTGCGAATCACACAAATGTGGGGTTAGTGTGGGACTTTTTTAATATGTGGTCGATCACGAAAGAGTCGCCGGAGCAGATGTATGCTTCTTTGAAAAAATACATTTTTCACACGCACATTAAAGATGCCATCCTAACGGAGAAAGGGGAAACGTATACGCTTTTAGGGGAGGGAAATTCCCCCGTTAGAGAAGCGCTACATGAACTAAAGGCGGGAGGATATCAGGGGTATTATAGTTTTGAGTGGGAGAAGCTTTGGCATCCAGAAATTCAAGAACCTGAAATAGCGATTCCACATTTTGCGAAAAATTTCACGAAATTGTGGATCTAAATTATGACATCTAAAGATAAACATACCTACGACGCCATCGTCATCGGATCCGGAATCAGCGGCGGCTGGTCTGCGAAGGAACTCACGGAAAAAGGGCTAAAAACCTTATTGCTTGATCGGGGAAGAGAGGTAAAACACGTCACCGATTATCCCACCACTTTAGCGAATCCGTGGGATTTACCACATCGCGGGCAGGTGCCATTAGAGCTGAAAAAAGAGTATGGAATTGCGAGTAAGAATTACATTTTTTCAGAGGCGACGTCTCATTTTTTGACCAAAGACGGAGAACAACCCTACATTCAAGACAAGCCATACGATTGGATTCAGGCCTACCACGTGGGCGGTCGTTCGCTTTTGTGGGGGCGACATACCCAGCGTTGGAGTGACTTTGATTTCAGCGGTCCTGACCGTGACGGCTTCGCGGTGGACTGGCCCATTCGCTATAAGGACATCGCGCCTTGGTATAGTTATGTGGAGAAGTTTGTGGGGATTTCTGGCAATAAAGATGGCTTAGAAACTCTGCCAGATGGCGACTTTATAAAACCCTATGAGCTCTCGTGTGTGGAGAAACATTTTGGCAAAGTAGTGAATGAAAAATTCCCTGATCGACATGTCATCATCGCTCGTACGGCGAACCTAAGTCAAGCAGATAAAATCCATACGTCAGTAGGAAGAAGTCAATGCCAAAACCGCAACCTCTGCGAACGTGGTTGTCCTTATGGCGGCTATTTCAGCAGTAATTCGGCAACTTTACCCGCGGCATATCAGACCGGAAATTTGACCTTAAAAACGCACTCGGTGGCCCATTCTATCATCTATGATGAGAAGAAAAAGAAGGCAATTGGAGTAAGGGTTGTGAATGCGCTGACACATGAAATGGAAGAGTATTTTGCTTCGATCATTTTTGTGAATGCCTCGCCTTTGGCAACCAACTTAATCCTCTTAAATTCCACCTCAGCTCGCTTCCCGAATGGACTAGGAAATGACTCCGGCATCTTAGGAACGCACATGGCCTTCCACAGTTACCGTGGCAGAATTACAGCTGAATACGATGGGGATTTAGACTACATAACCGCCGGGAAAAGACCTACGTCTGGATATATCCCACGCTTCAGAAATGTGTACAAACAAGAAACCGATTTCCTACGAGGCTATGCCAGCAACTTAAGTGCGGCACGTATCGTCGAAAATGCGTCCGATTTAGTAGGCGAATCTTTGAAAAATTCTTTGTTAGCCCAAAAACTAGGTAACTGGCACATCAACGTGGGCATGATGGGCGAGACAATTCCAAAAGCGCATTCGACCGTCCGATTGGACTCACAGCTGAAAGACAAATATGACATTCCACAACTACGCGTTTCGATCGGCTACGACGAAAATGATGAGAAGATGTTGACCGATTTCCATCAACAATTTACGGAGATGTACTCCGCGGCAGGCTTCCACAACATTCAACCCATCGATACGAAACGTCTACCAGGTAACGAGAATCACGAAATGGGTGGAGTACGCATGGGAAGGGATCCCAAAACCTCTATGTTGAATGCATTTAACCAAATGCATCACTGCAAGAATGTATTCGTCACAGATGGATCCTGCATGACATCGACATCGACACAGAATCCATCTTTGACGTATATGGCCTTAACCGCTCGCGCGGTGGATTATGCGGTGAAAGAGAAGAAACGATTGAATCTATAACTTAATCCCCCACGCTTTATTCAGTTTTCTACCAAGCAAGGCATTCGCCTCCGCATCATTGAACTTTTCCGATTTTGGGTTCCAGGCCAATGATTTTTTCGTCTCATAGGCAATGTTTCCAATGTTACAAATGGAGGCTGTTCGGTGGCCAATCTCCACATCACAAATAGGCATCGTACGATTGCGCATCGCAGACAAGAAGTCCTTGTAGTGATTTGTGCTTTCATACACATGCTTTTCAGAAGCGCCTATCACCCGATCCTTCAAGGCCGCATTCGATGTTTCCAACTTCTTCCGTTGCACGCGTAATGTACCCTCCGTACCCACAAACTCGATGGCATTATTCCATTCCCATGGCTGATGTGTCATTTTAATGCCGTTTGCGTAGGTATAGGTCAAAAATTCATTTCCATTCGTTTTAGGAGCATCCACTTGAACCGGTCCGCTTCCATCCATATCTAGTGCCCATTGGACAATATCAAACATGTGAGCGCCCCAATCCGTCATACCGCCTCCGCCAAATTCCTTGTATTTTCTCCAATTAGGGAACACGTCTTTTGAAATTGGAGGAGCTAATTCGGAATTAAATGCAACCGCGTCATTCGGTCCTAGCCACTTCGTAAAATCCAAACCCGATGGCAATGCCTCAGCACTTAAATCATAGGCTACAGGCGGTGGGCCTACATTCACTTTAATCGATTTCACTTCGCCTATATAGCCATTGCGTATTAACTCCGCGGTTTGTCTAAATTCTGGCCAGGATCTTTGCATGGATCCCGTTTGAAAAACGCGCTTGTATTTTCGTGTCGCATCCACCATCGCACGACCCTCTTTTACGGTCAACGAAAGCGGTTTTTCACAATAAATATCTTTGCCGGCAGCAGCAGCACGCACCGCCATGGCAGCATGCCAATGATCTGGACTTGCAATCACCACCCCGTCAATATTTTTCAATGCTAATAATTCTGTAAAGTCTTGGTATTGGGGAATTTCAGAATAAGTACCTAGGGTAGATGATTTGGAATAAATCTCTTTTACTCGATCTAAAAACAAGTTTGCCTTCGCTTGGTATACCTCTGATATCGCCGCAATTCGGACCTCCCCTGTGCTCAAAAACGAATTGGATAATCCCCTTCCCTGCTTTCCGGTACCAATAAAACCTAAGTTAATGAGATCACTTGGGGCTATGTAAGGAGATCCATCTGGACGAATCCCTCCCAAAACATGACGGGGAACAATGAAAAAAGAGCCAATGGCAAGACTAGATTTAGCAAGAAAATCACGTCTGTTAATCGATTTTGAACTTTTCATATTTTGCTTTTTTAGGTAGAGGTATTTAATATCTATTCGCTGTAACACGCTGAGGCTAAGCTAATAAAATTTAATGAGGTAGCAAGGTGTCGAATTGAAGTTTCAATAGATTTTTAGTAATTTTCAAAATGAAAAAATTAATTCTAGGTATTAGTTTGCTCTTTCTAGGTTGCCAAGAAAAACAGCGACCTAATCTAGCCAATACGCCTGAATTACAAAAAGCCTTGCAATCCATTCAGGTGTTGGACGGATTTGAATTGGAGCTTGTCGCAGCAGAGCCTCTAGTGGAAGATCCCGTGGCTATGGAAATCGACGAAGATGGCAATTGGTACGTAGCCGAAATGCCGGGCTACCCCTTAGACCTCAGCAAAAAGGGTCAAATACGAAAACTTATTGATACCAATGACGATGGCTATCCAGACAAAAGCATCGTCTTTGCGGACAGCCTTACGCTTCCCATGGGTCTTATGCGCTGGAAAAAAGGAATCCTTGTAGCCGACTCACCTAATATCCTCTATTTCGAGGATACCGATGGGGATCAGAAGGCGGATAAAAGAGAGGTCGTTCTGACCGGATTTTCTTTATCAAATCCCCAGCATAACATGAATACCCCGAAATTCGGGATAGATAACTGGATTTACTTAGGTCATTCGGGAGCGATCAACTCCTTTACGTATGAAGATATTTTTGGGGATAAAGGAAAAGAAATTACGTTCCCCAACAAACCCAATACCGCATTTTTACCCAAAAATGGAAACGGACGAAACGTTCGGTTTAAACCTGATTCCTATCAGATCGAATCACTCTCGGGTGAAACACAATATGGGCACACGACGGATCCTTGGGGCCGACGGTTTTACACCGACAACGCGAATCATTTATTCCATGAGGTTATCGATGCACGCTATGTCAATGCAAACAAAAACCTAGTCATTGCAGAAGCGATGGAAAAAATTCCAGACCATGGCAATGCATGTGAAATCTATCCTATTTCTGAGAGTCCGAATCATCAATTATTAACAGATGTGGGGGTGGTGACTTCTAGTTGTGGTATTACGTGGTATGATGGTGGGGCTTTTGGCAAAAACTATAATCAGGTTACGTTCGTGGGAGAGCCGGTACATAATTTGGTTCATGCCGATATTATTGAATCCCATGGTGCGACATTTAAAGGGAAACGCTTGGTGGAGAAAAAGGAATTTTTGGCTTCAAAAGATCCTTGGTTTAGACCCGTTAATTTTTACGTAGGACCAGACGGAGCTATGTATGTGGTGGATTATTACCGACAATTAGTGGAGCATCCAGAGTGGATGTCGGAGGAGGTAAACAAAAGTGGGGCCTTGTACAATGGCTCGACTAAAGGCCGCATTTACCGCATCACGAAAAAAGGAGCAAAGGCGATGGATTGGATGAAATCCGTGAAGTTATCTACTAAATCTTCCGAGGATCTTGCTGAACTACTAACCCATGAAAACGGCTGGTACCGTCGGACTGCGCAACGTTTATTGTTTGACCGGAAAGACAAATCCGTGACGCCACAACTAAAGAAAATTATTGATAGAGATCAAAAATTAGGGGCGGTACAGGCGCTTTGGTTATTGCATGATTGGGGTATGGTGGATGCCAAAGATCTAGCGAATGCACTGGGTTCTTCCACCGAGGGTATGCGCGAAAATGCCTTGCAGGTGGCCGATAGGCTTATCGATAAACCCGGCTTTGCGAAAAATGCCGACTTACAGAAACAGCTAATAGGCCTAGCAGATGACCCGTCTGCGCGCGTTCGATTCCAGTGGTTATGTTCGTCGAGCTATTTACATTTACCTAATTCCGCCACTTTGCGGGCTAAAATTTTAGCTAAAGATATAGAAGATCAATGGGCTGGAATTGCAGCGATTGCCGCCTCACAAGATACGGAGGAGGCATTACTAAAATCCTCCATTCAGACATTAGGCATGAGTCCATCAAAGGGGAAATCGACCTTTTTCAGTTACCTCGCAGCGACCCTGGTTAAGAAAGGGGATCCCGCATTCCTATCTTTGGCCATCGACCAAAATCCTTCGAATGACTGGTGGCAAGCTGCTATTTGGTATGGCGTTGCGACGCTCATCAAAGAAGCAGGCGTGCCTTTCCCGCTAGAAGAAAAACAAAAAGAGGCGCTGTTGGCATCGTTCATGCAAACAAACCAACCTGAACTGCGCACCTCTATTCTTTCGCTATTCAAATCCCTCGGGCTTCCTAAAAACGCGACCCAATTCGCGCGCGTGGAGCAGCGATTTAGCCAATCAAAAGATGCCCAATTTCAGCGAGATGCCTTGTCGCTGTTAGCCTTGCGTGGAGACGCAAAAACCCAAGCCTCATTAATCCAATACCTCTCTTCGAAAAGCCCAGTTCACTTACAATTAGGCGCCATCGAATCCTTACCAAATACCCTAGCTAAGACCGATTTACAAAAGATAAATGCCTATTATCCTTCGCTATCAGTTCCGGTAAAAAAAGCTTGGATTGCGTATTTACTGGAGCATGAAAATCAAGTGACCGCCTTACTCCAAGAGGTAAAGAAAAACAATATCAAACGCTCCGATTTAGAGTGGCCCCAAATTGTGGGACTCATGAATTATTACGATACGGGGATTAGAAGTTTAGCGCGTTCGGTCTTAGCGATTGCAGAAGATCGAAAGGCTATTTTGCAAAATTACCTGCCAGCGGCGGAGAAGAATGGAAATGTGGCGATGGGCCAAAAAGTCTTTGAGGCAAATTGCACTTCGTGTCATGCCATCAAAAATTTAAAAGGAGTAGATTTTGGCCCTAATTTAAATACGCTGAAGAGTAGAAACGCACTTTCGATCATTACAGAGATCATTAATCCAAACAATTCCATTGCCGATAAATATGGCCAATGGGACATAGAATTAAAGAATGGTACGCGACTAAACGGCATCATTACTTCGGAGAATGATCAAACCATCGCGCTAAAACTAATGGGAGGCGCCATTCAAAACGTTTCCAAATCCACCATAAAATCGAAAAAAGACTTGCGTGTTTCAGCCATGCCGAATGGGCTAGAGGCAAACATCAGCGTGCAAGCGATGGCAGATTTATTGGCATACATTAAAAAATAATCTAAACCCGCTTCAGTGTCAACCCTATTCAATCTCCTATGAAAATTCTCTCTCTTCTCGTTTTTGTCTCGTTCGCAGGACTCGCACAAAACACCTACAACCTCATTCCTTTGCCTAAAGAAGTTACACCTTCTACCGGCCAATTTACCGTCAAAAAGTCGACGACCATTGGTTTTTCACATGCCGATTTTGCTCCCGTAGCGAATTTATTGCAGGAGTATCTTCAAGGGGCCAGCGGATATCCAATAACATTAAAGTCAGCTAAATCAGCGTCAATTCAATTTTCGCAAAACAACATGTTAGGCGAAGAGGCATATACGCTTTCCGTCAATTCTTCTAAAATCAGCATTCAAGCAAAAACGGGCAAGGGCGCATTTTATGCTTTGCAAACCTTGTTGCAATTGATGCCTGCACAAGTTTATGCTGGATCGCCTTTGGCGGGAGGTATTTCAATTCCAAACGTTCTAATAAAGGATGAGCCTCGCTTTTCTTACCGCGGGTTGATGTTAGATGTGGGCCGCTATTACTTTCCGGTGGCATCGGTGAAGCGCTTCATCGATCTAATGGCCATTTATAAAATGAATACATTTCATTGGCACTTAACCGAAGATCAAGGCTGGCGCATTGAAATCAAAAAGTATCCATTGTTGACCTCCATTTCCTCTGTTCGCAAGGAAAGTATGTTAGGTCATTATAAGGACCAAAAATATGACGGCAAACCGCATGGTGGATTTTACACCCAGGAAGAAGTAAAAGACATTGTGGCCTATGCCGCTAAAAAATACATCGAGGTGATTCCGGAAATTGAAATGCCGGGACATTCTCAGGCGGTATTGGCTGCTTATCCGCAGTTCGGGGCGAATGCCGACAAACTTTATCAAGTGAAAACAAAGTGGGGCGTATCGGAAGATGTATTGTTTCCGCGGGAAGAAACATTTACGTTTTTGGAAGATGTGCTAACAGAAGTCATGGCTCTTTTCCCGGGTCAATACATACACATCGGTGGAGATGAGTGTCCCAAAACCCAATGGAAGGAAAGTAAGTTCTGCCAAGATTTAATGAAGAAATTAGGCCTGAAAGATGAGCATGAATTACAGAGTTATTTTATTCGTCGCATCGATAAATTCGTCACCTCAAAAGGCAAAAAATTACTTGGCTGGGACGAGATCCTAGAAGGTGGCCTTTCGCCTAACGCCATGGTGATGTCGTGGCGCGGAACAGCGGGGGGCGTAGAAGCTGCGAAGCAAAACCACGATGTGGTGATGTCGCCTAATTCGTATTTCTATTTGGATTACTACCAAGCAGATCCCAAAACGGAGCCCCTAGCTATTGGTGGCTTGTTGCCATTGAGTAAAAGTTATTCATTTGAACCGAATCTTCCAGAATTAACGGTAGAAGAAGCCAAGCATGTGGTCGGTATCCAAGCGAATGTTTGGACGGAATACATTAGCAATATTGCTTACGCTGAATACATGACCTATCCCCGTGCATTAGCGCTTTCCGAAATAGCGTGGTCTGCAAAAGAATCCAAAAACTATGCGGATTTCAAAAAGCGCTTGACCGGCCATTTGCCAGCCATGGATGCACTGAAAATCAATTATTCGAAAGCATTTTTAAGCCAACCGTAGAGGCTCTTTTGTTAGATAAATTTGTTGAAAAAATAATATGATTTTATTTTAGGTTTCAAAATGATACTTATATTTGATAAGTTTTTCACTCTAAAACCTGTAAAAAAATGAAAAAACAATTATTACTGGTTGCATTGACTTTAGTAAGCTTTGCGCCATTCGCTCAACAAAAAACAAATACCATGAATTCCGCTTTTTGGAAAGTTAAAGTGGGCCATTCTAACTCTTTTGTTGATGCGACCGAAACATTTTTAACTAAATTTTTTCCGGCAAAAGACGGTAAACCCCAAGTTTACGGATACAATATTACCGGAGGTAAACACCACGGCGAACAATTGTTTTTAAATAATGTAGGGAAAAGCTTTGCTGATAGAGATGTGGTAACTCCCTCTACTATTGATAATATAAGATGGGGTGAAAATTGGAACACAACTATTGCGCCCCATATTGAAAGTATGACCAGTGATATTTTAGTCTTTAAACCTGAAATGTCTAACATCGGCGCGGACGAAAAGGCTGAAAAATTTGTAAACACAGAATGGACGGTTACCAATAGTTCCAAAGCGTTTAATGATGTATTACTAAAAATGCCAAAAATTTGGAATAAACTAGGTAGAAAAATAGGAATTTGGGTGACATTTACGGGGGAAACTAGATATTATATCGTTAGATATTTGCCTAATGGATGGAAAGATTTAGATGATGCAAAAGATTCAGATTTTGCGGTTGCTTGGGATGAAGTTTATGGTAAAGGTGCTTGGGAAAAAGACGGTGTAATTTTTGCTAATGGATGGACTAGAACCGATCGTTTTATGATGACATTAAATAAAAGATTAACTAGTAAGTAAATACTTATTGGATATTAAAATAGGAAAAGGGGTCAATTGGGCCCCTTTTTCTATTTACCCCATTTTAAATTGCCTCTACGGGTTACAGTGATATTAGGATGGCCTGTCATTATATTTAGGAATTGGCAGGCAAAACTGAAATAGTTTTTGAATTAGTAGTAGCCAATTTAAATCAACATTGGTAATTTTATACACTTATCAACAAACAAACTATAAATGAATAAACTATTGGTGATTGGTGCGGGCGGCCAACTTGGATCCGAGCTCACCAAAGCCTTAGTCAATACACACGGTAGCGATGCGGTCATTGCAACAGATTTTCAGGAAAGTGTAAAATCTAAATTTGCCTATTGCCGCTTTAAAACCCTTGATGTATTAGACAAAGACGCTATCGCGAATTTGATACAAGAAGAAAAGATTACGCAGGTCTATCATTTAGCTGCGATTCTTTCCGCTAATGGGGAGAAAAATCCCGTTCAGGCCTGGGATATTAATATGCAAGGCTTATTAAATGTATTGGATTTAGCGAAAGAAATGAAGCTAGATAAAGTCTTTTGGCCTAGTTCTATTGCTGTTTTTGGTCCAAATTCCCCTAAATCAAACACCCCGCAAGACGCCTTTAAAAATCCCACCACGGTGTATGGCATTTCTAAACTAGCCGGCGAACATTGGTGTGAATATTATTTCAATACCTACGGTGTAGACGTGAGAAGTCTACGTTTTCCAGGACTGATAGGCTATAAATCATTGCCCGGTGGTGGCACAACCGATTATGCTGTCGATATTTATTACAAAGCCGTAAACAAGGAACCATTTACCTGCTTCCTGAAAGAGGACACAGCCCTTCCCATGATGTACATGGAGGATGCTGTTCAAGCTACCTTACAATTAATGGCTGCTCCGGCTTCTAACATCCAAATCAGAACTAGCTATAATCTAGCAGGAATGAGTTTTTCGCCTAAAGAAATAGCAGAAAGCATTCGTTCTCACTATCCCGAATTTAGCCTTACTTACGCACCAGATTTCAGACAAAAAATTGCTGATTCGTGGCCTTCAAGTATCAATGATGACTGTGCTCGAAACGACTGGGGATGGAAAGCGCTATATGATCTTCCAAAAATGACCACAGAAATTTTAACTAAATTACCTCAAAATTTAAAGTAAACGAGCCATGTACAATCAATATAAATCATTCATCACGAAAGAGATTGAGTCTATCAAAGAGGCTGGACTATATAAAAAAGAGCGCGTCATCACCTCACCTCAAGCGGCAGAAATTACGATTCAAGGCGGCGAAAAAGTGTATAATTTTTGTGCGAATAACTACCTGGGGCTCTCTTCACATCCAGCGGTCATTCAGGCGGCAAAAGAGGCGATTGATACGCATGGTTTTGGCTTATCTTCTGTTCGCTTTATTTGTGGAACACAGGATATTCATAAAACACTAGAGCAGAAGATTTCCACCTTTTTAGGTACCGAAGATACGATCCTATATGCTGCGGCTTTTGATGCAAACGGGGGCGTTTTTGAGCCTTTGTTAGGGGAAAAAGATGCCATTATTTCTGATGCGTTGAACCACGCCTCCATCATTGATGGGATCCGATTGTGTAAATCGATGCGCTATCGTTATGAGCACAATTCGATGGACGATTTAGAGGCTAAATTAAAGCAAGCGATTGCGGATGGGGCAGTCCAAAAAATGATTGTCACAGACAGCGTTTTTTCTATGGATGGCACCATTGCACAATTAGATAAAATCGTGGCTTTAGCTGAAAAGTATGAAGCCTTAATAATGATCGACGAGTGTCACTCCTCTGGCTTTATGGGAAAAACGGGACGTGGCGTGCACGAACTAAAAGGGGTAATGGGCAAAATTGATATCATTACCGGTACCTTAGGAAAAGCCTTAGGCGGTGCGTCAGGCGGATTTACCTCCGGACGCAAGGAAATCATCGACTTGTTAAGACAGCGATCTAGACCTTATTTGTTTTCAAATACATTAGCTCCATCCATTACTGGTGCATCGATTGCTGTATTTGATATCTTATCAAAAACAACCGAATTGCGCGATAAGCTGGAGGAAAATACGGCGTATTTCCGGGAGCGAATTGTTGCTGCTGGTTTCGATGTAAAACCAGGTGAACACCCGATTGTCCCTATCATGTTATATGATGCGGTTATCTCCCAAAAAATGGCGGAAAAACTCTTAGAAAAAGGAATTTACGTGATTGGATTTTATTATCCGGTAGTGGCCAAAGGCCAAGCCAGAATACGCGTCCAAATCTCAGCTGCCCATACCCGGGAACAATTAGATCACGCGATAGCTGCCTTTACGGAGGTAGGAAAAGAACTAGGAGTAATTGCCTAACCAATTTTCAAAAGGGCTGACATTTCAGCCCTTTTTTGTGTTCAATTTACCGTAAAGCGCAGCTAAATTATGTTTCTGTGCAACCAAAGCACTGCCTTGAATACTCGCTTTTTTAGCGTCCCACAAAGAGGGGATGGAGAACTTCCCGCGCGATAAAGAATACATCCACGTTAAATCGATGAAGTTAAGGAAGAGGTTTACTCTATAGAAGGTAGAGGCTTTTTCTATTTGGAACCCTAATTTATGGAGCGTCCTATCATTGAAAAAATACGACGTACCCACAATCGTAACTGACTCCGGAATCTGCTTATTTTCAATTTGTGAAATTAGCTGAAGTAATCCTTCCAAATGGTACGCGAGCAGCCTATTTCTTAATTCAACACCTGGCTTAATTTTCCGCAAAACAAATAAATGGTCAAAGCCCGTCCCACTATGTAAATCTATTTGCTTTTCATTCGCCATATAGCCTAAAAGAATGGGGGAATAATACGTATAGCCGCCCGTCAAAGTAAACAAAGGGGTATATAAAAATTGGCTAATCGGAACGTATAAAACAAAGGCTAAATAGTAGAGCGGTTGATCATAGCCTATTTCGATGATCAAAACAGCCAGAAAAAAACCAGCCAAAAGAAATAAGATGGATTCGATCCAGACTAAGGCTTTGGACTGGTTATAAAAGTCATTCATTCCATTACTTATTATTCCAGCCATCGATAATCCCGGCTTTAATTTGATCGTAATTAGAAATTAAAAAAGTTACTAAAATAATCCATAGGATTACCTTCCAATTGTTTTTTACTAATGTCTTTAAGTCATTGATAAATTGATTCATATCCGTGATTTTAATGGTGAAATTAAACTCATAGGGTTTTGTGCCAGCCACTATAGAGTACTCGGACAAATCTGTTTTCAAAGCCTCTCCTATCACCTTCAATGAATGAAGACTTGGTTTAACTTCATTGTTCTCAATTCGTTGAATTGTTCTGAGCGTTAGACCGGTCTGTTCAGAAAGTTGCTTTTGAGAATAATTAAAACTTGTTCTAATTTCTTTAACTCTGGCACCAAAATCCATTTGCAAATATGATCGTTACTTTTTACTAATAAATGACAGCAATGCGTCATTTAGGCGACATTTAAAATACTGACTTAATTACATCTCTAAAAATCAAGAATAGAAATACGAGAACACCCACAATAACTTCATTTCGATACTTTTTCAAAAATTCATTCATAAAATTATAATTATACTATTCGTTTTCTTCCCAACAATAAATAAACAATCCCTGCTATTGCCCCTAAGAATCCCATAAAAACAAAGGCGATAGTCCACATGATTTTCTCGTTTTTATCGATTCTTATAGAGCGCCATACTTCTGTTAAAGCAGATACAACAAAGACCCCATTCGACACCACTGACACTATCAAAAGTTCTTCCGCACCAGGTAAATGTAATATCTTCATGAACGCCCCTACCAGCGACAGAACTAAGCTGATGAAAAAGCTCCATGATACAATTTTTCCTAGATTCATTATGCGTTTTTTGGTTTGATTGTCAAATAAAAGGATAAGCCCTTACAAAACCAATAATCATATTATTTATCTTGTCCATCTAAACCTCTGAAAACTATGAAAAAGCTATTGTTTGCCCTTCTAACCGGTCTAGCATTCTCCACCATCGCGCAAGATGGAACAATTTATCCGCTTGAAGCGCCTAAAGAACCTAATGCCATTCCTCTAAATACTGGGTCTGTAAAGGATCAGCCGGCGCCAGAAACGTGGTTCAAACAATGGGGGGACCCTATGGCTAGAAACATTTCGAAGGCAACCTTAACGCCCTTTTTCCCTGAAAAAGGGAAGGCTAATGGGGCCGTTGTCATTGTAGCTCCGGGTGGAGGATATCGTTGGCTTTCGATGGGGAATGAGGGCTGGGAAGTAGCTGAGGCGCTTGCCAAAAAGGGTATCACCGCCTTCGTTCTAAAATACCGACTATTTCCCACAGCTGAAAAGCTAGAAGATTTTACCGCTTGGATGAACCGCCCACGTCCGGCTCCGGCTCCGGCGCCTGCACCAGGTTCGGCTTCACAAAAAACGGATGAGGCTCCTAAAAATACGAATCCTATGGCCCAAATGGATTTATCGAATCAGCTTGAAGATGCAGAAGCAGCCTACGCCATGATTGTTAAAAATGCTACAACATGGGGCATTGATACGAAGCGAATCGGAATGATTGGATTTTCTGCCGGAGCAGGATTGACTATGCATGCTACGCTTAATTCTAAAACCATGAAACTTGCGTTTATTGGCCCCATTTATGGAGGCATGGGCCCCGTGAAAGTTCCAGCAGATGCCCCGCCCATGTTTAATGTGATTGCCTCTGATGACTTTTTGTTCAACTCCCAGTTTGGGGTGATTGACTCATGGTTCAAAGCGAAAAGACCGGTAGAGTTTCACTTATACCAAAACGGTGGACACGGCTTTGGACTTGGTAATCCGAATCGCACGAGCAATAAATGGTTTGATGCGTTTATACACTGGTTAGAGGTGAATAAGTTTATGTAGAACAGAAAAAGGTAGCAGATCATAAATCCCACTAAACCTAAAAGCAATTGTTATTACTTGTTACCCCCCCGAGTGTTTAGATCTAATCGAAACAAACTCTTGATGGGAAATAAATTCCCCATGCGGTTTAAGGTCGCTAATCAATTGATTCAATCTTTCAAAAAGCACTGATTGGCCCCCCTTTATGGTATATTTAGGCAATCCAAAGGATTGAATATCAACAAATTCCCAAGGATGAAAATACAAACTTAGAAAGCCTTCTTTTTTCAAGGAATGTATTGCGAGATTTAGATATAAAGAATAAGGAAAGTTTTTAAAACTAAGCCAAAAAAGAGGGATTCGACAAAACGTGCTAACCGAAGCAGGTACCCTACAAAGCCCTTCCTCCAGGTAAGGATTTCGGGGTAGATGTAAGTTATTATACCTTCCTGGAATCCAAGTAGGGTGAATAGACGCATCATAGCCATACCCGGCGTTAATGATATCTGCGACCGGAACTTGCTTCATACGGGGCATTCTTAAACCCACCACTTCCTTCTCAATAATTTCAGATAATCGTTCACGCGAACGTCTCAAGTCCGCCGTGGTATAAGAGGAATGATAAAATGTATGAGAGGCGATCTCGTGTTTCAGTGATAATTGCTTGATGGTTTCAGGGTACTGATTCGCAAAATTTGCTGTAGTAAATAACGTTGCTTGGATGTTAGCTTCTAACAAGGTAGGCATTATTTTATCTAAGCCTAATTTGCCCACTTGCATTTGTTGTTCAGGCGAAATAGAATAACCATACTCTAATGGCATGTCGAATTCTTCTACATCAAAGCTCAATAAGATTTTAGGAATCATAAATTAGATCCTTTGATAATATAGTGTGGCCTACTTTTACTTTGGGTAAATAATTTACTCAAGTAAACCCCAATAATACCCAAAATCATCAGGTTTAATCCACCAAAAAAAACAATCGCCGCAATCACAGATGCCCACCCTGGCACTTGGGAGCCTGTATAAAAAGCATGGATAATATAGGGTATAGATAAGGTCGACAACAAAGAGAAAATCATCCCGAGGTAGGCGGCAAAATATAAAGGTTTCGTACTAAAAGAAGTAAATCCTTTTAGCCCAAAGCTGATCATCTTTTTAATCGAATACTTGGTCTCCCCGCTAAGCCTTTGCTCAGGTTGGTACGCTAAACTAATCTGTTTAAAACCAATCCATTTTACTAGGCCTCGATAGAATAAATCATACTCATTAAATGCTCTTAAATAATCGATTGCTTTGCCACTAATTAATCGAAAATCTGCAGAACCTTGTTCTAATGTTATATCGGATAATTGGTTAAGAAATTGATAAAAAAGATTAGATGCCTTCCTCTTTAAAAACCCTGCAGTTTCATTTTCAATACGTATCGTCCGAACAATATCATAGCCTTGTTCGTATTTATTTAGAAGCTCATTTAGTAAGCTGGGGGGGTGTTGTAAGTCACAATCCATCATAACAACCACATCCGCATGTGTAGAGTCTAGTCCTGCTTTGATGGCATTTTGATGGCCAAAATTCCGAGAAAGTTCAATGTACTTTACTTTAGAATCTTCGTTAGCCAATTCTTTTATTCTGGAAAGCGTATCATCTGTACTTCCGTCATCCACAAATAAAATCGTGTACCTATAATTTGTGGCCCTTAGCACCTGCAAAATTGCATCATAAATGGGACGAATATTCCCCTCCTCGTTATGAGCTGGCAAAATGATTTCAAGCTTCGTTTGCATGTGGGCTCTTTTTTTCAAAGTTAGAAACAAGCAATTGGTAGGTAATGATCAACCACGCCAAAAAACAAGGCAATGCTTTTAAAGAATATCGGATGACATATTCAAGGCGTATATATCTAGGGAAAATATCAGTAGGAGATAAAACCGTAAATACTAAAACAAATAACAGTAAAAAATACATCCACTTGCTATGCGTAGGCGCGTACAAAACATACCAAATAGCAAACCCTACTACGGCAATGACATACGTAGGGGATTCTGCGGAGGTGCTAAAAATAACTACTCCTATTAAGCCTTGTGCTAGATAACTTAATTGAAAAGAAACTTCAGGCCATTTTGAAATTCTCACTAAAGGCAAAAGCATTAAAAGGCCTGCAGGAAGAATAAAAAACAAATTAGATAAATCATGCATTCCGCTAACTCTTCTTACGAATCCCATGGCAGAAATGTCAGTCATTCCAATATTTTGGTAGGAAGAAATGTTTTGTAGGTTTTTTTCCATCAAAACATGGTACCAATCAACATACGACTTTAACACAAATTCGGGACTTGAAATAAGCATGGGTAAACAAAAAAATACGGCTCCCCATAAGAATAAATAGGCTATTAATTTCTTGGGCTTTTTTGTGAAAAAGATAAATAAAATACCCACAATCCCGTATAATTTAATCAAGGTTCCAGCCACGATTAACATCGCTGCCAGGCCTAATTTTTCCTCCTTGATAAACACATAGGTTAAAATAACCCAGCTGCAAAGCATAGGGTTGAATTGTACATTTTGAATCGAAGTCAATGTTTCAATTAAACTAATTAACAGAATGACGTTTTTGGCCCAAGACGTGAGAGGTAATTTCTGAATTGCATAAAATAAGATCCATGCGTTTGCCATTGCCCAAAAAGTGACCCCCATATAAGTAGGAAGCAAGGCAAAAGGGGCAATTAAAATACTGAAAAATGGCCCGTAGTGATTTTTATCAGAATATTCTGTTGGGTATAATTGATAAAGGTGTTGCTCATGAACAGAATGCCAAAATACATTTTTGAATATCAAATAATTATTGATGTGCAATTCCCCTCGGCTAATTAATACAAGGACTGCAATGAGGGGTGCTATGAACCATAGAATGGTCACAAAATTTGGCTTTCTACCAAAATCAAAAATATTTTTTCCTGATTCCTGCATATGACAAAGGACAAAGGTATTATTAATATTAATTTAGATTGATTATTTAGCGAAATTTCATGATAAATAATCCTTATATAAACCATGAACAAAGAAAACATTATCACTTATTATTTCGACAATGATGGAGATATTCCGAACAATATTCTCCCGGTAATTATTTACAAAAATGCCCTTCAATACTTAACAGATAAAAATTTAGAATCTACATTTTCACAAAATGGATGGACAAATAATTGGCACGACATCATATTAACTGAGGACCATTTTCATAGCAACACGCATGAAGTTTTGGGTCTAAAAAGTGGGCAATCGCGCTTAATGCTAGGCGGAATAAAAGGTGAAATTGTCAACGTGGAACAGGGGGATGTGATCATCTTACCCGCCGGAGTAGGGCATTTTTCGGTAGACAATTCCGGGGATTATCAATTTGTGGGAGGCTATCCGAATGGCGCAGATTGGAACTTAAAGTTCAGTTTGAAAAAGGAAAATAGCCCATCTATTTTAGCAGAAATCGCGAATATTCCACTTCCAGAGAAAGATCCGATTTTTGGAGATAATGGTCCGCTATTTGAGTTTTGGCATTAAAAGAAATAGTACAAAGTGGGTCATTTAATGCCTTTAACCAGCGCATTCAAGGTAGAATAAATGATATCCATCGTTTCTGGCCCTATACTCATCCCTGTCAAATATTTACTGTGAGGAATATTCTTACTTGAATCAAAAAAGCTTGGTTTAACGATATAACCTAATGCGTCCTGTGATAAACCTAGGACAAATTTAGGACCCTTGTTGTTCATCAATTTCTTTGTGGCAAGACTTAGTGCTGGACTAGTTTCACCAGGATGAGTAGCAAAATAAGCATCGCCGATACTAAAAACAGCTATCTCCGAACTCACCTTTTTTCCGAAGTTTCTTTTAATGATCCCCGATTTGGACAACATTTGAAACCCTGGATTCGCTAATGGGAAGTCCACTTTAGCAGAAGCAAAGCTTAAGTTTTTGCTCGTGTTCTTGCCTTTAGGCAATTCGAAAACATATTTGCCTAATGACGTTCCATAATACTTTGCTTGATCGTAGGTATGAGGAACGCCTTCTGGTTGAACCCATCCCCCTATTGCGCCTTGCAGGAACATATTCACCCCACCTTGTGCCGCATCTAAATAGGTGTAATATCCCCAAACATAATCCGAACTTGCCGCCGTGCTAGTGTCGTCCATGATCGTAGGATGGCAGGCAAAATTAGTCAGCGTAGCGATATTCTTTCCATTCAGGTCGCTGAACTTAATGACGCTTACCGACCTATCCAGCTCACCAGGCTCTGAAATATTCTTTACCCAATCCTCGCCAAAAGAACCGTTTCCATAGGATATAGTTGCCGGCTTTTTGGCATTAAAAGCTTCCTTGATAGCTTCTACAGCCCTATTAACAATGAGCTTCATATGTTTATCCACAACGCCAGAATGCGCTAAATCTTTACCCCAAATCCCCACCACATCCGGGCCAGAATGGGTATGTGTGGAGGACATAACAATGTGCTCAGGATCAATTGAAGGTAGTTCGGATTTAATTCTAGCTCGGATTTCTTGTAATTGAGGATACAATAATCCGATGCAATCGAAGGTAAGTAGAGTGATATTGTTTTTGCTATTACTTAGCACCAAAGCTTTGACATAAAGATTGTCGTGTACGTCAACAAATGGACGATTAGGTTTGCCTCCTGCTAGGTATAAAGAATCCTTTTCAGGATTGATAGTTCTTATGGCAGCGCCAGCAAAAAAATCATGGGCAGAAGCTGATAAGTGTGATATAAGTAATATCAATAAAAGCACTGATCTGTTTTTCATATAAGGATCATATTTGAAGTATAATTTTAGCGAAAAAATTCCTGCCAATAAACCATTTTTCAAACTTTTTAAACTAATTTAAAATTCCAAACCTATTAAAAATGAAAACTAATCTCCATAAATTCATATGGCTGTTTGTGTCTTTGCTGGCTATTCAAGCTCCCAGCTTTGGCCAGAACAAACAGCTAGAGAAGGGGTTTAAATCCATTTTTAACGGAACATCCTTGCAGGGATGGGACGGCGATCCTGCCTACTGGCGGGTAGAAAATGGGAGTATCATTGGCGAAATCACGCCTCAAACCATACTAAAACGTAATACATTTTTAATTTATCGGGATGCCCAACCCGCTGACTTTGAGCTAAAAGCCGAGTTTAAAATTTCAAAAGGGGGCAATACAGGCATTAATTATCGTTCGGAGGAATTGCTACCCGATTTGCCATTTGCGCTAAAGGGATATCAAGCTGATATCGATGGCGAAATCAGATATACGGGCCAAAACTATGAAGAAAGGGGTCGAACAACCTTGGCTTATCGAGGGGAAATTGTATCTGTGAATGAACAAACAGACCCGGCGATGAAAACAAATTTGCGTGCGTTTTCGCAAAATAACGCTTGGTTGCCCCGCACAGTTACCGGCTCTTTAGGCAATAAAGATTCGTTGAAAACTAGTATTAAATCCGAAGATTGGAATGAAGTACACTTAGTTATCAAAGGCAAGCGTTTGCAACATTTTGTGAACGGTATTTTGATGAGTGACGTGACAGATTTAGATCAAGTAAATGGTAAAACCTCTGGCTGGCTAGGTGTGCAAGTACACGTAGGGCCACCCATGAAAGTAGAGTTTAAAAATATTCGTATCAAAAATTTAAAATAACAATGAACGCAATCCGTAAGTATTTAATCGCCAGTGTCGTGTTGCTTAGCCTTGGGAGTTTAGGCTTTAACCGCTTGTTTAAAATTGAGCCTGCCCGCGTAGAAGGAACTAATCCAAAATTGGATAAAATTCGATTACAGCCGGGGTTTAAACTCGAACATTTACTTAGCCCATCAGATGAAAACATCGGATCATGGGTATCCATGACATTTGATGATAAGGGCAGAATGATTTGCTCAGATCAATATGGCGGTTTGTATCGCTTAACGATTCCTGCGGCAGGAGCAGCAAGTGTGAAACCACAAATTGAGAAATTAAAATTTGGCAAAGGCGTGGATACGTTGGGTATCGGAAACGCGCACGGTATGCTTTACGCATTCAACAGTTTGTATGTGATGGTTAATGCGCGCGTAACTAAACCGGGGGCGGTTCGTGGCCCTGGTTCTAGCTTTACTCCCAGAGGTAGTGGTTTGTATCGCGTACAAGATTTAGATGGGGATGATCAATTTGACAAAATCACTTTGATGAAAGAATTTGTAGGCGAAGGCGAGCATGGTCCGCACAGCATTATTCTATCGCCTGATAAAAAATCGATTTATTTAATTTCCGGGAATCATACCGATGTCCCTCCAATGGACGCCTATCGCTTGCCTAAAAATTGGCAAGAAGACAATATTTTTCCTTTGATCAAAGATCCACGTGGGCATGCAAACGATCGTTATGCACCAGGTGGTTGGATTGCAAACATTGATCCAGAAGGAAAGAAATGGGAATTAATCAGTGCGGGGTATCGGAATGCATTTGATATTGCCTTTAATGAAACAGGGGATTTATTCGTCTATGATGCGGATATGGAGTGGGATTTTGGTTTACCTTGGTACAGACCTACGCGTATTTGCCATGTAACCAGTGGTAGTGAGTATGGCTGGAGAACGGGTAATAGTAAATGGTCCACCACCTACCCCGATAACCTGCCCCCGGTGTTAAATATTGGTCAAGGATCGCCTACCAGTTTATTGTCTTTACGGGATGCTAAATTCCCCGCTAAATACAAGAAATCCCTATTGGCTTTCGACTGGACATTTGGCATCGGACACATCATTAAATTAAAGCCTTCGGGTTCTACGTTTTTGGCTGATCGGGAAGAGTTATTTTCAGGCATTCCTTTGCCTTTAACTGACGGGGTGATTGGCCCAGATGGCAACTTGTATTTCTTGACAGGTGGTCGTCGCCTTGAATCTGATTTATATCGCATAACCTACGTGGGACCGGAGGAAACATCCGCTAAAACAATTGTGGGTACACCTAATCCATTAAATGAATTACGCCGCAAAATAGAGCAATTCCATCAAGGTCCTAATCCTGCTGCTGTGGCCATGGCCTGGCCATATTTAAAACACCCAGACCGTTTTATTCGGTATGCAGCACGCATGGCCTTAGAGCACCAGCCTGTTGCCGAGTGGAAAGATAAAGCCCTCTCAGAAAAAGATCCGATTGCCGCAACTCAAGCTCTTATCGGCCTGATTCGTCAAAGCAAGCCCGAGTTTAAATCAGGAATTTACACCGCTTTATTAGCGATTGATAACAAAGCATTGACGGAGTCTCAAACACTAGATGTGTTGCGCGCCTATGAATTAGCAATGTTGCGTTTGGGTATGCCTGATGCATCAATGGCCTCTAAAATTATTGCGAAGTTTGATGCCAAATATCCTTCAAATCGCATGAATATGGATCGAGCATTAAGTCGCCTACTCATTCCATTAGAAGCGCCTAAAGTAATAGAGCGGACCTTAAAAATAATGGAAACGAAGGATACGGCTAGCGCAACGGCATACCGGGTGGAATCTGCTACTTCATCCGCGGACTTAATTATGCGTAACCCGCAATACGGAACGGATATTGCGAAGATGTTGGAGAAAATTCCGCCAGCCCAACAAACCTATATGGCAACGATGTTATCCGCCGCTAAAAATAATTGGACTCCCGAATTACACGAGCGTTATTTCAAGTGGTTTAAAAATTCATTCCAATTTTCTGGTGGGCGCAGTTACGTAGGGTTCATTGATCGGGCACGAAAATTAGCCTTGAAGAATGTAGCTGAGAATAAGCGGACTTACTATGATAAATTAGGCGGCGCTGATTTATTATCTGCGAATGGGAATGATGTGATGAATGTCGATAGCCCGAAAGGTCCAGGTAAGCAATGGAAATTAGAGGAAGCGGTAGCTTTATTTGACGCTCCATTAACAGACCGTGATTTCAAAAACGGAAAATCGATGTATGCTGCAACCACCTGTGTTCGTTGCCATGCAATTGGAAGCGAAGGCGGCGGAAACGTAGGACCAGATCTAACGAATTTAGGTACGCGATTCTCGAAAAAAGATATGTTAGAGGCCATCATCAATCCAAACAAAACCGTTTCGGATCAATATGCCGCGACACAATTTATGCTGCGCAATGGCACTTCGGTGATAGGCCGATTAACCAATCAGGATAAAATGGCCTATTACGTTTCTCAAAATCCTTATGCGCCGGATCAGGTGGAGAAGATTTTGAAGAAAAATGTCATTTCGTTGAAATACTCCCCGGTTTCAAGTATGTTACCCGGTTTAATAAATAGTCTAAACGCCGAAGAATTAAAGGACTTAATGGCCTATTTAATGGCGGGTGGCAGTGAGAGTAATGCTGTATTTAAAAAGAAGTAAGCGCAATAAACATGTCACATTGGACCGGTAAAATAGCGAATCACAGGCAATTAGGAGGCATCGAAACGTCCGTTTTAGATAATGGGGCAGGTCGAGGTGTTCGAATTGCCTGGTTTGATACCGGAACCGGTTTCCGTTATAAAGTGGTGCTTGATCGTGCCATGGACATTGCGGAGGCGTTTTATAACCAACATAGCCTGGCTTGGATCAGCCCGGCGGGTATCACAGCCCCTCAGCCTATGTCGAATCATGGGATTGATTGGCTACGAACTTTTGGTGGTGGCCTACTGGCTACCTGTGGACTTGATCATGTGGGTGGTCCAGAAGCTGACGAAACGGGGGACCGAGGAGTTCATGGTCAAATAGGAAATTTGTCAGCTGAAATCGTATCCATCGTTCAACCTGATTTACGTATTGGCTCGCTGGATATGTCGATTACGGGGATTATACGCCAACATAAAATTTTTGGGCCCTGTCTCACGCTTAAACGTACCATTTCAGGTAGATTGGGCGAAGCGGCTTTACAAATCCATGACGAGATAAGTAACGAAGGAAATACCGCTGCGCCGCTGATGCTTTTGTATCATTTTAATTTTGGTTGGCCATTGGTAGATGAAGGCACGGATATTATCTGGAAGGGGACGCACCGCGTCGCTTCAGATCCTCAACTACTAGGCGTAAAGGACATCAAAAAGTGCCCGCCACCACTCGAAATTCATCAAGGAAGCGGAGAGTCTGTCATTTACATTGATCCAGAGGCTGATGCAGAGCATAAAGTTCATTGCGGACTTTGGAACAAAGAAAGAGAGCTAGGCCTGCGCATCACATTTGATAAGCGTGAATTACCTTGTTTGACGAACTGGCACCATTTTGCTGAACATGAATATGTCACAGGAATTGAACCTGGCACGAACCCGCCCATTGGCCAAAAAGCCGCTCGAGAATCAAACACATTAACGAGTCTGGCGCCTGGGGAGAAAAAAGAGATAACATTAACGCTGACTATTTTAGCACCGAATTTACCTAAGTCAAAAGAGGATATAGATTTTTTACAACATTTAACACCATGACAAATGAGCAATAATGCAGCTAAAGCGCTTGCGCAAGGAAAAGGTATTTTACGTTTAGCGCCCACTTGGGTTCCCAGGTCTTTTTGCGTGCCTGGTAGAAGAATAAAATTACATCCAGATGATTATTATGTGCTCGGTGGTGTTCGAGGTGGAATTGATGAGCGCTGGTTATCTTCTACGACTCCGGCTAAAAACGGTCCATTGACTGGAGAAAACGAAGGCTTAAGTGCCGTTGTTTATTCCGAAGGGGGGAAAGAAGAGCAGATTCTGTTGATCGATGTCATCGAAGAATTGAAAGGCGAAATCATTGGTGATCGTTTATGGAATGAATACAAATCGTGGCCGATGTATTCGAAGTTTTTTGATAACATGGGGCCATTGCCGCACCACATTCACCACAATGATGAGCATGCGGCTAAAATAGGCCAATTGGGGAAGCCGGAGGCCTATTATTTCCCGCCGCAATTAAATAATCATGGTGGGGATTTCCCGTATACGTTCTTTGGCATTGCTCCTGGAACGACGAAGGAACAAATCAAAGAGTGTTTGATGAACTTCACGAAAGGGGATAACAAAATTACGATGTATTCTCAGGCGTTTCCGTTGATTCCTGGGACGGGTTGGGATGTTCCTCCGGGGATGTTGCACGCACCGGGCAGTATGTGTACCTATGAGCCACAAAAAGCATCCGATGTTTTTGCGATGTATCAGTCGCTGGTTAATGAAGCCGTAATTCCAGAGGAGTTATTGTGGAATGGTACTCCCAAAGAGGAAATAGGAAATTATGATCAATTGATGGAGGTCATCGATTGGGAGTTAAATACGAACCCGAATTTATTAGAAACGCGCTTTATGCAACCGATTCCTGTGCGGGATGAGGCCGAAATGGCGGCAGAAGGATACTCCGAAAAATGGGTATGCTACCGATCAGATGCGTTCAGCGCGAAGGAATTAACAGTATTCCCAGGCCAAACTGTTACCATTACCGATGCCGCCGCCTATGGTTTAATCATGATGCAAGGACATGGTAAAATGGGCGTTTGGAATATCGAGACCCCGGCCATGATTCGGTACGGACAATTGACTAACGATGAATTTTTTGTCACTGAGGCTACTGCAAAAGCCGGTGTTGAAATCACGAATTACTCGTCTACGGACCCGATTGTTATGTTGAAACATTTTGGCCCAGCTAACCCAGATTTAAAATTATAACCTATTTCAAACATGAATACGTATCCTAAATTACACAATGCAACTTGGCCAGGAATTGTAGGCAAAGGCCCCGATTCTGAGCCCGTTATTTCACTTGATAAAATGCTTGCCATGACAGCCGCCGCCGAAGTTAATGGCGTTAAGTTTGATGGCGTGGATATTGGTTTGCTGCCTCCTCACTTTGATATTGAAAGTGGGAAAGATGGCGCCAAAGCCCTAGCAGATAAAGTGGCCGCTCATGGCTTAGAAATTGGGAGTTTAGTCGCTCCTATTTGGGCAGGTAATGCGATGGGGGATAAAGATGCCCGCGATACCTTTGTGGATATGGTGCGCAAAACGTGTGAAATAGGTGCGGAATTGCGCCATTTAGGCATTCGTCCTAATGGCATTGTCCGGATAGATTCGGCTGCGGGAGTAGCAGATTGGGCCAAAGACCCGAAAGGAAATTCTAAGTTAATTGTGGATACATTCCAAAGAGCCTGCGACGTCGCCGCTGATTTCGGTGAAAAATTAGCTGCTGAAGGAGAAATTTGTTGGGGAGGCATGCACTCTTGGCGCAATATGATTCAGACCTTAGAGTCCGTAGATCGTCCTAACATTGGATTCCAAGCGGACATGTCCCATACCTTACTCTACACGATGGGATATAATTGCCCTGATGACCGCATTTTACCCGTAGATTATAACTGGGAAAATCGCGAGATTTTGAAAGCTTCGTTGAAAGAATTGACTGCTGCTTTGCGCCCTTGGACAATCGATTTTCACGTAGCTCAAAATGATGGAACCGTGCATGGCACAGGAAGTCATGATAAGACGGGCCGTCACTGCCAAGCGACGGATCCGAATGGCAAATTGAACATTGCTGAAGATGCTGGTTTCTGGTTAAGAGATGCAGATGGACAATTAACCAAAGCGTTCAAGCATATTTGTTGGGACGGCTGCATGTTCAGCAACTCCGTAATGGAGCAACAGCAGACCTGGAATGATATTTTAGCGGCCATGATCGACGTGCGTAAGGCACATGGTTGGTCATAATAAACCTATAACCTATGAAACAGATTAGAATTGGATTAATTGGCACCGGATTTATGGGTAGAACCCATTCCAACGGATATAATCGTATCCAAAACTTTTTCCCAGAGTTGACCTGCAAGCCCTTTTTGCAAGCGGTCTGCTCGCGAAATGAAGCCAGTGTGAAAGCTTTTGCCGAACAATGGGGATATGCTTCTTATGAAACCGATTGGCGGAAATTAATTGCCCGAGATGATATTGATGCGGTGGACATTTGTACACCAAATGATACGCATGCTGAAATCGCGATTGCCGCTGCTGCCGCAGGAAAAATGATTTTATGCGAGAAACCCTTGTCTCGCACCTTAGCAGAAGGAGAGCAAATGGTTGCCGCGATTGAGAAAGCTGGCGTGGCGAATACCGTTTGGTATAATTACCGACGTTTACCTGCGGTTACCTTAGCTAAGCAAATCATCGATTCAGGAAAACTGGGACGCATATTTCACTACCGAGCTAATTTCCTTCAAGATTGGACCATTTCGCCTGATTTACCACAAGGAGGTGCTGGCACTTGGCGATTGGATGTGGATGCGGCCGGTTCTGGGGTGACGGGGGATTTATTAGCTCACTGTATTGACACGGCTATGTGGTTGAATGGCGGCATTACAGACGTGTCTGCGATGACCGAAACCTTTATTAAAGAACGGGTTCACGTTAGTAGTGGTGCCGTGAAAAAAGTAGGCATTGATGATGCCTGTATTTTCCATTGCCACTTTGACAATGGCTCTTTAGGCCTTTTTGAATCTACGCGGTATGCGCGTGGTCACAAGGCCCTATATACGTTTGAAATCAATGGGGAGCATGCTTCCTTGCGTTGGGATTTACATGATTTAAATCGCTTAGAAATGTTTGATCATGCAGATGATGGATTAACCCGGGGATGGAAAACCATATTGGTGACAGATGGCAATCAACCTTACATGGACAAATGGTGGGTTCCTGGTTTAATTATTGGGTATGAGCATAGTTTTGTTCATCAAGCGGCTGACTTTTTAAAAGCAATAGGAGAAAATAAGCCTTGTGCCCCTACATTTAGAGATGCATTACAGACACAAAGGGTCTGCGAAGCCGTGATCGAATCAGCCAATACAAAGTCTTGGAAAGATACACATGTTGAATGGCCCTGAGTACTCGCTGAGGGCTTTTCGACTTTTTCCCTAGTACCTATGAGAATTTTTGCCCACTTCTTGATGATCTTGTTATTGTCAAGCAGTTGTAAAAAAAAGGAGGCCGAGATCACACCATCGGTTCCTGATACGATGTATTTCCCATCTACTAATTCGTGGGAGACTATATCCATTTCTAGTTTAGGCTGGAATCAAAATGCAGTTCAGCCATTGAAAGATTTCCTGAATCAAAAAGGGACAAAATCATTTATGGTGCTTGTCAATGGGCGAATCGTGATGGAAGAATATTTTAATGGCCATAATGCTACAACAACCTGGGAGTGGAATAGTGCCGGGAAAACATTAGTCGCTTCTACTATCGGTATTGCACAACAGGAAAATCTTTTGAGTATTAATAAAAAAGTATCTGATTACTTGGGCGCGGGTTGGACAAATATGCCATTACCAAAAGAGAATTTAATTACCGTGAAGAATTTGCTGAATATGACAGCGGGCAATGATGATACGAAGCAATATATGATCAAAGCAAACCTGAATTATGTGGCAGATGCTGGAACGAGGTGGGCCTACAGTAATATATTTCAAAAATTGACGGAGGTAGTAAGCAGCACAAGTAATAAATCCTTTGAGACATACTTTAATGAAAAATTGAAGAATAAAATTGGGATGGAAGGCTACTGGAATTTTGGAACAATCTTTACCATTTACCAAAGCAATACAAAAAGTATGGCGAGGTTCGGGCTTTTGGCATTAAACAAAGGCAAATGGAATAACGAGCAGATTCTAAATGAAGCCTACTTTATCGAAAGTATATCTACCTCGCAAAACATCAATCCTTCTTATGGATATTTGTGGTGGTTAAATGGAAAATCGAGTTTTATCATACCTGGAGAACAAAAGGTAAATCAAGGTTTTTTAGTTCCCAATGCCCCAGCTGATATGTACACCGCCATGGGCGCAAAAGACCAACGGATTTATGTCATTCCCAGTAAAAAAATGGTCATCGTACGAATGGGCGAAGCGTCCGACCCTACAAATATAAATTTTGCTGTATCAGGATTTGACAATGAACTTTGGGCGAAAATTAATGCGGTGATTAAATAAATGTTTATTTTGATTCATAAAATCAAAACTAATGAGATTTTTATATATACCACTTGTTATTCTTTTCGCATGCAAAACGAATATTCAAGTCGAATCTCCCAGCTCTACCATACTAACTAAAAATATTACTTACAATAATATTAAAGTTGATGTTATAATAGACAAACCTGCTATCACAAATCTTGACGTACTGATTGTATTTCATGGAACAGTTCAAAATGACAGTGAAATATTAACTGCTGCGAATACGGCACTCAATAATTTCAAAAGCATTTTAGACAAAAAGAATATGATGATAGTAAGTGTTGCTCACCCTCAAGAAAATATATTGTTTGGAGACAACATACTGCAAGCAGAGGCGGCATTGTTATGGGTAAAAAACAGGGCAAATCAAGAATTAGGAATTACTGTAGGAAAGGTTTTTTTAGCTGGACACTCACAAGGAGGTTATTTAGTTACTCGTTTAAATAGGTTGCATCAAACAAATGGTGTAATTGCTAATGCTCCTGGGCCCCTAAATCTAGTTTACCGATGCGAGCTTGAAGAAAATGGCCAAGTTCAATCATCCAGCACCTGTTTAAAATTAAAAAATGTATATGGTTTAACTACAGCCAATTCAAGTAGTTATTTTGAAAGGTCATTACTTAATTTTACAGATGGATTTAAGTCCGATATTTTATTTATTCAAGGACAAGATGACTCCCCTATTCAAATGTATTCTTGGCCAAGTTTTAAGCAAAAAGTACTAAGCTGTACGAATTGCCAGAAAAGTCAATTTGTAGATATACCTGGCGGACATACTGCGTTATTTACAAATACATCAGCAAAAACTGAATTCAATAATTTCATAAATAATAGATGAGCTAGAAACTCTATTCCCACAAAAACGGTCGATTTGATTACATTTAAAATCTTACTCGCTTTACAAGGATAGATACAAATTGCATGAATTTCATCTATAATTTTTGCCCGATGAATAAAAGGGCGTTTGTATGTGGAATGCAAATGTGAATTTCACGCATACCATACTCTTGATCAAAGGGCTCTTTGTATTTTAAGCCTCCTACTTTGTCTTTAATTGTAGACCACAAGGCGTCTACATTGTCCATCTCCAAGTACAACTCTATCTCTCCAATATCTTGTCCTGCACGTAAAATATGAATAGTTAGGTGGTCTTTTTGACATACGACATACGTATCGTTATCCATAACAATTGAAAAGCCTAACATGTCTTTAAAGAAACATGTCGTTTCTAAAAGATCCGTTGAGGGTATCATTGGACTAAGAAAAAGTGCCTTGTATGTCATTGCATTAATTATTAATGCGAGAAAATCGAGGGGATGCCCTCATGCCATTTTAGAAGAGTGTCTTGATGACATCTCTGAAAATAATTGAGAGAAATACAAGTACGCCCACGATGACTTCGTTTCGGTACTTTTTAAAGAATTGAGCTAGGTTTTCCATAAAAAATATAAAAAGTTGTGCCACAAAAGTAAAATGATTTTTTAATTTCGATACATCTTAATAAACATTTCAATTCATTATTAATGAAAGTGAAACATGGAAAAAACAACGTTAACAAAATCGCTAGATGAAAATGCCCTTCAATTTATTGAGTTGGTGAAGGGCTTAAATCAAAACGAATTTGAAGATAATATAAACGATAAATGGTCTGCAGGTCAAGATTTAGTGCACTTAATTAAAGTCCTACAAATAGTCAATGTCGGCTTTTCATTACCCAAGCCCATTTTAAGATTACTATTTGGCATCAATAAAAATGATAGTCGGCCTTTTGAAGATCTTCGGCAGGTATATAAAAACGCATTAGATGGCGGCGCTAAAGCTCCCACAATATATATCCCAAAACCAGTTTCATATCGTGATAAAGAGCATTTGATTCAAAAGTATACGTCATTGAATAAATCGTTTATCGATAAATTGAATAATCATACGGCACATGAATTAGATAGCTATCGGTTACCTCACCCTATTTTAGGCAAAATATCCTTAAGAGAACTGGCTAGCTTCACGTCCTTCCACACGGCGCATCATTTCGACTCATTAAAGTCAAAACTGGCACATTTAAACAACTAATTGTGAATTAAATCAGGTTTCTATTTTTCAATATCTGCTATTAATTTGTTCCAAAGTGTGTCCTTGAATTTTCTTGAAAAGAAGCCCGTATGTCCAATTTTTCTAACGCCCATTTTTAGGGGGCTAATTGTTTCTACTTCGATTTTGGCATTTTTAAAATAGCCTACTAACTTATTTGCGGTGATTTTAGTTGCAATAGGATCATCCTCAATTTGAATAGACTTTAGAGGAATTAAGTACTTGTCAAAAAATAATTTTGTGCTTGAATTTTTGAAATGGTCCTCGAAATAGTTCGGATTAATGCACCACTTGCGCCATTGTAAAGCAACACCCTTCGGCAAATTTTCTCCTTGTCCTATTTTTTCTGCATTTGCGTAGCCATACATTGCCACGATAATCGGAATCAGCAAGAACCACAATGGTGGCATAAGCCATTTAAATGGGCTCCCCATATCTTTCCAATATCCGGTAGAAGAGGCAATCAGAATAAGCCTATCTACTTTATCATAATTGTCCATTAACCCCACAAGCTGCCCGCCCATACTGTGGCCAATAATAATTTTGCGTTCAGAAGGGAATTCCTGATTAATCCAATCGAAAATACCTGTCATATCTAAAATCCCCCAATCTTCTAGATTTCCCTTAAATCCCTTTAAACTCGCTGGTTTAGAATTCCCTATGCCCCGATAGTCATAGGTAACGGTAGCATATCCACACTCGGTCAGATAGCTTGCTAAATTACTGTATAGATTTTGAGGAATTCCGGTGCCACAATTGATTTGAACAACTCCCTTGACTTCATTTACTGGTCTTCGGATTGTTGCCGAAAGATTATAGCCGTCTCTCGCTTGAATTAAGATATTCTGTTGCATTCACACTGAATAGTTATGAATTAAAGTTAGTAAAGAAATTTTAAAAGGAGCTTCTAATGATCATAGCTGACAACTCTTGCTATTTTCCAGCTACCATTATCATTCTTCCAAATCATAAGAAATTTAAATGTGCCTACTTCCAATTTACCATTTTCAATATGTTTAAATTGATGATTCCCTATCTCAATTGCACCATATCCATCAATTGGATGAACCTCTAAGCTTTCTTTGATTAAACTTCTTTTAAGGTCATAATCTCTATTAAATATTGAATTGAAATTTTCAAACACCTTTTCAAAACCAATAAGTCCGCCATTGTCTTGATACCACTCAAGGTCTTTTGTAAAAAAGGTTTTCATTAAATCTAAATTCTTTGAATTATAGGCTGCAAAAAGCGAACTGTCAAGTTTAGCAACCTTATCAAAAAGTTTTTTTTCTGTGAAACTTACCTTCTTTCCCGTTTGGGATTGTGCTAATGCAGTTGAGCAAATAGAAATACTCAAAAATAGACTAATTAGATTTTTCATAAGGTAAATATAACGAAAGATGAACCCCCTAATTCACTGCCGGAAAATGAAATATTTAACCGATTTGGGGCAAATTCAGGAGGGGTATTTGAGATTTCCGTTATAAGACAAGTGCCATTTGAATATTGCAACGCTCATAAGATGTATTTCGTCCAAATACTTCAATAAATCCTAGCTTTCGGTACAAGCTAATGGCAGGTGTTAAAATAGTATTGCTCTCTAAATAAAGTGTTTTTGCCCCGATAGACCTTGCTTTGTCTTTTATTGCTTCCCCTATTAACCAACCAATCTTTTTGCCTTGTGCCTTGGGTGCTACAGCCATTTTCGACAGTTCAAAATCATATACAGGATCGTTCATTTTAATTAATGCACAAACTCCTACTGGCTCCTTATTTAATAAAGCAACTAGAATATGACCTCCATTTTGCAAAATATAACTATCCGCATTATCTAGGGCCTTATAATCAGAGGCTTCCATTTTAAAGAAGGCAGAAATCCATTCAACGTTTAAATCCCGAAATACTTCTTTATAAGCAGATTCGTAGTTAACTATTTCGATTGTATCCATGAATCAAAAATAATAATTAGTTTTTCGGGTTTTATATTTTTACACATTTTTGATCGGCTTGCTCCCCTTTTCAACAAAAGATGCAGCTTTAAAATACAGAATTTACAAATTGCCCCCATTGAATTATTTGAAAGTGCTTAAACTAGTATTTGGGAATACTATTATTTTTATAAATTTATAAGCACTTATTGACTAACTATAAATTGAAATAGAATGCCTCATTTAATTTTATTTTCTTGGTTCTCAATTATTATAGGGTTCCTGTCTTCCACTAAATTGGATATAACTCAACAGGTAGACTCAACTCCCAAGTTTAAATTAATCCCTGCTCCTAAAATTACTTTCAATTCGTTTGTGGATTGTAATATGGCAGAAGTTTGGATTGGCGATACATTTAGAATCTTCCCTGGCAAATATGGCGAAGACCCTTTATGGGGTTATGCAAGAGATTTAAAGTACTCAGATGGAGAAAACGCAGAGGTTGTATTTAAAAACCCTGCTAATAAGTTCTTTAACCCGAGTATGCCGAGCAATGTACCTACAGGGCAGAAAGGCTTGCATGGGGCGGTATGGTTTGAAACGGTTTACCAAGATTCTAAAGATAAAAGTGGGAAAACATTATATGGCATTTACCATAACGAAAATTATCCAAGCACCTTACCATACGATTCCGTTACCAAAGAGGGATATAGAAATGTACGTTGGCCACAAGGTTTGACTGGTCCAGAAAGTCCTGCAGCTGTTTGTAGAATAGGTGTGATGAAATCCATAGATGGAGGTAAAAGCTGGGATAACAGGGGCATATTTATTGAGGATTACGACCCAAGGATGATTAGAAAGCCATTTAATACTTCAAATACGTTTGCGGGTGGCGTTGGAGACCCGTCTGCTGTAGCGAGTGGCGACTATTTGTATTTATTTTATGGAGAGTATGGTTATCCTGGCGTGTATGATGAAAAAACGTATACCGTTCAAAAAGAGTGGAGTGGTCAATGTATAAGTATCGCCCGTATCGCTTTGAAAGATCTAGATAATCCCGTTGGAAAAGCCAAAAGATGGGATGGCAAATCCTTCTCTATTTCGTACGATAGCTATGGGGTTCCCGTTCGTTCTTTACAAATTCCAATCAATGAAGGTGGCGGTGGCGCTTCTTCACCAACAGGTGGATTTCATTGGGGGCCATCTGTTAGTTGGAATACGTATTTGAATTGCTGGGTAATGATGATGGGAAAAGTGGAGGGGAAATCATGGCAAGGTGATAAGATCTATATTTCATTTAATAAACATAAAGATTTGGGTACAGGAAACAATAGCCAAGATTGGTCAAAGCCTGAATTGGTTTTTCAGAAACCAGGATATATTTTATGGTACCCCTCATTGCAACCATTAAATGACCCAACTGATATCAAAGAAAAATACACCTCCGTTAAACTTGGGAAGCGTGCCCGTTTTTTTGTTAAAAGAATTAAACCAGGGGATGATGAATATGCGTCGGAGCATTACATTGAATTTGAAAAGTAGATGAATTACTGGCTTGTCCAGTGTGGCTCACTTACTAGTTGGAATGTTGCAGCCGTTTTCGTTGTTTGAACTTGCAACCATAAGGAAATTAATGGGTTGAACTTCATGTAAGTTTGCAGGAAGTTTATTTGTTATTCTTCACCCATTGCAAATTTATTTTATTGTGTTAAAAAGGCGCATTTTGGGTAGATTTTCTAATCTATTGTACACTTAGCCTGTTTTTGAGAGGATTGTCTGATTATTAATTTGCCTTTGATAGTTTTGGTATATGGTATAAATGTCTCCTTATTGATGATGTTATCTATTAAAATATTGGCCGCCTCCTGTCCAATTGTATATGCAGATTGATTAAAAACTGTAAGTGATGGTTCTATCAATGAAGCCAATAAGTCATCTCCAAATGCCACCAAAGCAATTTCATTAGGTATTTTGATGCCTTTTTGTTTTAATTCTACCATCATTTCGATGGCATTCCCATAATGCAAGGTGAAAATTCCATCGGGTTTATGAGACAAATCCAACCATCTTGAAAGTGCAATCAATGAATCTGCCTCTCTGAAATTACTATGAAATATAAGTTCCTCATCGATGGGAATCCCATGTTTTGCTAATGCCGCTTTGTAACCATTTAACCGGTTTTCGCTTATCAATAAATCTTTAGGTCCAGCGCAAGCCGCAATTCTTGTGCATCCTTGCTGAATCAAATGTTCAACTAAAGCAAAACTGCCTGAAAAATCTTCTTGAATTACTTTTGCCGTATCAACTTCACCACAAACCCTGTCAAAATGGACAATAGGTAAGCCATTTTTAAGTTGTAATTTTAGGTGTTCAAAACTATTTGTTTCTTTAGTGTGACTTATCAAAAGTCCATCTACCCTACTTGCTACCAATGCCTGTACATTGAGTGTTTCTGCATAATGAGATTCATTTGATTGACATATCATTACTCTGTATCCTGCTTCTGATGCAATTTTCTGTATTCCTGCCACTACTCCTGCAAAAAAAGGTCTTTGAATATCAGGAATAATCACACCAATTGTATGCGATTCACCTCGATTCAGACTTTGTGCCAGCAAATTAGGACGATAGTCAAGTTCATTGGCAACTTTAATTATTTTTTGACGGGTATTTTCATTGATTTCTGAGCTATTATTTAATGCCCTAGAAACAGTAGAAGGTGACACTCCCAAGACTTTTGCCACATCAACAATGGTTGTTTGATGTGGCTTTTTATTACTTAATTGATTCGTGGGGGTTTCAAAAAAATATTTTACACAAGTTTTACAATATAGTCGTTGCCTGCCTCTTATAAAACCTGATCGAACGATGTCTTCTACCTTACCACATTGGATACATGCAATCATCTAGTATTGATATTGAATTATTCTAATAATGAGTATTTCCCTCTGTTTTGAATTTATAAATAATTATAAAAGTAAGTTAAAAATATATTTTAAAAAATAATTTTCCACAAAACTACCGGATGCGTTTTCGAAAACGTTTCCGGTAGTTTTGTGGAAAATTTATAAAAAAATTTATGAAAATTCTTGTTAGGATATTATAAATGCTTCCTATGTTCAATTTTAAATCAAATTTCTAAATAAATCACAAAAGGACAGCCAACTCATTTAAAATTCATAGCAACTAATTTGATTGTACTTTTCCGTGATTGCAGGTAAAATTGTTTAGCGTAGTAATAATGTTTTTAAAATCAATATTTATTCTAATTGTGTTAGCAAATTCAATTGTTTTTGCTCAAAAGCCAATAGATTTTATAACCCTTGACCCCGGACACTTTCATGCAGCTTTGGTTCAAAACAAAATGTATGAAAATGTTAATCCAAAAGTTAATGTATACGCACCATCAGGACAAGATTTACAGGATCATTTAAAACGAATCAATAGCTATAATACTCGCTCGAAAAATCCTACGGAATGGCAGGAAAAAGTCTATGAAGGAAATGATTTTTTTGAAAAAATGCTTGTCGAAAGCAAGGGGGCAACAGCAAAAAATAGTGTGCTAATTCTCGCGGGTAACAATTTAAAGAAAACGGAGTATATTTTAAAAGCGGCTGAGTCTGGCTTAAATATATTAGCAGACAAACCAATGTGCATTGATTCAAAAGGTTATGAACTTTTAAAAAAAGCATTTGTTACAGCCCAAAAAAACAATGTTCTTCTTTACGATATAATGACTGAGCGCTCGGAAATTACCACAGTTTTGCAAAAAGAACTAACCCAAATACCAGGCATTTTTGGAAAATTAGAAAAGGGGACAGCCGAAAATCCAGCCATTTCGATAGAGAGTGTCCATTATTTTTATAAATATGTTTCCGGAAGTCCGCTTATACGTCCAACATGGTTTATGGACGTTTCACAACAAGGCGAAGGTATTGCAGATGTAATGGTTCACCTTGTTGATTTGGCTCAATGGTCTGCTTTTTCGAATGTTTCTTTAAGTAGTAAAGACATCAAAAATATTACTGCCAAAAGATGGCCAACACCCATTGCTTTGAGTCAATTTTCACTTATTACTGGCAAGAAACAATTTCCGGATTTCTTAAAAAAAGACCTAAAAAATGATACTACAATCAATGTTTTTGCCAACGGTGAAATCAATTACAGTTTGAGAGGAATCCATACTAAACTCCGTGCATTATGGAATTATAGTACACCAGAAGGGGGCGATACTCATTATTCTGTTATGAGAGGCACAAAAGCAAATGTAGAAATAAGACAAGGTAAGGCTGAAAAATACATTCCTCAACTATATATAAAACCAATAAACATCTCTGAAAAAGAGTTGATTCAAGGTTTTGAGAATCTAAAACATAAATACCCGGGAATTGAGCTTATCAAAAAAAACACGGAATGGCTAGTTGAAATTCCATCCATTTATCGCACTGGACATGAAGCACATTTTGGTGAAGTAATGGACCGTTTCTTGCAATTTCAAGCAAAAAATCAATTGCCAGAATGGGAAGTGCCTAATATGCTTTTGAAATATTTTATCACCACAAAAGCCTTAAAATTGGCTAAAACTAGTAGTTAATTATGAAAACGAAATTTATTGCCCTATTATTTTGGGGAACATGTATATCCTCTTTCGGACAGACAAAAATAGTGGCTGAAAAACATCACTCGAAAATTGATGTTCTTATCAACAAAAACCTTTTTACGAGTTATATTTTTTCTGAAGACGAAAAATACCCATTCTTTTTTCCAGTAAATGGGCCTTCCAATAGCAGTGTCACATCGATGAGAAATGGAAATTATCCACATCACAGTTCCTTGTTTTTTGGTTGTGATAAGGTAAATGGCGGAAACTACTGGCAAGAAGGACTTGAAAGAGGACAAATAATTTCTTTGAGAGCAGATATTATTGAATCAGGAAATGATAAAGTTGTCATTGAAGCTGAAAACATTTGGCGTAGACCAAATGCCAACTCACCCATAAAAGATTTTCGGAAGATTACGATTACGGCACCTTCCAATGATCTTTTTCAAATTGATTTCGATATTACTATGGAAATGTTAATGGATGTAACAATAGATAAAACGAACCATTCTCTGTTTAGCGGTCGTATGGATGCTGACCTTGCTGTAACAAATGGTGGCACTATGGTTAATGCCAATGGCGATAAAGGAGAAAAAGGAACATTTGGCAAAAGATCACCTTGGATAGATTTTTATGGCAAACGGGGCGATAAATTTGAAGGTATGGCTATCATGCAGCACCCTTCTAACGAATGGTATCCTTCGCCGTGGTTCACCCGTGACTATGGTTTCTTTTCACCAACACCAATGTATTGGCCAGCAGACGATAAAGAAACAACCTTAAAAAAGGGGCAAACGATTAAATTAAAATACCGTGTATTAGTACATGCTGGAGATGTGGCGTCGGCTAAAATTGCAGAACAATTTGAAGTTTATAAATCAAAGTAAAACAGGACCAAGTTTAAATTTTTGAAAAAAATAATATGTTAAGGAAGAATTACAACAATTTAGCATTGATTGTATCACTTATTTATCTCATTTGCCTAAATTTTGGTTCTCTGGGGGCAAAAGTGGATAATTCAGATAAGTTTGAAAAACTTGCTTTAAAATGGAGATTAATCAAAAATCCAGCGAATGAATCAGGGGCTAACAAAGCAGCCTTCATTTTTATTAATAATGGGCCGGAAACAATTAACACCGGAAAATGGTCTTTGTATTTCAATCAAAGTTTCTTGAAACCCAAGCAGCCAGCAGATTTGGCTAATGGGAAAATTGAACATCTGAATGGCGATCTATACCGCTATGTACCTCATAGTAATTTTACCCTGCGTCAAGGTGATTCGATTTCTTTTGAGTACGAAGCTGATGGTATTCTATTTAATGAAAAATATGCTCCACAAGGTGCTTATATTGTTTACGATGATTCAAAAATCATTAACAAAGATTTAAATATTGTTCCAATCACAGATTATACAAATATCTTCCCTGATTCTGAATTTGTTGCCACTATACCTACTGCGGCTAATCAATACGCTATAAACCAAAAAATTCCTGTTCTGCCAACTGACAAGATTGGCAAAATCATACCGAGTCCTTTTTCGATAAAATCAGGAAAAGGCGGTGTTATTTTAGATAAAAACTCTACGGTATATTACAATAATACGCTTAAGAAAGAGGCTGAATATTTGGCGTCGTTGATGGAAAGATATTTGGGTAAAAAATTAAAGATAAAAGAAGGAAATGGAGCGGAAGCAAATTCTATTACTATCAAAACGGCTCCATTAAAGATCAATGGCGTTTCGGCAGAATCCTATTCTCTGACCGTAGGTGAAGGGAAAGGAGTCGTAATTACGGGAAATGATGCGGCGGGTGTTTTTTATGGTATTCAAAGTCTTTCAGCTTTAATGCCAGCGAGAAATAGTGCTCAAATCAAAGTTGAACGCGTGGAAATATCGGATGCTCCCAGATTTAGTTTTCGGAGCTTTTTGCTTGATGTATCTCGAAATTTTGCCAAAAAAGAGGATGTTTTAAGGCTTATTGACCTTTTGGCAATGTATAAGATTAACAAACTCAATCTCCACCTTTCTGAAGACGAAGGTTGGCGTTTAGAGATAAAGGGTCTTCCGGAATTGACACAGATAGGCAGTAAACGGGGGCATACCGTTGATTCTAAAAACTGGCTTACTCCATCATATGGCTCTGGCCCTCATCCCGATTCTGAAAACAATTATGGAAAAGGGTTTTACACAAGAGAGGAATTTATAGAAATCATTAAATATGCTGACCAAAGGCATATTCAAGTTATTCCTGAGATTTCAATGCCTGGCCATGCCCGTGCTGCGATTAAAGCCATGGAAGCTCGATACGATTATTTTATGGCAAAAGGGGAGACTGAAAAAGCAAATGAATTTCGATTGATTGATCCAAATGATAAATCCGTTTACTTGTCAGCACAGATGTATAAGGACAATATTGTTTGTGTAGCACTCCCCTCTGTGTATCACTTCTACGAAACAGTGGTGAAAGATATAGTAGCCATGTATCAAGAAGCAGGCTTAAAATTGACCACTTTCAATACAGGAGGAGACGAAGTGCCCAACGGAGCTTGGGCAAAATCACCCCTTTGTGTCGAGTTGATGAAAACGCTCCCTGAAATTAAAGATGCCCGCCAGTTACAAGGATATTTTCTTCAAAAAGCGGTAACAATTTTTGAAAAATACAATTTGGAAGTTGCTGGCTGGGAAGAAATCGTATTGAATAAAGATAGTCAGAACAACATTCAAGTTAACCCCAAATTTAAGGACAAAAAGGTTCTGCCATTAGTTTGGGATAATACAGGAAAAAATATTGACCTAGGTTATCGAATTGCAAATGCTGGGTACAAGGTGGTATTGTGCAATGCAACTAATCTATATTTTGATCTTTCCTACAATTCTGACCCTACTGAACCAGGACTGGTTTGGGCAGGATATCAAGATGCAATAGACCCCTATGTAATGACGCCTTTTGATGTATTTAAATCCATCAATTTTGATAAATACAGCAGGCTGACAGAAAAAGAGGAGATTTTTGGACGTAAATCTCAAAAAATTGATGCTAATATGCCACGTCAGCACTTGAAGACGGAAGCTCAAAAAAACATTGTAGGTATTCAGGGCCAATTGTGGTCTGAAACTATTAAAGGCTCGAAAATGCTAGAATATTTCCTTGCCCCTAAATTGTTTGCGTTTGCTGAGAAAGCATGGGCTAATGCTCCTACTTGGGAAAGTGAAAGTGCTATTTCTACCCGTGTAAATTCAATATGGGCGGGTTGGGCAGAAATTGCAAATCAAATTGGGCAGCGCGAATTTCCCCGTTTAGATTTTTTATTTGATGGCTATAATTACCGAATAGCCCCGCCCGGAGCAGTCATAGAGGATGGTTTACTGAAAGCAAATGTTGCTTTTCCAGGTTTTACTATCCGCTACACTGAAGATGGTTCTGAACCCAACGTAAATTCTAAAGAATATACTAACCCTATAAAAGTTAGTGGCCCCATAAAAGTTAGGTCTTTCAATACGTTTGGTAGAGCTAGTAAAACATTCATTGTTAAATAAATCAAAATATGAAACGTAGAAAATTTATTGAACAAACTCTCACAGGAGCCGTAGCGACAATGGGTTTACCTACCATCGTACCTTCTTCCGTATTTGGGAAAAACGCGCCTTCGAATAAAATAAATATAGGTCAAATTGGATGTGGTAGAATTGCACGTGAACATGACTTAGCAGAAACATTAAAACATGATTCAGCAAGAATCATAGCTGCTTGTGATATTGATCGAAATAGATTAGAAGATGCCAAAAGACTCATTGATGGATATTATGGACAAAAGACAGGTAATGGCAAATACATGGATACTAAGATGTATGACGATTACCGTGAAATGCTCTTAAACAAAGATATTGATGCTGTCATGATTAGTACGCCAGACCATTGGCATGCTCAGCCTGCCATGGAAGCCGCATTAGCAGGTAAGCACATATATCTTCAAAAACCTACTTCTTTGACCATATCGGAAGGCAGACAGCTTTGTCAAATAGTAAACAAAAAAGGGGTGGTTTTTCAGGTAGGAACCCAGCAACGTTCTACATCACAATTTAGAATAGCCGCAGAGTTAGTCCGAAACGGTAGAATAGGAAAGCTACACACCATAAAAATAGGACTACCAGGTGACCCATCAGGCCCATCTGCACCCGAAATGCCTATTCCCAAAAATTTGAATTATGATGCATGGTTAGGCTCTACACCTTTTGTGCCCTACACTGAAATAGGGGTTCATCCTCAAGTAGGTTATGGTCGACCGGGATGGTTAAGACTTGAGCAGTTTGGGTCTGGTATGATTACCGGTTGGGGACAACATCACTATGATATAGCAGCATGGGGCATGGATACCGAACACAGTGGTCCAATATCTGTAGAAGCCATTGCCGAGTTTCCAAAATCTGGCTTATGGAATGTTCATGGCGATTTTATGGTAAAAGCTGAATATGCAAACGGAGTATCGATGTATACAAGTGGAGGCTATCCTAATGGAATTCGTTTTGAAGGTTCAGAGGGTTGGATTTTTGTTTCTAGAGGTAGTTATGTCGCATCCGCATCTGATCCTGTTGCAGCAGCTAAAAGTGCTAAGGCTTTAGACGCTAGTAACCCCAAAATATTAACTTCCCAAATAAAGGATAGCGAAATAAAACTTCAGGTAAGTGAGGAACACCATTTAAACTGGCTAGAAGGAATTCAAAATAAGACTCCTGTATTATCTCCAGTAGAAATTGCACACCGCGTTTGCTCAATTTGCTTGATTAGTCATATTGCCATGAAACTACCTGGTAAATTAAAATGGGATCCAAAGACTGAAAGGTTTACCAATAACGAAAAAGCAAATACGATGCTTGGGCGATCTCAAAGGGTACCATATGGTACTAATCAGTTCAAAAACAGATAGTTATTGTATTTTGAAATATGTAAAATTTAGTTTTTTAGTTTATTAATAATTTCTAACAATGTGTAAAATTCAATTTTTATCAATCACTTAAACCTTTATATAACTATGAAGAAAATTTATCTTTTGTTATCTGTAATGTTTTTATCCTTGCAGATAGTAGTTGCCCAAACAGGGCAATTGACAGGTAAGGTATCTGACCCCTCAGGAGGGGGCTTACCAGGCGTTAGCGTTTCAATAAAAGGAACCACGCAAGGTACATTTACTGATGGGAATGGAAATTATTCCCTAAATGTAAATTCGAAAAATGGGACACTGGTATTCTCCTCCGTTGGATATTTAAGGAGGGAGGAAGTAATTGGCACCAGAACCCAAATCAATATTAGCCTAGCTGAAGACAATCAAAATCTCGATGAAGTGGTGGTTGTAGGCTATGGTACTATGAAAAAAAGCGATGTAACTGGGGCTGTGGGTCAAATTAAAGCTACTAAATTGGAAAACGAAAACCCACGGACAGTACAAGATATGTTACGTGGAAATACGCCAGGATTAGATGTATCTAATAACGCCTCTCCAAGAGGTGGTGGTAGTTTTCTTATTAGAGGTCGTGCTTCATTAACTGCCGCTACTTCCCCCTTGATAGTGGTAGATGGAGTTATCTATCCGGGTTCTTTAAACGACATCAATCCCAATGATATCGAAATGGTGGACGTTCTGAAAGATGCCAGTTCAGCCTCGGTGTTTGGTGCAAGATCTGCCAATGGTGTAATTTTAGTAACCACAAAAAAAGGTAAATCAGGGAAACCCCAAATCACACTTAATTCCAATTTTGCAATGAATAAGGTTGGAAAATTCAACCATATTTTAAATCCAGAAGAGTTTTTGAAATGGCGTGGTGATGTACTTTGGAGCATGAATGGACACGATCCTGATAAAAGATACACTTTTTATGACCCTCGCAACTTACCTTCAACTGTAAGTATGACGCAATGGTTAGGAAGTGACAAAGGGGATCCTGTGGATGTATGGCTTAATCGCATTAAACTTTTCCCTGTCGAAATAGCAAATTATAAAGCAGGTAGAACAACTAATTGGGAAGACATTCTTATAAATGACAATGCTGTCCAACAAGATCATACAGTTGGTATTTCAGGTAGTACGCCTACTACCAACTATTACATGTCTTTGGGTTATTTGTCTAATGAAGGACTCTCGGTGGGGGATGTTTTTAAAACTGTAAGAGCAAGAGTAAACCTAGAAAATAAAATTGCCAAATTTCTTACTGTAGGCTTAAACCTACAATTTGCAAATCGTGATGAAAGTAGTATTCCAATTGATTTAGGAAATGCTATTCGTACAACTCCGTTTGGTCAATTATATCAAGATGATGGTGTTACATTACGTCAAAGTACTAATGATGACGTAGGTAATAACACTAATCCATTCCTTGACCAAGTTTTTAATTCTAGAGATAGAAGAGTCAATAACTTATTTAGCTCTATTTTCATAAAAGGAGATTTAGGTTATGGTTTTTCTTACCAGGTTAATTACACTCCAAGATTCGAGTTTGCAAACTATTTAGATCATATTTCGGCAAATAAGCCAGGAATAACTAATCGCCGAGGAATATCTAGAAGAGAAAATAGTAATTCATTTCAATGGCAACTCGATAATATTTTAAGATGGAATAAATCATTTGGAAAACACAATTTTGATGCAACATTTTTAGTGAATGCTGAAAAAGCTCAAATTTGGCAGAATGTAATCAATGCCGAAAATTATTCACCAAGTGATAACTTAAAATACCATAATGTGGGAGCGGCAACATTGTATCCATCGATAACTAGCAACGATACCTATTTTACGGGCGATGCCTTAATGGGAAGAATTAGTTATAATTTTAATTCAAGATATTTCCTAACAGCCACCATGCGCAGAGATGGATACTCGGGCTTTGGTGCTGCCAATCAAAGGGCAATGTTCCCATCTGTAGCAATCGGATGGCAATTTACTGATGAGAAATTCTTTGAAGGGATCCAAAAATATTTAGATTACGGAAAACTTAGAGTTTCATATGGTGTCAATGGAAACCGTGAAATATTAAATGCCGACGGATCTGCTAATAGATTCGCTTCTCTTTCTGCCCTTTCAACTGGAATTTATAGCTATACTAATCCTGGGGGAACAACATTTAATACTGGTACTGTTAGGACGACTAATATGCCCAACCCCAATTTGAAATGGGAGAAAAATACCTCATACAATTTTGGTTTAGATTTTGGAATTTTTAATAGCAAGATAAATGGCTCGGTGGATTACTACATCAGAGAAACAAATGATTTGTTGTTATTCCGTTCCCTTCCTAATGTTACAGGATTCCCAAGTGTTATTTCAAATTTAGGCGCTGTTGGTAACAATGGACTTGAGGTTGCGATAAACTCAGAAAACTATAAAAGTGAAAATTTTGTGTGGCGTTCCAATGTCAGTTTCTGGACCAATGATAACAAAATATTGAAACTGTATGGTGCCGTTCCTGTTAAAGATGCAAGTGGGAAAGAAACATTAGTGGATCAAGACGATAGAGCAAACGGATGGTTTATCGGAAAACCTATCAATCAAATATGGGATTATAAAGTATTGGGCGTTTGGCAAGAATCTGAGAGAGCTTTAGCCAAAACATATGGCTTTACTCCGGGTGACTTTAAACTGGAGGATTTTAATAACGATGGTAAATATACCATTGATGATAGACAATTTTTAGGTCATCAAAATCCTTTGTTTTCGTTCAACTTAAGAAATGAGTTTAATATTTACAAAAATTTCGATTTTTCATTCTCATTGTATGGCCGAATTGGCCAATATACAGCTTTCAACGAAGCTAAAAATGTGGATTTGTTTTATGATCGTTCTCAGTTCTACAAAAGGCCGTATTGGACTCCTGAAAACCCAAGAAATGACTATGCAAAGATGATGTCAGCGGCAGGTGGATCAGTTGCCTATACTGTTTGGCGAAAATCTTCATTTGTCAGATTGAATAATATTAGTTTGGCATACACCCTTCCAAAAACAATAACTAATAAGGTCAAATTTGAAAGCATGAAGTTTTATGTGAATGTGTCCAACTTAGCAGTATTTACGCCATGGCAATATTTTGATCCTGAATCAAGAGCAAATACCGAAACCAATGATGCATTTTATCAAAATTTAATGCCACAAACTTCAACACTTGGTTTAAACATTACATTCTAAATCAATTTTTTATGAAAAACATATTTAAATTCAGAAAAATAACCATTGTAGCTGCTTTAATTCTAGCAGTGAATACAAGTTGTAAAGACAATTGGCTTGAACCTCAGCCACTTTCCCTATTTACTCCAGAAAACACATTTACAAATGAAGCTGGTTTCAAATCAGCGTTGGCTTCCTGTTCCGCAAATCTAAAAGATGAATGGTATGGAGATGGTTCCCCAATCATTACAGAATTACTGTTTTCAGAAATGGCAGTGGAGGGTACCACTGATAAATTTGGCCCAGCTGTAGATTTGAATGTATTGATTACACCAGACGCAAACCTAAACAGCAATGATTTCAATCGAATTGGATGGTATTGGGAAAGACATTGGTTAGGAATTCGATTGGCGAATACTATAATTGATAAAATTCCTGCCGTTACGACGATAAAAGACGACGTTAAAAACCAGCTACTAGGAAAGGCGTATTTTTATCGTTCGTATCATTATTATCGATTGGTTAATCAATTTGGGGATGTACCAACTTCTTTTAAAGAAATTTCAAGTCCTAAACTTGATTTTCAAACTGTAAAAAGAGAAGCTATTTTAACTAAAATTAAAGCAGATCTAGATTTTGCATTTAAAAATGTGCCATTTATTGGTGACAAAGGAGATGTAAATAAAGCTTCAATTGGCCATTTACTTACAAAGGTCAACTTGGCTTTAGGTCTTTATGATGAAGCTATTGCTATTGCTGACCAAGTAATAAACACTGGTCCTTATAAATTAGTAACCGGGAGATTTGGAGTAGATGCAGGTAACAGTTCAAAAAATGTTACTTGGGACCTACATCGCCCTGCAAATAAATTTGCTGCCGCAAATACTGAAGTTTTGTTTTCAGTAACAGATCGTTTTGGTTTAGCAAGTTCTTCTGCTTCTGGAACTACATCTATGCGTCAAGCTGTTCCTTTTTTCTCAAACAGTGCTATTTTGACTCCTGATGGTAGGTCTGGTTTAGTGCCTGGACAAGTGGAATTTGATTTATCGACAAGATTTGGTCGTGGCATAGGTCGATGCCGTGCAACGAATTATACACAATACGACGTTTGGGATGACGAAAATGATCATCGTCATGATACAAAATCAGGTAACTGGATGCGAATGGAAGATTTGGTTTATAATAATCCAGCTCTAAAAGGGGTATCGCCTTTTTATGGGAAACCTCTCCAACTAAGAGACGCCGCTGGAAAATTATTGATAAGCAATGGCGATACTATAAGAAATTGGTATAACTGGCCTCATTACAAACTTTATGTTGAAGACCAAATCCGAATTCCATTTCAGGGTGGAAACTCAGACTGGTATGTATATCGCTTAGCAGAAACTTATCTTTTAAGAGCAGAAGCTCATTGGTTTAAGGGTAATAATGCATTGGCTATTGCCGACCTAAATGCAGTTAGAACTAGAGCGAACTGTAGCCCATATCCTCAAAATAAAGTAATTGATATAGGCACCATACTAGATGAGAGAGGAAGAGAATTGTACTATGAAGAGCCTCGCAAAACTGAATTAACTCGTATTGCCTATCAAATGGCTAAGGCAGGTAGAAGTTATAAGGGCAAAACGTATTCATTACAAAATTTTTCAACCGCTAATTTCTTTTATGACAGAGTAATTGAGAAAAATAATTTCTACAATAAGGTTAGAAATATTCGTAATGATGCATATACGATGAGTCCATACCATGTTTTATGGCCAATTCCTAGAGCTGCAATTTTGGCAAATAGCTTGGGACAGATTAATCAAAATATAGGATACGCTGGCAGTGAATCAAATAAGCCTGCATTAGATAAAATAGTAGAATAAGAAAAAGGTTAGTATTAAAATTAAGTTGTAGATTGACTAAAAGCCTCGTTGTATCAGCGGGGCTTTTTTTCGTTTTTAGGTAATGGTATCAAAGTATTTGTTAAATAGTGACGGGCATTCTTTTACCGTGCAAAGGTCTCCACTTGTAGGCGATAATACGGACCAGCTAAGCGATTTGATTCTAAAGGGTTTATTGAGGTATTTAAAATACAGCCACTCTGGTTGATAAATCACTACTTTCTCTACTATTTCGATACTCCACGGTGCCATGATCGCCTTGAAACAGGATAGGATTTAAGTGCAGTTTCCTCTTTGTCCAACGCGCTGTCATTAAAAACACTTCTGAGTAGATTTACGATTTAACGATCTCCATTTTAGGAGAAATGAAATGAATGAGCAACCACGCAAATAAATACGCGCAGCCACAAGCCACAAATATAACATTATATCCGGCAGACAAAGCGTTATCCGCTTTGTAGGAATCTAAAATGACTCCGATAATATAGGGGAAAATCACACCTCCCAGCGAACCCGCGAGGCCACCAATACCCACGACGGATGAAACGGCGTGTTTGGGAAACATATCCGACACCGTCGTGAAGATGTTCGCTGACCAGGCCTGGTGTGCAGAGGCCGCGACAGAAATTAAGAA
>NZ_JBIIBQ010000004.1:0-123556 GCF_044239315.1 Aquirufa sp. | reverse complement strand
TTGGTGGTTTTTAACATGGGGAGTTGTTTTTGGAATACTTTATTTATGGCTCAAAAAATTAACTTTTAACATTATAATCCACTGGATTGTTATACTTTCTGCAATGATTGCCATTTTACAAGTAATTCAATAAAATTTGAATTATGATTTGGTGGATTTTATTGTGCTTATCTGAAACGTTTTTGACTCTATTGCTTGCTGGGGGGTAGTTTAATAAAAAATAACTTCCTGCAATTTGTCACGAAGTTCAACCCTTCAATTTCCTAATTGTCACATACTCAATCATCGCATTATAGTTGCATCTCCTCTGCGTGAGGAAAACACCCCCTGAAATCGACTGAAATCGGTTGATTTCGGTTTTGTGAAAACATAACTTACTACAAATCAACGCCTTCATTTTCTCAAATAATCTTCATAAGTCCGAAGGACGACTAAGCGACGCAGTCGCGACTAAATCGCAAAGCGATGACTAAGTCCGAAGGACGACTAAGCGACTATAATCCCCTAGCTCTCCAGATAAAAAACGGGTTAAAAATCTAAGAAATCATTGCGCAGCACGATTTCTGGATTTTAAAGCCGCTTTTTTATTCCATGGTGCCGTCGTATTCACCGCCATTTGAATAGCTAAACCTATCATCAGCAGCGTAAAAAGTATTAACACCCAGCGAAAGATTTTTTGATTCTTGTTCATAGTTGATGTGATATAATGCCAGAGCCTTTGGTGATTTCTGACCAAGAATTTAATCCCGGGAATTGCAAATATACGCATCCGGCTGTTTCCATTTGAATCATCTCGCCGGATAAATAAGAGGCCAAGTAGGAAATAGATGGATTATGAGCCACTAAATAAAGAATAGGCACGGTACGCTTTGTGATTTCAGTCAAATAATCGGGGCCGCTTGAGATGTACCAAAATTCCGATAACTCGAATTCCGAGAAGGGCTTACCGAGCAATTCAGCCGTTTCACGCGTTCGAATGGCATCGGAAATCAACCAAAATCCAGCTGGAAATTGCTTCAAATGCATCCATTCCCCTAAGAGAAGTGCTTCCTCAATTCCTCTTTCTGATAGATGTCTACCTTTATCATCTTCTGTATGTGGGCCCGCATGAGCGTGGCGAATGAGTATGAGTTCCATTATTCGAAGTCTTCAGCGGTTAACAAAGGAAATTTACCAGACTTGTGTTCTGCTCCCATTTTTACATAGTGTGGTGGGCCAAATTTCAGACGATTAATCTGATCTTCATTCAGGGTCTTTACTACTTTAGCTGGAGTTCCTAATACGAGTGAGTAATCGGGAATTTCCATTCCTTCTGTGACTAAGGCATGTGCGCCAATGAGGCAAAACTTGCCTACTTTGGCCCTATTCAACACCGTTGCTTGCATCCCTACTAAACTACCCTCTCCTATTTCAGCCCCATGCACAATGGCACCATGGCCTACAGTTACGCGTGCACCGATAATCGTTTTATCTCCTTCATCAGCATGCAGGACGGCATTATCCTGAATGTTACAACCTTCACCTAAATGTATTTCCTCCACATCCGCGCGAATCACAGCGCCGTACCAAACAGATACGTCTTTGGAGATGAAAACGCGGCCCATCACGCTAGCCGTAGGTGCAATAAAAATAGCCATCTTGTTTTATTTTATTGGCCAAATATACCTTAAATTGCGAGTCTATGAAAGAATTCTACGAATTTGCGCTTTGGCAAAATAAGGATCACATCGCTTCGATCGGATGTGGATATGGCTGGTGGGAGGTTAGTCTTTGCCTTCACTATCCAGCAAAGAAAATGGCATTTGTAGACCCCTTAGTAGACAAGGAGGACATAGCGGAAAGTATCGACTACTTTACAGAAAAAACTGGATTGGAATGGCAAACGGAGGTCGAATTAAATCCTGAAACGCTACAAAATAAAGACCAGATATGGATCTTCAACGCCTGGCATGAATTCGAGAACCGAACAGAAATGCTTGGAAAAATATACAAGGCCTTAAATGATGGCGGAATTGTCATCATGGAAGAAGAAGTCTCCAAAGTAGAGCGATTGCAGCACGACGATTGTGGGAAAGACTTGTTTTTCGAAAAGGAGATAATCGAAGAATATAAACAGGCTGGCTTGCACCATGTAGCTACAGAAGTGAAAGACGACGTAGCTATTTACCTCAAATTCCGAAAATGAAAGCCGTTTTTTAGCTTAAATAAAAACCTTTTCGCAAATTTGCAGCGGAATAAAATACCCATGTCAACAATCGAACGTCCCTTTATTATCGGTATCACAGGAGGTAGCGCCTCAGGTAAAACCCTCTTTTTAAGCCGATTAATGGAGCAGTTTAAAACGGACGATATTTGTCTTTTATCCCAAGATAATTACTACCGTCCCATAGAGCATCAGACAAAGGATCACAACGGAATCGAGAACTTCGATCTTCCAGGTGCCATAGACGACAAAGCTTTTGCGGCTGACATCGAGCGTTTACGAAATGGCGAGGTAGTAAGTCGATTAGAGTACACCTTCAATAACACGGAGAAAGTGCCCGACATGTTGCATTTCCATCCACGCAAAATCTTAGTAGTAGAAGGCATATTTGTGTTTCACTTCCCGGAAGTAGCCCAACTTTTGGATCTGAAAATCTTCATCGACGCACAAGATAAAATCAAATTAAAACGCAGAATCAAACGTGATAATGAAGAACGCGGTTACGATTTACAAGATGTGATGTACCGCTGGAAATACCACGTAAAACCGACCTACGAAGAGTATATCCGACCTCACAAACGCAGCTGTGACATCGTGATTCCGAACAATCATCACTTCGAAAAAGGATTAGATGTAATCGTTTCTTACCTAAAGAATCAGATCTAGGTTGTAGTGCAGGCCTTTATTTTCCCGCTGAGCACGTGCATGTTTGATGATCAAATAGGCCACGTTAATCATGTTTCTTAATTCACATAAAGGCACCGTAATTTTCGATTGACGGTACAATTCTTCGTGCTCTAAGTAGATTAATTCCAAACGATCATAGGCGCGTTTCAAACGGCGATCTGTCCGAACAATCCCTACGTAATTCGACATAATCGACTCCAATTCCCGGGTCATTTCAGTCACTAATACCATCTCCTCTGGATGCCGAGTGCCGTCATCATTCCAGGATGGAATACCTTCTGGTAAAACTTGTGTCCCATACTCTTCGATCGATTTTTCAAAGGCCCGATGCGCAAAAACAATCGCTTCTAAGAGAGAATTCGATGCCAAACGATTTGCACCGTGCAAGCCCGTAAACGAACACTCGCCGGCAGCGTAGAGATTTTCGATATTGGTTTGGCTGTATTCATTTACGATAATTCCACCACATAAATAATGTTGAGCAGGAACCACCGGAATCATTTCCAGAGACATATCAATTCCCAATACCTTCAGGCAATGGTCGTAAATCATAGGAAAATGCTGCAGAATTTCTTCCTTCGGGATGTGGCGTGTATCTAAAAATACATGGTCCGTTCCATTCTTTTTCATCTCCGAGTCAATCGCACGAGCAACAATATCCCGAGGGGCTAAGGAGAGGCGGGCATCGTACTTTTCCATGAAAGTAGATCCATCTTGGTTCTTTAGAATCCCTCCATGTCCGCGTACAGCTTCCGAAATCAAGAAGGATGGTTTCTTCCCTGGATTATAGAGTGCCGTCGGGTGAAATTGTATGAATTCCATGCCTTGAACGAAGGCTTTGGCACGGTAGGCCATCGCGATTCCATCCCCAGTCGCGATTGTTGGATTCGTTGTCGATTGATAAACTTGACCGATTCCACCCGTCGCCAAAAGCGTCGTTTTCCCTAAAAACGTTTCTATTTTATTCGTCTTGAGATTCAAAACATATACTCCAAAACACTTCTTACCCGGCGTATCTTTCGTTACTTTCTCGCCTAAATGGTGCTGAGTAATTAAGTCGACTGCAAAATAATGCGTAAAGAAATCCACGCTTTTATAGGACTTTACTTTTGCTAATAGTGCCCTTTCAATTTCATTTCCAGTGGAATCCTTGTGGTGTAAAATGCGCTTGTCGGAATGGCCTCCTTCTTTAACCAAATCGAAACTACCGTCTGCTTGGCGATCAAATTCTGTACCATATTCGATCAATTCCTTGAGGCGTTCAGGTGCCTCTTTGACCACGATTTCCACCACCTTTCTGTCGCTCACATAGTCACCTGCGACCATCGTATCATCGATGTGTTTCTCAAAAGAATCTGCAGTATCCCAAACCGTTGCAATCCCACCTTGTGCGTATTTCGTGTTCGTTTCTTCGGCCACGGTCTTCGTAATCAAGGCAATTTTAATGGGGGTTTGGCGTTGTTGAAAATAGTCCGCCACTTTTACCGTGTAGGTTAATCCTGCAATTCCAGAACCAATGACAATAAAGTCGTATGTAGGCATAGGTGATAAATATGGAATGCAAATTAATCAAAAAGAGCCTTCAAACCGAAATGTGGACTTTATTTTGTAATTTTGCAAAATTAAAATTTATAAACCCTTAAAAATCAATTTATAACAAATGGAACAATCGCCTAATAACAATTCAAAAACTGCCCTAATTGTCTTAGCTGTGCTAACGGCAGTATTGGGAGTTTTGTACTTCCGTTCGTATCAAACGACGAAGGATCAAGCAACTCAAATCGAACAAAAAGCTACTGAACTAGCTAATACACGTACTTCGTTAGATTCAATCTCCACTCAATTAGATGCTAAAATCGCTGAAATTAAATCTTTAGGTGGTCAAGTAGCTGACTTAGAAGCTTTGAAAGTACAATTAGAACAAGATAAAGCCTCTTTAAAGAATTCAAACCATGCAACGATTGCCTCTTATGAAGCGAAGATCAAAGAATACAATGCAGTTTTGACCACAAAGGATGGCGAAATCGTTGAGTTGAAAAAACAAAACGGAATTTTAACAGAAAACAACCAAACTTTAACGACTCAGAATACGACGTTAAACACGGAGAACTCTGGCTTAAAAAACCAAAACAAAACGTTATCTGACACGTTAACTTCGGTCAGCGAAAAGAATAAAGAACTAGCGCGTAAAGTAAGCATTGCGGCCGCTTTGAAAGCACAAAATGTGAAAGTATTAGCTGTCAATGCAAAAGGTAAAGAGACTGAAAGAACGCGTTTGAATGGAAAGAGAATCGAGAAATTGAAGGTGGTTTTTAGCTTAGCAACGAACCCAATTACGAAGTTAGAAAACAAGACTGTTTACATTCGTGTGTTAGACGCTGAAGGTGCTACGTTATCAGATGAAGCCATCGGTTCTGGCCGCATGACTCAAAATGGAAAAGAAGTAGCCTACACGACTAAGCAAACATTTGAATACACAAATGATGGTCAAACAGTAGCCGTTACTTACCCACGTGGTCCGGTAGTGTACAAGCCTGGTAAGTATTCTGTTGAATTATATGCAGAAGGTTTCTTAATAGGAACGGGCGCATTTGAGGTTAAATAAAATCTCTTCTAGTAAACTTAAAATGGGCCATCCGATAGGGTGGCCTTTTTTATTTCTTCTTTTGCCAAAAGAAGGTATTGAAACCCTTGTTGTAGAGAAAGCTGGCTCCTAAAGTTTGATTGATTTGATACGAGTTAAAAGAGCCCAAGATGGTGGTCTGCACATTTCGATTATACGTCTTTAAACGCAAACTACCATCTGGTTTCACAAACCATTCGAGAGCCCAATCACCTAATAAAATTTGAGGGCTTGTTTGATTTCGAGCATCGGTGAATCCACCACTTCGAGTTATGCGTAAGCGATCATTAAAATTATATGAAGCACGTAACTGTAAATTAGAAAGTATATCTTGGTTCAAGGCACCACCTCCTAGGGAGACTGAAATATCTAAATCTTTGTTAATTTTAGAAGCTAAATTACTTAGCTGATTAGATAACATCTCCGTAAAATTTCCCATCAAATTACCCAAGGCCAAACCACTTCCCCCAAAAGGAGAAACCAGTTGCCCAAACAACAAGATATTACTCACCTGACGGGTTAACTCCTGGTCATCCGTTTTAATCCGATTCGTAAATGCCGTCACCGCCCCATTCAAGGTCATATCCTTCGGATAATCCCGAATACCAATATCAAAATTTACGTTAGGAGATAATAATCGGTTTTGCAAACTAATCGTCACATCAACTGGATAACGACGCTTAAACTCAGGCAGGTTGCTTTTATTTGTTGTATCTAACAAGATCGGAAACAAGGAGGCATACTGAGTATATATTGCCTTGATATTCACATTAGCCTCTAAAGGATCACCCGTCCAAGAGATCTTAGAACCACGCTGAATGGCGAACTTTTTATTAATTAAATTTTGAAGAGTGAAGGTATAATCTCCTTGGTCAATGGCATAATCACCTACCATTTTGAAGGCCCCTTTTTTATCCAAATTCATCTTTATATCACCAGATCCATACATGCGCATCACATCACCCTTCTTCGCATCAAACTGCACCTCGCCGTAAGCCTCCGGTGTCACAGATAAACGCAGGTCAAGCGTTATTCCATCTTCTTGCAATTTCGTGGACACAGCTGTGGCAGCTACCGCTACATCCGTATCCGTTAATTCACTCACAAAACTGTAATCCTCGGCTTCAGTGGCATCCTCCTCTCGGTCTAATGGAATGAATAATCTTGTCCCTTTCTCGGTCTTTAAATCCGCTGAAACGATCAAGTTATCTACTGATCCAGAAACCCGCATGGGGCCTGAGGCATAACCTAATCCATAATAAATCGAATTAGGCCCTCTAGCAGTATTTAAGAGTTTATACCGGTCAAGGTTTGCCTGAATATCTAGTTCAAAGGGTTTCCCCTCCGGAAACTGAAGCGTCGTATTGACTAATGCTTTATTGCCCTCGGTATCTAAGACTTTCCAGTTTTTGGCATAAATAGTGCGCGGGGTAAAGTTTACTGTATCTGATACAGACATCGATGTTTTCAAATAATCAAATACTGCTCCCGCTTTTAAAAACACAATATCTCCCGTAATCTCAGGTTTAGTAGGCAAGCCTCCTATGTGTAAATTACCCGATGCAGAGCCCTTTAAGTCAGAGAAAATTCCCTCCGTAAATGGCTCTAAAATCTGTAAATCAGTCTGATTTAACTCGGCATTCATATTCAACTTTTGCTCCTCCTCATAGGGCTTGTAGATCCCAGTCAATGATAAGACAGACTCCCCAAGGCGGTTCAAATTAAGATTTAAATCCATCTCCTTATTATCTGCTAAATAGGTACCTACACCCTGTAAATTTCCGATGTAGAACTTATTTAAACGTAAAGAATCTACTAATATCCAGGAGTCCAAACGTGTATTTTTGTACCAATCTTGAATGGCAATTTCCCCATTTAATTCACCCGTAGTCTTGGTCGCAAACAAGGGTTTTAACGTGGATAATTGGAAGTGATTTGCACGCAATTTAATGGTCTCTGTCGTATCATTTGAAAGGCTTCCTTGCAGGGAAATAGATTGATTTTGGTTAGCAACCAAAACCCGATCTGCCTTCCATTCCTGTCCTTGAATGGTGATTTTATTCGCGGGATCCATTGCCCAATCTTGACCCAAAATACGGAAATAGGTATCCTTGAATTTCAAGGATAACCCCTCGTCCTCAAAGACCCAAGCCCCCGCCAAATGGGCTGAATTTTCCTCCCCTTGTTGTTTAAAATCGAGGCCAAAATTGATGCGATCTTGATCCCAAAGTGCATCCAATTTAAAATTTTCCGTAGGAGTCAAGAAGTTCAATTGCTGCTTTCTGGAAGAGAAAACTAGACTTGAAGATACTTCTGGAGCACCTAAGAATTTCGAACTTTGGAAAGAGAAAACTGATTGATAGAATTGGTATCCACCAAAAACTAAGGTATCTGGATAAGCTTCTAAGCTAACCGAAAGTGTTCTGCCTTTCGATATATTTCCGGAGAATACGGTATTTTCACCGATCTGAACCGTTGGAAAAAACCGAGCCAAAATAGGATCTACCCGGTGGCAGACTACGGTAAAGTCAGCTTTGTATTTAGTTTCTATTTCGTGCTTGCGAGTCGCATAATAACCCCAACGTTCGTCTGTCCCTTTTTGGAAATATAGAGCATACTCATCTGCTAATTGACCTAGTTGAGCCTGTAAAACACTCGGGGTAAACTCTCCACTAATTTCTGCCGAAACCAGGTCCGAAGTTAATTTGTAATGCCGCTTTTCACCAGGTCCCTTTTCAGAGCTAAGCGTCACTAATTCGACATGCAAATCAGGCTTGTTAGGAGTTTGCAAAGTTGAATTATAAAACACGGTACGACCCACTAAATCATCAAAACGATCACCCTTGAAATCCAATTCAAAATCAGTAGACAAGCTCACCTGAGGATCCAGTAAATGAATGTTGTGTAGATTTGAATGAGTGATTTCACCCTGCATTTGATATACTGGCTTGGAACCACGCAGGTCAATTAATCCTGACATGGACGCAACTAAATTCGTGTCTTTGGAGCTAACATCTCCCTTGAATAATTGCTTTTGAAAATTCCCTTTTAGGCTTATCTTGTGGTATAAGTAGTTATTGAAAAAGATTTCTGACACCTTGCCATCAAAATCAATATTAGCCGATTTCTTAGCAAAACCGCTACCCTTTAAATTTCCTTCTGCATCCAAAGTCCCTAATACAGACTCTAAACCTAAGAGTTTACCCAGCTGGAATTTCTGCAATTTAATCTTCCCATCGTAACGCGAAAAAGCCATCGAATCTTGCAAATTCATCTTGACATCTGCCTCCACATACCCTAATCCCGTCTTTAATTTACCTGCCGTCCTAAATACGCTACTATTCCCTTTGAATAATCCATCAAAGGCCACAGGGCCCAGAATAGTCATGTTTTCAGCCGCAGGTTTAGTAATATAAGTTCCTAAATCTTCCGGGTAAAATAAAGATGATTTCATGGTAAAATCCATCTCAGTCTTAGCTACATCGGGTAAACCTTTAAAGCCAAAATCACCCCTCAAAACACTCTTATCCCCAAAGCCTAATTCGAATTTCTTCAAATTCAATTTGGCCACTGTACCACTTAACAAACCCTTCAAGCGATACATACCTTTGTATTCATACATCGCCTCCACAAAGCGTCCCAAATCTTCTCCCTTCACCAATGCTCCATTGAAATCAGCCTGCATATCTACGTCCGTAATCCAACGTGTCATCGAGCTCATATCGCGGTAATTCACCACAAATTTTCGAGTTACACGAGAGTCATTAAAACGCAAATCCAATTGATCAAAGCGCATCTGGCGATCCGAAATCATGAAAACTGTATTCAGACTTTTAACATCAAAACCGGTCAACGGATCTTTCGTTCGTAAGCCGATTGCTTGAAGTCCAAGCGTATCATTCTTGATGTAAAAATTCTTGACTTTGGAATAAACCTTCGCTAAAGTAAAGTGCGAAATATCAAAATGTCGGCGTGTGGCCTCGCTCTTTCTCGTGTTATCATCGAGGGAGAAAGAGCCATCAACTACCTCTGCTTCGGGTATGGTAAATATGGATGATGGTCCTTTTTTTGCCGTTTTTACACCCCCCGAAATCCAATTATCAAGGCGTAAAATAAACTCCTCAATATTCATTTTACTGGTCTTTTTCTCAAAGATTAAATGCACATTAGGCCGGATTAATCGCGCATAATCTAAGCTAGGTTTCCCGGGTTGAAGGAATAAATGAGCGATACTAAAATTAACATCCAACTGTTCGATTTGGATCATTTTCACCCCCCAGGGATCTTTTACCTCTAAATTGTAAATACTTAACTCATCGAAAAACTTAACCTGTATCCGCTTTATTTTCAGTGGATAACCAATCGCTTTTTCAACTTTAGGCGCTAGATAATTAGCAAGTAAGGTTTGGTTGATAGGGGCTCTCAGCAGAAGAATAGCCGCAAAAATCATCAAAAAAATCCCCAGCAATCCGTACAGGATTGTTTTGACGAAGATTTTGAGATATTTGACCATATTGCCGTATTTTTGCGCAGAATTCTATTTTTATGAAGCTACTGGCTATTGAATCTTCTTGCGATGAAACTTCGGCTGCCGTCATGGTTGACGGCGTTTTAAAGTCTAACATCATCTCGACACAACTCATTCACACGGAATGGGGTGGCGTCGTTCCCGAATTAGCCAGCAGAGCTCATCAAAAATCGATCATCCCTGTCGTGACAGAGGCCCTTCAAAAAGCAAATATAAACAAAAATGAACTGAATGCCATTGCCTTCACAAGGGGCCCTGGGCTTTTAGGAGCTTTATTAATCGGCACCTCGTTTGCAAAATCGTTAGCTCTCAGCCTGAACATCCCGCTAATCGAGGTGAATCACATGCAGGCGCACGTTTTGGCGCATTTTATTGAGGACCCAAAGCCTTCTTTTCCCTTCCTATGCCTGACAGTTAGTGGCGGACACACCCAGTTGGTTTGGGTGAAATCTGCCCTTGATATGGAAGTCATCGGTGAAACGCAAGATGACGCCGTAGGCGAGGCTTTTGACAAAACAGCAAAACTGATTGGACTTCCCTACCCAGGTGGTCCATTAATTGATAAGTTGGCCAAAGAAGGTAACCCCGATCGCTTCCCCTTTTCACTTGGCGAAATGCCCGGCCTAAACTTTAGCTTCTCCGGCATTAAAACCGCCATCCTTTACTTCCTCCAAAAAGAAGTCAAAAACAACCCGAACTTCATCGAAGAAAACAAAGCAGACATCTGCGCCTCGGTTCAAAAATCCCTTATTGACATGCTCCTTCGCAAAACGAAGAAAGCCATGAAAGAGATGAACTGTACCCAAATCGCCATAGCCGGTGGCGTGTCCGCAAACTCCGGCTTGCGTGCTCACTTAACCGAAATGGGCGCTGAAATGGGCTGGGAGGTTTTCATCCCTGCCTTCAGTTACTGCACTGATAACGCGGGCATGATCGCCATGGCGGGACATTTCAAGGCAGAAGCAGGGGAATTTTGTGGGCAGGATGTGAGTCCGTTGGCGAGGTATTCGCTGTAAAAGAGTATAGATTAGAGAGTGTAGAGTAAAGAGTATAGAGTAGAGATAAAACCATCTTTACTCTTTACTCTCTTATCTCTAATCTCCTCTCTTTGTGCTCTATCCTTTCATCTCCTTCAGCGCATTCCAAAACGCCATCTTCAACGTCTTCTCCGTATCCGTCAAGGATGAAATATAGCGAGGAAAGAAATAGACTAATTTGGATTCGATCTTATCGATCTCCGTAGTAGGTAGTTCGCCTTGCCATGAGGCAGGTTGTTGACCGATGAAAATATAACGCTGCGCGCTGGTCTCTTTCAAGAATTCTGTAAGACTTGGCTCTTCCTCTGATGGGGTGTAAACGGACCATTCGGTGGGTCCTAAAACTAAGGGAGGAGCGGAAAAAATGAGTTTTAATCGAGCAGATTCTGCCTCCGCTATAGTACCTACAACTACCCAAGGAGTGGAAACTTTAGGCTTAACGGCCGCAATAGTTTCCTTTTCAATATTAGCAATAGGGGTTTCTGCTAGCTGCGATTCCGTCTTATCCTGAGGGACCCAGTAGATCTCGTCGAATTTGTACAAATCAGCTAAAGAAACCCCTTCCATTTGTTATGCTAGAGAACCTCTTAACACACATGCCTCGCGGTCTGGACCGGTCGAAATGAAGTTAATTGGTAAGTTCAAGTGCTTTTCTAAGAATTTAATGTAATCTGCAAGCTCAACTGGCAACTCGTTAAAGTCACGCATTCCCTCTAAGCTGCAAGCCCAGCCTTTCAAGGTTTCGTATACCGGCTTGACTTTGATATCCGTGATTTCGAAAGGGATTTGGTCGGTTATTGTACCATCTGGCATTTCATAAGCCGTACACACGAGGATTTCGTCAAAGATATTCAAGACGTCCGCCTTCATCATAATCAATTGAGTCACCCCATTGATCATCATGGCGTATTTTAACGCTGGTAAATCAATCCAACCACAACGGCGCGGACGACCGGTGGTAGATCCGAATTCACGGCCTTCCACACGCATACGTTCGCCTACTTCGTCTTCTAATTCTGTTGGGAATGGACCAGAGCCCACGCGTGTAGCGTATGCTTTGAAGATACCGAAAACTTCGCCGATATTTTTAGGCGCAACGCCTAAACCTGTACAAGCACCTGCGGTGATTGTATTGGATGAAGTAACGAAAGGATAAGAACCGAAGTCCACGTCTAAAAGGGAACCCTGAGCACCTTCTGCTAAAATAGTTTTTCCGGCGTTGATGGCGTGGTTCACGGAGTATTCCGAATCCACTAGGTGAAACTCTTTCATGAAAGCAACCGCCTCGAAAAATTCCTTCTCGGCTGCTGCTAAATCGTATTCGAATTTATATACGTCCAAAATCGCTTTGTGGCGATCGACTAATGCTTTGTATTTGGTAGGGAAATCAGGTGAAATCATATCCCCTACACGTAATCCCTGACGAGAGATTTTGTCCGTATAGGTAGGTCCGATTCCTTTCAAAGTAGAGCCGATCTTCGCGTCGCCTTTTGCCTTTTCGTAGGCCGCGTCTAATAGACGGTGTGTAGGCAAAATGATTGAAGCCTTCTTCGAGATTTCTAAGTTCTTGCGTAGGTCTAAGTTGAAATGCGCTAAACCGTCGATCTCTTTTTTGAAGATGATGGGGTCCAAAACTACGCCGTTACCGATGATGTTTTGAACTTCTTGGCGGAAAATTCCGGATGGAATTTGATGCAAAACGTGCTTGAATCCGTCAAATTCTAAGGTGTGACCTGCGTTAGGTCCGCCTTGAAAACGCGCCACTACTTGATACTTAGGTGCTAGAACGTCCACGATCTTTCCTTTCCCCTCGTCACCCCATTGTAAACCTAATAATACATCAACTGCCATAATATTGTTTTATTCTTGATTTCTTGCTTGGTAATTTGCTCTGTGCTCACAACTCTTGTTCGTACAAGAGCCGTAAAATATTAGGGAATGGTGCATGACATTGAATTGCAGCATTTCGCCTACTAAACTTTGGATAGTTTGAACCCGAGGATCACAAAATTCAGTGACTTTGTGGCAATCGGTACAGATTAAATGATCGTGTTGACGACGTCCATAGGACTTCTCAAATTGTGCTTGATTACGTCCAAACTGGTGTTTCACCACTAAATCGCATTCCACTAACACATCGAGCGTATTGTAAACAGTAGCCCTAGAGACTTGGTATTTCTTGTTTTTCATGGAGATATACAACTCCTCCACATCAAAGTGATCATCCCGTAAATAGATCTCTTCCAGAATCGCAAAGCGCTCAGGAGTCTTCCGCAAACCCTTGTTTTCCAGGTAGGCGGTGAAGATCTTTTTTACTGAATCTAGTTTATCTAATTCTTGGGACATTTATGGGAAAAAAACGACGTAAAATAAGCAAAAATAACCGACAAAAACTAAGAAACTTTCCGCTCCACCTCGATTACACCAGGAACTTGTTCCATTTCAGCACTCAAGCTATCTAAGTGATCAGTATCTTGCACCATGAGTGAAATTTGGCCTTCAAATAATCCATCTTTTACCCCAATATTCAGACCCGTAATATTGACTTGCAACTTCTCTGAAATCAAGCGGGTTACGTCGTTTACCAAACCTACGCGATCGATACCTCGGATGATTAAATCAACCACAAAAGACATGGAAATTTGGGAGGTCCACTGCGCTTTAATCACACGATCGCCGTGACGAGATAGCAATTCCGGAGAGTTAGGGCAAGCTGCGCGGTGGATTTTAATCCCTTCGTTTATGGTTACAAAACCAAACACCTCGTCCCCAGAAATCGGATTACAACATTTTGCTAGGGTGTAATCCACCTTGTCCATGTCCTCCCCGATCAATAAAGTATCCGATTCTTTACGTTCCTTGTGATACTCTTGCATCTCCTTTTTAAAGGATTTGCCATCCACGATAGGGGCTTGAATGGCTTTCTCAGCCTGTTTGCGCTCATGTAATTCTCGATCTAACTTCCAATGTTTTAGTTGATCGATATTGATGTAGGCTTTTCCAAAACGATAGAATAAATCATTGGCGTCTTTGGCATTAAAATAGGCCCGCAACTGATTAGTAATCTCTAAAGTTAATAGGGGGAAACCTAAATGCTTTAAGCGGTGTTCGATCATATCACGTCCCTTAATCAAGTGGGATTTATTTTCCTCCTTGATAAAGTTCTTGATTTGAGCTTTTGCCTTTGTAGTAAATACGATACGCAACCAATCCTCCGAAGGTTTTTGCTTCGAGGAAGTTAAGATTTCGATCTGATCTCCATTCTGCAATTTGTGTGACAAAGGGACTAGCTTACCCCCTACTTTTGCCCCGATACAACGCGCACCCACTTCCGAGTGAATCTCGAAGGCAAAGTCTAAGGTAGTTGCTCCAGATTGCAAGACAATTAGCTTCCCTTTGGGACTAAACACAAAAACCTCCTCGTGGTATAAGGAGTTCTTGATATCCTCCACTAATTCCACGGCGGACTGACTCTTATCATTCGCCTCAATAGCTTCGCGAACTTGGGATAACCAAGATTCAAATGCATCACTCGTCCGCGTATCGGTTCCTTTGTATTTAAAGTGCGCCGCCACCCCTTTTTCGGCAATCTCATCCATTCGTTTCGAACGAATTTGCACCTCTACCCAACGACCTTCTTTATCCTGCCCAAAAGGCTGACTCATCACCGTGGTGTGCAAGGACTCATATCCATTCGATTTAGGTGTCGAAACCCAATCTTTTAAACGACTGGGATTAGGCTGGTAATGATCTGTCACCACCGAATATACCTCCCAGCAATCACTTTTCTCCCGCTCTACTGGCACGTCAAGAACGACACGAACAGCAAAAAGGTCGTATATTTTCTCAAAAGGAACATTCCCTTTTTTGATTTTATTGTAGATGGAAAAAATGGACTTAGGCCGACCTTTGATCGTATAATTCAAGCCTCGCTCATCTAACGTTTTCTTGATGGGCTTGATGAAATTTTCCACAAAGCTTTCCCTGCTTCGTTTATTTTCCGTCAAATTATGGGCAATTTCCTTGTACGCTTCCGGCTCAGTATGCTTTAATCCTAAATCTTCTAATTCGGATTTAAAGGCGTTCAAACCTAGGCGGTGTGCAAGAGGCGCATACAAGTAAATCGTCTCTGAAGCAATCTTCATTTGCTTCTCCTTCGCCATACTCGTCAGCGTCCGCATGTTGTGTAGACGATCCGCAAGCTTAATTAAAATCACTCGAATGTCATCCGAAAGCGTTAACAACATCTTGCGAAAATTCTCCGCCTGTTGAGATGTTCCGTATTCAAACGTGCCTGCAATTTTCGTCAGGCCATCGATGATAGAAGCAATTTTAGGATTGAATTTTTTTTCGATATCTGCCAAAGTCGTGTCCGTATCCTCTACCACATCATGCAATAGCGCTGCTATAATAGAAGTCGTACCTAAACCGATTTCCTCTACACAGATTTGAGCGACGGCTAAAGGATGATAAATGTAGGGTTCACCAGACTTGCGACGCATATCCTTGTGCGCCTCCGCAGAAATCAAAAAGGCTTTTTTGATTTGCTTCGCGTCATCGTCTTTTAAAAAAGGCTTAGCCGTCCGCAACAATTTGCGGTAGCGCTTTAAAATCTCTAAACGTTCCTTTTCTAAATCTATCTGCATCTACTTATGCTTTTGTAATTAAGGCTACTGCCATGGCTGAAATCCCTTCTGCTCTTCCCACAAATCCCAAGCCCTCTGAGGTGGTGGCTTTGACCGAAATTTGGTCTACTTCCACACCCATCACCAGCGCTAAATTATCTTTAATGGCAGGAATAATCGGATTCAACTTTGGTTGATCTAAGATCACGGTCACATCCGCATTCGCTAATTCCCACCCCGCCTCGCGAATCATCTCCATCACTTTCTTTAACAAAAGCGTGGAGGCAACTCCCTTCCACAGGGGGTCTTTATCTGAAAAATGAAACCCTATATTGCGCATATTCGCAGCCCCTAATAAGGCATCGCACAATACGTGGCAAACCACATCCGCATCTGAATGACCTAAAGGTCCCTTCTCTGAAGGAATCTCCACACCACCCAGGATACAAGGACGTCCTTCTACCCAGCGATGCACATCGTAACCTTGTCCTACACGAATTTTCATTTGGCTATTTTTTTATACTTTAAGGTATTTGATTTCCCTTGGATAAACAAGCGCTGGGCCCATTTTTCCAAATCTTGCGTCTGCACTTCTGCGATTTTTTCCGCCTCTGTATTGACTAAATTCGCATCGCCTGCATTCGCGGCCATCGCTAAATTCATAGCCCGATTTAACACTTCTACTTCCCCAAAAACCAAACTCGCCTCTGATTGGTTCTTCACCATCTGTAAATCCTTTTCAGAAATGTGCGATGTGGCAAAATCCTGTATCGCCTTCTCTAATGCTGCCTCCGCTTTTTCTATCTCGACGTCATCACTCACCTGTCCTTGAATAATCAAGAGGCCAGGATCAATGGAACTCGTTTGGTAGGTTCCAATCGTATCAAATAGGCGTTGTTTTTGCACTAAATGTTCATACAAATAAGAAGACTCTCCTCTACCTAATAAGTCCGCCATCAAATCAATCGCGTGGTAGCCGGATTCGTATCGACCGATAACTGGATAAGCCTTGTAAAGGCGATTTGCAGGTACATCTGCCACGATTTCCATGGCTCGGTTTTCTGATTGCGCTGGCTCTTGAGGTAAATTTCGAACAGGTTTCACGCCGGAGGCGATTGGTCCAAACCATTTTTCAGCTAGGCTTTTTACCTCCTGGAGTTTCACTTTTCCCGCTACGACTAGCACCGCATTGCTTGGTACGTAATGTTTCTGGAAAAAAGCTTTTACATCACTCATCTGAGCTTCCTCAATGTGCTGGATTCCTGCACCAATCGTAGGCCAACGGTAGGGGTGCTTTTGGTAAATTAAAGGTCTAAACTTCAGCCAAACATCGCCATAGGGTTGATTCAAATAGCGCTGCTTGAACTCTTCAATCACCACTTTTCGCTGTGTTTCTAGACTTTGTGTATTAAAAGCCAATTGCTTCATCCGATCTGATTCGAGCCAGAAGGCTGTTTCGATGTTTTGAGCCGGAACCGAAATGTAGTAATTCGTTAAATCTGGGGTCGTAAAGGCATTGTTCTCACCGCCTACTTTTTGAAGGGGTGTATCGAAGGAGGGAATATTCTCAGATCCTCCAAACATCAAGTGCTCGAACAAATGTGCAAAACCCGTCAGGTTTTCATCTTCATCTCGAGAGCCTACATTGTAGATCACGTCTACCACCGCCATCGTCGTTGCCGGATCTTCGTGCACAATGACTTTAAGGCCGTTAGCGAGGGTAAATTCTTCGAATGAAATCATGTCTTAGGGTTTATAAACAAAAGTAAAAAAATCGACCCAAAAACCACATAGCTTAACTAAATTTGCACGGTAAACATTTCTCATGATTCGGGCTATTTTCCTCCTACTCCTTTTTGCATCGTCTTTGAAAGCACAGCTTCTGCAGGATCCGGTCTCGAAAGCACAGATTACCCTAGGTCTGACGAATTTATACCAATATAATTTCAAAGAGTCGACGGCTATTTTCAATTCCTTAAAAGCGAAATACCCCCGTCATCCAGCTCCTTATCTCTTATTGGCGATGCAATGGGAGCAACAGTATTTTCCCTTGAAAGATCATCCGGCGCAAAGTCGCCTTTATCTGGCGCAACTAGAAAAGGCCTACGAGTTAGCTCAGCAACAATATGATGAAAATGAGACTGACCTAGAGGCCTCCTTTTTTTGTACAGCCTCCTTGGGTTTTTTAGCAGCTTACGAAGCGGATGAACAGAATTTCATGAAGGTCGTTTCCTATGCCAAGAATGCCTATCGCTTTTTGAAAATTGGTTTGCAAAACACGGAGAAGCAACCCGAATTCCTATTCTCTACCGGGATGTATAATTATTATAGCGTCGCTTATCCCGAATTACACCCGGTTTTAAAACCCTTTTTGTTTTTGTTCCAGCCAGGCAATAAACGTCTAGGATTAACACAGCTTGAGGCAGGAACGCGTAAAACCATTTTCGTCAAGAATGAATCCCTATTTTATATGGGATATGTCCAAAACAAATACGAAGGCAACCCTTTGAGGGCTTTGGCCTACAACCAAATCCTCATTGAAAACTTTCCGAACAATCATTGGTATCTCCTCCAGCGAGCAGAATTACTTACCCTAACTGGCAAATTCGAAGAGGCTGAACCCTTTATCGAAAAAATGGAGTCCCTAAAATCACCCTATTATACAGGAGCGGCCTATACCCTGCGTGGCATGCGGGAAGAAGTAGGACGAAAAGATTGGAGAAAGGCCGAATTTTGGTATGCAAAATCCCTTGCCTTACCTTTCGAAGAGCGGCTCACAAAAGATATTCGTGGCTTAGCTTATTTAGGTTTAGCACGCATTTCGTACCGCGAAAGAAAGATTACTTTATTTAGAAAATACCTTCGCACATCAGCCGATTTTATTGAGTACAAAAACTCCTTGATCGAATATAAACGACTATCGCATGGAAAGTAGAGAGGCCGGAATAGAACGCCTATACCCTAAAATCACGGGCCGCATGTCCGCTCGTTACTACTATTTGATTCAGTTGCGCAAGCAATTAGAACGTGTCATTGCTTTGTATGTGCGCAATTCACCACATCAATTATTGGCCGATTATGGCTGTGGGAATAAGCCCTATGAGCCACTATTTAGCCCTTTTGTGGAACAATACATCGGTCTAGATTTAGCTTATAATACCAAAGCCGACGTAGTTGTAGACCCCGCCGGAATCATCGATATGCCAGAGGAAAGCGTCGGTTTCGTGCTTTCTACGCAGGTTTTAGAACATGTGGAGGATCCCAAAGCCTACCTAATAGAGGCACACCGCATATTAGAAAAAGAAGGTAAATTGATTTTATCTACACATGGTTATTGGATGTTCCATCCGGATCCGACGGATTTTTGGCGCTGGACTTCGACGGGATTGAAGAAAATCGTGACTGAAGCTGGATTTGAGGTTGTCTATTTCGAGGGAATATTAGGCCGTTCGGCGATGGGATTGCAACTGTTTCAAGATGGCTTGTTATTCAAATTGCCCAAGCCATTGCGCTTTATTTTGTCTTTGATCTTACAACCCTTGATTATCTTTTTTGATAAAATCATTACTGCCAAATCACGCAACGAAGATGCCTGTACTTTTGTGTTAGTGGCTAAGAAAGTCTAGCTTTTTCGTAGGTGATTGTCTTTTCAAGAGCCGTTTCGAAGGAGGTGATTTCCCAGTTCATTTTCGCCGATAATTTCGTGGTATCTAAACAGATATGCTGAACATCCGTCAGCATTGCGTCTTTATATTCGACTTGAAAAGCTGGAATTTTCGATTGAATGCGCTTAATAATCTCGTTCAAGGTAAGCGATTCGCCGGAACCTACATTAATCGTTTCATTATTCACGCCTGCCCTTATCAAACCATCGATAGCTTTGCCTATATCAGCAGCGTAAATATAATCTTTAGCCTGTGACCCATTCCCCCAAACCGTCATCACCTCCCCTTTCAATGCTTTGCGAATCGCAATGTTAATCACGCCCTGTTTAGGTGAGCGATGAAATTCGCCAAAGGGATTCGATAAACGCAAAATCAAGTAGTCAATCTGGTATAATTTCGCATATAATTCAATATAATGCTCCACGGCTAATTTGATAATTCCATACGAAGAAATAGGCTTGCAGGGATAATCCTCTTTTACTTTTTCCTGGTTCACATTCCCGTAAACCGCCCCACCCGTAGACAGATAGAGTAATTTCGACACCTGGTGTTTCTTCATCATCTCCATCAAACCGATGGTAGGCAATAAATTCGATTCGATATCCTGGCGAATATTTTCAGAAGAAATCGCGGGAATAATAGAAGAGGCAAAATGAAAGACGCGATCAAAACGGTGTGCAGTGAATAAGTCTTCCAAAGCCTGCGCATCTGAATAATCCCCCACCACAAAAGTCACAAAGGACGGAAATGACACTCCCTCCGGTTTTTCGTGCGCGAAAACAACGACCTCGTTTTCAGAGCCCTGCTGCTGTAAATATTCCAGCCAATTCAAGCCCAAAAAACCACTTCCTCCTACGACTAAATTTTTCTCCATGACGCGTATTTGCTGTAAAAATAGCCGAAAAATTTAGCTAATTTCGGTTTTGCATTAAAAATCAGCCCTGAATGCGTTTAATCATTGCCCGCTCTAATTTCTTTTCTTATTCCGAGACCTTTATCGAGGAACAAATCAACCAATTAGAACCCATTCATGTTCTTTACGAGGGCTGGCAACCGAGCCGATTAAAGGCGGGCGGATCTATCTATCCATTTCCATTTTCGATACTGGCGGTTAGAGGTGTTTTGCGTCGTGCGGCGCCCGCCATTTACCAAAAGATTTATACCCATTATCTTAGGCGCTTTTTACGCGTCCATAAAGTAGATGCTTTCTTAGCAAATTACGGACCTTTAGGTGCCAATATTTATGAAGCATGCGCGGCTGAGGGCATACCTTATTCAGTGGTTTTTTTAGGCTTCGATGCGGCTGAGAAAAAGACTTTGGAAACTTATGGCGCCCGCTATGCACTCAGTTTGCCGCGCGCAAAAGCCATTATCTGTGTGGCAGAATCTATGCGTGCAAACCTGGAAGCCATTGCGGGCCCTTTGCCTAATTTACACGTGATTCCCTGTGGAGTAGATGTGACAAGGTTTACCCCTGGAACTCTCCTTGAAGGATTTAATGTCATTTCGGTGGCTCGTTTTGCAGAAAAGAAAGGTTCCTTAAAAAGTATTCAAGCGTTTGAGATTTTATTACGGGATTTCCCCCATGCTCAATTACGTATGGTGGGTGATGGCCCCTTGTGGGAAGAAGCAAAGGAATATGTTTCCTCTCACGGGCTATCCGCTAACATCCATTTCTTAGGCGCGATGGGACAGTCCGATTATTTGCCTTTATTGCAGGAATCAAATGTATTTATTCAACATTCCGTCTTGACCCCTAGCGGGGATTCTGAGGGAACTCCCGTGGCCATTTTAGAGGCCTCCGCTTGTGGATTAGCCATTTGTTCTACCCGGCATGCAGGCATTCCTGATGCGGTCATCGAGGGGAAAACAGGACTTTTGGTAGACGAACACGATGTGGAGGGAATGGCTTCTACCCTGAAGGACTTTGCAAGAGATCTAGAAAAAACGCGCCTGATGGGTGTCGCGGCTCGCAAACACATGGAAGAGCAGTATGACGTGGTAAAGCTATCGGCGAAAATCAAAGGTCTTCTCGTATAAAGAATGCCCCGCAAAATCGTATTTTTGTAAATTACATTCAAAACAAGGCATGGGGATCGTCATTCGACAAAGTTTAAAGGGTTCAATCGTTACCTATTTGGGTACGGCGATCGGGACTTTCAACGTGATCTTCCTCTACAATAAGTTTCTTTCACAGGAGCAGGTCGGCTTAATTGCAGGAGCCCTGGTAAGTATTCCCCTTATTTTCGCTTCGTTTACCCAGCTAGGAATCCCGCATATTGCCGTACGTTTTTTTCCTCATTTTGATGATCCAGCGAATGGTCACAAGGGCTTTTTTACCTTTTTATTAATAGCCCCTTTATTCGGATTGAGTCTTTTTGTACTAGGCTATCTCGCACTAAAGCCGGTATTTTTCGAGATTTATAATACGAATTCCCCCTTATTACCGACCTATTTTTACTACATTATCCCGCTGACGGCTAGTTATCTATACATGAGCGTGCTCGAGGCCTTTGCCCGGGTGCATCTGCGCATTGTGGTGCCTGCAATCATTCGGGAGTTGTTTTTACGGATCTCAAATGGAGTATTAGTGATCGCATACGCCTTCGAATATCTGACATTTAATGAATTAATATTAGCGATTACCTTGTCGTATGTAGTGGCAGTGGCTGGCTTGTTAGCCTATATTAAACAATTGAAACGCTTTTATACGAAGGTCGATTTTTCATTTTTACGCACCCCCGTATTTAAGGAAATGCTTTCCTATGGTGGCTGGGTGATTTTAGCTGGCGCAAGTTTTACCTTGATTCAACATATTGAAAAAGTGATGTTGCCCGCCTACATGGGTGGCCTGGGAACGACGGCGATTTTTGATATTAATTCCCGGATGGCGATTATGATTTCGATTCCTAGGAATGTGATTGCAGCGATTGCAGCACCTATTTTAGCGCAGGCCTGGAACCGAAATGACCGCGAGAATATTCAGGATATTTACCAAAAATCTTCCCTCAACCTCCTGCTCATCGGCTGTGTACTCTTCTTGTTGATTTGGTGTAATTTGGACTTCATATACACCATTATCCCACGCCATGAAATCTACGAAGCAGGCCGCTGGGTGGTATTGATGGTAGGTCTAAGCAAGATCATCGACATGGGAACGGGCTTGAATTCTGAGGTATTAATCAACTCGAAATACTACCGCTACGACCTGATTTTCTACATTATTTTAGCCATCGGATTAGTCGTAGGAAACCTAATTCTTATCCCACTCTACTCTTATAACGGAGCAGCATTAGCCTCACTGCTTGCGTTAGCGGGTTATAATGCATTGAAATTCGGCTTCATCTGGTGGAAATTAGACCTGCAACCCTTTGATTTAAGATCACTCGGAATCCTGCTTGTCAGCGCTTTGATTTATTTGATAGTTTCTCAAATTCCAGTTATCGAAGCTAGTCCTGTTGTGGCCTGGTTTCTAAACGTAGGAATTCGCAGTTTGTCCATCGGTGGATTATTTATCCTCGCGGTCACGAAGTTCAAACTTTCTCCTGACATCAGCGAGCTAGTTATTAATTGGTTTAAGAAATGAAAATAATGTCACTGGCCGGTGGCCTGCCTCACTATTATAACCTGGTTCTGAACAAATTGCAACGCGATTATGGGGTAGAGGTTTGCGTGGTGGTGCCCACAGAAAAAGGGGCTACCTTGGGCGCTGGGGTCTATACTTCGGACAAAGGCATTGAATTCAAGGTTTTTCGTAGAGAGGAGTATACGACCTATTACGGTAAGAAGTTTTTCCGCGGGCTGAAGGAATTGATTTTGGCAGAAAAACCTGACGTATTAATGGTCAACTGGCCCTACCAAGCCTCTTTTGTTTTCTATCCAGGCTGGTACCGCTTTTTGAGACAAAACAAAGTGGCTCTTATTTCCAAAGAAATCCCCTTTCAAGTACCCCATTACGGAAATGCTATCTCCTACTATTTACAAGGAGGCGGTGTAACGGAAAACAACCAAGTCCACCAATCGAACCCAACCCTTCTCGCCCGTTTGAAATTCTTCATCGTGCGCGAAACCAGAAAGCGTTTTTCGAATTTAGTTGATGCGCATATCAATTATTTAGACGAAGCAGTAGCCTTGCATGGCAGCTATGGCGTTCCCGCTGAAAAGGTATTTATCACGGCGAATTCCCCAGATACAGACGCCTTATTAGCTACAGCAAACGAGTTAAAAGATATTTCAAGTAACCCTTTCCGGCTTTTGCATATTGGGCGTTTAGTCAAATGGAAGCAGGTGGATTTATTGATCGAGGCCGCCATTGCCTTGCGCGCGAAATTCCCACAAACGGAATTAATTATTGTAGGAGATGGCCCAGAACTGGAAACTTTGAAAGCGCAGGCTACAGGCCATGATTTCATCCAGTTTCATGGAGGTATTTATGATCCCAAAGAATTAGGAAAAATCACCTGCGAATCCGGAATCTACGTGCTGGCAGGTATGGGTGGATTGTCCATCAACGAGGCCATGTGTTTCTCGAAACCAGTCGTTTGTTCCGTCGCAGATGGTACCGAAAAACGCCTCGTGCGCGAGGGTTATAATGGACATTACTTCGAATCGGGTTCTTTAGAAAGTCTGCGAAACGTAATTGAGAAATTATTCGAACGTCCAGAAAATATTGCATTAATGGGTCAACGTTCGAGGGAGATTATTGAAAAGGAGATTAATATACATACGGTGCTGGGGAATTATATGGAGGCTTTTCGCGGAGCGACGAGGAGTCCTTTGGACTCCAAAGCACAAAGCACAAAGAATAAAGAATAAAGAGATTTTACGTTTCACGAATTCATCCCCGAAGGGGATTCCTACTTTGTGCTTTATGCTTTGTGCTCTATTCTTTATTAAGTTTCTTCGTAACTTTAAAGCTTAGAAATCTATTCAAATGAAAGTAATTCAAGTTGTGGGCGCACGCCCTAATTTCATGAAAGTAGCACCGCTACATCGGGCGATCCAAAAGTTAGCCGGTTGGACATCGAAGATAGTTCATACGGGTCAGCATTTTGACGCGAAAATGAGCGATGTATTTTTTACGCAACTCGAATTACCTGAACCGGATTTCTTCTTGGGGATTGGGGGCGGAAGCCATACAGAGGTAACGGCAAAGATAATGGTGGCATTTGAGAAAATCGTTGAGGCAGAGAAACCGGACTTGATAATTGTGGTGGGGGATGTTACTTCGACTTTGGCCTGCGCCTTAGTCGCTATTAAAATGGGCATCAAAGTGGCTCACGTGGAAGCCGGATTACGTAGCTTCGACCGTACGATGCCAGAAGAACTTAACCGTATTTTGACGGATAGTGTGGCGGATTATTTATTTGTAACAGAGGAAAGTGGGATGCAGCATTTGAAAAACGAAGGCGTAGCTGATGAACGCGTTTTCTTCGCTGGCAATGTGATGATTGACTCTTTAGTTCGCTACCAAGAGAAAGCAAAAACCACCACCATATTAGAGGACCTTGGACTTTCGACTAGCGACTACATCGTCATGACCATGCACCGCCCTGCGAACGTGGATACAAAAGAAGGACTTGAATCCATTCTTGAATTAATCGAATTAAGTAGCCAAGACACGAAAATCATTTTCCCCATCCACCCGAGAACGCGGGCGCACATGGAGAAATTTGGTTTAGCGAAGCGATTAGATCAGGCCAAAAACTTGATTATGACCGAGCCTTTAGGCTATTTAGAATTCATCCAATTGATGTCAAATGCGACGGCAATCTTAACAGATTCAGGCGGTATTCAAGAGGAAACGACGTATTTAGGAGTTCCTTGCTTGACCTTCCGTGATTCGACAGAAAGACCCATCACGGTAACATTAGGAACAAATCAATTATTATCGGATTTAGATCCAAAGAAAACCTATGCTGCCCTAGTTGAAATTTTGGCAGGCAACGTGAAGAAAGGAAGTATTCCTCCGCTTTGGGATGGAAAAGCAGCCGAGAGAATCGCTACACAACTAGCTGAAATCTTTGCTTAATGACTTTTAAGAAGCTACATATCGTCCTTCTCTCCTACCACGACAGCAATGGCGGGGCTGGGATTGCGGCGGGTCGCTTGAAAGTAGCTTTAGAAAATACCGGGCATCGGGTGGATTATATCGTTAGAGAAAAAGCGAGCACTTCGAACGCCATAAAGTTTGGAAATGGAATCGTTTCCTGGCTTAAATTCATCGCGGAACGCTTGTTTTTCCTTCGATATGAAAAGAATAAAGAGATTCGTTTCTTATTCAATCCGGGAGTTTTTGGGAGTGATATATCGAAGCATCCACTGATTCAAAAAGCAGATATCGTGCATATGCATTGGGTGAATTTTGGCTTTCTGTCTTTGAGCGACATTACGTCTCTGACTCGATTGAACAAACCTGTTTTTTGGACCCTGCACGATATGTGGGCCTTCACGGGTGGGTGTCACCACAGCGGAACTTGTGAGCATTTTCAACAGAGCTGCGGGAATTGCAAATTCCTAAAAAATCCGAATCCCAATGACCTTTCGCATCGGCTATGGGAAAAGAAGAAAAACGGATTTGCAGAGAAAAACCTTCATATTATCACGTGTAGCGACTGGTTAGGTGGCAGGGCGAAGCAGAGCAGCATTTTAGGTGGACATTCGATTAAGACCATTCCTAATGCAATTGACACAGAATTCTTCTCTCCAAATGCAGCTGATTTAGGATTGGATCCGAACAAAAAATACGTCTTATTCGTCGCTATGCGCATGAATGCCCCTGCTAAAGGTTTCCATTTATTGAAAGAGGCATTAGCTTATTTAGACCCTAAAACGACAGAATTACTTATCGTGGGAGGAGAACTGACGGAGGAGCTTCCGTTGAAATCGCATAGTTTTGGTCAGGTTTCAGACCCTGCTAAAATGCGCGACATCTATGCGGCGGCAGATGTATTTGTGACTCCTTCTTTGGAAGAAAATTTACCCAATACAATCATGGAGGCTATGGCCTGCGGAACATCCTGTGTTGGATTCCATGTGGGCGGTATTCCAGAGATGATTGAACATCATATAACTGGTTATGTGGCTCAGGCTTTTGACCCAGCTGATTTGGCAAAAGGCATCAACTGGTGTCTCGCATCAGAAATCGCTGGAACGAAATCCAGAGAACGCGCCCTACAATTATACGATCAAAAAACAGTTGCCCAGCAACACCTTGCCTATTATGCCCAAGCTTAGTATCATCACGATCACCTACCAGGCAGAGGCCTATATCGAACGCACGTTAAAAAGTGTCTTCGAACAAGGTTGTGCGGAGGAAATCGATTATATCGTGGTGGATGGGGCGTCGAAAGACCGTACTCTAGCGATTATTGAGGCAAATAAGATGCAGATAAATCAACTCATTTCTGAACGGGACAAGGGCATTTACGATGCGATGAATAAAGGAATGCAACTCGCAAAAGGGGAATATATCCTGTTTTTAAATGCGGGAGATGCCTTTGCGAGTTCGACAACTTTGAAAAACTTATTGAAAGAACTAAATGGAAATCCAGATGTCCTGTATGGAGAAGCGGTTTTCGTAAATAACGAAGGTCAGTCTTTAGGACTGCGTAGTGAAGTGACTCCACATCGTTTGCCTGATCAATTAAGCTGGAAAGATTTCAAATATGGCATGTTGGTTTGCCACCAAGCCTTCATTGCGAAGCGTAGCATTGCGCCACTTTTTGATTTACAATATAAACTGAGCTCCGATATTGATTGGGAGATTCAAGTATTGAAAAATAGTAGGCACGTGTTGAAATCCGCCGCCCCTATTTGTCATTATTTAATGGGGGGTGCGTCTGTTCAAAATCTGCAACAGTCATGGAAAGAACGGTATCAAGTTTTAAAATTGCATTTTGGACTATTGCCTAATTTGATCAACCATTTGATAATCCTAGCGAGAGGCCTAGTGTTTGCCCTGAAGAAGCAAGGCAAGTATTGGTAAATACCGTTATCTTTGTGGCTATGAGATTTCGCATCATCTGTTTTTTCCTAGCGATTGGTAGCTCAAGTTTTGGCCAAAAAATTCGATTCAATTCCAGCATAGGATCCTCCTTCATCTCCTGGCACGAGCAACAAATGACCGTTGATTTAGGTGCTCAAATTTCCTATCAGAAACCGACAAAAAACAGAAAATACTTTATCGCTCTTCGTTCTCTTGGGAATGTGGCGACTAGCGCCACTGATCGCAGCAAGTATACCACCCTTTTTGAATCTTCCGTACAGAGCCAACCCCTATTGGAATCGACGTTTCTAAATTCGAGCATGCGAGGCGGAGAAGCAGAGGCTGGTGTTGTATGGAATACCCATCCTTCAAAGAAGAATATCCACTTGACACCTGTTGTAAGCTTTTTTAGTCGTTCCATCGCGCGGAGAATAAGTTCCTCCAAAGGTGAATACTTAGAGGAAGAAAAATACAGATTACATGGATTGAGTGCAGGATTAGGAGTGGTTATACCCGGAAAAACTAGCTTAGGCGTGCAAGCCCAATTGATTCAACCCTTTTTTTCGGAAGCGTCCTTGTTTGGGCAATTAATAGGTGTTCCCGTTCAATCACTCTCCCAAGAGAAGACCCTAAATTACAGAGCTAAAGTGCAGGTTTCGAGAGGAAATTTTGGATTAGCCATACACGTCGATGTGGTCAACTTAGGTGCTGCTGTGAATCCGAATTCAAGATCAATTCTTGCTTCACAAGCTGTAATTCCATCCAGTTTATTCACCTATTTCTTCTAAGATGAGAAAATTACTTTTGTTGCTGTTCTGTTTCCCTGTTTTGGCACAAAAAGACACCACTCGTGTTTTAGAGGAAGTCAAAGTCTATGTATTCGAACAAAAGCGAAGCGCATTAAATACGCCGGATGCCTTCGTCAGAAGTGCTGATTTGCAGCGAATGAGTTCAACAAATTTCGTTGCTGCACTCAACACCATGGCAGGAGTCCGGATGGAAGAGCGTTCGCCTGGTAGTTACCGAATTGCGATCAGAGGGAGTTCGTTGCGTGCCCCTTTTGGAGTAAGAAATACCAAAGTCTACTGGAATCAAATTCCCTTCACCGATGCAGGTAACAATACCTATATTTCCCTGTTAGAACCTGCCTTGTATTCATCGCTAACCATCACAAAAGGGCCATCTGCCGGAATTTACGGCGCTGGAACTGGAGGAGTCCTCTTATTTGAAAGTGCGCCGCGTGGAAATTCCCTAAAAGCGGAGACTGTTTACCATACCCTAGGTGGAATCAGAACGGCGGTTGACTTATCCAGCGAAAACCACCGACTTTTCGCCTCCTTTAACCAGCAAGAGGGTTACCGAGCTCAATCCGACTTAAAGAAACAATGGATTTCCTATGAATTCCATCACAGCTTCGCAAAAGAATTAAATCTTGACCTGAGTGCTTATTATGTCGATTTAACCTATCAAACCCCGGGAGGATTAACCAAGGCGCAATTTCTTGCTAATCCAAGACAAGCTAGACCTGCAGCAGGTTTGTTTAAAAGTGCAGAACAGCAAGGCGCCACATTTAAGATAAAAAGTTCTGGACTTAGTGCGCGCGCCTCGCAGGTCATCAATAACCGATGGGCTTGGGATCTGAGTCAAGCTCTTCAGGTGAATAACATTGAAAATCCAACTATTCGGAATTACGAAATTCGACACGAACCCAATTTCTCCACTCGTGGGGTGCTTCACCGAAAAGGCAAATTACAAAGTGATCTCGGTTTTGAATACCAAGCGGGACAGCTGAATAGTTCTACCTATGGGAATTCCCTGGGAGTAAAGGGACCCCTTCAACTTACCCAAAACACGAACGTTCAGCAAGGAAGTCTTTTCTTGCAAAATGAATACGTGGGCCTCCCAAAATGGATTTTTACTTTCTCGGGTAGTTTAAATAGTTATTGGACGGAGTACATCGGAAATGAGGCCATCTTCTCACCTCGCTTTGCCATCCTGCGTAAATTAGGCGATCACCAGAGTATTGTTGCCAAAGTTGCTCACGGATTCTCCCCTCCCAGCATCAGTGAATTACGTCCCTCATCAGGAGAGATTAATCGTACATTAAAGGCTGAAAAAGGCTGGAATCACGAGATCACCTACCGAGGCAAATACCAAAAATTTAATTGGGATCTGAGTATTTATCAATTTAATCTGGACGAAACCATTGTGGTACGAAGAGCTGCGGATGGATCAGACTTTTTCACAAACGCAGGTTCCACCACTCAGCAAGGCTTAGAATTAAGTTCTACTTGGATGATCAGTCCGACCCTCTCATTAGAACAATCTCATACTTGGCAAAATTTTCGATTCTCGAATGGAAATTTCTTAACGGGAACAGCCCCCTACCAACAGGCGACGACCTTGTTTTGGCGACATCCCTCTGGTTTGAGTCTGATACAAAATTTCCAATTTATGGATTATCAATTTCTGAATGATGCGAATACGGAACAAATGGGCTCGTACCGACTTTGGAATACAAAAATCAGCTATGCCAAAAAAAGATGGACTTTTTGGGCTGCAGCAGATAACGTGGGAAATGAGCTCTTTTCTTTAGGGCCGGATTTAAACGCGGCAGGAGGCCGTTTTTACAACACTGCTCCTGGCCGAAATTACCATATAGGTCTGCAACTTAACCTAGCTTACTAGCGTTTAGCCGCTCCATTAATTCACCGATGTGAGAATCGCTAACCGCTATTTCGTAATTCCCAATTTTAATACGTTGCTGCTTTATGGATTCAATTTTCTGTAGATTCACAATAAACGATTTGTGAACCCGCATAAAACCATGAGGCATTATTTTAGCCTCGACACTTTTCATTGTCTGTTTCGTCAAAATGGGATAGCGCTCTCCTTCCACAAAAATCTTCACATAATCTTTCAATCCTTCCACGTGGGTCACACTAGGTACTGAAATTCGAACAAGCGAATACTCCACATTGACGAAAAAGAAATCTTCTAAAGGATTTTTCCCTACCACATTTTTACCTACAAAAATATGGTATGCCTTATTTGCACTTAGCGCAAAACGATCAAGACTTACCGGTTTCATCAGATAATCAACCGCATCTAGATTATAACTTTCTACCGCATAATTCGCATAGGCAGTAACAAAAATGACTAGCGGTTTGACGGCCAAAGAAGACAAAAACGACGTCCCCAATAAGCCCGGCATTTGAATATCCAAGAACACTAAATCAACCTGCTCCTTTTGCATCAATTCCATCGCCTCAAAAGCATTCGAACAGGAACCTACCAGATGTAAAAAAGGAATTTGCTTTACATTTTCCTCCATTAATTTACGGCCCATCACTTCGTCGTCCACGACAATGCAGTTCATTTTTACCATCTTATTTCAAAGTTAGGTTTAGTTCCACGGAAAAATTCACTTCATCCTCTACAATCGTTAACACGTGTTTTTTAGGGTATAATAATTCCAATCGACGTTTAACATTCTTCAACCCAATTCCAGAACTAGGGTCCTTAAATATTTGCTCCTCTTTCCCTTTTTTATTCTTTACTAGAAAATGCAATCCATGCTCTGTCGTCTCAAGAGTCACATAGATAAAGGGTTTATCGATTAAACCCACCCCATGTTTAACCGCATTTTCTACAAATGGGATTAATAACATGGGCTCAATCATATGCCCAGCACCATCCCCCTTTACTTGAAAATTAAAATCAACATTGCCGTCAAATCGCATTTTTTGGAGATCAATATAATTTTCCACATACGCTAATTCATTCGTTAAGGGTACCATTGTTTGGTCTGAATCATACAACATATAGCGCATTAAAGAGGATAAGCGCATTGTGACATCTTCCGCTTTTTCGGAGGCTTTAGTCCGTATCAAATAGACAATACTGTTCAGAATATTAAAGATAAAATGGGGACTAATTTGCGAGCGCAAAAAAGCTAATTCTGATTTCAATTGCTCATTTTTCTGTTCTTCCTTATTCGCATCTTGTTCTAAAAACTCTAACAACAAACCATAAGCAGAAGCAATGGCAGACACCATGATGAGCGGGAATACCCCCAAAATCTCTGGGGCTGTACCGTGCTCATGCTCAAATTCTAAAAAAGTATGGTGAAACAAAGTCTGCAACAAAAAGAATCCCACATTTGTCACAATTAAGGCCGCAAAAAACACCCAAATTCCTTTCTTCTTAAATACAAATGGAATCAACAACAGCGTTATCACATAAAACAATGGCATCACCGTAATCAACTCTACCCAAATATGTTCTGAAAATTCCGGATTATCGTGAGGATGCGGATGTGCGACTTCGTGAGTCTGATGGACAGGGCTTAATAAAGGTAAACCAATCCACATTCCCCAAAGAATCAGGTTAAACAACACCTGAAAGGTGCGCTTGGTTTTCCTATAATTAATTGCCTGCCACATATTTTACAAATCTAGATAAATAAGTGCAATCCACACTATGGCTTCATCGATAGAATTTGACCTTTAATCTCCGAATAATACCCTTCAATCAAAATAATTTTTAAAAAAGAATAAAATTGTATTTTCGTAAAAAATTGAGCCTATGAAAAATTCAATCCTCCTAATAGCCCTACTATTTATTGCATTTACATCCTAAAGTCAAGAGTCGGTAGTAAAAGTCAAAAAAGACACATCCACTCAGATGAAGACTCTTTTCAAACTTAAAAAGCTTAACTCATTCGGACTATCCCTTCAATCCCAAACCCTCTTGGGCAAGGGCGGACCAGAACGAGGATTGACTTTCCAGGTGCACCTAAATAATAAGTTCTCCATTGGACTTACCTCCTTCCATTCTTATCCACGCAAAGATGACCCAAATGGCTATGCGCCTGAACCTCGTAGACGATTCAACGCATTCACCCTAGAGGCAACACCTGTGGCAAACAAAGTTTTCCATTTGAGCTTCCCTGTTTCCATCGGACGTATACAAGAAGATTTTTCCGCAAATATGTACCCTCAACCGCTTTATTCCAGCTACATAATGCCAGAACCCATTTGGCACGATCGCTTTGAATATGGTCCAAAAGCACTAGGTATCCAACCTGGAATCAACCTAGAAGTAAATCTTTTCAAGTATATCAAGGCTTTTGGCGGAATGAATTACCGCTTTGCAGTAGGAGAAGAAAAAACTCCTGGTATGTCGAGAGGTGCTGGAACGCTGGGGGTGAAGGTGGGGGTTTTTGACAAACGCATTCGCGGAAAATAGATTAAAGATAAGAGAGTAGAGAGTATAGATTTAAAGCATAGAGCAAAAAGAATAAAGCATAGAGTTGGAATTAAAAAAGGGAACCTTTCGGGTTCCCTTTTTTAATGAATTCGTGAAATACATTTCACATAAGTTTCCGCGAAGCGGATTCCAACTTTATTCTTTGTGCTTTATGCTTTATTCTTTTAAACTAGAAATTCCTCTCCCCTGCTTCACGCTTCCCTAACAACACCGCACCCACCATCGCCACAAAGAACAAGATAGATACTAGCTCAAATGGCAATAGGTACTCAGAATACAAAACTTTACCTAGGTTCTCCACCATACCCGTTTGGGAAATAAATCCTTCTGATCGTGGTGGTACCATATTGTTTTGACGCACTAAAGCAATTAAAACCACTAAAAGAGAACCTGCGACTACAGAGCCAGCCAGCTTTGTTAGGTTGGATTTTGATTCCGGTTGGTTCTTTCGCAAATCAAACATCATGATCACGAATAGGAATAGAACCATGATGGCACCAGCGTAAACGATGATATTTACGGCCATCAAGAATTGTGCATTCAATAAGACGTAGTGCCCTGAGATGCAGAAAAAGGTAAAGACTAGGTATAAAACCGAGTGAATAGGGTTCTTTGCTAAAACGACCATTAGGGCGCTTAATAACGTTAAACCTGAAAGAAAATACCAAATATTAGAAATCTCCATAAGAATTTATTTCCAGCCCTCACGCAAGTAGCGTTGGTCCATTTTTTCAACTAATTTATCTTTCCCGTAAATCACCTCATCGCGGCTATTGAATACAGGGACCATTTGATCGTGACGTAAGAAGATTGCCTCTTTAGGACAAGCCTCCTCGCAAAGACCGCAGAAGATGCAACGTAACATGTTGATTTCGTATACTTTGGCATACTTCTCTTCTCTGTACAATTTCTCTTCCCCCTTCTTGCGCTCCTCAGCGACCATCGAAATAGCCTCCGCAGGACAGGCTACGGCACAAAGACCGCAAGCCGTACAACGTTCCGCACCTTGCTCATCTTTCTTCAAAATGTGTTGACCACGGTAAATCGGACCCAAATAACGCGTTTGCTCAGGATAACGAATCGTCACAGGCTTCGAGAAAAAGTGCTTCAACGTCGTCGCCATACCCCCTACAATCGCAGGAAGATACATACGCTCTGCTAAAGTCATTTCGCCTTGCTCTACTACCTTCGTTCTATTACTTAATTTCATATCGCTATGCTATTTTTTTCTTCACAAATAATTGATCGTACACCACGATTCCCGCGATAAATACGACTACTCCACCGATTCCAATCAGAATCTGTTGGTCTAGTAAAACCCCTAATCCGGTTACTACGATGTTAAACATGGCTAATGGAATTAAGCCTGACCAGCCTAAGCCCATTAATTGATCATAGCGGAAACGAGGTAATGTCCAGCGCACCCACATAAAGATGAAGACGAAAGCCAAAGCCTTTCCAATCAATGCACCTGCTCCAATCAACGTCGCTGCCGTAGCACCTAATTGTTCTGTCACAAAACCAATACCTGGATAATCATAACCACCAAAATAAAGGGTCGCCATCACGGCTCCAGAAATGAACATATTGATGTATTCGGCGAACAGATAGAAGCCTAATTTCATCGAAGAGTATTCTGTGTGGTATCCACCGATTAATTCCGTCTCACACTCAGGCAAGTCAAAAGGAGTACGATTACACTCGGCAAACGCACAAATCAAGAAGATGATGAAGCCCATCGGTTGGTACAAGATGTTCCAGTGACCGTTTTGTTGAGCCTCCACAATTGCTTTGGTAGAAAGAGAACCAGTCATCATCAAAATCGCGATGATTGAAAGACCCATGGCAAGCTCGTAAGAGATGTTTTGGGAAGCCGCACGAATCGCGCCTAATAAAGAATACTTGTTATTAGATGCCCAACCACCAATTAGGATACCGTAAACACCTAAAGAAACGATACCAAACACCCATAAAATACCAATATTCACATCGATACCTTGTAAGTCAAATGTCACATCACCCATCGTGATGGTATCCCCAAAAGGAACCACCGCCGAGGTCATTAACGCCGTCAACATCGACAAACATGGGCCCATAATGAACAACCATTTGTTCGAGTTAGCTGGAATAAAATCTTCCTTCATGAACATCTTTACCGCATCCGCTAAGGGTTGTAAAATCCCAAAAGGACCAGCGCGATCCGGACCAATACGGTCTTGCATGAAAGCCGCGATCTTACGCTCGAAATACGTTGAATAAGCTGCTACCCCTAAGGTGATCAAGAAGATGACCCCGATGAAAGACGCTTTGGCAAAAAATACTGAATTAAATAAGTCCATCTATTTCTTTTTAGATTTAGGTAAAGCAGGTTGAATGCCTAAAAAACTACGGTCACGATCGTCATTGATTTGCTTGTAATCGCGCGCCGCCTGTAACACTGGGAACGCTGGCTTAATCAAATTCGCACCATATTTATTCGCTGAAATCACTGAATGACGAGACACATTTGTCGGTCCTTCGATCACCCAATCAGCCGTCTTTTTCTTATCAAAACGACATCCATTGCAAATAAAATCCGTTACCTCGCCCCACATATTCTTGCGACCCGTCACGCGAATCACTTCCTCTCCTTTGTACCAGATCGTTGCCTTTCCAGAACATTTGCTACACTCGCAATGTGCATCTACTGGCTTCGAGAACCATACACGGCTCTTGAAACGGTAGGTTTTATCGGTTAAAGCGCCCACTGGACACACATCAATCACGTTACCAGAGAAGTCGTTATCAATCGCTTTCTCAATATAGGTACTGATTTCTGCATGATCTCCGCGGTTCATGACTCCATGAACACGGCCATCTGTGATTTGATCCGCCGTATACACACAACGGTAGCACAAGATGCAACGGTTCATGTGTAACTGGATGTTCGGACCTAAATCAGTCGGTTCGAACGTATTGCGTTCCTCTACCGTACGAGTTGATGATACACCGTGCTCGAACGAGAAGTCTTGCAGGTGACACTCTCCCGCTTGATCACACACGGGGCAATCTAATGGGTGATTTAATAACAAGAATTCTACGATGCCTTTGCGTGTTTCTAACACGTCTTCGTTCACCGTATTTTCTACGATCATCCCGTCTTGAACGGCTGTAATGCAGGCTGGAACTAATTTAGGCATCGGGCGAGGGTCTTTCTCAGATCCCGCTGTCACCTTCACTAAACAAGCACGGCATTTTCCACCTGAACCCTTCAAAGGCTCATAATAGCACATAGCTGGCGGAGCAACCTCAGGCCCGATCATGCGAGCTGCCTGCATGATAGTGGTTCCTGGTTCTACCTCAAGGGTGATATTATCTATCGTAACTTTCATATTCGTTAATTTCTGCCAAATTATTTAGTCCAACTAGCCCCCTTGCGCATAAATACTGCGCCTGGTTTTGTCGCTAATTCTGGGTGTTCAATATGCCATTCGAATTCATCGCGGAAATGGCGAATCGCCGCAGCCACTGGCCAAGCCGCCGCATCCCCTAATGGACAAATCGTATTTCCTTCAATTTTTTTCGCTACATCGACTAACAAATCGATGTCCTCTATTCGGCCTTGCCCGTGCTCGATGCGGTTAATTACTTTGTCCATCCAACCCGTTCCTTCCCGGCAAGGGGAACATTGTCCACATGACTCGTGGTGGTAGAACTTCGCAAATGTCAAGGTATTATGCACTATGCAAGCTGTCTCGTCCATCACCACAAAACCACCAGAACCTAACATCGTACCGGAGACAAAGCCTCCATCCGATAAAGATTCATAGGTCATTAAACGTTTCTCTCCTGCCGCCGTCGTTAAGATTAACTCCGCTGGCAAGATAGGCACAGACGAACCACCGGCTACGACTGCTTTTAATTTATGTCCATCGCGAATACCACCGCACCACTCATCTGAATAGATAAAGTCTTCTACGGTAATACCTAATGGAATTTCATAAACACCTGGTTTCTTGATATGACCTGATGCCGAAATCAATTTTGTTCCTGTACTACGTCCTACACCGATCGCCGCATACGCATCGCCACCGTTGTTCACGATCCACGAAGTGGCTGCGATAGATTCAACGTTATTCACCACCGTAGGGCATTGCCACAATCCTTTCACCGCTGGGAAAGGTGGCTTATTACGTGGATTCCCTCTTTTTCCCTCTAAAGATTCTAACAAGGCTGTTTCCTCTCCGCAGATATAGGCTCCACCACCAGGCTGAACAAATAGGTCTAAATCATAACCAGAACCTAAAATGTTCTTACCTAATAATCCTTTATCGTAAGCCTCTTGAATCGCCTTTTCTAAAATAGCAATCACATACATTAACTCCCCACGTACATAGATGTACGAGGTATTTGCTCCTAGGGCAAACGAAGAAACGATCATCCCTTCGATTAAGGTATGCGGTGATTTCCACATCAAATAGTGGTCCTTGAACGTACCAGGCTCTGATTCGTCTGCATTACACACTAAATAACGAGGTACACCCTCTGGTTTAGCTAAGAATGACCACTTCATGCCCATTGGGAAACCTGCGCCCCCACGACCACGAAGACCTGATTTTTTCACCTCTTCAGTTACTTCATCAGGAGTCATTTTCTTTAACGCTTTTTTGACCGCTGCATACCCTCCATGTTTCATGAACACATCGATAGTATCGATGTTAGGTACGTCTATATGTTCGGTTAATATCTTCATCCTAGGCCTTATTTGCTCAATTCATCAATGATTTCATCCACCTTTTCGTTCGTTAGGTGCATGTAGTATTTTTCGCGGATTTGGAATACAGGACCCCAACCACAAGCGGCTAAACATTCTACTTCTTTAATAGTAAACTTGCCATCCTTCGTCGTTTCGCCTGTTTTAATTTTCAAACGCTTCTTCAAATGATCGTATACTTCCACGCCACCCATTAAGCAACAAGGACCCGTACGGCAATACTCGATCACGTGCTCACCTACCGGCTCCAAATGGAACATCGTGTAGAATGAAGCTACCTCGTACACCTCGATGGGGCTGATGTCCATCAGGGTTGCCACATAGTCCATCACCTCTGGCGAGCACCACTTCCACTGTGCTTGCGCTAAGTGAAGAATCGGTAAAATAGCCGACTTTTGCTTTCCTTCCGGATAGCGGGTGATAATTTTTTTCACTAATTCCAGCGTTTCTGCTGGGAAAACAATCTTGCTCATGTCTTAAGTATCTAACTCTCCTGCAATTACGTTCATCGATGACATCGTTACGATCGCATCTGAAAGGGTGGTTCCCTTGATCATCTCTGGGAAAGCCTGGTAATATATAAATCCGGGACGACGGAATTTCAAACGGTACGGTGTACGACCTCCGTCAGAAACCAAGTGGAAACCTAATTCCCCGTTTCCGCCCTCTACGGAATGATAAACCTCTCCTACCGGTGCATCGATCTCTCCCATCACAATTTTGAAGTGGTAGATCAAAGCCTCCATGTTGTGGTAGACGTCTTGTTTATCGGGTAAATAATAATGCGGTGCATCTGCGTGGTATGGCCCTTCAGGAAGGTTATCCATCGCTTGTTGGATGATGCGCAAACTTTGCCACATCTCCTCTTCACGGACTAAGAAACGATCGTAGGTATCGCCCTTTGTTCCTACTGGCACATCGAATTCGAAATCTTCGTAAGATGAATAGGGATTCAATGAACGTACATCGTAATCTACACCCGCTGCACGTAAGTTCGGACCTGTAAATCCGTAGTTCAATGCACGTTCAGCTGAAATTCCTCCTACGTTTTGGGTACGGTCCATAAAAATACGGTTACGCATTACCAAACCTTCGAATTCCTTCAAGGCCGCTGGAAGTTCTTTTAATAATTTTTGGATTTTTTCGATCGCTACAGGCGTGAAATCACGCTCCATACCACCAAAACGACCCATATTCGTAGTAAGACGTGCACCGCACATCTCTTCGTAAATCTCGTAGATGAACTCCCTCCATTGGTAGACATACAAGAAACCGGTTAAAGCTCCGGTATCTACCGCTAGAATGGAATTACACACAATGTGGTCCGTTAAACGAGCAAGCTCCATCATGATCACACGCATGTATTGCGCACGCTTGGGAACTTCTATACCTAACAATTTTTCTACCGTCATGTGCCAGCCCATATTGTTAATAGGAGCGGAACAATAGTTCATGCGGTCTGTTAAAGTGGTGATTTGGTAGAAAGGACGACGTTCTGCAATCTTTTCAAAAGCGCGGTGAATGTATCCTACTGTTTGCTCCGCATCTACGATCGTTTCGCCGTCCATCGTTAAGATGTTTTGGAAGATACCGTGCGTCGCGGGGTGCGTAGGACCTAAGTTTAACGTAGACAATTCATTCACATAAGGTCCCCCTTTTTGTGTTTTATCTAATCCTACATTAGGGCTGTTTACTAAAGCTATTTCAGACATGTCTTTTTATTATCGTCCAAACAATTCATCAATCTTATCGTGACGCGTCGCATCCTCTAAGGGATATTCTTTACGCATCGGGTGGTAATCCATCTCGTCCATATTCAGGATGCGGGTCAAATTAGGATGACCGTCAAAGATGATACCATAAAAATCAAACGCCTCGCGCTCCATCCAGTTAGCTGTAGCAAAAAGGCCGGTGATAGTCGGGAAATTAGGCGCTTCGATAGGTGCATAGGCCTTAATCCAAAGACGCACGTTGTTTTCCAAAGAGTGCAAGTGGTAAATCACTCCTAGTTCTTGACCTTTAGCATCCGGAAAATGTATCCCAGCCAAATCTGTCAAAAATTGAAACTTAAACACCGGGTGAGCATACAAAAAATGGATCATCGGAACGATATTCTCTACTTCCGTGGTCACCTGCAAAATGCCGTGTGACTCCCCTATTCCATAAACTCCCTCCTCGCCAAACTGCGCTAGAAGCGCTTCGATTATCTTATCGTTCATAGTTATTCGATTCCGTAAGAAGCTAATAAAGCCTTGTATTCTGGTTCGTTACGTCTGCGTGTTGTTTCCTTTTTCGCTAATTCTTGGATCTGCATAAAGCCATCCAAAATTTGCTCCGGACGTGGCGGGCAACCCGGCACATAAACGTCCACCGGAATAATGCGGTCGATGCCTTGAAGCACGGAATAGGTATCAAAAATACCCCCAGAGCAAGCACAAGCGCCTACAGACAATACCCAACGAGGCTCAGCCATTTGTAGATATACTTGCTTCACTACCGGCGCCATCTTCTTAGAGATTGTCCCCATTACCATCAAAACGTCTGCTTGACGGGCGGAAAAACTTAAACGTTCTGCACCAAAACGACCAATATCATAATGAGATGCCATCGTCGACATAAACTCAATACCACAACAAGAGGTGGCGAAAGGTAATGGCCAAAGCGAGTTAGCCCGAGCTAAACCCACTAAATTATCTAATGACGTAGCGAAAAAACCTGCTCCCTCGATTCCAGGAGGCGCTTCTGCAACACTTATAGTTGAATTACTCATATTTTTTTATCTGATGATTGATAAACAAAGGCAAAGCCTGATTGTTTACTTCTCCCACTTTAAAATTCCTTTTTTCAATACGTATAAGAAGCCTACTAGAAGCAAGCCCATGAATACTAACATTTCATAAAATCCATTCCAAGACAATTCTTTGAAATTAACCGCCCATGGGTACATGAAGACGATTTCTATATCGAATAGTACAAAAAGAATGGCCACTAAAAAATACTTAACTGAGATAGGGGTACGGGCATCGCCGATTGATTCGATACCACATTCGAAAGTATCATCTTTCGCTTTAGAATGTCTCTTAGGACCTAATGCGTGAGTGGCTAACATCGTAGCAACGATAAATGCCAAAGCAGCTGCTAGCTGAACAAAAATAGGAAGAAAATCCTGTGGTTGATAGTTCATTACGAAGGCTTAAAATTCAAGCCGCAATTTACAGCTAAAAATCCAAATCCGAGAGAAAAATTCAGAAAAGGATAGAATTATTTCAGAAATTTCGTGTAATTTTGTCCTGCAAATAAGGGTAACACTCATCACCCCATTCAAATTATTTGCTATGCTTGATTCCAGTAAATTTCTTTTCGAAGCTTTAACGTACGACGATGTGCTTTTGCTTCCTGCTTATTCCGAGGTTTTACCCCGTGAAGTAAGTACTTCTTCTCGCCTTACGCGCAACATTTCACTTAATATTCCAATTGTTTCTGCCGCCATGGATACGGTAACAGAAGCAGCTTTAGCGATTGCTTTAGCTCAGGAAGGTGGTATTGGAATTATCCACAAGAACATGACGATTGAGCAACAAGCAGCTCAAGTTCGCAAGGTAAAGCGCTCTGAATCAGGGATGATCATCGACCCGGTGACTTTGAAGGATAACTCCACACTAGGAGATGCCCAACGAATCATGAGGGAATTCAAAATCGGTGGTATTCCGGTCATTGATAATGCAGGACTTTTAGTGGGGATTTTGACGAACCGTGATTTACGTTTCCAAAAGCAAACCGCTCGTCCCGTGAAGGAAATCATGACGAAGGATAATTTGATTACGGCCAAAGAAGGAATCAGCATGGAACAGGCCGAAAGCATTTTGCAAGAACATAAAATCGAAAAATTACCCATTATCGACAAGAATGGAAAATTGATCGGTTTGATTACCTATAAAGATATTTTAAAGCGCAAGTCACACCCTTTGGCATCGAAAGATCTCCTAGGCCGTCTTCGCGTAGGTGCCGCAGTAGGCGTGACACCTGATTTATTAGACCGCGTTCAGGCTTTAGTTCAAGTAGGCGTAGACGTGATCAGCATCGATACCGCACACGGACACTCAAAAGGTGTAATCGATGCCTTGAAATCAGTGAAAAAAGCCTTCCCTACACTAGACGTAATTGTAGGTAACATCGCCACAGGCGAAGCAGCGGTCGCTTTAGCAGAAGCAGGAGCAGATGCCGTAAAAGTAGGTGTGGGTCCAGGAAGTATTTGCACCACGCGTATCATCGCAGGTGTGGGCATGCCACAATTGACTGCTGTCTATGAAGCTGCCAAAGCTTTACAAAAATACGATGTCCCAGTCATTGCTGACGGAGGTATTCGTTATTCAGGCGATGTAGCCAAAGCAATCGCAGGCGGCGCCAGCACCGTCATGATCGGTTCTCTTTTAGCAGGAACAGACGAAGCACCAGGTGAAATGATTATTTTGGAAGGACGTAAATTCAAATCATACCGCGGAATGGGCTCTCTAGAAGCCATGGAAGATGGATCGAAAGACCGCTACTTCCAAGATGCAGAAGATGATATCAAAAAACTAGTTCCAGAAGGAATCGTGGGTCGCGTACCGTTCAAAGGTTCCGTAACCGAGATTTTATACCAAATGGTAGGTGGCTTAAAAGCCGGAATGGGCTATTGCGGCGCCTCTTCTATCGAAGCCATGCAACAAGCCAAGTTCGTGAAAATCACCTCAGCAGGTGTGAAAGAAAGTCACCCACACGATGTGAGCATTTCGAAAGAAGCGCCTAACTATTCGGCAAAATAAGATTTTAGTTTATTCATAAAAAAGGCCTCGCAAATCGCAAGGCCTTTTTTTATTTGTAATTCTGAACCGTATCCACGAAACATTGTACCTTGTCCGGATCAATATCTGGATAAACTCCATGACCTAAGTTCGCAATGTAACGTTGCGTTCCAAACTGATCAATCATCTTTTTCGTTTCTGCTTCCACTGTCTTGAAATCGCCATAAAGCGCACAAGGATCTAAATTTCCTTGTAAGGTTTTATTAGGTCCTACTAACTTTCTAGATTCCGCGATATCCATATTCCAATCCAAACCAATCGTCGCACAATTCAACCCAGCCATCTCTTCGCGTGCGAAAAAAGCACCTTTGGCAAAAAGCGTCACCGGAACCTCCGTTATGGCATCACAAATTTGCTTTAAATAAGGCGTCGAAAACACCGAATATTGCGCTGGCGACAGAATGCCCGCCCAAGAATCAAAGATTTGGACTAAATTAGCTCCAGCCGCTACCTGTGCTTTCAAATACGAAATGGTGGAGTCCGTAATCTTTTGCAATAAAGCATGCGCTAACTCAGGCTCGGCATACAACATCTTTTTGGCCTGCGAAAAAGTCTTCGACCCTTTCCCCTCAACCATATAACAGAAAATCGTGAACGGAGCACCCGCAAATCCGATCAACGGAACCTTGCCAGCCAACTCTTTCTTCACGATCTTAATCGCATCCAACACATATTTCAAATCCTCTTCGGGATTCGCCTCTCTAATTTTCGCTAAATCAGCTTTCGACCGAATCACCTCGGGAAAAACCGGCCCCTTCTGCTCCTCCATCACATATGGCAAACCCATCGCCTCCGGCACGACTAAAATATCCGAAAAGATAATCGCCGCATCCACCCCAAAACGCGTCACCGGCTGAATCGTCACCTCCGCCGCCATCTCCGGATGCGTCGCCAGCCCAATAAAAGACCCCGCCTTAGCACGCACGGCCCTATATTCAGGTAAAATCCTCCCTGCTTGACGCATCACCCAAACCGGGATTCGCTCCACAGGCAGACCCTGCGCGGCACGAAGAAGTAGATCATTTTGTAGTTTTTCCATAAGCGTACAAAGGTAAGGGAAAATAGTCCGAAGGGAAAGAGTCCGGAGGGAAAAAGTCATTAGTCCGGAGGGAAAGAGTCCGGAGGGAGAGAGTCCGAAGGAGATTATCAGGTTACTGATACAATAGATAACCTAAAAATCGTTTTAAAAATAAACTTATGCGAGTTACTAAATTCGAAGACCTTCTTGTATGGCAAAAATCAATTCTACTTAGCATGGAAATCTATCGATTATATATTAATAATCATGATTGGGGATTTAAGAATCAAATACAGCGAGCATCTGTTTCTATAGCAAATAATATCGCAGAAGGTTTCGACAGAAGTTCCGACAAAGAGTTTAAACGATTCTTATTTATCGCTTTAGGTTCAGCAAGTGAAGTTCGATCTATGAATTATTTGGCTGCAAAGCTGATGTATATATCAACAGATGAATATAATGTTTGTAATGATCATTTAATTGAAATTTCAAAAATGCTGAATGGACTATCCAGATCACTAAACAGAAACGAAGTAAAATATCTTTAGACTCTGCAATCTTTCCCTCCAGACTTCGGACTACCCCCCCTTACGGACTACCTACCTCCGGATTTCGGACTACCCCACCCTACGGACTACCTCCCTTCGGACTTCGGACTTATTTCCTTACCTTTGTCCCTCATCATCACCCGCCCTATGGCTCAGATTAACGCTAAATTCGTAACCAGTAACACCGATTTTAAGAATTGCCCGCCGGCGAAGTACCCTGAATTTGCCTTTATTGGCCGTTCGAATGTGGGAAAATCGTCGCTGATTAATTCGTTGACCTTTCACAAGGGTTTGGCGAAAACATCACAGACTCCAGGAAAAACGCAATTGATTAACCACTTTATTATTGATGAGAAGTGGTTTTTGGTGGATTTGCCGGGTTATGGTTTTGCCAAAGTCAGTAAGGAAAAGCGGAAAGAATTTGAAAAGATGATCTTTGATTATCTGATACATCGAGAGAATTTGACTTGTTTGTTTGTGCTTTTGGACATTCGTTTGAAGCCCCAGGCCGTGGATATTGAGTTTATGAGTCGGATGGTCGAGGATGAAATACCCTTTTATATCGTATTTACAAAAGCCGATAAATTGTCCCAAAAGCAGGTAAATGAGAGTGTCGAGCTATACAAAAACTTTCTCTTAGAAATGTGGGATGAACTTCCTCCATTATTCATCACTTCAGCTGAGAAGCATGTGGGGAGGGAAGACATTTTAGCCTCTATCAACGAATTAATTCAAACATCCCCATACAGAATAGGGAAATAGTACTAATTTTGCCCCATAACAAGCGAAAAAACATGGATTTATTGAATGAAGTTGCCCATATCTCGGGAAAAAGTGGATTGTACAAAGTGTTAAAGCCTACGCGCACGGGAGTGATTGTGGAGACTTTGGACGCAGCGAAACAAAAATCAGTCGTAGGTGGTCAAACACGTATTTCGGTACTTAAAGACATCTCTTTGTATCTAAATGATCACCAGGATAGCACTTTACCTTTGGCAGATTTATTCTTACAGATCCATGCGAAGTTCAATGGTGTTTTACCTATCGAGGCGAAGAAAGCAAGTGATGCTGAATTGTTCAGCACATTGGCAACTGTTGTTCCTAACTACGATACGGATCGTGTATTCGCGTCAGACATCAAAAAAATCTTAAGCTGGTACTTAATTTTGGTAGCAAACGCGCCTGAGTTATTTCCTGTAGCAGCGAAAGCCGAGAAGGCTCCGAAAGCAGAGAAAGCTGCACCAGCTGAAAAGAAACCCGCTGCGAAAAAAGCAGCAAAATAATCACCATGCAAATTAGGCCCATTGAACCTGGAGATAACGTGGAATTGGCGAAAGTCATTCGTGGGGCGTTGACGGAATTTGGGGCTAATAAACCAGGCACCGTCTATTTTGATCCGACCACGGATGCTTTGTATGATCTTTTCAGAACTCCTGGGTCCTATTATTTTGTTGCAACTATTGACCTACAAGTGGTGGGCGGTTGTGGGATTTTCCCGACTGATAATTTACCGGAAGGGACTTGCGAACTCGTTAAATTATATTTGGCTAAAGAGGCCAGAGGCACAGGACTGGGCAAGCAACTGATGGAGGAATCAATGAGATGGGCAAAAGCAAACGGATATACTCAGGTGTATTTAGAATCCATGCCTGAACTTGCAAAAGCTGTTTCAATCTATGAAAAAGTAGGATTCAAGTCGCTGGATGGACCATTAGGGAATAGTGGCCATTGTGGTTGCGATATCTGGATGCTAAAAGCCCTATAAATAAAAAAGCCCTCGATAAATCGAGGGCTTTTTTTATGCTATTAGATCAATTATTTCAACGAGTTAATGTACTTCGCTAATTTAACTGCATCCTCTTTAGGCACGGTCATCGGCGCCATTGGAGGATAACCTGGCCAGTTCGAAGGCTGTGGCTTTGCTATTAAAGCAACAATCTTATCCACTGAATATTTTTTCTTAGCTACATCTTTATAAGCAGGACCCACTAAACGTGTGTCTACTTTGTGACAAGCGAAACAAGTATATTTAGTCATTAAAGGCTTGATGTCTGCTGGAAAATCTTCCGCTTTTGCTTGAGAACCGAAAGCCATTGTTCCGAGAACGAACGTTAAAATTAGTTTAGATATGTTTTTCATACGAGGTATTTGATTAATTATATCACAAATAAAGGGATTAAAGCGTTATTATCCCAATTTATTTTGCTTGAATTGCATCGACTGCATTTCGCACGCTTCCGTGTTTTTCTAAAAGTTCTGCCGCCACCTCATCACTCACACCCGTTGCTTCTCGCACCATGCGAATGGCACGCAACACTAATTTGTGATTACTTAACTGCATGTCCACCATTTTATTACCTCTCACGCGACCTAGCTGGATCATGACAGCGGTGGAAAGCATGTTTAAAACCAGTTTTTGGGCAGTTCCAGATTTCATTCGGGTACTTCCCGTCACATATTCTGGACCTACCACCACTTCGATAGGATATTTTGCTTCAGCTGCCACCGAACTACCTGCATTGCAAACGATGCAACCCGTTAGAATTCCTCGTGCATTAGCATCACGCAATCCTCCTACCACATAGGGTGTGCGACCTGATGCCGCAATCCCGATAACCGTATCTAAGGAATCGATACCATAAGCTTCCATATCTAACCAGGCCTGCTTTTCATCATCTTCCGCATTCTCCACTGCTTTCCGAATGGCTGAATCTCCTCCAGCGATTAAGCCAATCACCCAATCATGGGGCACACCGTAGGTAGGTGGACACTCGGAGGCATCGACAACGCCTAAACGTCCAGAAGTTCCCGCACCGATATAAAAAAGACGACCTCCTTGTTTCATGCGCTTCACAATTTCATGCACAAGAGGTTCGATGGCTGGAATGACTTTTTCTACCGCTAAAGGGACCGTTTTATCTTCCGCGTTGATTTGGCGTAAGATGGTGTCGACCGTCTGTTTTTCTAAATCTTGGTAGGTTGAGGATGATTCCGTCGCTAAAGCACTTAAGTTTTCTGCCATCTTATTTCGATAATTCTGCGAAGTTTTGGAAGAAATGAGGAATCGTTTCTATCCCTTTGTAAAAATTAAATAAGCCATAATGCTCGTTAGGCGAGTGAATGGCATCAGAATCTAGACCAAAACCCATCAAAATCGACTTAATCCCTAATTCCTTCTCGAACAAGGCCACAATTGGAATACTTCCACCTCCGCGTGTAGGAACAGGTTCCTTTCCAAATGTCGTGGTCATCGCATCCGATGCCGCTTGAAAAGCAATACTGTCTGTCGGCATTAAATACCCTTCACCACCATGGTGAGCAGTCACTTTGACCTTCACTCCTTTAGGGGCAATCGAAATAAAATGCTCTGTAAAAAGACGAGTGATTTCTGCCGAAGACTGATTAGGCACTAATCGCATGGAAATTTTCGCGAAAGCCTTAGAAGGTAAAACCGTCTTTGCTCCTTCACCTGTATAACCACCCCAAATTCCATTGACATCTAACGTAGGGCGAATAGAGGCACGTTCTAACGTCGTGAAGCCTTTCTCCCCGTAAACGGTGTCGATGCCTAAATCTTTTTGGTAAGCTTCTAAATCAAAAGGCGTCTGAGCCATCGCTGCCCGATCCGCTGCGCTCACTTCCATCACCCCGTCGTAAAATCCAGGAATCGTGATGTGATTGAACTCATCGTGCATGGAGGAGATCATTTGGCATAAAATATTAATCGGATTCGCCACCGCACCACCATATACACCTGAATGTAAATCGCGATTCGGTCCCTGCACTTCTACTTCCATGTAGCTCAAACCACGTAACCCGACATCAATCGATGGAATATCATTCGCAATAATCGCGGTATCAGAGATTAAAATCACATCCGCTTTTAACAATTCCTTATTCGCCGCGACAAAGTTCCCCAGATTATCCGAGCCCACTTCCTCTTCTCCCTCAATCATAAACTTCACATTGCAGGCTAAATTACCCGTAGCACACATAGCCTCAAATGCCTTTACATGCATAAAAACCTGGCCCTTATCATCACAAGCACCCCGTGCATAAATCACCTCGTTTTTAATTACCGGTTCGAAAGGAGGATTATCCCAAAGTTCCAAAGGATCCGCCGGTTGCACATCATAGTGTCCATATACCAGAACCGTAGGAGCAGCGGGATCCACCATTTTCTCTCCATACACAATCGGATAACCTGGCGTTTCTTCTAATCTCACGTGATCTGCACCTGCATTTCGAAGGTTCTCCGCTATCCACTCTGCTGCCTTTCTCACATCCCCCGCATAGGCTGGGTCTGCTGAAATAGAGGGAATACGTAATAGGTCTAATAGCTCCGCCAAAAACCGATCCTTTTGAGCGGCAATAAATTCGTGTGTTGATTGCATAATAAATGAAGATAGAAAGGCTATAAACGTCCTTTTCGAGGAATAAGATACATCCGATTTTCCGTTCCTGAAATGATTCGTCCAATATTTTTACGGTGCGTAAATATCACTAAAAAGGAAATGATGAATCCAAAATAAATCAAAATCGGCAATTCCTTCCCAAATACGCCAAATTGAAGTAATAAAGGAAAGACTAGCGAAGTTATCATCGAACCTAAAGAAACATAATGTGAAATCGCAAAGACCACCAAGAAAACAAGGCTGCTTGCAAATGCAGCTTGAGGGTGTAAAGCAATTACCATCCCTAAGGTTGTTGCCACACCTTTTCCTCCTTTAAAGTCACAAAAAACAGGTAACAAATGGCCGATGATTGCTAAAAAGCCAAATAGGATCTTCAAAGACACACACGACTCCCAATCAACTAATCCAAAAGAATATAAAACCGACGCTAAGCTAGCTGCCGTAAATCCTTTTAATGCGTCTACAAACAAAACGATTGAACCCGCTTTTTTTCCTAAAACACGAAACGTATTGGTTGCCCCTGCGTTACCACTTCCATGCTGACGAATATCAATGCCATGGTAGCGATCTCCATACCAAATCGCTGTAGGAATAGATCCCAACAGGTAGCTTAGTAAAGATAGGCCCACAAGTATAAATAGCATATTTGAATAGTTGTAACCGTGTAAATATAGGGCGACGAGTTTATGAAATCAAATACATCAAAAATATTCTTGAAATGTTTAAACTTTCTTCTTTGTAATGTTCTAAAAAGAAAAATTAACTGATGCCATTACTCTAAATCGTTGCGGTTTTCCATGATCCAAATAGGATAAGCGATGAAAAGCCTGAATACGTAAAATCTTGAAAATATTATCGATACCATAACCTACTTCAGCAAACGGCTTATTGGGATCTAATGAATCAAAAGTGTATTGATCTAAAAATTTAGAACGTAAAGGGTTATTTACGTCCTTCATTATTTCACGATTTTCAGTACGTTGACTACCCATCAAGATATTTCCTGAAGCAATCAAACGCCACTTTAATTTCTTAATTAAAGGAATACGGTTAAACAATAATCCTTCAAAATTATGATTATATTGAAAAGAGGCATAGCGATCACTTACAAACTCAAAATAGCTCATCGTGGAATAGGCCGAGCGAACGAAAAAGAAGGTTTCATTTCCTAAATGAGGAAATAATAAAGGAGCAGGTAAATTTGAAGGGGTATAACCAGCTGTAAAGGTATAATCTGAACGACCTATAGAACCTAAACGTAAGGTTTGAAATGCTTTTATGGTGAAGCGATCGTAGGTAAAGTCGCCTCCAAGGAAACCCTTGAATCCGCGTTGGTATTTTAAGGTAATCATAGGAAAGCGTTTCGTTGCTAACGCGATTCGCTCATTGCCATTCATCAGAAAGGTGACATTTTTAGCAATACGTAATTCCACGGTTGCGAACGCTTCTTGGTAGTGATCTTGCACTGCAGAGGCAGGTCCCAGCTCTGGATTTAGGCGAAACTGAAAACGAAACAAAGGGTCAAATGACCGGGTGTTTAAAGAAGTAGTTAGGGTAATTCCTTTAGCTAATTCCGAGGTGAAAAATGCTTCAGATTCCCGTCTAAAAAAAGCACCTGAAAAGGCACCCCAACGCGTAAATGCGTAGAATAATTTATTATCGCCAATTAAATCTGGGGTTAAACCTACTCGCTCTAAATCATAAGAATGTCGAATACCGGCCATCGTCCATTTTTTCTTTGAAAAAAGGTAATTGACTTCTGCTGAATATTTAGGCACCAGATCCTTTGTTCCAAAACCCACATTACCCCGTAAAATCCAATGCTTATCAAAATTAGCATTTGTTCTAAAACCTAATCGAAAACGTGCCCCCTCTACTTTATTAATAGCAAAACTTGAGATATAGGGTCCTACCTCTAGACCATTAAAACTCCTGTGGCCACTTAAAACAAGCTCAGCAATTTCAACATAGGTTCGTACGATAGGTAAGTTTTGGACAGAATCAATCAGCGCTGAGGCCAGAAGGTCTGGTGTAGTCAAGGGTTCATGCCGTGCATATTTCCAAAAAACTGAATCAGGCTTCATAGCATCCTCCGCCACTTCTGATGCTACATCATAGAAGCCTAATGGATGGGGTTGATTCACGACAAAATCTTTGTTGGAGATGTACATCTTCAATAACATCCCGGCGCTCCCTTTCGAAATTTCCTCTAAATCAATTAAAAAACGCGTTCGCGCAGGTAACCAGACTCCATTACTGGTTTGTTCTAATTCCTGCGAGATTTTAATCTTTTCAATAAAATTCAAATTAGCGGCTTTATCTACTACTGCGTCAATTTGAACTAGGGCAAAAGAGGTAGTGTCTATCCACATTTGGCCTCTAAAAACGAGGTCAATCGCATTCTTTGGATCAAAATCAAGCTTATAGCAAATGCGACCATCTACGTTTACTGTATCGCCTAAGAAGTAAGTATACTTACCTTTCCAATTATCACCAATGGGACTGGCAAAATCCTTCCCAAAAAAGCCGACAAAATTTTGATAGAAATTATAATTAGCCACTAAATTCCCCCCTACCAGCTGTGAAACAACAGAACCATCTTTTACTCCGACACCTTTAATATTAGTCTTGGTTATTGTCTCCTTTTTCCGTTGTGGATTTTCTAGATAATAGAACTTCCCTATCGACTCAGATATGTAGGTAGGGATAACTAACTTTCCATCCTCACCAGCTATTTTTTCAAATTTCTGAATAGATTGTGCGATGTCTTTCATCACTTTCTTTTCCTTGAATTTCTCTGATATATTATCTACATCGAGTTCCATCTTCGTATAAGAATCATATTCGTAGGCGGTCAACTTAGAGCGATCATTTTTTTCTCGATTGCGAACAACGCCACGCAGAACTTTAAAGGCCGGATTTTCTCCTGAATAGACCTTTACTTCAGCCATTACTTGATCTGTTGGCTCTAACTGAAAGTTAACTTCTTGTAGTTTAGATTCCCGCGTTATTTTCTTGAAGCGCTTTTTGTATCCTACAAATGAGGCAAAAAGACTATCTGCTGAATACTTTGAATTTAAAAAAAACTCACCTTGAAAATTAGTGGTAACACCTTGGTTTACACCCACCAAACCCACGGAAGCAAATGGAATAGGATCCCCATTCTTCGCATCTGAAACGCGCCCTTTAATCACAAATTGGCTAAAAGTTGGGAAAACCGCAAAGTAAAAGATACATGTCAGCAATAAGCTGATTTTCAATTTCATGATGGAATTTTAGAAAGCAAACACTACAAAAATAGCAAGCTAGGCCAGTATTTTGCTATTCGTCGGCACATTTCTGTGTTTCGTCTAAGTATTTTATGAATTTCTCCAAAGCACGAGCTCTGTGTGCAATAAGGTTTTTTTCGGCTAAGCTCATTTCGGCGAAAGTACGTGTCTCGTTCTCAGGCTGAAAAATAGGATCATAACCAAAACCCTGAGTTCCCCTGGGTACTTCTACGATACTGCCTTGAATCTCCCCTTCGAAAGAAGTGTAAGTGCCAGTAGAATAATAGGTTAATACAGTCACAAATCGTGCTCGCCGATTCGTTATTCCAGCAAGGTTACCTAGGAGTAAGTGAAGGTTTTTTTGATCGTTCTTCGGTTCTCCCGCATAGCGCGCAGAAAAGACCCCAGGTGCTCCTCCTAATGCTTCTACCTCTAATCCAGAGTCATCTGCAAGACAAGTAACTTGAAATTTTTCCGCAATATAGCGGGCTTTTTGAAGGGAGTTTTCAGCAAGCGTTTTCCCAGTTTCAGGAATCTCTTCCGAAAGCGATAGGGAGCTTACATCACGAATATCGAAATGATGTTTCAACAATGCGGTTAGTTCTTCTACCTTGTGCTTGTTTTGGGTAGCTAAATAAAGAACAGGGCGCATTATCTTACGAATACTACTTCAATTTCAAAGTACAATGGGGAATAGCCCGGTATGGTTGTATTACCATTCGCACCATAGGCTAGGCTACTTGGTAAAATAATTTTTGCCTTCTCATTTAATTTCAATTTCAATACAGCCTCTTCAAAACCTTTAATCACCTGACTTGTACCCGTGATAAAAGTAAATTCTCCCTCACCGAATTTAGAATCAAAAACTAGTCTATTCGTGCTAGCATCCAGTTTTACAGCTCCATAGCCTAGTCTACCCAGGTATCTTACAGTCACCGTTTTAGCTGTACCTATCGTCGTTTCAGTAGTAGATGTTGATTCAGTGAGTTTCTGAAAGACCATACCTGAGCTAGTTGTTTCTGGGTTTGTAAACCCATAAAGGGTTTTCATATCTGTAATCTGTTCTGTTTCCGTGCGAATAGAGATCACTTCAACTTCTGCTCTCAAAACTGAGTAGGCAGGAACATTTCCAAATGAACTAGCTCCATAAGCTAAACTAGATGGCAATAAAAAAGTCCCCTTATCTCCCTCCTTCATCAATTTAATGATGGGATTAAAAACGCTTGAGGAAACTTCATAAACAATGGATTTAAACTGTTTATTAACGGAATTAGTCGAATCAATTAAGGTACCATCAAGCAGATAAAGCTTGTAGTTTAACGTAACTAAATCACTAGTAACAGCTTTTTTAGTGACTCCAGATGGCTTAATGGAATAATACATCCCATCTGCCGTCTTCAACATGTTCACTAATTTATTTTGAGTGATATAATTTTGAATTTCTGCTTCGTCATTAGCTTGCTCATTTTCGGCAACATTTTCAACGGAGCAACTAGATAAAACCACGAAAAAAGAAAAAATGAAAAAGATATACTTAAACATAATTATTGAATTTTAGCTATGTAAACTTCGAAAAGTAAAGGAGTGTTTCCGGGAATATTGGTATTACCCTTAGCACCGTATCCTAAAGAAGACGGAAAAATAAGCACTGCTTTTTCTCCTAAACGCATTTTCTCAATACCTTTCTGAAAACCTTGGACTGTTTCTTTCCCACCGACGGTTACACTTAAACTGTCAGAACGAGACATATTTCCATCAAAAGCTTTGGTATTTAAAAAGCGTCCAATGTATTTGACTTTTACTATTTTGCCAGTCGTGGGAATTTCGCCTGTGCCGGCTTTTAAACGTATGAAGCGTAAGCCATCTGGTTGAGCCTCCGTAACGGTATACTTGTACTGGGCGATGAATTCACGAATCAAATCATCTTGCGTACGAACAACATATGACTTAACCTTCACCATTAGAGGAGTGTATGCAGGTAAATCAGGAAAGGCTTGCGCCGTTCCGGGTATTACGAGTGTAGCTTGTTCCCCCTCGCGCAGAGCTGACATTAAATTAACAAACACAGGATTACTAAATCCATAGCGAAAGAAATAAGGAGAATTAGTCGACCTGTTTGTACTATCTAGTACCTTACCTGTGGTCAGGTTCGAGAACTCATAGTGAACAAAAAGCGAATCGCCTGTGGTTGCTAATTCTCCTGTTGGATTCGACTTAGTTACAAAATAATAGCCTCCTTTAGCCAATGCCGTTGGATTTTGATTTTTTGAAGCAAAATAAGCTAAGATCTGTTTTTCATTTTCTTCCGCCTTCACCTCATCTTCTAATGCAATATCAGATAAACAGGAAAACGTAAAAAAGGCAACAAATAGGAATCCGAAAACTTTCATTCAATTATTTCTTAGACAATACTTCTAATTCAAACACTAAGATAGCATTTGCAGGGATACGTGGAGCAGCTCCTTGTGCACCATATCCTAAAGAGGATGGGATCACAAATGTACCTTTTCCTCCTTTTTTCAAAAGCATCATAGCCTCATTAAACCCTGGAACTAATTGACCCACTGGAGGTAATGTAACAGCAGCCCCTTTGTCAAATTCTTTACCATCTAAGAAAGAACCTATATAATTCACTTCCCATGATTCTCCCATCTTAGGACTTTCTCCAGCACCTGGATTAGAAATGGACACATAAAGACCAGTTGCAGTTTTAGTAAATTTCTTTCCTAAACCAGCGACATAAGCATCAATTGTTTTAGAATCTTTACCTAATTGCTGATCTGCTAACTTTTTCATTTCTTTCTCAAATTCTGCACGTGTTTGAGATTTTTTGATTTTAACAATGAAACGAACATCTGTTCCACGCTTCAAGAAAGGAGGAATCTGTTGTTGCGCGTCTTTAAATAAACTATCAACAGGAACAAAAATGGTTGCACTATCACCCACAGATAATAAACGTAAACCATTCTCAAAAGTACCTTTAAATGCGCCTGGAATGGGTGCTGCGGGAACTAAATCTTGTATCGCATTACCTTCTTTACGAGAATCTTTTATGATTGAATCAGCTGCATTTTTGATCACTAAATCAAAAGTGATGACATCACCCTCTTTTAATTTAGGGGCAGAATCATCATGTTCGTGTTTTTGAATTTTAACACCCTCTACTACTTCGACCTTGTTACACGAAGCTAGTGCAAGTGCCGCTACAAAAATTACTGCTAGTTGTTTACGCATGAGATAGATTTTAAATATTTTTAACTCGATTTATTTCAGAAAGGTACAAAGGTAACACTTCCATTAGTTTTTTCTTTGCATCTGACAAAGTTCCCGCAGAAAAACGTCCACCGGACGCATTTTTGTGTCCACCACCTTCAAAATATTTTGAAGCAAATTCATTGACTGCAAATGGTTCGATCGACCTAAAAGACAGCTTTACACCATCTGGACGCTCAATCATTAGGATAGACCACACACAACCTGCAATCTGTAAACCATAGTTTACGATGCCCTCTGTATCTCCAGCTTGAGAATTAAATTTTGTTAAATCATCCGCTGTAATCCACAAAAATGCGAGATGATACTCCGGGAGGTATTCCATTCTTTGGCCTAGAACGTGACCAATAAATTTCAAACGATCGATACTTGACGAATCAAAAACCTTGCGATGTACTTCATTCGTATTCACCCCTAAACTGATAAGTGCAGCCACGATTGTGTGTACATGTGCGGTCGTATTAGGATGTCGAAATGACCCCGTATCCGTCATAATGCCTGAATAAAGGCAAGACCCTATCGATGGATCCAGCAAACTTTCATCTCCCCACTCAAGAATTAAATCATAGATTAATTCACATGTTGAGGCTGCAATGGTACGGTGATAATAATAATCGCCAAAGTCTTCCGGATCCAAATGATGATCAATCACCACCTTTTTTGCCCTCGACTTACGAACCGCAGGTGCCAAATTATGTAACCTTTGAATACCTGAGAAATCCAGACAGAAAATAAAATCAGCTTGTTCTACTAATGCATCAATTTGCACTTTATGTACTAGCTCATCATACGCTAAAATATCCTCTGCACCGGGCATCCATTTTAAGTTAGCAGATACCGCAGAGGGTACCGCTACCGTTGCCTGAATACCTTTTTTGGCTAAATATCCCTGAAAAGCAAGAGTAGAACCAATTGCATCCGAATCCGGATTGTAATGGGCAGTGATTACGGCTTTCGTACCAGGAATAAGTTGGGCTTTTAACTCAGAGATAGAGGTCATAAATTGGGGTTACCAGAAATAAATTTGGGCGAACGCAAAGTTAGAGATAAATTTGTAGAAAATTATACCAATGTCGACAAACAGAACTTTCACTATGATCAAGCCAGATGCCGTTGCAGAAGGCAATACTGGTCCCATTATTCAACATATTGAAAAAGCAGGATTTAAAATTCTTGCGATGACAAAATTGAAAATGACCCCTGAGCAGGCTGGTCAATTTTATGCCGTTCACAGCGAGCGTCCTTTCTACCAAAGCCTATGCGATTACATGTCGCAAAGCGAAATCATCCCGATGATTTTAGAAAAGGAAAATGCGGTGGAGGATTTCCGTACATTAATAGGAGCCACAAACCCAGCTCAAGCTGCTGAGGGCACCATTCGTCGCTTGTTTGCTAAATCGATTGAAGCAAATGCGATCCACGGATCCGACTCAGATGAGAATGCAGCCATTGAAGGTGCGTTCTTCTTCCCAGGAGTTTAAAATTTAGCGGTGTTTGTAGAAGAGGAATCCATTCTCTTCTTTCTGGAAAATTAAGTTCGGATGGTATTTGAACTTATCCTCCACATCAGCTTTCATAATAAAATAGGCTGGTCTATCCAGCTTTTTTGCAGCCAATAATACATCGCCCGCGGGAGAACCTGCGGGCTTTTGAAAATACAGGAGCTGCGCATAGGACTTGAATCCGACTGGCTCGATATAGACTTTTTGGCCCACTTTTGCGCTATAAAAATCAATCACAGTCGCCTGCGTATATCCCTCTATTTTAGGAACCACAATCGCCATATAGGCCATAATGGTCACCAGCGAAGCAGCAAACAACGTGTGCAACTTTCCCGTAAATAAGTAGTAAATCACGGCGAAGGCGAAAACAACGCCAATTAAAAACTCCCAGCCAGCCCAGTAAACCGGTGCCTGTAAATTGCCTTGTACGAATACATCTTTAATAAAAGGAGCAATGGCGCCCGCGTTTTGGCCTATCAAAGGAACAGCCGTCAATACCGCTGCTAAAAGTAAACCAACGAATCCAATCGCCGTCTTGTATTTCCAATGAAAACGAAATTCTCCGCACTGCCACTCCTGCAACACTACCGCCGAGAAATACGTCAACGGTATCCAGCACATCGATGAATAATGCACGATCTTCGTCTTCACGATACTAAATAGAATCAAGACCACCCAAAACAAGACCTTCATCCAGTTCGAAAAATCGTGTTCTTCCTTTTTAAGCCTAAACAAACGAGCCCCTGCCCAAATGGACACAGGAAAGCATCCAATCAATAGGACGACAAAATGGTAATAAAATGGCTGCCCATGTCCTGCATCCCCGGTGGTCATTAAGCGAACTTGGTAACTAAAGAAATCTTCTATGATCTGCCAGCCATACTTGTAGGCAATCAAGCCGTACCAAGCCACAAAAAAGAATACAGAGATCAAACCTGCCACAACCGCTCCCGTAAACAATCGGCCATTCACTCTCGAACGGTACAGTATTCCCACGAACAAGAGAGTCAAAGCCCAGAGGAGCAAAGCCGCGGGACCTTTGGTCAACAAGGCTAAACCAATGGCAATTCCGGCAAAAACAACCTTTCTATACCTTATCGAATCCTGGAAAAATTCCGAAAAGAAATAGACCCCCAGAAAAATTAACAGATTAAAAAGGGGATCAATAATCCCTGAACTCGCATATACGTGCGGTGTGACGGCTACCAAATAAGAGAAGGCCCATAGATTCCCAAAATTCGCACTCCATTGTTTTTTACCGATTGCATATAGCGTCCATAAGGTCATTATCCCGATGATCGCATTCGGAAAACGCGCGGCAAACTCCATCGAAATATCGGATTGACCCGAAAAGGAATCAAAGGCCATAAAACTCAAGGCCTGCAACCACAAAAACAAAGGAGGTTTCTCCCAAAAGGGTTGAAAATTAATTTGGACGCTCAAAAAATCACCTGTCACAATCATCTCCCGCGCCGATTCCGCAAAGTTCACCTCATCCCAGTCGAATAAATGGGTCGATCCTAAAAAAGGAATGTACACTGCCGCACCTATCAGCGCCCAGAATAGATATGGTTTACTTTGTGCGAATCTTAGCATAGTTTAAAAAATAAAATAAGGCGGATGCACCTACCCCGATAAAAGCTCCCACTAGGGTATCCACCGGAAAATGTTGAAACAAATAAACTCTAGAATAGGCAACTCCCACAGCTAAAATTCCCGCAATAATACCCCAGTAAAAACGCTGAAAAAGCACAGCTACCCAAAAGAACATGAAAAAAGCTGCTCCCGTATGGCCAGATGGCATTGAATTATAGGAATGTATGGATAAGCCTTCTACTAAATGCCACTTGACACCGCTCGAAGCAAAGTAAGCAAGGGGCCGTAAAGAGGAAGTGAAAACGAAATGCTTCAATAATTGTATCGACCCAGTAGACAAGGCATAGGAATAGGCATATGGCAAAGCGTATTCCCTTCGAAAGCGAAACAAATAAACCAACAACAAAACAGGCAAAACGACTTCAGCAATAGAAGTAAGGCCTTGAAAAACGATATCTGCGAAAGCATTATGTGCACCGTTAATCAATAGCAGCTGATCCAGGCGCTCAGTGGAGCCTACAAAAAACCAGCCCACCACTTCGAATAAAATAAAAATCCCTAAAAAAGCTTTAAGGGAAGGACTCCAATGCTTCATGCCTCGAAATTACGAATTTGTTCAGCGCAACTATTGCTGTTTTCGAATATTTTCGTAATTTCGCATTCTTTTTTACCCAAGAGTGAAAATGAACGTCCTAGAAGCATACCAGATACCGATACTATCTCTAGAGGATAAAGTATACCAGTATTCCTTCACCGGAAACGACGAGTTTTTCGCTGCTTTCGAGCAGGAATGGGTTCAAAAGGGCGAATTTAACGCAAAAGCGACGTTAGATAAAACGGCCACCATGATTCAGGTAAGACTGATTATAGATGGTCATTTGAAATTAATTTGCGATCGGTCGAATGAGGAATTTGAATTCCCTATTCATATTGATGAGAAGATTATTTATAAATATTCGGATCATAATGAAGATATGGGGGACAATTTGTTCTTATTAGACAGAAAGTCGCCTAAGCTAGATTTATCGCAGGATTTATTTGATTTCATTGCCTTACAGGTGCCCATGAAAAAGTTGCACCCGCGGTTTGTGAAGCCTTTAGAAGAGCATGTTGATGGCGAGTTGATTTATACAACAGAACCGGAAGACGATAAAAATGCCGATCAGGAGCCAGAAATGGATCCCAGATGGGCAGCATTAAAAAAATTAACAGACAATAATTAATAAATAACAATACCATGGCACATCCTAAAAGAAAAATCTCTACTACTCGTCGTGATACAAGAAGAGCGCATGATTTCGGAACTCCTAAGCATTTAGGTGTAGATCCACAAACAGGCGAAACTCACCTTTACCACCGTGCACACGTACATGAGGGTAACTTGTTCTACAAAGGAAAAATGATCGTAGAAGGATTCTCGGTTAAGTAATTCCCTGATAGACTGCAGCTTTTCTCTGTTTTTTCAGTAAACCTGAAAAAATCCCGTTAAAATGCTATTTTTTGACTAAATTTAATGCTATTTTTGCCAAAAGCTTTAGTAATTAAACATAATTAAATGAAAATAGCCGTTGATGTGATGGGTGGGGATTATGCTCCAGAAGCTGTAATCGAAGGAATAATTTTAGCTTTACCAAGTCTTTCAAACGACGAAACCATATTAGCTGTAGGTCCTAAGGACACCATAGAACAATTAGTAGCGAAACACGGGTATACTGGCAATCAAATTGTCATTATTCATGCGGACCAAGTAATTGAAATGGGTGAACATCCAACCAAGGCACTATCTCAAAAACCCAATTCCAGCATCGGAGTTGGGTTTCATCTTTTAAAAGAGGGCAAAGCAGATGTATTTGCCTCCGCAGGAAATACCGGCGCAATGATGGTCGGATCTTTGTTTTCTGTGAAAACCATCGAAGGAATTTCTCGCCCAGCGATTGCCGGTTTCGTTCCACAAGAGGACGGAACTTATGCTTTAATGTTGGATATTGGTGCAAATGCAGACTGCAAGCCAGAGATGTTAGATCAGTTTGCGCTACTAGGTTCTGTGTATTTTGAGGCAACCACAGGAAAGAAATCTCCGCGTGTGGGTTTGATGAACATAGGAGAGGAAGAGCAAAAAGGGAATATCCTTTCGCTTGCGACCCATGCCCTTTTGAAAGAGAACAAGAAGATTAACTTCATCGGAAACTTAGAAGGAAAAGACTTCTTTAAGAATAAAGCAGACGTGATTGTGACGGATGGATTTACGGGAAACATTATCTTGAAAATGGGGGAATCCTTGTACAAGATCATGAAGGACCAGGGAATCATGAATGAATTTATTGAGAATACGAATTACGAAAAATACGGCGGTAGCCCGATCATCGGGATTAATGGGAATGTGATTATTGCACATGGGTCTTCGAGTCCTTTGGCCATAAAAAACATGATCAAATTGTGTAGATCCGTCGTAGCATCAGATGTTTGCGGAAAGATTAAGGCCGCCATCGAGAACCAATAATTAATATGAGCCAAAAAATAAGTGCAGCCATCACCGGAGTCGCAGGATATGTACCGGATTATGTGCTGACAAATCAAGAATTAGAAAAAATCATTGACACGAACGACGAGTGGATTACCACCCGCACCGGTATCAAGGAGCGACGTATTTTGAAGGGTGAAGGCTTAGGAACGTCATTCATGGGAGCGAAAGCGGTGGAGGATCTCTTGAAGAAAACCAACACGAAACCGGAAGAGGTAGATATGGTTATCTGCGCGACGGTGACTCCCGATTACTTTTTCCCCTCCGCATCGAACTTGATTTGCAAGGCAGTAGGCATCCGCGAGACGGCTTCCTTTGACTTAGCAGCCGCTTGTTCTGGTTTCTTAAACGCTTTAGGTGCAGGTACTGCCTTCATCGAATCAGGTCGTTACAAGAAAATAGTGGTGGTGGGAGCTGATAAAATGTCTTCGATTGTGGACTATACGGATCGTACGACGTGCATTCTTTTTGGGGATGGAGCCGGTGCTGTGATGTTAGAGCCTAATTATGAAGGTTTAGGAGTTCAAGACTTTATCTTGAAATCGGATGGAGAAGGATGTGAGTCCTTAATGCAAAAAGGGGGCGGAAGCGCTTACCCTCCTACGGTAGAATCAGTAGAAGCAAAATGGCATTATATTCGCCAAGAAGGTCAATCCGTATTTAAATTTGCAGTAACTCGCATGGCAGATGTTTCGGCAGAAATCATGGAGCGCAATCATTTAACTGGTGACGATATTAAATACTTAGTTCCGCATCAAGCGAACAAGCGTATTATCGATGCGACAGCAAGTCGTATGGGTGTGAGCGATGATAAAGTGATGTTGAATATCCAGAATTATGGAAATACGACGGCGGCGACGATTCCGCTTTGTCTTTGGGATTACGAAAACAAACTAAATAAAGGAGATAATCTGATCTTAGCAGCCTTCGGTGGAGGATTCACGTGGGGATCAGCTTACGTTAAATGGGCATACGACCCTAAATAATCAGAAATGGCAACTACAGCAGACATTAAAAATGGTATGGTGATTAAATACAACGACGACTTATACTCGATCATTGAATTCCTTCACGTAAAACCAGGAAAAGGCCCGGCTTTCGTTCGGACTAAATTGCGTTCTTTAACTTCGGGTAAAGTAATCGATAATACCTTCAACTCAGGCGTGAACATTTATCCTGTTCGTGTGGAACGTAGAAAATACCAGTTCATTTACAAAGATGAGTTTGGCTATAACTTCATGGACCAAGAATCATTCGAGCAAATCCTATTAGGCGATAACCTTTGTGTGATGGCTGATTTGATGAAAGAAGGTCAAGAGGTAGAGATTTTGATCAATACCGAAAATGATGCGGCGCTATCTTGCGAATTGCCTCCATTCGTAGAATTAAAGGTTACGTACACAGAACCAGGTGTTCGCGGCGATACGGCTAACTCCCCTAAGAAACCAGCTACTGTAGAAACAGGAGCTACGATTACGGTGCCTATTTTCATTGAACAAGATGAAGTAATTAAAGTAGATACAAGAACCTATTCATACGCTGAGCGTGTAAAATAATTAGCTACCTTTGTAGCGTTTAATTAACAAAAAGAATGGATACTAAAGAAATTCAACGATTACTCGATTATATCGCTAAATCTCCATTAGCTGAGGTTAGCATCGAAACAGAAGGATTAAAGGTTTCTGTTAAGAAATTTGGAGAGGCAGCTCCAGTCGTTTCAGTTGTGGCGGCAGCACCAGCGGCGGCTCCAGTAGCAGCGACTCCTGCGGCAGCACCAGCGGCTCCAGCAGCACCTGCACCCGTAGCTGATAACTTATATACGGTTAAATCACCCATGATCGGTACATTCTACCGTGCAGCAGGTCCAGATAAAGATAATTTCGTGGAAGTAGGATCAGAAATCGCTCCAGGCAAAACCTTGTGTGTAATCGAAGCCATGAAATTATTTAACGAAATCGATTCAGAGATCTCTGGAAAGATCGTTAAAATCTTAGTTGATAATGCAAGTCCAGTAGAATTTGATCAACCTTTATTCGTGGTTGAAAAAGCGTAATCTATGTTTAAAAAGATATTAATAGCGAATCGCGGGGAAATTGCCTTGCGTATTATTCGGACTTGTAAGGAGATGGGCATCAAAACGGTGGCCGTTTTCTCTACCGCCGATCGCGATAGTTTACATGTTCGCTTTGCGGATGAGGCCGTTTGTATCGGACCTCCGCCCAGCAGACAATCTTATTTGAGTATTCCGGCGATCATTTCGGCTGCAGAAGTAACTGGAGCTGATGCGATCCACCCAGGATACGGTTTCCTTTCAGAAAACGCGGAATTCTCGCGTATTTGTTCAGAACATGGCATTAAGTTCATCGGTGCTTCGGCGGAGATGATTAATTCGATGGGGGACAAAGCGACAGCGAAAGACACGATGAAAAAGGCAGGAGTTCCGGTTATTCCAGGATCTGACGGCTTAATCGACACAGTGGAGGAAGCAAAAGAATTAGCGAAATCCATTAAATACCCGGTCATCATCAAGGCTACGGCAGGTGGTGGCGGACGTGGTATGCGCATCATCCGCGAGGAGTCGGAATTCGACAAATTATGGGAAGATGCGAAAATGGAATCAGCGGCGGCTTTTGGAAACGATGCGATGTACATGGAGAAATTCGTAGAGGAGCCTCGTCACATTGAGATCCAGATTGTGGGAGATAAGTTCGGCAAAGCATGTCACTTGTCAGAACGTGATTGTTCGATTCAACGTCGTCACCAGAAATTATGTGAAGAAACCCCTTCCCCTGCCCTTTCAGACGAATTACGTAAGAAAATGGGGGACGCTGCGATCGCAGGTGCGACAGCCATAGGTTACGAGGGCGCGGGTACCATCGAGTTCTTAGTGGACAAAAATGGGGATTTCTACTTCATGGAGATGAACACGCGTATCCAAGTAGAGCACCCAATCACAGAAGAGGTTACAGATTTCGATTTAATTAAGGAGCAAATTAAGGTAGCAGCAGGCATTCCGATTTCGGGCCAAAACTACTTCCCTAAATTATTCGCTCTAGAATGCCGTATTAACGCGGAAGATCCAGCGAACGGTTTCCGTCCGTCTCCAGGTAAGATCACGAATCTTCACCTTCCAGGCGGCCACGGAGTTCGTATCGACTCTCACGTCTATTCTGGCTACACGATTCCACCGAATTACGATTCGATGATCGCTAAAGTAATCGTTTCAGGCCAAAGCCGCGAAGAAGTTTTACTTCGCATGAAGCGTGCCTTACAAGAATTCGTCATCGAGGGGATTAAAACAACGATTCCTTTCCACATCAAGTTAATGGATGATCCTACTTTCAAGTCGGGTCAATTCACCACAGCATTTATGGAAACGTTCGATTTAAGTGACTTATAATAAATAGATAAGGGAGGCTCGAAAGGCCTCCCTTTTTTATTAGAAACCGATTTGATAGCCGGTAAAGACATCCATTTGTTTACTGTTGCTCTGCAATGCCGTGATAATAGAACCTGAACCCAGGTAAAAACCAGCCACTCGAATTCCCAATCCACCATTAATGCCCGTCACCTCATGGTTAGACCAGGGTGAATAAATTTCAAAGTACTTTGTTTGAAAACGCGGAATGACCGTTATTGTATTGGGACTAGTGATCTCCTTATTCCCTTCTCCTTGCCTAATATTGTATTGTGCGTTTACATCTAGATTCAATCGATTAAGCGCCCTTATAGAGACATAAGCCTGTACAGTTGTAGGCAATTTTATCTGTACATCTGAATTGGATTGGCCCTCTTTAGTCATATAGCCACTTGAAATCAAAAGCCCCTCCAGCTGGGTTAAGCTGGAAAGAGTGGCCAAACTGAATAAATTAAATCCAGGTTTAGTCGCAGTGGGAGCTGGAATGTTAACATTGTAATCAACCACATTGATTTTTTTTGCCTGATAGCTTAAACTACCCAGATTTTTTACTGACATTCCAGCGTGTATTACAGGTATTTTTTTATCATTTATATATTGATAAGTAAGACCTAAGTCCACAGCAGCTCCACCAAATTCTCCCCAAATCGCACTGGTAAAATCACTTGGATTGGCAAAGCTTTTGGCAAAATTACTCGTGTAAGCTAAATTCAATTTAGTGGACGTATTAATCAAATTAGCCTGTGGTGGAAATAAATTGTATTTAATGGTTCCTGAAAACTTAGTCAGCCCGATGTTTGCATACGAAGCAGGGAAGAGAATCGAAACGGCCATGCCTGCACTTAACTGGTGATTTACTTTGTCGACAATCTTTCTAGAAGCGGCAAAACTAACTTGTCCCCAACTCGATGAGTTAATGCGCTGATTATATGGATTAGATAAAGGTAATGACCCTAAGGTTAAGAGTGCATTACTATAAATTGAGTTCATTAAATTCACATCTAAATCGTCAATATTGGCTTTAAGGAATGCTTTAGTAAGTATTCCAAAACCCCATTTTTTATATCTAAATCCAACACTAGGACCTAAAAATTCAACGTTAACATCTAAATCTAAGGGTGTACCAGAGGAAAACAAGGCACTTTGTGGTGACTTTCCACTTCTGATATCCATAATCGACATCTTATTATTTCCAAAGGATAGAGATGTTCCAATCAGATTGAATTCTACTTTATTTGTCAAATTCGTTAATTCAGCGGGATTGTACGCCGCATTAAACATTCCTACCCGTTTCGTTGACATCATTCCCGCGAAATGAACCTGTGCTACCAACGCTGGGCAGGACAAAAGAAAAAGGAATAGGTAGACCGAAATTTTTTTCATGAGTAATGGAACAGTAGTAGCTCATAAAGTTCGTTATTTTTCATTTAATTCTTTCTCGCAAAACATTTTAAATTAGACACTTGCATATCAAATCAAGATTTTATAAATTTGCACTCCCATTTTTCGATTGAATGCCCGTTTGAAAGATAAAATAGGTCATAATCAATTCCTTTAGACAAATTCCGTGGTCTAGGTGGAAACGATTCAAACAGTTAAATTATAAACAAGTGGATACTTTAAGTTACAAGACCATCTCCGCAAACAAAGCTACTGTACAGAAAGCTTGGTTTGTTGTAGATGCTGAAAATCAAGTTTTGGGACGTGTTTGTTCTGAAATTGCGAAAATTATTCGTGGAAAGCACAAGCCTTCTTACACTCCACACGTTGATTGTGGCGATCAAGTTATCGTTATCAACGCGGACAAAATTCGCTTAACTGGTAAGAAAATGACAGACAAGGTGTACATCCGTCACACGGGTTACCCAGGTGGTCAACGTTTCGCAACTCCACGTGAGGTTTTAATTAAGAACCCAAGAGGTGTTGTAGAATCAGCGGTTAAAGGTATGTTACCTAAAAATCGTTTAGGTCGTGTTTTATTCAACAACCTATTCGTTTATGCAGGACCAGAACATCCTCACGCAGCTCAACAACCTAAAGAACTTACCTTTTAACGGACATTAAGAAAATGGCAGAAATAACAAGTAAAATCGGTAGAAGAAAGACAGCGGTAGCTCGTATTTCTATGACACCAGGTAAAGGCCAGATTAAGATCAACGGCCGTGTATTAGCTGATTACTTCCCATCTGAAATTCTTCAGATTGTTGTTAATCAACCTTTCGCTTTAACGAACACAGTAGGTTCATTTGATGTAACAGCTAACGTAGATGGCGGTGGTATCAAAGGGCAAGCTGAAGCGCTTCGTATGGCGATTTCACGTGCACTTCAAACGCAAGATGCAGAATTACGTTCTCCTTTGAAAAAAGAAGGCTTCTTAACTCGTGACCCACGTATGGTGGAGCGTAAGAAACCAGGACGTGCGAAAGCTCGTAAGAGATTCCAGTTCTCTAAGCGTTAAGATTTGTTCGTGGAAAAGGCTTGTCTGTTGCCGATGCCTTTTCCACCTTTTTATTATTCACACATTTAAACAACCAAAATGGCACAATTAAGCTACAACGACTTGCTTGACGCAGGCGTTCACTTCGGTCACTTGACTCGTAAGTGGGATCCTAAAATGGCTCCATATATCTTTATGGAGAAAAATGGTATCCACATCATTGATCTAAATAAAACTATCTCTTCTTTAGAAGAAGCTTCAGCAGCTCTTCGCGCGATTGTACGTTCAGGCCGTAAGGTGATGTTCGTTGCAACGAAAAAGCAAGCACAAGAAATTGTGACGACAGAAGCAGATAAATTAAAAATGCCATACGTAACTGACCGTTGGTTAGGTGGTATGTTGACTAACTTCGCGACTGTACGTAAGTCTATCAAGAAGATGTCTAGCATTGATAAAATGTTAAAAGACGAAGTTATCGTGAAGACAATCGCTAAGCGTGAGCGTTTAATGTTAACTCGTGAAGAAGAAAAATTAAAGCGTGTGTTAGGTGGTATCACTGACTTAACTCGTCTTCCAGCGGCTTTGTTCATTGTAGACGTTAAGCGTGAGCACATCGCGGTTTCTGAGGCTAAGAAATTAGGTATCCCAGTTTTCGCTATGTGTGACACTAACTCTAACCCAGACTTAGTTGATTACCCTATCCCAGCGAACGACGATGCTTACAAGTCTATCTCTATCATCATCACAGCTATTTCTAAAGCGATCGAAGAAGGTTTAGCTGAAAGAAAGCAGGATAAAGATGATGCTCGTGAGGCGGAAGAAGTGGAAGCTAAAAAAGCAGCGGATGACGATTCACAAGAGGCAGCTAAGGTAGCGGCTAAATACGAAAAAGAAGCAGAACAAGAATAAATATTCATAACATGTCAATTACAGCAGCAGACGTTAATAAGTTACGCCAAATGACTGGCGCGGGAATGATGGATTGCAAGAAAGCTTTGACAGAAGCCAACGGTGACTTCGAAGCAGCAGTAGATATCCTTCGCAAAGCAGGTCAAAAAGTAGCAGCAAAACGCGCAGACAATGAAACAAATGAAGGTGTTGTTTTAGTAGCACTTAATGCGGATCACTCAAACGGTAAATTAATCGCTTTAGCTTGTGAAACTGAGCCAGTTTCTAAAGTAGCTGACTTCAATAACTTAGCAAAAACAATCATTGACAAAGCAGCAGCGTCTCACGCTCCTTCAGCGCATGATTTATTAGCTGAGCCATTAGCAGATGGACGTTCAGTAGAAGGTCACATCATCGAGCTTACTGGTAAAATTGGAGAGAAAATCACCTTAGCAGCTTACGAAAACGTATCAGCTGAGAAAGTGGTTTCTTACATTCACTCAAACAACAAAATCGGTGTTTTAGTAGCATTTGAAAACGTTCAAGGAGCAGATGTATCAGAAGTAGGTAAAGATATCGCGATGCAAATCACAGCTATGAAGCCTGTCGCTTTAGACAAGGATGGCGTAGATGCTGAGACAATCGAAAGAGAAATCGAAATCGGAAAAGATCAAGCACGTCAAGAAGGTAAGCCTGAGGCGATGTTAGAGAAAATTGCGGTAGGTAAATTAGAGAAGTTCTACAAAGAATCTACTTTATTGAACCAACAATTCGTAAAAGACTCATCGATCACGATTCGTCAACTATTAGAGCAAACGCAAAAAGGTTTAACGATTTCATCGTTTAAGCGTATTTCGTTAGTTTAATTCGACTCGAATTTATACAAAAGACCCACCCGAAACGGTGGGTCTTTTTTTTGTCATTAAAATTCTAGCCAGATGCTCATTTTGAGTTGATAGAATGCGGGACATTTTCTAACTTGTAGTTGAATTCAAATTCCGAAAATTTCAACGCGCGAATGGCATTAATCAGCATCTTAGGTGGAGGAGAAAGTGGTGTAGGAGCCGCATTACTAGCTAAATCAAAAGGTTTTGAAGTATTCTTGTCTGACTCTGGTGTGCTGAAGTCGGCGTATCAAGAGACCCTTCGTGAAAATCAGATTGAATTCGAGACTGGAGCTCACTCGCTAGACCGTATTTTAACATCGAACGAGATCATTATCAGCCCCGGTATTCCGGAAAAAACGGATATTGTTAAGGCCATCAAGGCAAAAGGAATTTCCCTCGTTTCTGAAATTGAATTTGCCGCGCGTTATACAAAAGCGAAATTAGTGGCTATCACGGGATCGAATGGAAAAACAACCACTACCCTTTTAACTTATCATTTCTTGAAATCCACTGGTTTAAAAGTGGGTTTAGCCGGAAACATTGGGCAGAGTTTTGCGAAGCAGGTGATGGAAGACCAGCACGACATCTACGTTCTGGAGATTTCCAGCTTCCAACTAGATCGTTGCTTTGAATTCAAGCCTGATGTGGCTGTTTTATTGAATATCACGCCTGATCATTTAGATCGCTACGAATACAAATTTGAAAATTACATAGCCTCGAAGTTTAGAATCTTCCAAAATGCGGACGCTCGTACGAGCTGCATATTTTGGACAGATGATGAAGTCATTACAGCTAATCTCAGCCAGTTGCCTACTGCCGCTGGTTTGAAACGCGTTAGTTTCCACAAGCCAGCAGATGCTTTCATTACTTCAGATAAGATTCAATTCGATGGCGCGACCTTGCTTTTAGCTGATGCACCCTTAAAAGGACCGCACAATGCCATCAACATGTCAGTGGCTATGTTAGCTGCACATGAAGCTGGTGTGTCGTTTGCGCAAATTTTAGCGTCTCTTCCCTTCTTTGAAAATGCGCCGCACCGCCTTGAGTCATGCGGCAACTGGAATGGAGTGGAGTTTATCAATGATTCTAAGGCAACGAACGTGGATGCCGTATTTTATGCCTTAAATAGCTACAAGCAACCCTTGATTCTGATCATGGGCGGTGTGGATAAAGGCAATGAATACGAAGTCTTAGACCCGCTGGTGAAAGAAAAGGTGAAGGGATTGATCTGCCTTGGAACAGATAACGAGAAATTAGAGAAGCATTTCGGACCCATCGTTCCACAGCTTTTTGCCACTGATTCGTTAGAGGATGCGGTGACTAAGGCAAAAGAATGGGCCTCAGCAGGGGATGTGGTTTTACTTTCCCCGGCCTGCGCGAGCTTTGATTTATTTAAGAATTATGAGGATCGAGGAGATCAATTTAAAAATACTGTTAAACGCTTAATCCATGGATAGTAAAATCAGAGCCTTTTTTCAAGAGCACCTGAAAGGGGATTATAAGATTTGGTTGATCGTGTTTATATTGAACGCGTTCGGCTTATTGATTCAGTTCTCTGCGAAAGCAAAGTTAACGATGGATGGGCCGTTCGAGCCGCTTTCGAGTTTTGTTAAGACCTTAGTGATTTTAGGAATCTCCTTTTATTTAATGTCCTATTTCTCTAAATCGAATTATAGCCGAGTGGCTAAATTTAGTGATTTAGCGCTGTTTTTATCTTGGGGATTGGTGATGGTGGCCTATGTTTTTGGGGCGACTAAGGGGGGTGCAAATCGCTGGGTGAATCTAGGGCCCATTTCGTTTATGCCTTCGGATATGGTGAAATTATGCCTTATTACGAGTCTAGCGAAAGATTTCTCTTCCAAACAGGCGGATCCAGATTCCTACAATACGGTCATGTTCATTCGCATGTTGATCAAGATTGGTATATCGTGTTTTTTAATCATGCTTTCAAACTTCTCGACGAGTGTATTGATCTTTTTGACGAGTATTATTTTGATGTTTTTTGGCCGTGTTCCCTATAAACAAATCGCATCAATTATTATTCTAGTGGCCGCCATTGGTGTAAGTGTAGTAGGTTTAGGAATTGGCCAAAGAGCGCAGACGGTAAAAACCCGTATCGAAAACTACGTCCAGCGTATTGGCAAAAATGAAACAAAAGTAAACAAAGCAAAAAACGAAGATTACCAAATCACGCGAAGTCTCTATGCCATCGCTACGGGAGCGATTCACCCGAAAGGACCCGGAAAAAGTCAGCAACGCTATATTTTATCCCAAGCAGAATCCGATTTCGTCTATGCTATTATTATTGAAGAATATGGTATCGTAGGAGGATTAGCCATTCCGCTGCTGTTTTTGGTTTTTATGTACCGGGGGGCGAAGGCCATACAATACAGCAATAAGCCCTTTGGAGGATTATTATCTGCCGGCTTAACTTTCTCGATTGTCTTCCAGGCCTTCATTAACATGCTCGTAGCAGTAGATGCGGGTCCGGTAACGGGACAACCGATGCCGATGATTTCTGCCGGAGGTACCTCCTTGATTTTTACTGCCATTAGTATAGGACTTATTTTAGCAGTAAGTAAAGATAAAGATCCAGAACCCGCACAACCTTCCTTAGTCTAATGTCCATTAAACGCGTCATCATTTCAGGAGGAGGAACCGGGGGACATATTTACCCAGCCATTTCGATTGCGAATGCGATGAAGGAAATCGATCCTTCTTTGGAATTCTTATTTGTAGGGGCTGAGGGGAAAATGGAAATGGAGAAAGTGCCCAAAGCCGGATTTAAAATCATTGGCTTACCTATCGTGGGAATCCAAAGAACCCAAGTTTGGAAGAATATTTTCTTCCCTTTTAAGCTAGCTAAGAGTCTTTTTTTATCTGCCAAAATCCTAAAAGATTTTAAACCCGATGTAGCCGTGGGTGTGGGTGGATATGCCTCGGGACCGCTTCTGTTAGCTGCCCGTTTTTTAGGTATCCCTTATTTTATACAAGAACAAAATTCCTTTGCAGGAATCACCAATAAGGCCCTAGCTAGTAAAGCAGAGCATATTTTCGTGGCCTACCCAGGCATGGAAAGATTCTTTCCTGCACAGAAAATTACCTTAAGTGGCAATCCGGTGCGAAAAGATTTACTGGAGTCTGCCGGAAAAAGAGAACAGGCAGCGGCTCACTTTCACTTAGATCCAGCTAAAAAAACGCTATTAATTATTGGCGGATCCCAAGGAGCCAGAACCATCAATCAGGGGATATTGGCCGGATTAGATCGTTTACAGAAGTCGGATGTACAGGTGATATGGCAGACAGGAATTGCCTTTGAATCCACCGCAAAAACAGCAGCTGAAGGATTTTCAAGTGCCTATGTTTCTGCTTTCATCTACGAAATGGACTTAGCCTATGCGATGGCAGATCTGGTTATCTCTCGAGCTGGTGCCTCTTCCGTATCTGAAATATGCCTGTTAGGCAAAGCAAGTATTTTAGTGCCTTTACCTAGCGCAGCTGAGGATCACCAAACAGAAAATGCCAAGAGCCTCGTTTCCCAAAACGCTGCCATCCTCGTTCGCGATGCGGAAGTAAAAGAACAACTGATTACGGAGGCTTTGAAAGCTATCCAATCTGATGTAAGTACCCTAGAAAAAAACAGTCTTCGTTTAGCCAAGCCAAATGCCGCACACGAAATAGCCCAATCCATTCTACACGCATGAAAAAAGAGTTAAGCCTTAGTGATTTAAAACAAGTCTATTTCTTAGGAATTGGGGGAATCGGAATGTCTGCCATCGCTCGGTGGTTCATGCACAATGGATTTCCGGTGGCTGGATACGACAAGACAGAGAGCCCGCTGACTCAACAATTAGCGGAAGAAGGAATGGAGATTCACTATGAAGATTCCATCGATTTAATTCCCAAAGCCTGCCTAGAAGATGTAGAACACAGTTTATTTATCTACACACCCGCCATTCCGAAGGATCATGTAGAGATGAATCACTTGTTAGGCAAAGGCATTCGACTGTACAAACGTTCCGAAATCCTAGGTTGGATCACTCAACAAATTCCTACCCTCGCCGTGGCAGGAACGCATGGAAAAACGACAACTTCCTCTCTATTAACCCATTTACTGATTAGTGCAAATAAAAACGTGACGGCCTTCCTAGGCGGCATCACGGTGAATTACGGCACGAATTTTATCCCCAATCAGTCAAAAGAAAATATCGTCTGCGTAGTTGAAGCCGATGAATACGATCGTTCTTTCTTAACGCTTCACCCTCAAGCTGCCGTAGTCACTTCCACAGATGCCGATCACCTGGACATTTATGGGGATGGGGATTCGGTTTTAGAGAGTTTTCAATTATTTGTGACCCAAATCAAAGCTGATGGATTCTTCATCCAGAAAAAGGGGTTAACTCTACATTCTGAATTAGGCGATGTTACTTTTGGAATTGATAAAGGAGATTTCCAAGCGCATAACATCCGCATTGAAAACCACCGCATGATTTTTGATATGAAATACCCGGGTGGAGAGGTGAAGGACATCCCGATGCGGATTCCAGGTTTTCACAACATTGAAAATGCCTTAGCTGCAGCAGCCTTAGCGATGCAAGTGGGTGTGACAGGGGAAGAAATTAAGGTGGGTATTTCCTCTTTCCTAGGGGTAAAACGTCGCTTTGAATACCATGTAGAATCAGCGGATCACGTTATGATCGATGATTATGCACACCATCCGACGGAAATTGCCGCTTGCTTAAACTCGGTGAGAGCGCTCTATCCGGGCGAGAAAATTACTGCCGTTTTTCAACCGCATTTGTTCTCTCGAACAAGGGATTTTATCGATGACTTCGCTAAGAGCCTGGCCATCGCGGACGAATTGTATTTATTGGATATTTATCCGGCTCGCGAGCTTCCGATGGAGGGGGTTACCTCGGATTGGTTATTGAGAAAAATCGAGCTAGAGGATAAGCAGGTGATCTCAAAAGCAGATTTACTCAAGGTAATTGATGAGAAAAAACCATCCTTATTAGTCACGATGGGAGCTGGAGATATCGATCTTCTTTTGAATGATTTAAAATTGAGCTTATCTTAGTATAATTTTTCAAAATGAAGGCAAACGCGGCATTAATCAAGCAAGTAATCGGGATGGTGATTCTATTCACCCTCGTCCTTGCTGCAGTCATTTTTGCCGAAATTAGCTTTAATGAAGTCGTTTGTAAAGGAGTCGAAATTACACTTGATTCAGAAAACGAAAAGGCCCTTTTAAGCAAGAAAGACATCAAATTAATGGTATCTGAACAAGGGACAGAATACTTTTTAGACAAACCTATTACCCAAATCTCCCTGCGTAAAATAGAGGAACGAATTAAGCGCATACCCCTTGTAAAATCTTGTGAGGCACACCATGATTTCAGTGGAGTGATTTCTGTTTCTGTTAAAGAGTATAAACCCATAGCTAGAATCGTAAGATCGACCATAGGCACCTCCCCTTTTCCAGATCAATACATTTCAGAGGATGGGAAATTCATCGGCACAAGTCCTTTGTTTACCCCACGGATTATTGTTACGGGCGGACCTTATTTTGATGGCAAAAGAGATTTACAAGACAAAAGGGGCAAGACCTTGATTCCATTCTTTCAATACATTGAAAATAATGAATTTTGGAAAGCACAAATCTCCCAAATCATTGTCGCAAAAGACGGAGGAATTGTGTTAATTCCCACAATAGGTACGACCCGGATTGACTTTGGACTACCGATCAACATTGAAAACAAATTCAAGAAACTATTCATATTCTATCAAAAAGTAATACCCAATAAAGGCTGGAATAAATACAGCTGGGTACAGCTGAAATATAAGAATCAGCTTATTTGCGAATAATGACCAAATGTTTTAATTTAATATCCGTTCTACAAAAAAAATATAATGCGTAACGACTTAATTATCGGTTTAGATATTGGTAGCTCCTATGTGAGAGCGATTGCAGGCAAGCAAAACGACCGAGGCAGATTAGAAATTTTAGCTACAGGATCATCCGTAAATACAAACAATGTTTTAAACGGTGAGATTGTCAATATTAATAAAACGACGGCGGCGATTTCAGAGGCAATGAACCAAATTTCTCATGTCTTAGACGGGAAAAATTCAGAGCACTTTTTTGCCTCTAACCTTTCTGGTTCGCATATTAAAGTTCAGCCGTTTAGCCTTTCTAAAATTCGCAAAAACGAAAGAGAGCCCGTTTCAAACAACGAGGTGATGAGCCTTTTTGAAGAAGCAAAACGCACATTTGCAGATAAAAATCCTTGCGTACTACACACCTTACCCATCGGTTTTAAAGTGGGTAACTTACCTGATACCTTAGATCCCATCGGTCAAATAGGCCAAAAAATTCAAGCCGATTTCGTTTTCATCTCAGCGAATCCCAGCAAGAATGATTTGTTAACCCAATGCTTAAAATCAGCTGAAACGAAGCATTTAAAGAAAGGAAATGTCTATTTCAGTTCTTTAGCTACGGCTAGCTCGGTTCTAAACAAGGAAGAAAAGCAGGAAGGCGTTGTATTAGTCGATTTAGGAAGTGGGACGACAGAGATCAGTATCTTCCAGAACAACCGCTTAAAACACGCTACGGTATTAAATTGGGGTGGTGATTTACTCACAGAAGATATTCAATCCGGATTAGATATTTCGCGAGACCATGCAGAGAGCTTGAAGGTTCGTTTTGGTTCAGCTATTCAAAAAGACATTCCGATCAATGAGGTTGTGATGATTCCTGGAATTGCTGGCCGTAAACCTTCACCCGTTTCCGTTAAAAATTTAGCCATTATTATCGAAGAACGTTTGAAGGAATTAGCAGCTATCATTATTGCCGAAATATCGAAACAAACGGATATCAAGAACCTGAAAGCGGGTTTAGTGTTAACTGGAGGTGGAGCTCAATTGCCATATATCGATGAATTGTTCCAAAAATTCACTGGCCTTGATGCGCGCATTGGGGACCCTAATGCCACTTCATCGAATCCTGCTATCGCTATTGAGATCAAAGACCCTTCTTTTGCGACGGTAATTGGATTAGTTCAAGTATATTATGATCAGCAAGAATCAGCTGATGCGGAAGATACCCCTATGGCAAGTGCGCCGGTAAAAGAAATGGCGAATGAAACAGGTTATACTGAAGCGAAAGCCTCTAAACCTGCTCCACGTATAGGTGATCTATTCCGCAAAATGGTGGATGTTGTAATGGGTGATGATGAAGGCGGAGATGCCTCGTATTAGAATAACTTAGATTCAATCAACTGAATCAAAATGTGGATCACTTTGATGTGGATTTCTTGAATGCGATCTGCGTAACCAAAGTGGTCCACTCTTATTTCATGGCATCCATAGCCCGCTAATTTTCCCCCATCTTTGCCCGTAAATAAAATCACTTCCATTCCTTTCGCTTGAGCAGCTTTCACCGCCTCTATGATATTCGCTGAATTTCCAGAGGTAGAAATACCTACAAGCACGTCTCCTTTGTTTCCTAAGCCCTCGATGAAACGAGAAAAGATGTAATTATAGCCAAAGTCATTACTCACACAAGAGATGTGTGATGGATCTGAAATCGCCATCGCCGCTAATGCTGGACGATTCTCGCGAAAACGACCCGACAATTCCTCTGCAAAGTGCATGGCATCGCAATGACTGCCCCCATTACCACAAGACAAAATCTTATTTCCATTTTTCAAAGCTTCTACTAATACGTCAGCCGCCTTTTCGATAGCTTCTATCTTGGCAGGATTGCCTAAAAAGTCAGCTAATACTTGCTGTGATTCCTGAAGGGATTGGGTAATAAGCTTATTCATAGATTAAAGATAATTAAAAATCGCCTCCGGCACCGCCTCCGCCGAAGTCTCCCCCGCCGAAGCCACCAAAATCAAATCCTCCGCCTCCACCACCGGAGCCTCCTCTTCCATAATCTCCACCGCCTAAGAAGATAGGTGGAAAGAACATGCCGCCTCCGCGAGATCCAGGGCCATTTCCACCGCCGCGATTACGCGCAGCTTTGATGATGGCAATAATGATAAATAGTAGGAAAAAAATCAAAAAGGGAGGAATGCCTTGGGGCTCCTCTCCACTATCCTCATTCTTGAATTCGCCACTTGCACGACGCATCATTTCGGTGGTCGCTTCATCTAAGCCTTGGTAATAGGCACCTACTTTGAAGGTAGGCTTTAAGGTACGGTTGATAATTCGTTTGCAGACAGCATCCGGCAAGACATCTTCAATACCACGACCAGTCACAATACGCAGCTTGCGATCTTGCATAGCGACGAGGATGACAACTCCGTTATTTTTACCTTTTTGGCCAATACCCCAACCTTTACCAATATCGATTGCGTAATCGTAAGGATCGCGACCGTTCGTTGAATTAACTAATACGATGGCAAACTGAGTGGAAGTTGAGTCGGCATAGCCGCGCATTTTCTGCTCGAGTGCATTCTCCTCCTCTGGGTTTAAAAGTCCTGCCTCATCTAAAATGTACCCCTTCGGTTTCGCAGGAATGCCTTCTTGAGCGTAGGCAAAAGAACTAAAGAGCAATAAAAGTAGGACGAGTTTCCGCATAATTGAGATTAGATGCCAAAAGAGATTTCGTTTGACAATTCATTGACATCCCCCTTTTCGTAGGGAAAAAAGTTCTTCAAAACCTCACCCGTGCGCTTTACACCATGAGCCAGGCCAGCCCCGAATTCATCCTTTTTTAAATGGGCACGCATCTCGTCACGGATCGTTTCCCAAAATTCCGCCGGCACTTTCGCATCGATTCCTTTGTCACCAATAATACTAAACTTACGGTCTTTGATGGCCAGATACACCAAAACCCCATTCTGCAAATCGGTCTTCTGCATACCTAGTTGAAAGAATACTTCAGTCGCCCGATCAATCGGATGACCTGAGCAATGGCTTTCTACGTGTACACGAATCTCTCCAGACGTCATTAATTCAGCGTCTTGGATAGCTTGCAAAATCAGGTTTTGGTGTTCTTCTGACAAAAGCATTATTTCTTCTCGTCAAAATTTACTTCCGGTGCTTTATCTGAACCAGCTTCTGCTTGGAAGAATCCTTTTTCAGCGAATCCAGAAAAAGAAGCGATTAAGTTATTAGGGAAGGTAACGATCAAGGAATTATAGCCTTGAACAGCTGTGTTGAAATTATCACGCTCTTCTTTGATACGATTTTCTGTTCCCTCTAATTGTGCTTGCAACTCAGAGAAATTCTCCGTTGCCTTCAATTGTGGATAGTTTTCAGCCACCACCATCAAACGAGACAAGGCACCTCCTAAAGAAGACTGAGCCGCTTGGTATTTTTGCAAATTCTCAGGGCTTAAATCCTTCGAGTCTAATTTCATTTGTGTAGCAGAAGCACGCGCTTCGATCACTGCAGTCAATGTCGATTTCTCGAAATTAGCCACGGCTTGAACCGTCTTCACTAAGTTCGGGATTAAGTCTGCACGACGCTGGTAAGCACTTTGAACATTCGCCCACTTCGCTTTTACATCTTGATCTGAGGTAGCCATGCTATTACGTGAGCCAATTCCCCAAAAAATTACGAGAGCAATAACTCCCAAAACAATCCATACCGTCTTATTCATCTTTTTAATTTTTAATTGGTTAATAGTTGAAACAAAAATACGAGTTAAAATTTAAAGACCTGATTTCTGTGCCATAATCATCCGGTCGTTCCCCTTAAAATCTGTTAACAATTTGACCTCTTGGAAACCCTTGCTAAACAAGAGCTCTACCGTTTGAGTTCCAAAATATTGATTAATTTCTAAACAAAGGTATCCTCCATCCAATAAACGAGCCTGGGCAAAATCAGCTAAAGCCTCATAATATTTCAAGGCATCGTCATTAGGAACAAATAAAGCCAAATGAGGTTCAAAGTCCAACACATGATTCGCCATCTGTTCTTTCTCCTTCTCCGTCACATAGGGAGGATTGGATACAATGATATCCCAGCTACCCACCGAGGAAGGCCAGGCAAAAATGTCTTGCTGCAGGAAACTAACCTCTGCTTGCAAGGTCTCGGCATTCTGACGAGCCATCTCCAGCGCACCTTTAGAAATATCCCAGGCCTCTACCTGTAAAGATGGTCGTTCTAATTTCAATGAAATGGGAATGCAGCCTGATCCAGTGCCTACATCTAAAACCGAGGCATTCTCCTGAACGTGACGTAAAACTAGCTCGACCAATTCCTCCGTCTCCGGTCTTGGAATCAAGGTCTCTGAATTAACGGCAAACAAATGGTCTCTGAAGTAGGTCTTCCCCATAACATATTGCAGGGGTTCGCCGGCAGCAAGGCGAACTAAACGCCCAGGCCAATCGATAGGCAATTCCACCTCCTTTTTTAAAATAATATCCATCGAACTCAAATTCCATCCCAAATCCAGGCAACGAAAGGCAATTGCTCGGGCCTCGGAAGGCTCATAATGAGTCGAAATTGCCTCGGTGATTTGCTGGATGAGAATTGGACTGGAAATCAATTTCATTTGTGGAGAATTTGGGTAAATTTACAAATTATAAACCTCAGTTAACGCTATGAAAAAATTAATACTACCGCTCATCACAATCATGGGATTACAGGCCCCCGTGCAGGCGCAATACAAAACTATAGGCAAGATTCACGTCTATGATGAATCCGTAAAAACGCTGATCGATCCCACTTCCCCTATCGAGATTGTGGCAGAAGGGTATACTTGGTCTGAAGGTCCAGTTTGGGTGAAGAAAGGAGGCTATTTATTGTTTTCAGATGTACCGGAGAACAAAATATACAAATGGACTGCAGAAAAAGGGGCAGAGCTTTATTTAACACCATCGGGCTATTCGGGCTCTACTTATTATTCCTACGAACCAGGTGCGAATGGATTGATTATTAACCAAAAGGGTAACTTGGTTTCTGCTGAACACGGGAATAGACGAATAGCAGAAATGCCTTTGGGAAAACCGGAATTAAAAAAATCCCTCAGCGGATTATGGGAAGGCAAAAAACTCAACAGCCCGAACGACGTGATCCAAGCGAAAAACGGGGACTATTATTTCACAGATCCCCCTTACGGTTTACCAGGCCGCGGTAAAGAAGAGCCGGCTAAGGAAATAGCGTTTCAAGGGGTATACCGCATCAGTAAGAAAGGCGAAATGAGTTTGCAATACGACAAGATGGCCAGACCGAATGGCTTAGCGATGAATCTAGATGAAAGTATCCTCTATGTAGGATCTTCAGAACCTAAAGAATCCCATATTCTAGCCTTTCCAGTGGACAAAAAGGGTAATCTAGGCCAACCATCCGTGTTTTTTGATGCCGCTGAATTAGCAAAGCAAGGAATCCGTGGCGGTTATGATGGAATGAAACTAGATCAACAAGGAAACATCTGGACGACAGGACCCGGCGGAATCTTAATCATCAGCCCAGCCGGTAAATTACTGGGACGCATTGAGACAGGAAACCCGAATTCGAATGTGAATTTTGGAGAAGATGGATCGACTTTGTTTATCACCTCTAAGATGAATTTGTTGCGAGTAAAGACGAAGACAAGAGGATTGAAATAAAATATGCATAAAAAAAGGCCTCTTTCAGTTGAAGGAGGCCTTTTAATTTTAAAGTGACGCGTTTTACAATTTTCTAATCTTAATGTTTCTAAACCACACTTTATTTCCGTGATCTTGCAAAGCGATATGGCCTGCCATTACTTTACCAAAATCTGGCATACTCTTAAACTTAGATCCAGCGATCATGTCTTTCCAGTTTTGATCATCGGTACGAGTCTCCACTACTTTAGATCCATTTAAATACAATTGCAACAAGCCTTTATTATTCACAATACGTGCCGTATTCCACTCACCTACTGGCTTCGTAACATTCACAGAAGACTTGATTAGGTCGTATAAGTCACCTGAATTATGCTTATTAATTTTTCCATCTGGATGGCCTTCATCATGTAGAACCTGCATTTCTGGTCCTGTTACATAGGTTGCATGGTATTTTTTGGAATCATCATTTACATTAAAAATAATACCGGAATTACCGTTTGCAGAAATCTTCCAGTCTACCGAGAAATCATAATTAACAAAAGACTCATTCGTGACTAAATCACCTCCGTCTTTCTTCGCTGCATCGAATCCAATCACTCCGTCTTCGATTGTCCAAGAAGTTCCTACTTTTTCTCCTTTACCAAAGCTATGCCAGCCAGTGAAGGTTTTTCCATCAAATAATAGTTGAGTGCCATTTTTCTTTTCTGCCCTTGTTAGCTCATTCATCCCTTGGCTAAAAGACACAAATGCGAAGCAGACAGCCGCGCAGGTTAAAACGATTTTGTTCATGTTTATTAGGTTTATGATTTTTACAATACTACTAAAAGTCTGCAACAATTGTATCTGTCGGGGGCAATTTTAGCATCAAATCTTTGTAAATTGCGGGCTGATATAAAAATCCATGAAGACCAAAGTAGCCCCAAAGCCCTCCATCAACATCATCACCCTCGGTTGTTCCAAGAATCTAGTTGATTCTGAAGTGCTCTATACCCAGCTAAAAGGAAATGGTTTAGAGGTGACGCACGAGGCGAAAAAGGACAAGGCGAACATCGTCGTAATTAATACCTGTGGGTTTATTGATAATGCCAAACAAGAATCGATCGACACTATCCTCCGCTACGCAGACGCAAAAGAAGCTGGAAAGATCGACAAATTATACGTTACCGGATGTCTATCTCATCGCTATAAGGATGATTTAGAAAGAGAAATTCCGATGGTGGATTCCTTCTTTGGGACGAATGAATTACCTCGTTTACTGAAAGCCTTAAAGGCAGATTACAAGCACGAATTAGTGGGCGAGCGCCTATTAACGACCCCCGCACATTATGCCTATCTGAAGATTGCGGAAGGTTGTGACCGCCCTTGCAGTTTCTGTGCGATTCCATTAATGCGTGGAAAACACGTTTCCACTCCGATGGAGGAATTAGTGAAGGAGGCTTCATCGCTTGCGAAGAAAGGCACGAAAGAATTGATTTTAATTGCCCAAGATTTAACCTTCTACGGTTTAGACTTAAAAGGCGAAGGTAAATCAGGTAGAAAATTAAAAGAATTATTAGAGCGTTTATCCGATGTCAACGGCATCGAATGGATCCGCTTGCAATATGCGTACCCAGCTGGATTTCCTTTGGAAATTTTAGACACGATGGCAGAGCGTGATAATATCTGTAAATACCTAGATATGCCTCTCCAAAGTGGTTCAGACGCCATGTTGAAGCACATGCGTCGTGGTATCACCCGCGAGAAAACGGAGGAATTAATCCACACCATTCGCGAGAAAGTGCCGGGTATTGCTTTACGTACGACCTTGATTTCAGGTTACCCAGGCGAAACGGAAGAAGACTTTGAAGAGACCTATTCCTTCGTCGAGCGTATGCGTTTCGACCGTTTAGGCATCTTTAATTATAGCCACGAGGAAAATACGCACGCTTATCTTGTGAATGACGACGTACCAGAGGACGTGAAGCAATTCCGTTCTGATGAGATCATGGCGGTGCAGCAAGGAATTTCAGAAGAGTTAAATCAGCAGAAAGTAGGCCAAACCCTAAAAGTGATGGTCGACCGCAAAGAGAGCGGCTATTTCGTAGGGCGTACCGAATTTGATTCGCCAGAGGTAGATAATGAAGTATTAATCCCTGCGGAACAATATGCCCGTTTAGGCGATTTCGTGAATGTAAAGATCAATAAAGCCGAAGAATTCGACTTGTACGGCGATATTATAGCGTAAAAGAGCTGAGACGCATATCGCGTATATCGAAGGTCATTAACCCTTTTTGGGCGGGGGATCCGAAACCCGCCAGGTAGAAGATTGCCTCTTTTGCCTGCAACAATCCGATGATTCCGGGTAATACACCTAACACACCTACTTCATCGCAAGCAGGAATTTCTTGCGCACTCGGTTCGACCGGGAACAAGGACCGATACGAAGGACCATTAGGCGTAAACACCGCGAACTGGCCTTCCCAAGCGTGAATCGCACCATAGATAAACGGCTTCTTCATTTCCACACAGGTATCATTAATTAAGTAACGCGTTTTGAAGTTATCGGTACAATCGAGCATTAAATCGTGCTGCGCGATATACTTCGCAGCATTTTCTGATGTTAGATTCTCCGCGATTCCCTGGATGGCAATGGTCGGATTCAAAGCTTGCAAAGCCTCCGCGGACTTCAAAGCTTTCGAAGCGCCAACATCCGCTGTACGATACAATACTTGACGCGCTAAATTTGATAATTCGATTACGTCCGCATCCAGAATGGTAATCGAGCCTACCCCAGCTGCAGCCAGAAAAGGCAAGGCACCACAGCCTAAGCCACCTGCACCCACTACTAGAATGGACGCATTTTTCAGTGCCATCTGTTGCTGCTTCCGCCATTCGGGCAGATTCAGTTGTTTACGGTAGCGTTCGAATTCTAAATCAGATAGCATAGCTGCAAATAAAAAAAGCCTCCCTGAATTTCAGGAAGGCTAATTTCGATAATTATTTTGAAAACTAAACGCTTAACGTACCCTTACGAGCTGCAGCGATTAAAGTTTTTTCGAAACCGTTCTTGTTGATTGTACGAATTGCTTTCGCAGAAACCTTCATACGAACCCAAACACCTTCAGACTCTAAGAAGAATTTCTTCGTTTGTAAGTTCGGGTAGAACTTACGCTTAGTCTTGTTATTAGCGTGAGAAACGTTGTTTCCTACTTGAGTTTTGCGTCCTGTAATTTGACAAACCTTTGCCATCGTATCTAGTATTTAAAATTGTTCTTTCCTAAAGGGATTGCAAAATTAGAAAATATTTTGAAATAACCCAAACCTCTTTTGAAAATTTATAAAATGGTTCACAATGTGTATCTTTGGGCATGGCGAAGCGAAATACGAAGGCACCGTTGAAGAAAAAAATCATCTCTTCCTTGATTTGGTTAGGTACCCTGCCTTTGTGCCTCTACACGCTTTTGACCTATCTATTAAGTTATTCTCTCATCGTGGAGCATTGGTTTGCCGGGTTCATCATGATGACCATGCCCTATGCACAGTTATTGTGCTTTTTTTCTTTGATTTATTGGGTTTTTCAGCGAGCGAAGCGAGCGCTTTTGCCCTTGATTGTGCTAGCGCTGGGATACGGATTTATCGGAAGAACGATTAGCTTTAATCAACCTGTAGCAACCTTAAAAAAACCGTTAACGGTGATGAGTTATAATGTTTTTGGCATGTATTCAAACGAGTATGAGGCCAAAAAAGAAGAGTTAGAAGAACTCAAAAAATTCATTCGCGATTACGATGCCGACATCAAATGCTTCCAAGAATTCTATTCCCATTCGGATCGCAAGGCCTACCACACAGTCTCTTTCTTGAAGGAAAAATACCCTCATTACTCCTTCATTCCGCTGAAAAAGCAATTATTCGATTCGCATGAGAAGATGGGCTTAGTCGTATTTTCGAAATACCCCATCATTCACGAGGAGGGAGAACAGTTCGAAAATTCTGCGAATGGGTACCTACTAACTGATATTGTGAAGGACCAAGATACGATTCGCGTAATTAATTTGCAGCTTTGGTCGATGGGTATTCGAGTAAACAAAGTGACCTCTAAAATACGCTTACAAGATTATACGGATGCGAAGAAAGAAGGACGCGGCATCATTTCCTCCCTCCGCAAGGGCTTTATTGAACACAAAAAGGAGATGGATAAGATCAATCGCCTCATCCAAAAAAGCCCTTACCCCATCTTAGTCGTAGGCGATTTAAATGAAACGCCATCTGGATGGGCCTATGGAACGATCAGGGAACGATTGAAAAATTCCTTCGAGGAGGCTGGGTCCGGCTTTGGATTTACCTTAAATCGCAGCCCCTATTTAGTACGTATCGACGATCAATTCTTCTCGGACGAATGGAAAGCAGTCAATTTCCAAACCTTGCGAAACATCAAATACTCCGACCACTTCCCCACCGTAGGCCAATATATTCTACATGGAAAATAAGCTTTGGAAGGTTCTTGGAACGACTTTTGGTGTAGCTGTGACGCTGGGCGGAACCGTTGGAACCGGAATCTTGCGTAAACCAGGTCCTATCGCAGCTTCCCTTCACGACCCTAGTTTAATCCTAATTTTATGGGTGCTAGTGGCCATATATGCCTTATTAGGAGTTAGCTGCTTATTAGAGTTAAGTCTTTCAATTCCCAAAGCCGGTTCCTGGTACATCTATGCCGAACGCGCATTTGGTCGCTATATTGGATTCTTGGTGGGCCTTACCAGCTGGTTAGGAACTGTAACAGCCCTAGGTTTCGGTTCCTACACCTTTAGTGAATACCTGATCATCGTCTTTCCAAGTCTAAGTCCCTATCTAGTCTATTGCGCCATCGGTATCCTTGCCCTGTTGTGGTTTTTCCATCAATTGGGCGTGGTCATGGCAGGAAAATCCCAAGAATGGCTGAGTGGAATTAAGGCCGTAGCCCTTTTGATTTTCATTGCCATCTGCTTCTTTTACGGAGGTGGAGGTGTTTTTCAAGAGCAGGCCAAAGCCCCTACAGGCCTACCTCTCGCCACAGGCATCATGACCGCCCTTTTATCCATTTTTTATGCCTTCGACGGCTGGCACACCGCCAGTTATTTCACAGAAGAAAACAAGGATCCAGTTAAATCTATGCCAAAATCCATGTTTATTGGCGTCATCACCGTCGCCGTAATTTATTTGTTAATTAACGTCGGAATCCTCTACAGCCTACCCCTCGAAACACTATCAAGTAGCAAATTAGCCGCTGCAGACGCAATGAAGTTATTATTTGGAGCAGACATGGGTCGCTGGATAACCGTCTTTTTAATGCTCAGCATTCTAGGTATCTTAAATACTCAAGTGATGTTCGCCCCTCGAGTGATTTATTCGATGAGCCGCGATGGCCTATTTTTCAAAGCCGCAGAAAAAGTGAACGCCGCGGGCTCTCCCACGACCGCCACTCATTTAACCGTCTTTTCTGCCTGCCTTTTTCTACTTGCCGGCAAAGAAATTAACGAGCGTCTTTCAGACATCGCAACCTTCTTTTTTGTGGCCAGTTATCTAGCGGGTTTTGCATCACTTTTGCGTCTGCGCGTGACTGAACCTAACTTGAAGCGACCTTACCTGGTTTGGGGATATCCCTATTTGCCTTGGATATTATTGATTATCTCTGCGCTGTTCTTGGTGGGGACCTTGGTGACGAATCTGGGGAGTGTGGTGTATGTGGTGGGGTTTGTGGCGGTAAGCTATTTAGTATATCGAAAGTTTCTAGTTTTAGATCAGAGATTATAGAGTAGAGAGTAGAGATGGTTTAAATTGAATCTTTTCTTTTTACTCTCTAATCTATACTCTCTTATCTCTACTCTACACTCTATAATCTCTACTCTTTTTTAGTGTATCGCCTTCAAAAACTCCACCACCGAATTCTTAATATCCTTTACTGGGTTATTGCCTAAATTAGATAAAATGGAGAAGGCTAGTGTTTTTCCTTCTTTGGTCAAATAATATCCAGAAAGATCATAGGTATTTCCAAAAGAACCTGACTTCGCCCAAATACGAACCCCAGGATTAAGATCTTGCACATTGCGCATCGTTCCTGTTTTACTTGCTTCCGGCAAAAGGGTACGTAAACGATCTGGAGCCACTTCTTTTTGTAATAACTCTAGGATGTGTATGAAATCTTTCGGCCTAATTAAATTATAACGTGATAAACCCGAGCCATCTACCCAACGAATATCCTTCATAAATTCGTTGCCTGGCTCTTTTTTTAAATTTTCAATTACTTTAGTTGGATCCCACCCTTTTTCAGCAGCAATCATCACCAATAATTGTTCAGCAACCGCATTGTCACTTTCGTGCAACATCGGCAGGTATAAACTATCCATTTTCCCTGCATAAAAAATACGTGCATCTGGATGAACGGCTAGAGGCATTGTCTCGACCGATTTATGAAGTGTATCGGTCAAAAGAAAGGCCGTCATATCAGGCGAAGTAATGAATGGCACATCTTGAGATCCATAATTCTGAGTCTGTAATACCGGCAATTCAAACTGATTTTTCAACCAATTACGGCGTACCTCTAATGTAGATCCCGTCTTAGAAACCGCTTCAAAAGCATCCGGCATAATTCGCCATCTTTTAGCTGTCGCAGAAAAATTAACCAGGTTTGCATACAAGGGCATGTCTGAAATCTCCGCCGAATAATGGTCATTATAATCATCCCAAGCCCATCCAGTACCCAAAACAGGAATCTGCTTCAGGGGGGCACCATAGACTAAAACCTTAGAAGAAGCAGCTAGAAAATCGCGTAAAGCCGTGTTTTTGATAGTTGGATGCAGGTTAGAAATATCCCCCGTTCCCCAAAAAAAGAGGGTGTCTTTCGTCTCACGGTATTTGAAGGAGGGGATTTTATTACCAACTATTCGATTTGCCTGTAAAAAGGTCAATAGCTTCATATTTGAAGCCGGCATAAAGTATTGATCTGCGTTTTTCTCGAATAGTACCTTACCTGTCGCAAGGTCCTTGATCATCACGCCGCTAGCCCGCTGAGCCAAGCTAGATTCGTTGTAGGCGATCTGCAAATGGGAGCTTTGGCAACCTACCAAAGCCAGCAGGAATAAAAAGGCTAGATTTTTCATACGATAAAGGTAAAAGGTTTTCGTATTTTTGAGCTCATTTTACCTAAAAGAATGCTGGTAGCTTTTGTCATTTTCTATCTTGCTTTAAACCTTGGCGTGGGCTGGTGGGCTAGCAAAAAGGTGCATTCTACGCAAGATTTCGTCTTAGCGGGGCGTTCATTACCCTTTGCGCTAGCGACGATGGTGACGTTTGCGACCTGGTTTGGATCGGAAACAATTTTGGGTGCTCCTAAAGAATTTGTGCATGGAGGCGTTTTAGCAATTATTGAGGAGCCGTTTGGTGCTGCCCTTGGTTTATTTCTCGTGGGAGCTATTTATGCCCGAAAACTATATCCATTACCTGTATTGACCTTTAGTGATTATTTTCGATTGCGGTTTGGGGCTTTTTCCGAGATGCTTTCAGCGATCATTATGATTCCCTCCTACTTTGGCTGGATCTCCGCCCAATTAGTTGCATTAGGACTCACGATGCATCTTTTATTGCCTATTTCAGTAGAAACAGGCATCATCATAGGCGCATTGTTAGTCATGGCCTATACCTTGCTGGGAGGCATGTGGTCGATTTCGGTGACCGACTTTTTTCATAATATAATCCTCATTGTTGGACTCTTATTTTTAGCCTATTTGTTGTGGGCCAAAGTCCCAGATTTCAATCAACTCATCAGTTCGCAACCTAACGGTTTCTTCCGAGCCATTCCAATAGAAAATACCTGGAAGGACTGGCTCGTCTATGGTGCAGCTTGGATCACCATCGGTTTCGGATCCATCCCGCAGCAAGACATTTTTCAGCGCGTAATGTCCGCGAAGAACAAGAAAATAGCCGCTAGGGCGAGTATTGCAGCAGGTGCCATGTACCTAACTATCGCGTTATTACCACTTTTAATTGCCTTTATTGCGGTTCGTTTATACCCTACTTTGTTATCGGAAGATGAATTGTTGATCCCCACATTAGTGATGAAATTTACACCGAGGGCCATGCAGGTCTTGTTTTTGGGGGCACTTTTATCGGCTTTATTAAGTACCACGTCGGGAGCAATTTTAGCACCTGCGTCTGTGTTAGGGGAAAATATTTTGAAACCTTTAATGAAGCGCCCATCTGATAAAATCGTCCTATTATTTATTCGGATATCCATTGTTTTGGTGACATTAGCCTGTATCATTATGGCTATTGAACGCCAAAATATCTTCGAATTAGTAGGAGAAGCTTCCGCTTTCAGCCTAGTTTCCCTTTTCATTCCACTCAATGCGGGTCTCTGGTGGAAACGCACGACTCCCTGGGGAAGTCACTTAAGTATGGTGTTGGGATTGGTTATTTGGGGATATTTTCACTTCATCAGCCCCTCAGAAATTCCCGCTGTGTGGTATGGACTTTTAGCCGGATTGATCGGCTTGTTGTTAGGAAATCAGATTAAAGCCAAATCTGCTTAAGAGTCCCCAGATATTGTCCTTTCTTTCCTGTGTGCACATAATCTAAGATGGCATCGTTGATGGAAGGATAAATAGTTAATTCCGCTATTTTGTCCACCGGCACCCAAACTAGATCATCAGCCGTTGTTTCACCCGCTTGAATGAGCGGGATTCCTCCCACAATATCTCCTTCGAAAATAAGGTGAGCACACGCACTATAATCATCCGTGGCATGCACCTGACACGTAAAAAGCAAATCATGCACTTCCACCTCGATACCTAGTTCTTCCTCGCATTCACGGGCAATAGTGACTGGAAAGGTTTCCCCAGCATCCACATTTCCTCCGGGCAAGGCGAATTTACTACCTCCCGGATAATCATAGCGCAGGAAAAGCACATGATTATTTTCGATGATGAGGGCAGCTGGTCTAATTCGCATGGAGTTTGTGAAATTTGAAAAGATAAATATACCATTAGATTTCCTAAATTGCAGTCAAAATGAACGTATAGCATGCAAATAAGAGAAATTTGTCAGCAGATGGAAGCTTGGGCACCTCTAGGATGGCAAGAATCCTATGATAACGCAGGGTTACTCGTAGGAGATGCCTCCCAGGAAGTTAAGAGCGTATTAATCAGCCTGGATTGTACGGAAGAGGTGGTAGAAGAGGCCATCAAAAAGGGCTGTAACTTGATTATTTCGCATCATCCCATCGTTTTCAGTGGATTAAAACGAATCACCGGTGCTTCGTATGTCGAAAGAACGGTAATCAAGGCCATTCAGAATGATATTGCTCTTTACGCCTCACATACGAACCTAGATCACGCCCCTAAGGGCGTTAGCTATCATTTAGCTGCTAAGCTAGGCATCACAGGACACGTATTAAAACCGCTGCGGTATGCCTTAAAGAGGCTAGAATATTATGTTCCAGCAACGCATGAAGTTGCTGTGCGGGAGGCATTGCATGCTGAAGGGGCTGGAAACATCGGAGAATACTCCTCATGCAGCTTCACATCAGAGGGAACTGGACGTTTTCAACCTTCTTCGATGGCTAATCCATACACGGGGAAATCGAATCAATTATCCGAAGTTAGCGAAATGAAAGTAGAGATGATATTCCCAGCGCATCTTGCTGGAGTTGTCTTAGCGGCATTAAAATCTGCCCATCCTTATGAAGAGGTAGCCTATTTCATCTATTCACTTGATAATTCGTGGCAAGATGTAGGCTCTGGCTTTGTAGGAAATTTAGAAAAGTCGCTTTCTCCAGAGGAGTTTTTAGTATTTGTCAAAAAGCGTTTAGGACTTCAAGCCCTGAAACATACCGCTTTACCTAAAGGACCCATTTCAAAAGTAGCGGTTTGTGGCGGCGCTGGAAGTTTCTTGATCAAAGAGGCCATGAAACAAAGTTGTGATGCCTATATCACTTCAGATATTAAGTACCACGAATTTTTTGACGCCGAAAATCAATGTCTAATCGTAGATGTAGGGCATTACGAATCTGAAGTCATGATTATTGATGCGATACATGATTATTTATCAAAAAATATTAGTAATTTTGCCGTTCTGAAAAGTGAAACCAATACCAATCCGGTACGTTTCGCTTAAAACGAGAGAGGTTAGACAATTCAAATAAATTAGAATAATGGCTACAGTTACCGAAACAACGATTGCCCAAAAGTTAGAGGCCCTTTTAAAGCTTCAAACCATTGATTCAACGTTAGATAATATCAAGAAAGTACGCGGTGATTTACCGGAAGAAGTTCGTGATTTAGAAGATGAAATCATGGGATTAGAGACTCGTTTGGCTAAATTCCAGCAAGACGTAGCTGATTTTGAAGAGCAAATCGCTAACTACAGAATCGCAAAGAAAAACTCTGATAACTTAATCATTAAGTACAAGGAACAACAAATGAACGTGCGCAATAACCGCGAATTCGATGCAATTTCGAAAGAAATTGAATTGCAAGGAATCGAAATGGAAATTGCAGATAAGCGTATCAAAGAAATCGATTTCAAAGTTTTGAACAAAAACGACGAAATCGCCTCTGTAGAATCGAACTTGTTTGAGCGCAAGAAAGATCTTGAGATCAAGCAAAATGAATTACAAGTAATCATCGCAGAAAGCGAGGAAGAAGAGCAAAAATCATTAAAAGATCGCGAGAAAGCAGTGAAGTCTGTAGATGAGCGTCTTTTAAAATCGTATACAAAACTACGTGATAATGCACGCAACGGCTTAGCGGTTGTTTTAGTGAAGCGTGGTGCTTGCGGCGGATGTTTTAGCTCTGTACCTCCACAACGTCAAACAGATATCAAAGACAAGAAGAAAATCTTAGTTTGTGAGCATTGCGGACGTGTATTCGCAGGTGTGGAAGATGTCATTCCAGCTCCAGAGAAAGAAAAGAAATCTCGTGCGAAAGCAGCAGCTCCAGTAGCTGCAGCAGTGATCGAAGAATAGTCTTTACATTTTTATATCAAAAAGCCCGCCAGAAATAGCGGGCTTTTTTTTGTGGGCAAAAAAAGTCATTTTTGTCCATTACAATTTTGCTTTTTCCTTTCTTGTCTAATAACTAGTAATTATGGCCTTAGAAAAAACTGAATTAGGGGACCAAAACATCAAAATAGATACTAGTTCTAACTCTACCGAAATCAATTGGGCTGATTATGTCATGGCAGACGATTCTGATGCTACAGAAATTAATTTGGGAGATTTTGACTTAGATAGTGATGAGTTAGTTGCTATTGCTTCCGAGAAAATAAAGAAAGAGAAAGCCTTAATTGAATTGGTGTATGTAAAAACTGCCTTAAGCGAACTAGGGTACGACACAGGCAATCATCACCCTTTCTTTTTTACCTCCATAGTTCACGTATCAGAAAAAGCTTTAGCAGGCTTTTTGTATGTCAATGTGGATGGATTTTATAGTAATTACAAGGAAGAAAGTGAATTGGAGCTGATTTTCTCCTGGGATTCAGTAAAAGAGATTGAGTTGGTTGAGGAAGGTGAATCTTCCATAAGAATTAATATTGTATCAAAAGAAAACAAACTAACCATTTACGAGCCTTATTCTAAAAACATGTTAGTTTTACTTTCCATCTATAAAAACAGTTGGCCCAAGGTGCTTAAAGGGGAGATTACTAAAATCAATTTTGAAACGCAGGATGAATACCTACGTTGGTTGCATGAAAAATAATTATCTTCAGGATTCTACAACAAAAAAGCCAGCTAAACAGCTGGCTTTTTTGTTTATTTCAACATCCCTAACAAGGAACTCAATTTGTCTTTTAAATCTTTGCGATCAACGATGAAATCTAAGAAGCCATGTTCTTCGACGAATTCAGCGCTTTGGAACCCTTTAGGTAAATCCTTTCCGATCGTTTCTTTGATAACACGTGGGCCAGCAAAGCCTATCAAAGCACCGGGCTCAGCGATGTTGAAGTCGCCTAGCATCGCGAAGGATGCCGTCACACCACCGGTGGTCGGATTCGTCATCAAAGAGATATAAGGAATCTTAGCTTCTGCGAGGAGGGCGATTAGAGAAGAGGTTTTGGCCATCTGCATTAAAGAAAAACCAGCCTCCATCATACGTGCACCACCGGAGCGAGAAATCATTAAGAATGGCTTCCCCGTTTCTAACGAATGTCGCATTCCGCGTGTAATCTTCTCACCTACTACAGACCCCATCGATCCACCAATAAAATTAAAGTCCATGGCTGAAATACAGATAGGTAATCCGTTAATCTCACCATAGGCCGTTCGAACCGCATCTTTCAAGCCTGTGTTGTATTCTGTGGCTTTAATTCGGTCCGTGTATTTTTTTGTATCTGTAAACTCCAATGGGTCTCCAGAACCCATCATAGGATCTAATTCGGTATAAAGAGAATTATCAAATAACAACTCGAAATAGTCTTGAGAACCTATCTTTTCGTGGTAATTACAACCCGAACAAGTATAGGCAAACAGACGGTGTTCGCGCGTATGAATCGCTTTTTTGCAAGAAGGACACTGGTACCACAAACCATCCGGAGCATCTAACTTAGAGGCGGTGGGGGTAACAATTCCTTTTTCTTTTCTTGAAAACCAAGACATAGGGCTAATTTTAATGATTAAGACTACAAAGATAAGTAAAAAGCTTTGCTAGGCCTTAGCGAACCACAATAATTCGCTTATTATATACGCTTCCATTGGCAATTAACTGAACATAATATATTCCAGCTGGCAGCATAGAAACATCAAATAGTTTATCTACTATTCCGCCTTTCACCTGTATGTTTTCTTGCTGAACCCACTGTCCTGAGCCATTTAATATCCCAGCTTTTATTGGCTCATCTGAAGAATCTACTCTTAATTTCACCCGGATAAGCTGAGAGGAAGGATTAGGAGTAACCTGCAATTCTGCTGAATATGAGGCAGGCTCAGCCGCTAAAACCAATGGCGGTGGTGGTGGCGGTGGTGGCGGAGCTACTTGTTCTTGAATCGCTAAATTATCAATTGCCCAACCCCAGCCATGTGCCCCTACATCCGCATGCAATCGAAAACGTAATATTAATTGATCTCCGGCTTTAAAAATGCCAGAAGAAAGTAAGTCGATTTCCCTTTTTATAGTCAACGTAGATGTACCCACACCAGTTGAATTCCCCTTCGAATCACTACCTGAATTATACACGCCTAACCAAAGTGGTGAATGACTCGAATCCCAGCCATTGATTAGATTAAACCAGTTTCTGCCCGCATCTTTGGAGGCTTGCACTATCACATAATCAAAGAATTCTCGATTAACTGTTCCATTAGGATTTAAAAAAGGAGCCCCTGCCTCTCCCGGTTCAACCAATACCACTTCATCAAAAATTATTTTCGCCGTATCGGCTCGAACTGTAATGGGCTTTAGTAAAATGGCATCATTATTTGTGAACTTATCTGACCCGCCTGCACCATCATAAGATTCCTCAGTCCCATCCGCATAAGGATGTTGACTATGTAATCCTATGGTAGAAAAACCAGTAGGTTTTGCAAAACTGAAACCTTTTAAATAAAAATCTGAAGAGGGATTCGTATCAAAATTTTGAATATAACTTCCTACAGGGGACTGCAAACTTAGGACTGTAAATTCGAAATTGCCGGTGGCAGGAAGCGTGACAACATTGGTGATTTTTGCCTTGTCTTTAACTATAACTCGGTATTTAATCACATCACCTGCCTTCAATAGGCCCGCAGCGAATTCAAAACTATTCGAATAACTGAAGTTAAATCCAGCGATTTTTTTGAAACCTTTTCGAATCACAGAACCATTATTGATAGAGTACTCCATGTAAACCGTATCAATACCAATGTTATCAGCAGCTAGCAAGGTAGGTAGCGGAATTACGTTCTGTGAACTGAAAACATACTTCAATGAGTTTGCAAATACCACCTCCGGTTTAGTGGTATCAGGGGCAATGTTGAACTCAAAAAAACTACCATAGGGTGTCCCAGTTATGAGCGGCGCTTCAGCTGGGGTAACAAATTTCTTGCCAGATTTTTCCTGAGCATACCAGTAATACTTAATATTTCGAGGCGTCGTACTTTTAGGCAAGGTATAAGAATAGGTATTTCCTGATTTAGAAAATGTAGAAATAGGATTAAATGAATTCGAATTAATAGCTAAATAAAGTTTCAAGGAGGATTCATCCCAAAGCGTATCCGAAAACACTTTCACAGAAAATAGTTTATCTGTCGACTGATCCTCTGTATCACTATATTCATCCCCTATCAAATTAGAAGAATACCAGCCAAAATCTTTAAAGGCAGAACTAACGATAGGGCCTATGGAATGAGTAATCTCTCCTCTTGCAATTTGAGGTGTCATTAAGGCATTAGGACTTGCCACACCGTAAGTTGCTTGGTCCACATGGTAGATACTAGACCCTTCTTTATAGGTTGTTGGCGCATAGATTTTAGCTGAAGCACCTCCATTTGCATTTAAAATCGAAGGTGAGGATAAACTAATATCATTAGAGATTATTTGACTGTAAAGTGCCGTGGATGGATTCTTGAACTTAGTGGTATCCGTTAATGAAGCTTTCGCAGAGTTAATCAAATACTGGTCAAAAATACCAGGATAACCATATCCTGCCTTACCATCAGTAACAGATATTTGACCAATAAATCCGAGACCATGTCCCATCTCATGTAAAACAACCGAATAAAGGTCGATTTGAGAACTTTCAGGCACTCCAGTTGTTGCTATATACCAATCCTTAAAGTCAGAGTTAAAGGTCGCTACAACATCAGGGTTATTCCCATTCAAGTTTTTATGCGCCATTTTCTCAGCTAAAGCGATGGGATAAAATGTATTTATACGATTAGCCCCCACAAAGTTTCGGATATTTGCTGTAGTCCCTGCACTCCCTAAAACATTGGCAGCTAAGGGTGCCCATTTAACATAAATAGTAATGGGTACATCAGATGAAAATACAGTTGACCAGGTGGCTGCTGCTTTTTCAAAAACAGCTTTTATATCTGCAGGAGGAGGTGTTTCAAACGTTAAGTTGATGGTTGCTGAAGCTTGGGTTTGGGAAGTTGCTTCAAGTTTGATCGCCTCAGCTTGCGCTAAAATGGCGCGCATTGATTCCGTATATCCTTCTGGTAAATCGCGTTTCAAACCCATGAATTCAGGTGTATATTCCTGAATCATGATGCCAGGAACCATTTCCATTTTAGGACGTCCCTTTTGAGAATATGCCGCTAGGCTAATAAAAACGAATAAGATTGACAGTATTCTCATAAAGCTGCTATTTTTTGATATAAACCCATAAAATTGGAGGCAATCACTTGTGTATGCGCTAATTCCTCCGCCGTATGGGAAGTCGTTATTCCTACCACTCGAGCACCAGCGGCAAGTCCAGAGGCAATCCCTTGAAGAGAATCCTCAATTACCCAACAATCCTCCGGCGCAACATCTACAAGTGCTGCCGCTTTCACATATATCTCTGGATCAGGCTTACCTTTAGTGACTTCTGCGCCACCAATTATAGCATCAAACTGATCCCGAATACCTAAACCATCCACAATAAAATCTATATTTCCAGGCCCCGCTGATGTAGCTAAGGCCGTTTTAATACCTCTTGATCGCAAATCCTGCAAAAAAATCAGTAGCCCTTCCGCTGGCTTTCTATGCTCAGCATAAAATCCGCGGTAAAGTAATTCTTTCTCCTCTTCCAAGACCGCTACCTCAGCCCGGGTCATCTCTTTTTTATAAAACCATTCGAAGGTATCCTTCGAATTCATTCCATTCAGCTCTTTGTAAAATACCTCCTTCGTTAAAGGAATACCATTACGTTCACAAAATAGCAACCAAGCCTCCACGTGATATGGTAAATTATCCACAATCACTCCATCCATATCAAACAAAACAGCTTTTAACGACATATCAGAAGTCTAAAACAAGCCCGTCATGGGCTAATGAAACGTTAGGTGGCAACTCTTTATTAACTTCAGCATGCAAGCCCATTTGGTGGCTAATGTGTGTAATATAGGCCTTTTTAGGCTTTAAATCAGCGATCAAATCAAGCGCTTCTGCTAGAGTATAATGCGAAATATGGGAGGTCTTGCGCAAGGCATTAATCACTAAGACATCTAAATCACGTAATTTATCTTGCTCCTCTGGGGCTATGGAATTCGCATCTGTTACATAGGCAAATTTACCAAAACGAAACCCCAAGACATCAAGATAATAATGCTTCACAAATACGGGCTGAATATCAATTCCTTGCAAAGTGAATGGCTGACCATCGATTTCATACACATCAATTTCGGGCACACCTGGGTATTTATTATCTCCAAAAGCATAGGCAAACTCTTGTTTCAACTGTGCAATTACCTGGGCTCGGGCATACAGAGGAATCGCAGATTGTTGGTGAAAATTAAATCCACGCACATCATCCATTCCGGCGGTATGATCTTTGTGTTCATGTGTATACAGGACGGCATCTAAACGCTTAATTCCGGCCCGAAGGACCTGCTGACGAAAATCAGGACCCGTATCAATGATAAAACTTTTACCGCCTATTTCGACATGAATCGAAACACGGAGACGCTTGTCTCGCTCGTCTGTAGACTGACAAACTGAACAGTTACAAGCAATCATCGGAATCCCCTGCGAAGTTCCCGTTCCTAAAAACGTTACTTTAGAAGGGGACATGAGCTTATTCTGTTAAGGCTTTCACCTGAGAAACCAATGAATCGAAGTTCAAGGGTTTTGCTAAGAAATCATTAAATCCAGCTGCTTTGAAATCATCCATTGAATAATTGCGTGCATTTCCGGTAATCGCGATCATCGGAATGGCTGCTTTTTTCTTATCTGCTAGTGCACGTACAGAACGAGCACAATCCATACCGTCCATTACCGGCATATTGATATCAAGTAAGATAATATCGAATTCAGCTTTCGCTAATTCATCTAATACTTGTTGTCCGTTTTTCACGGCGTGTATCTCAAAATTTTGAAATTCTAAAATCTTCTTCGCTAAATTTTGGATCACTGAGCTATCTTCCGCTATCAATACCTTTTTCATATATTCTTTATTTATCGTCAATTGCGAGTAAAAATAGCCAAAGGAATGTGGAATTCAAACGAATTTTGGCAATAAAAAAAGCGACCCATTTCTGAGCCGCTTTTTTATCAACTTCTTGATTTTATTTCAGGTAAAAAGAAACTGATGATTTATCCCAATCTAAAGTCACTTGGCCAGCAGCTGTGATACCGATGGTGAATTTTTCTGTGTGCGCATGCTCACTCACACGAGCTTTAACGCGAAGAACATCATTTGCTTCTTTGTAGGTATAAGCTCCCCACATTTTAGCATCTTTGTTAAAGATAATCGTCCATTCTGACTCACCTGGAATCGAGAATAAAGAGTAAACTCCTTTAGCTAATGTTTTCCCTTGAACCGTAATATCATTTGAAATTTCGAACGTAGTCGCATCGTTCGCGCCTGTTCTCCAAACTTCACCGTAAGGTACTAATGCTTTCGCCTCTTTTGTACCAAAAACCAAACGGCCTTTCGTCGAAGGTTGTGCATATTTAATCATTACTTCCGTATTGCCCACTTTTTGTGATGCAACGGCAGGAGGTGATGGAACTGCTTTCTGTGCTAAAACACTGAAAGAAACTAAACAGGATAATAACAATAAGTACTTTTTCATAGATGTGTGATTTATTTAGATTACAAATTAAGCCAATAATTCAATTTCAACACTACTGCACGGTTACGAATTTTCATGATTTCTGGAAAATAATTATCCGTGTAAACGAGAAAAAAGTCAGACGCTGGCTTGTAACGCCATTGTAGTCGCGCATTTAAATTAACATTTTTCGTTTGCTGGTTGATTTGAAAGAAGGTCGCAAAGAACAATTTATTCGTAAATGTGATGTCAATTTTTGGTCGAATAATCCAAAAGTTAGAGGAAATTTTCCGAGAAAAGTCCTTGCCCATTATATCCACCCCAGGTACGTAGACGTCTACGATATCATTATAATCCAGGGCCACCGAAAAACTTCCATAAGGCTGAAAACGGTAACCGATATCCGCTGTAACGCCCGTACGCCAGCCATTCCCGTAATAACCGCCAATCCGAGATGTGAGAGAGTACGTAAATAACTTAATAGGCGAAGAACCATAACGCGCATTCAATGCATACCAGTCGTGGTCTGTCCCCCTTTTTAAAGGCGTATTTCCCATACGTGTTGCATCGAAATCATACAATAATTTCACATAATCATAAGAAAGGTACACCCCAAAAGTCGAGCGATCCTTCATCGTTCCATCGTAGGCGATATAGGTGGTATTATCAGTATATGTGCCTTGGTTGTTCCAATAGCTCACCGACATGGCTGATAATGTCGTGTAAAAGACATTCGTGGTTTTGTCTTTCGGGTAGAAATTCTTCGCGGCATCAGTCTGTACCTGGAAAAAGTTAATCCGAGGCACATAACCCGTTTCAGGATTGTAGTTCTCCCCTACCCAGGATTCTTTAATTCCAAATGTCCAGTTATTGTCTTTGTAGGCCAAAGCAGCGGCTTGCGCAAAACTCCTATCCTTTTGCAAAGGACTAATCGTGTTCGCATAAAAGAGCGTTCCGGTCCAAAAATTGTTAGCGGACGCTAAATTGTACTCAAAACCCACATCACGATTAAAGGCCTGAAAACCATTCGAACGTTGTAAATCAGAGTCCAGAAAGGATTGTTTGTTCACCATGTAAGCCCCTATGTTCGAGCGCGCGAATACCTTGCGTTGCAAAGCGATCATGGAATAGTTTTGAGTAGGCACCCCCTTTATTTCATTCCGCTCAGACTGCACATTCAGGGCCCCAATCCGCCAATCCTGATTCAGTTTACCACTTAAACGTGCTCCATACGTAATAGGCGTCTGCTCATAAATTCCCGTTTTAGGATTCAAGGCAATACCGATTCTTCTCGTAAAAAAAGGCCGAATACTCTCTGTTCCAAATCCATCAAACAAATCAGAGTTCTCAATAAAAAACTGTCTTTTCTCCGGATAAAATAGCTCAAAACGGTCTAGATTCGTCTGCTGTCGATCCACATCCACTTGAGAAAAATCTGGATTCAAGGTCATATCTAAATTCAACCCTGAATTAATCGACACCTTAATATCACCCCCTATTTGATTGCGCATTTTAGTTGGGTCTTTCGTCTCATAATTTGCCGTGCCACCGGATAAAACATACGGAATAAAAGAGATATTCTTCTTAGGGGTAGGTGGAGGAGTATCCCAAACCAATACACCTGCAAAGGCTAAAGAAGCGGTGGGGAATTGCCGAGGGACAGGAGCCCAGGCAGATTTTTCTTTGGCCTTCAAATCATATCGGGAAAAATTAATCCCCCAGCGTTGAAGATTGCCCTTATAACGGATGGACTTAAACGGAATCGCCGCTTCGAAAATCCAAGAGTCTCGCTTGTAGGTTGTGGCTGATTCCCACTTATTATCCCAGTTTAAATTTACTTTAGAACCCTCAGACATCTGTCCATCCCATTGCGCACCTGCCGCATTCGCCCCAAAGGCAAAGCCAGTCGTCTTATCCTCAAATGTATCAATGAACACTAAAAAATTATCATTTACCCCAAAACCAAAATCCCGCTTCATCGACTCTACCACAAAGGCCCCCGGCTCTTTCAAAAAACACTCTGCCGAAATGTAAATGTATTTATCGTCATAGGTCATCTTCACATCCGTGCGTACCTGAGCACACAGAGAGTCGAAGGGATTACACATCATAAAATCACTCACGGCAGCAGACTGAAACCACGCATTTTCATCTATAACTCCATCAATTTTAATGGGGCCCGTAGTTTTTTTGATAAGCATTTGAAAATTTTCGTTCTTCTTCTGGGCATAAAGAGACGTGCTACAAATCAATAAAATAAGGACAAGGAATTTTTTCATTCCTGCAATTTAGCCAAATTTCTCAGGTATCTAGCGGGGGTCTGTAGGGGGATTTTTTTTAGCTCAGATAGCGGAATTCAATCAGCTTGTTTTATTTTTGCACTGTAAATAAATGAACTATGGGAAGAGCCTTCGAATTTAGAAAAGCGAGAAAATTCAAACGTTGGGGTCAAATGGCCAAAACCTTCACCAAAATCGGTAAGGATATTGTGATTGCTGTAAAAGCTGGAGGTGGTGATCCTACATCAAACTCGCGTTTGCGTGCCATCATCCAAAACGCGAAGGCAGTGAACATGCCGAAGGAAAACGTAGAGCGTGCGATCAAACGGGCTACTTCAAAAGACCAAGAAGATTACAAAGAGATTGTATACGAAGGATATGCACTACACGGTATTGCCATCTTAGTAGAAACAACGACAGATAACATCAACCGCACCGTGGCAAACATCCGCTCCTCTTTCACCAAATGTGGTGGTAGCTTAGGAACAACAGGAATGTTAGACTTCATCTTTACGCGGAAATCCGTTTTTAAGATTGCAGCAAAACCGGAAATCGATTTAGAAGAATTGGAATTCGACCTCATTGACTTAGGTGGAGATGAAGTATTCTTAGACGAGGAAACGAACCAGATCAATATCTATGGAGAATTTACCGCTTTTGGGGCGATTCAAAAATTCTTAGAAGAAAAAGGCTTTGAATTAATGGGAGCAGACTTCGAACGCATCCCGGATGAAACGAAAGAATTAACAGATGCACAAGTTGCTGACGTGGAGAAACTGATCGAGCGTCTAGAAGAAGACGACGACGTGCAAAACGTCTACCATAACATGGGCTAAAATTTAGGAAGCGGAGGACATAAAAGCCTCCGCTTTTTTCTTGTCCAAACGATACAAATAAGGGGCCTTGTGAGCACCTCCCGTGTATTTCTTTTCGATACGCTCCAGAATATCCAAGCTCAACATCTTGCGCTGGAAATTAGTCCTGACTAATGGCTTGCCTAAAATGGTCTCATAGACCTGTTGTAATTCAGACATGGTGAATGTCTCCGGCAATAAATTAAAGGCTGCTAATTTTGTATCAATTGATGCGCGCAAATGGGCTAAACCTGTGGAAACAATGGTATTGTGATCTAGAAATAGGGGTGGAATCTGATCTGCATCCATCCAAGCCGAATCGTCTGACACATCATTCAAAGTCACCTGCACTTTCGAATACTCCACTAGGGCATAATAACCGATCGTGATATAGCGATTAGACAACCAGGTTAAATCTTCTTTAGAGCGACCCATAGCGAGGTTTATTTCCTCGTGCTTTTCAAACGCCCCAATATTTCTTTTGAGGTCGCCAAAGGCATGAAACTGTTGCAAGTAGATATCTTCTAATCCGGTTCTCTGCCACAAGACGCGCTTTGCAGCCTCATCCGCATCCTCCTCTTTACCAATAAATCCACCCGGCAGAGACCAGACTTCGTTATTTTTAAACTTCAACAATAGTACTTTTAATTGGTTCTCTTGGAAACCGAAAATAACGCAGTCTACCGAAATATTCGATAACCAATCCCCCTTTAAAACATCCCTATTTGGCATACTTTTGAAGAAAGTTTTGTATTTGCTTTGCGAAAATTACATATCCCTTTTCATTCAGGTGCAAACGATCTGCCACGAAAATATCTTGCATTAATGTACCATCTGGGTTATAAAATGGGGAGTGCATATCGATGACATAATGTCCTTTTTTCTTCGCAGCGATGTCAACGATGCGCTGATTTAAATCTTGTTGTTTCGCCTTCATCGACTCGCGAGCTAAACTAGGGCGAGCAGAAACGAAAACTAATTTTGCCTTAGGTACTTGCTTCGCTAAACGCGCAGAGAATTCCTCGAACTGCAGGGCAATCTCTTCCGGACTTTGGCCACCCGCTAAATCATTATCTCCCTCGTACATAAAAACCCAAGACGGCTGGTATTTCACTACCATCCGGTCAAAATAATACAAGGCTTCTTTTAAAGTGCTCCCACCAAAACCTCGGTTAATGGCATTCATTCCCTTCATATCCGAATCGAAGTTTTTCCACAAACGGAAGCTAGAGGAGCCAATGAACAACTTCATTCCTTTTGTAGGCATGGCAATCGAATCTAGCTTTTCAAATGCTCTGATTTCTTTTTCAAAACGATCGAGTGGTTTCTGCGCAAAAACGCTGAAGGATAAAAACAGGAAAAGTAGGATCTTATTCATTAGGATATGTTAAACCGATTTGGGAACGAATTTCATCTAATAAAGCCATTAATTCAGTACTAAAAGCGTGCGACATCAAGGCGTTTTCTGTGCGACCAGCGCGTAAATCTGCCTGAACTGCCTCCGCTTCGTAACTGTAACCCCAGCCTAAACGCTCTGTTTCGTAGAACGTTTCTTGCTCAGTTTCGTGAATCGTAACCGTGATTCCTTTCGTCTCATGGAAGCGAGAATGCATATGTATTTTCCCTTTCGTCCCGTGAATCTCACAGGTCGTATCGGTCTTCGTCGCAAAGGTTGAGAATAGGCTTGCTGTGGCACCTGAGCTGTATTTCAAGGCGATCGATGTATTCATATCCACGCCCGTAGGTGCCATAACGCCCGTAGCCTTCATTTCGAGGGGATTCCCTAGAACGAATTTGGAAATAAATAAAGGATAGATTCCGATGTCTAATAGGGATCCACCAGTCAACGCAGGATTAAACCAACGTGCCTCCGGATCGTAAGGCGCGGGGAAGCCAAAATCTGCCGCCAAGTGAATGATATCACCTATCACACCTGAGTCTAGAATTTCTTGCAATTTCACAATCGATGGGTGGAAACGCGTCCACAAAGCTTCCATCAGGAAGATTTTCTTATCGCGTGCAGATTGAATCATCTCCGCTACCTGCTTCGAATTGATCGCGAATGCTTTCTCGCACAATACAGGAAGTCCTGCATTCAAGCACATTAAGGTATGTTCGTGATGTAAACCATGTGGAGAGGCGATGTAAACGACATCGATTTCACCACTTGAAAGCATCGCTTCGTAGCTGCCGTAGCACTTTACATCCGGTCCATAATGAGACGCGAATTCTTGCGCACGAGAAATTTCTCTAGAGGAAACTGCGGCTAAATAACCGTCTTTTACAAAAGCTAAATCGTCCGCAAATTTGCGAGCAATTCCGCCGCACGCTAATATACCCCACCGAATGGGCGCTCCATTTTTCATAGTTCTAGGTTTATTATAAAGAACCTAATTCAGTTATTAAAGACTGAACTTGGTCAAAATTTACTGCTGGGAAATTCGCGATGCGGATTTGGGTTTCTTTCAATTTACCATATCCCGCCCCGATAATCATATCGCTTCTCTCTTTAATCGTAGAGATCACTTTAGACGACCCCTCTTTGCAATTTAACACCACCACAGTCGCTGAACGGTGATTTTCGTTCTCTACGAATATTTCGAAATTATCTGATTTTTTGGCAAAATCATACAAGGCCTTCGCTTTTTTATCCGTCTCCTTGCGCATGGTCTCCACGCCGATTCGGTTAAAATCCTCCGCCACTTTGCCTAGTACATAAATCGCCATCACATTTGGTGTTTCTGGCGTCTCGAAATTCTTATAATTTTCCCAAAGGCTCGGCAGCGAGTGATAGGTCCCCACGATTCCTTCGTGTTTCTTCATACGCTCTGACTTCTCAAGCATCGCCTCATTCGCAAACCATACACCTAACCCGGCTGGCATTCCGAACGATTTTTGGACACTAAAAAAGGCCGAGTCTACTAAGCTAAAATCAAGATTAGGGTAAGGCGCAGAGGAAACCATGTCCACCGCCACAAACTTATCCTTGTTTGCCTTCTTGATCTTGTGAATCTCCGAAGCCTTCATCTGCACGCCTGAACTTGTCTCGTTCGCCGTGCAACAAATCAATTCTGCATATTCTGGCACCTCTACTTCTTCCGCATCAAATCCCTCGCCAAACGGCTTGTGCATCGAATTCGCATATTTGTGCAGGTCCTTCGCGAAGTCAAAAAACTTCTTCGAAAACGAGCCATTCACTAAGTGAAAACTTTCATGTTCCACCGTATTCATGATGATACGCTCCCACACCTCCGTCGCAGATCCCGTAAATAGGACCGCATGGCTCTTAGGCAAGGCGAATAATTCGCGCAATTGCTCGTCTGCGTGCTGGTAGATCTTACGGAAAGCCGCGGAACGATGGGAAATCGAACCGAGGTTTAAACGAAAAGCCTCCATATAATGGGACTGTACCGTAGGAAATAAGGCCGCAGGGCCCGGGGTGAAAAAGGTGCTCATATTAATATAACATTCTAAACTTAATCGTGTTATCGATCAACTTCAATTCGTTGACGATCTCGTCCGAGTATTCTTTGGCCACATCCGTAATTACATAACCCGTATTTTCTGTCGTCTTCAAGTATTGACCGATGATGTTCACGTGGTATTTCGCGAAGATTTGGTTGATTTGGGCCAAAATCCCCGGCATATTGTGGTGAATATGCAACAAACGGTGGGCATCCTCTAAAGGAGGCAATTGTAATTCTGGGAAGTTCACAGAGCCATAAGTGCTACCGTTATTAATGAATTGCAACAACTTCGCTGGCACAAATTCGCCAATATTCTGCTGCGCCTCCTCGGTGCTTCCACCGATATGTGGCGTCAAAATCACGTTAGGTAATCCACGCAATTCATTCAAGAATTCTTCGTCATTCGTCTTCGGTTCGTAGGGGAATACGTCAATAGCCGCACCCCACACTTTACCTGACTTTATCGCCTCCACTAAAGCCGGAATTTCGACCACGTGACCGCGCGACAAGTTCAAGAAGATGGCGTTATCCTTCATCCAAGAGAATTGCTGCTTCCCGATGATATTCGTATTCGACTTGCGGCCGTCCACGTGTAAACTCACAAAATCTACTTGGGACAATAATTCCTGTAAGCTTTTGCACTTCTTCGCATTACCTAAGGCTAATTTATCTACAATATCATAGAAATACACCTCCATACCCAGCGCCTCCGCGATCACAGAAATCTGTGTACCTATGCTTCCATAACCTACTAAACCGATTTTCTTTCCTCTAATCTCGTAGGAATTCGTCGCTGATTTATCCCAAACACCCGCGTGCATTTTCGTCGATTTCTCGAAGATATTACGCGTCAACATCACCATCAAACCGATCGACAATTCTACCACCGAACGCGTATTCGAATATGGCGCATTGAACACCGCAATCCCGCGCTTCTCACATTCCACTAAATCGATTTGATTCGTACCGATGCAGAACGCACCCACACACATCAAACGAGAGGCATTGGGGTGTTCTAATACCTTTTTCGTCAAATTCGTCTTCGAACGCAAACCAATGATGGACACATCCTTGATCTTCTCGATCAATTCGTCCTCATCCAATGCACCTTTCAAAAGCTCCACCTGGAAACCTTCTTTTTTAAATGCATTTACGGCACCTGGGTGCACATTTTCTAATAAAAGAACTTTGATTCGTGATTTAGGATAGGATTGTGCCCGGCTTAAGCCGTTGATGTACAAGAATTCATCTAAAGAGGGAACGATAAAATCCGCTTTGTCCGTCACCGCCTTACGTGATACGTTTTCGGTAAATGCAAAGAACTTGTTGGCTAATCCAGACTCGCGTAATTCATAATCTGTGATGCCATCGCCTATCACGAAAACCTCCCCTTCTAAATGCAAGGATTGCAATAAACGCACTTTGCCTTTGTCCTGAGACAATAAATTATCCGTATCGTAACCGGTGATATTGCCTTCCGCATCATAGGTAAAGGTATTCGCATATACGTTTTCTGCTGGGATACCCATTTCACTCACAACAGGAACGATAAAGTCCTTGAATCCGGAGGAGACGATCAAAATTTGCGCCGCATTCTCCTCTAAAAAATCTTTGTTACGCTTAAACGACTCCGAGATTTTACCCTTTAAAAAAACGATTAATTGATCCACATGCGAACGATTCGCCGGCAATAAAGCCACGCGGTCACGTAAGGAATCTGAGAAAGAATAGGCCCCCACCATTCCCTGGTCGGTGATATCTTTGATCTTTCCCACGATTTCGGCTTGCTTCGGATTTCCCTGAAGCGCGATTCTCGCTAATTCATCGAGCCCCTCCACTTTCGTGAACGTGCTATCGAAATCAATGACAATTTTTAAAGGTTCTGCTTGAGCTGTAGGCATAGTATATTTTTCTAAACGCTTTTCTTAAACCAATGTTCGGCGCGATTCTCCGACCAAGTATAACCCTGGTAATTCTTCGGATAAAATCCGCAATGCCCTCCTTTTTCTTGTGCATCTAATTGGACAAAGTCCAAGGTTTTCACATAGTCTTCCGGAATGCATTCCGCCGATAAAAAAGGGTCATTTTTTGCATTCACGATTAAAGTGGGTACGTTAATCTGATCCAAAAAATACAGGGAACTACTCTTTTCGTAATAGTCTTCCCCATCTTTAAACCCGTGCAAAGGCCCTGTGATCACATCGTCAAAATCCACTAAACTCTTTATTGAATCAATCATCTCCACGGTGATATCCTGAGGATAGCGCGCGGACTTTTCCTTGACTTTATTAATGAGAGTTTGTAGAAATCGATGAGTGTAGAGTCTGTTTTCTCGCTTAGCTAACTTCTTGCTACTCGATGAAAGGTGCAAAGGTACAGAAAATGCAACAGCTTTTCGAATCATTTTAGGAGGATTTTTGCCCTGTTCCCCTAACCATTTTAAGGTCATGTTCCCGCCTAAACTAAATCCTGCTAGGTAAATTTCTTTCGCTCCTCTTTCAATGGCGAGCTGAATAATAAAGTCCAAATCATCCGTCGCTCCACTGTGGTAAAACCGCAAATTCTTGTTCGGCTCCCCCGAACAGCTGCGGTAATTCCAGGCCAACGCATTCATCATGCCCTTCATTTTGTTGATTAATCCCGTCACATATTGGCGATCACTCGATCCTTCTAATCCGTGCGAGACAATCAGCAAAGGTTTGTCTGAAAGCGAACCGCCATACCAATCGATGTCCAAGAAATCTTGATCCGGTGTGGTTACTCGTTCCCGCCGGGGTATTTCATCCAATGCTACTTTCCGAAAAACGGAAGGATAAATACTCTGCGTATGCCCGTCTGGTAACCAAAGCGGCGGGGTATAATTTTCTAACATTAAATGAAAAAGTCTGGCAGCAATTGATCTTCTGGTGTATTCGGGTTCACGCGGTATTCTGTGAAATCAGTCACCCCTTCGGCACGCAACACCTCTTCATCGATATAGAAATGACCACTGACCGTCTTCGCATCTTTCTGCAAAATAGCTGAAGCGGCATCCGCCATGATACTACCTTTGCGACCTAATTGCATCATCGCCGCATTTCCTATAGCAAATTCAATCGCGGCAGTGGATATGATCGTTTTAGGCCAAAGTGAATTAAACGCCACCTTCCCCTTAAACTCCGACGCCATTCCCAGGGTACATAAAGACATCCCAAATTTGGCAATAGAATAGGCTACATGGTTCTCAAACCAGCGCGCTTCCACATTCAATGGAGGAGAAAGCGTTAACACATGGGGATTAACTGATTTTAATAAATGAGGCAAACAAGCCTGCGCACACAAATAGGTCCCGCGCGTGTTCACTTGATTCATTAAATCGTATTTCTTCATCTGCGTACTCAAGGTACCCGTTAGCTGTATAGCCGAGGCGTTGTTGATTAAAATATCAATACCTCCAAAGGTGTCAACGGCTAATTGCACCGCCGCTAAAACCTGATTTTCGTCACGAATGTCGACCATGCAGGCCAAAGCCTTTCCGCCAGCCGCCTCTATATCTGCCGCCGCCGTATGAATGGTACCTGGTAATTTAGGATGTGGCTCTGAGGTTTTGGCCGCAATAACAATGTTTGCGCCCTCTGAGGCTAATTTTTTTGCGATTTCTAATCCAATTCCACGGGATCCTCCCGTGATAAAGACGGTCTTGTTTTTGAAGTGCATACTGTTCTTATTTTTTCTTCTTCTAAATTACGATTTTCTTTCAAAGACAGATACATTTTAAACTTTTGCATTGTACTTTTGTGAATTAATAATCTCGCTTAAGACAGAAATGATTTTACCGTTTAAATCCGTCAGCCTTTCACACCGTACAGCGCCGCTCGCCATTCGCGAGATGCTTGCATTGAACGAAGACGAGAGCAAAGGATTTTATGTGAAGTGTAAGGATCTTTTTGGCTTAAATGAATTATTAATTGTCTCTACTTGTAACCGCACCGAGTTCTATTATACCTCCGATCGCGACATCTCGACGGATTTAACGAAAGCCTTCTTAATCGAAAAAGGCCTGACGAACACGGCGGAATACCTAGGCTATTTCAAGCAAATGAACGAAACAGAGGATTCTCTGCGTCATTTATTCGAAGTAGCTACCGGCTTACAGTCGAAAGTAGTAGGGGATTTACAAATCCCGAACCAAATCAAAAAAGCCTACCAACAAGCGGCTGATTTAAATATGGCTGGTCCATATTTGCACCGTTTGATGCATACCATCTTCTATTCTAACAAGCGTGTAGCGCAAGAAACTTCGTTCCGCGATGGAGCAGCCTCTGTTTCTTATGCGACCGTAGCCTTAGCAGAAGAACTTTCTCAAGCACTTCCTCACCCGAAAGTCTTAATCCTAGGATTAGGCGAAATAGGTTTAGATGTGTGCAAGAACATGGAGGAAAAAGATTTTGCGGAGTTCACCATTATGAACCGCACGATCGAGAAAGCAGAAAAAATAGCCTCTGGTCGAGATCAGTTTAGAGTAGCTCCTATCACAGATTTGTGGAAGGAAATTGCGGCAGCTGATATCATCATCTCGTCTGTTCGCACCGATAGCCCGATGATTACACAAGCAGAGGTTAAAAAATTGCAATTATTGTCCTTTAAATACTTCATTGACCTTTCTGTGCCGCGTAGCATCGAGGACGGAATCGAGAAGATTAACGGCGTATTATTATACAATATCGACACGCTGAAGGAGCGTGCGGATGAGGCTTTGGCCACTCGCTTAGCCTCTATTCCGGACGTGCGCACCATCATCGAAGAGAGTATTATTAGCTTTAATGATTGGTCTAAAGAGATGGAGGTTTCGCCTACCATTCACAAGTTGAAAAATGCATTGGAGCAAATCCGCAAGGAGGAGATGAACCGCCATATGAAGGGTTTGACGAAGGAAGAGACCGAGAAGCTGGAGAAAATTACCGCTGGTTTAGTCCAAAAAATCATCAAGCAACCCATCATCCACCTAAAAGCCGCTTGCAAGCGTGGCGATTCTGATAAAATGGTGGATGTCCTGAACGATCTGTTCAACCTAGAGAGTTTCGAAGAAATCGAATCTTAAATCTTCCGTTATGAATAGCGAGATTCTCCAAAAGCTGGCCCGCTACTGCGCCTACCAGGAACGATGCGTCCAAGAGCTAGAGCAGAAGATGAAGACTTTGGAGGTTTTATCATCAGAATTTGCGGAATATTTAGCCTGGCTCTCCGAGAATAATTACCTGAACGAAGCCCGCTTTGTCGAAATCTTCGTCCGCTCTAAATTCAATCAAAAAAGCTGGGGACGCACGAAAATCAATTATGAATTACGCAAGCGTGGAATTTCTGCTTCTTTATTAGCTGGTGCTTGGGATGGCATCGATGATGCGGATTACATCGAGAAAGCACGCACGCTTTTGAAAAAGAAAAGAGACGAGATAAAATCGGGTACATCACCTCAGCGCTACCAGAAGTGTTATAACTTCGGCCTCTCGAAAGGCTATGAATCCGCTTTAGTTCGCGAGCTACTGAAGCCCCTGTTTGCATAAAAGCAAATTTTTCCTACCTTTGAGCTATGCATTCACACGCAATCAACTATTTAACAGTTTATTATTACGCAGGTTATTACAACGCTGCCTAATCGGTTATATAGTTTTTTGTCAATTATATCAACCGACTTTATGTCGGTTTTTTGTTTTATGAGCTTTCAAATCACAGCGGCGAGCCGCTTAAACAGTGTGGAGGAATACTATTTCTCTAAGAAATTGAAGCAGATCGCGGCTTTGAAGGAATCCGGTGTACCTATTATTAATCTAGGTATCGGTTCCCCTGACCTAGCACCGTCTGATGAAACGATCACGGCTTTGACCGAGAGCGCGGCAAACCCTTCGAACCACGCCTACCAAGGTTACCAAGGTATTCCGGCTTTGCGCGAGGCATTCGCTGCTTTTTATGCTATTCATTATGGAGTAACTGTAAACCCGGCTTCGGAGATTTTACCATTGATTGGTTCCAAAGAAGGCATCATGCACATCGCCATGGCCTATTTAGAAAAAGGCGATGTAACTCTAATTCCTAATCCGGGCTACCCTACCTATTCTGCTGCTTGTTCCCTAGCAGGTGCTACGGTGGAAAACTATGAATTATCCGCTTCCAATGGCTGGTTACCTGATTTAAAGGCTTTAGAAAAGCGCGATTTAACGAAAGTCAAAATCATGTGGGTGAACTACCCGCACATGCCTACGGGAGCGCAGGCAACCAAAGAATTCTTCACAGAATTACGTGATTTCGCGCTTCGTCATTCGATTCTTTTGGTCAATGACAATCCCTATAGTTTTATATTGAACGAGCAGCCATTGAGCATGCTCTCCATTCCCGAAATGCAGGACGTGGCCATCGAATTAAATTCTCTTTCGAAGTCCCACAATATGGCGGGATGGAGAATTGGGGCGGCTTTTGGGAAGGCTGAATTCCTAGCGCCCGTGTTGAAATTCAAATCGAATATGGATTCGGGGATGTTCTTGCCGCTGCAACAAGCTGCGGTGAAAGCACTATCTGCGGATTCAGAATGGTTTGCGAATCAGAATCGCATTTACCGTTCGCGTCAAAAGCTGGTTTTCGAACTCTTAGACTTAATTAACTGCGTTTATGATCCGGCACAGTCAGGGATGTTTGTTTGGGCCAAAATCCCGGCTGAATTCGCCTCCGGCTATGTGCTTTCAGATAAAATTTTAGACGAAAATGCGGTGTTTATTACGCCGGGCGGAATCTTTGGAACGCAGGGAGACGAGTATATTCGCATCTCCCTTTGTGCCCAAGAATCCGTTTTCTCACAAGCGATAGCTCGCATCAAAAATCACAGCAATGGCATCTCATAAAGTAGGCATTATCGGTATCGGATTAATCGGTGGATCCATCGCATTAGGCTTACGTAAGTCTGGCTGGGCCTCCGAAATCGTGGGTATCGACACGAATCCTGAGCACCAGAAAAAAGCGATAGCCTTAGGACTAGTAGACCGCATCGCTACCTGGCAAGAGGCCATCGACCAAGTGGAAGTATTTATCTGCGCGATTCCGGTTGACCTTTTGGTAGCTCTGATCCCATCCGTTCTAGACGCGCTAAAACCCGGCCAAACTATTATCGAGGTAGGTTCCACTAAAAGCCCCGTTTTCGAGGCTTTGAAAAACCACCCCAAACGCGCCCAATTCGTTTCTACCCACCCGATGGCCGGAACCGAATTCTCCGGACCCGAGGCAGCCGTTCAAGGGCTTTTTGTAGGTAAGCGGGGGGTGATTTGCGACAAAGAGCTTAGCGACCCTAGCGCACTTGATTTGATTGAAGATTTATACCGCCGTGGTTTAGGGATGAACTTGATTTACATGGGTTCCATCGAGCACGATGTGCACACTGCCTACATTTCACACATCTCCCATATCTGTTCCTTCGCCCTTGCGAACACGGTTTTAGAGAAAGAAAAAGACGAATCCCGAATTTTCGAACTAGCCTCCACCGGTTTTGAATCCACTGTGCGTCTCGCGAAATCTTCCCCAGAAACCTGGAGCCAGATTTTCCACCAAAACCAAGAGAACCTGCTCGACGTGTTGGACGAATACATCAACACCCTGTTGAAATACAAAGGCTTGATGCTTTCAGGTAGCTACGAAAAGCTGAAGCAGGAATTAGGAAAGGCGAATGATATCGGACGAATCTTAAAAGGATAAAAAAAAGCCCTTGCGAATTGCAAGGGCTTTTTAATTATCTAGAGCGAATACTCAGCGGCTTCCACGTATTATTTTTAGAATCCATATCCGGGAAGGAATGATCCGGATCAACTACCACCGATTTAATCGGAAGCTTCGTCGAAGTGCGGAACGTCCAGCTAGAGCCTCGTTGCCAAATCTCCACCGGGAACGTAAAGCGTTCTTTTTCACCACTTGTTAATTCCACTTCAACCACAGCTGGCATCGCCATCTTGTCTAAGTTTTCGATCGTAATCACTGCTCCTTTGGCAGGATCTTGCTCTACATAATCCACGTCTTTCACGGATTGATCTAGTCTCCAAAGTTCATAGAACCAAGCTCTCCAGAACCAACCTAAATCCTCACCAGCTCCGTCTTCCATCGCGCGGAAGAAGTCCATCGGTGTAGGGTGTTTGAAAGCCCATTTATTAATGTAATTCTTCAAAGCATAATCAAAACGATCCGCGCCTAAAATATGCTCGCGCAAGATACGTAAGCCAAAACCGGGCTTATTATACGCCTCCCAGCCTAAATTACGTGTTTGGATCACATCTGGAATCGACATAATCGGATCTGCCGTTTCGCGGAACATCGACTTCGCAATCGCGTGCATATCAAATTTACGGTTCTTGTATTCTCCTTTGTTAAATGCATCTGTCGAATAGAAGTTAATGAAGGTATTAAATCCTTCATCCATCCAGGCAAACTTCCGCTCATTCGAACCAACAATCATTGGGAACCAGTTATGGCCAAATTCGTGGTCCGTCACGCCCCATAAAGAAGCTGTCTTATCTCTGTAACCACAGAAAATAATTCCTGGGTATTCCATTCCTGAAACGATACCCGCTACATTCGTAGCTACTGGGTAGGTGTATTCATATAACCAATTTGAATAATGCTCAATGGATGCTTTCACATATTCCGTCGAACGTGCCCAGGCATCTTTACCATCTGATTCTACTGGATAAACAGAAACTGCCATCGATTTCTTGCCACTAGGCAAATTGATACGGCAAGCGTCCAAGATAAACGCTTTTGATGAAGCAAATGCCACGTCACGGGCATTAGCGCACTTAAACTTCCAAGTCAAACGGTCTTTCGCAGGACGAGAAGCCGGGTCTGTAATTTCCGCTGCGGAACGAATCACCACCGTCGTTTCAGAGTTTGCAGCCGCAGCCCATTTCTTCACCTGATCAGCCGTGTACACTTCGGTAGGATTCAATAATTCACCAGAACCCACCACAATGTGTGAAGCCGGTGCATTAATCGAATACTCAAAATTTCCATACTCTAAATAGAATTCACCAGCCCCTAAATAAGGCAGCACATTCCATCCTTCGATATCATCATAGACACAAACGCGTGGGAACCACTGCGCAACCGTATAGATCGCGCCATTTTTTGTTTGCTGAATTCCCATTCTATCCGAAGCGTTCTCCGGAGAGGTGAAGGAATAAGCGATTTTAATTTTCGCTGTTCCTACTTTTTCTGCCAAAGGTGCCGCTAAACGAATCTGCATTCTCGTGTCTTCCACAATGAAGTTAGCTGGCTTACCATCGATCGTTACGCTTTCGATTTTGTAACCACCTTCGAAAGCTAAATTACCAAAACGTCCACCTGAGATTGGTGTCGTCTTGCCTCCGCGAGATTGCGTATTGAAGCTATTTTGATCTAATTGCAACCACAAGAAAGGCAATTTATCCGGAGAATTATTCTTGTAGGTAATCTCCACATCCCCTGTGATTTTGTTCGCCACATCATCAAGCGAAACGGCAATCTTATAGTCTGCCGAATTCTGCCAATAACCTGGTCCTGGAACACCCGCCGCTGAACGCGCTGAGGAAACAGGTCCGTAGTTCCATAAGGGATGAAATAATTCGTACGCAGAATACTTGCTTTGTGCGTTCGCTGCTGTCGAAATCAAGGCCAATAGGCCCATGAATACCAGTTTTTTAAACATATTTTCTTATTTGTTGTCAAAAATAGTCAAAACTTCCTCATCCATCAAACGAGTAGACAAACCTAAAGCCTTAGGTACTTCGTAGTGGTAGAAGAACTTCATCGTGTGAATCTTGTCCTTGTAGAAAGCTTCGTCCTCCGCGCTTAAACCACCTTTCGCTAAGGCAGCAGCCGCTACGTGACCTTGCTTTAACCATTGCCAAGCTACGGTGATGAGACCGAAAAGCTCCATATATAGCGTTGAATCCGCTAAGAATATGTCGATTTCACCTTTCATCGCAAAGCCTAATTTATGCATCGTCACTTTCGTCAGATTCTCTAATTCCTTCTCTAAAATACCCGCATACTTTGCGATACTCTCGTGGCCTTTTGCTACAGCAATATCAGCGTAAACTAATTTACCCAAGGTCTGTAAAGCAGCTCCATTATTAGCTGGAATACCGCGACCTAATAAAGTCAAACCATGAATACCGGTCGTTCCTTCATAGATGGACATAATCCGCACGTCGCGCGCCATTTGCTCTAATGGGAAATCTTCTGTGTATCCATAACCGCCTAATACTTGCAAGCCTTGATTTACAGCTAGCGTTCCCATCTCTGCTGGATACGTTTTCGCTACCGTTGTCATCAAATCAAGCATCATTTGGGCTTCTTTTTTCTCTTCGCCCTCTAAGCTCTTCGCTAAGTCATCCCACATAAAGCACTGGAACAATAGACCCATGGAACCTTCTACGATGGCTTTTTGGAAATACAACATACGTTGTACGTCTGGGTGATTTTTAATTAAGGTAGGTGGCGTGTTCGGATCTTTGTTTGTTAATAAACGACCTTGGGCACGCTCGTTTGCATATTGCTTAGAAGCATGGTAAGCAGCTGAAGCGATGTAAGCTCCACCCATACCCACACCTAAGCGCGCTTCGTTCATCATTTGGAACATATAAGACAAACCTTTGTTCGGTTCGCCCACTAGGTAACCAATCGAGTTTCCTTTATCCCCAAAAGAAAGGTGAAGGGCTGGCGTGGCTTTTTGGCCCATCTTATGATAAACGCCTAAAGAGATTACTTCGTTATTCACTAAAGTGCCATTTTCGATACGCTTCTTAGGAACTACGAAAAGGGAAATCCCTTTCGTTCCCGCAGGAGCTCCTTCTAAACGAGCTAAAACTAAGTGAATGATATTTTCTGAGAAGTGATTATCCCCTCCTGAAATAAATATTTTTTGTCCTTTAATCGCATAGGTTCCGTCTCCTAAATCCTTCGCAGAGGTAGAGGCATCATTCAAGGAACTTCCTGCTTGAGGCTCTGTTAAACACATCGTGCCTGTCCACTTGCCGGAAAGCATATTAGGAACATAGGTGTCAGCTAATTCTTTTGAACCAAATGAAGCAATCAAATGTGCCGCCCCATGAGATAAACCCGTAAACATCACGGCTGAATTATGTGCTGCACCGCGAATAAACTCGTGGGCGCCACCGATCATCGAAGGTACTTGCTGACCTCCGTGTTCTAAATCAAACGTACAACCGATCATTCCAGACTCACCCATCTCCTTAATGTAGGGCTCAATACCTGGATGAACTTGAACCGTACCATCCACTAATTCAGCCGCTTTGCGATCTGAATCCACGTAGATAGGACGTAAGTATTTCTCAGCAATGGCTTCTGCTGAGTCTAATACCATAGTAAACATGTCTGGGGTATAATCTGCGTAACGAGGATAATTACACAGTGAAGCTGTATCAAAAACTTCGTTTAAAATAAAGTCAAGGTTGCGACGGTCGTATTCTTTTGCCATTGTTATAACGTTTAAGTTGGAACAAATTTGCAGAGAAAAAATTTATTATGCAAGCATACTAGTTTTATAAAGGAGGCAAAGAATATCCCAGGTTATATTTGATGAAAGCGGCGTCTTTGCAATTCCAAAGTGGGATGTCTTTTCGACGGATATTATTGAAATCTACATAAAACAATAATTTCTGATACGCCTCTACAGGAATACCATTAAAGCGATCTACATTTAGCCGCTTTTGCGTTAAGCCACCCACCATAAAAAAGCCCAAAACCTCTTGTGATGGATCGCTGGTGCATTTTAAATTACCTATGATTTGAGCAGGAACTTTATCAAAAATGCCCCCACTCAACTTGCGTTGATCTTCTAAGCGCTTCCAATAGGTATAAGCCTCTTTAGAAACAGAATAGGCATCTAATTGCACGACCCATTCTGTAAAATCCTCGTAAGGTAATTGCCCTAAATCGAGGGATAAATCCTTTCCATTTCGCAAAAAATCATCAACTAAATAAGGCTGGGTATTTTGCGGTGCTTGCCAACATAAACAATTGCAAGCAGGTACTGGTGCTGGAGGTGGGGGCGGAGTAGGACAGGTCAATAAGAATTGTCTAAAATCTTGACGCTTGATGAAGTAATAATTCTCCACATCCTTTGTGTCTTTTATACTCGCCTTCAAGGGGAACCGCATATTTTCTACTTTAGCCGCGTCCTTAAAAGTGTAGGAGAATTCAGCTAGTTCGGGGGCTGGATTTATAGTTGAATAGGCCGATTCGATGATCTTGCCATCCTGGAGGCGTATGCGTAATTTGTATTTTTGGCCTACGACACCTTTAAAGCCCGCAGGACTCAAATAATAGCCTTCGCTTTTCTCATAATAAGCTGTTTCTTTCCCATTTCCATCGATGATTCGCACATTGGCATTCGTGATGGGCTGACCAGAAAACTGAGTGATATCATAGGGAGAATAACCACTAACGTAATTCAGACGCACATTATAAGGCCCGTCAATAGTCGAAATTTCACCATAGACGACGATGGCTGAACTCAGGTTTTGGGTTTCAAAATCCTCGATCTCCGTTTCACAAGAACTCAAAAGAAACAAGGCACAAAAAAGGATAAGTAGGTGTCTCATTAGAATTTGAAGTTATAGGTGATCGATGGTATCGCAGCGCCTAAAACAGAAAGTTGATAGGTTTTTGCTTGGTTGATTTCGCCGGTGGAAGAGCGGAAATAAACGGAATAAGCGTTTTGGCGACTTAATAAATTATAAATCGAGAAGTTCCAGCTTCCCTGCCAGCGTTTCCCTGGCTTAGGATCTATGGTTATTCCCACATCTAATCGAATGTAATCTGGAATGCGTTCTGCATTTCGTAAGGTGAAAGAGGCGGTGGAATAACCATCGAGTAATTCATTGACATCTTTTGGCTGTAAAAAAGTATAGGTCGTCCCATTGTAGGTATATGAGGATTTGTCCAAACCTGGTCTAGGAAAAATCCCAGTCGCTTTGGCATAATCATAGAGATCGTTAAAGGAGTAAATCTTGTAACGTCCGTTCGGGTAGGTAATCGGGCGACCCGTGGTGTAGGTAAAGTTTGCGTTAAAGGAAATGCGGTTTGTCCAGCGATTATTTAACACAAATTTAAACGTATGTGGCGTATCAAAATTCGCTGGAAATTGAATCCCAAAATTCGCTTCTTTCTGATTCTCGTTTGCTTGAATCGTTCTAAATGTGCGAGAATAAGTATAAGATACCCAACCGGTCAAGCGCTTTCCTCGCGCTTTTTTCAGAAAGAATTCCGCTCCATAGGCCATGCCTTTCCCCACTAGTAATTGGGTTTCGACCGTCGGATTCAAATACAATTGTGCCCCATCCACATAATCTACCACATTAGTTAAATTCTTATAATACATCTCGACAGAGGTCTCGAAAACGGCATTAGAGGCATTCGTGAAGTTTTTAAAGAAACCAATGGAATATTGATCAGCGATTTGGGGTGGAATTTGTTGATTCGAATTTTTCCAAATATCCGAAGGGGAAACAGCCATCGTATTCGATAATAAATGGCGGAATTGCTGCATTCGGTTGAAGCCGATTTTAATCGAGAAACTCGTATCTAATTTAATGGCAAAAGATAAACGAGGCTCAAAACCTCCGTAGCTTGCCACCACCTCATTCGAGCCTGCTCGTAAGGTATCCGTGATCGTATTGATTTCCCGCGGCGTCCCTAATTTATACTGGTAAAATTCGCCCGGACCTAGCAACTGATAGTAAGCGTAACGCAAACCATAATCGAAACTTAACCTTTTACCCAGTGGCAAACTGTGCCCTACGTAAGCTGCCATTTCCCGAGTGTACTCCGTCGACATCGCAAACTTATCAACGGTAGAACTGGCAGAATTAGGAAGAAAACTACCAGCATCATTACTGAAGTTTGAAATTTCAGCTCCCAGATCTAAGCGTCCCGCATTACCGAGGTCTTTACTTAGTTCTTCTTTAACAGATGTTTGGATGATAGAGGGTTTCCAAAGAAATTCCAAGTCCTGTTTTTGGCCTTCAATACCATAGGTATAATCGCTGTAAAAAGCAGTAAAATTATGGGATATATTCCCCCTCAACAACGCATTGTGTTTAAAGCTGATCACCTTCGTATTCCAGGAATACAAGGTATCCTGGGCAAATTTGAATCCGTCATTACTCGCATATCCAGACAAGGAAATACGCTGATTCTTCCCAAAACGATGTGTCAGCTTAAAGTTGACATCGTAAAAATTTGCCCGACTCTTCGCTAAATTAGGGTCTGGGAAATACTGCATATAGAAATCCGAAATCGAACCTCGTGCACCTACAATCAAGGAGGTCTTACCTTTCACAAGGGGGCCATCCACTAAAATATGGGATGAAATAGGGCCCACACCGCCCTGCAATGACCATTTTTCGAAATCCCCTTCCTTCACTCGCACATCCAAAACCGATGAGGCGCGACCTCCATACATCGAAGGTATGCCTCCCTTGTACAAACTTAAATCCTGCACCATATCGGCATTAAATCCCGTAAAAAATCCAAACAAGTGAGACGTATTAAACAAGGGGACTCCATCCAAAAGAACTAAATTTTGATCGACATTTCCACCTCGCACATTGAATCCAGAGGCACCTTCTCCCACCGTCGACACGCCAGGAAGCAATAAGATACTGCGAATCACATCGGCCTCTCCCATTAGCGTGGGCAATTTTTTCAAGGTCTTCGAAGACATTTTCTCCACGCCCATCATTGTCCGGTTCACATTCGCATCTGCCTTCTCTGCCGTAATGACTACCTCGCCTAATAACTGCTCAGAGCGCTCTAATTCGATGGTAGTTTGGGTGTTTTTAGATAAATCTAACCGAAAAGTCTTGTATTTATACCCTAGACTTCTGGCGATTACTTGGTAGGAACGTGCCGCGATAGTCACTGTAAATTGACCTAAAGAATCGGTCGTTCCACCCTCGGAAGAACCAGAGAAAAAGACAGAGGCTCCCACGATAGGTGCCTTATTTTCCGTATCTACAATCGTTCCAGAGAAAATCACATAGCCTTTGCGTTGCGCGTGCAAAAGTGGGCCACATAGTAGAAGTAAAATCAATACGCGTAGGCCTAATTTCATTTAGTTTTATTTCGTAAGATGAGCAGTCCTTTTGCCTGCTTCCATTGAGGATCGAATCCTCCTTGTGGGAATTTAGCCACCGCATGAGATCCCAGCGCCACATCTAAATCCCCGTCCCCATCTAGATCCGCTATATCCATCACGGACCAGCGACCTAAATGTTCAATCGGTAAAGTCATTGGAACAAAAGTCCCTTTTTTATTTTCAAAATACATAGCCCCCTCGCCGGGTCTACCCGCCACGTCGGGGAACAAAGCTATTGAAATTAGATCCGGATCGCCATCGCCATCGAAGTCGGCTGGCATCACTTTGGTGGCCCCATTTTGAGAGAAGAATGCTTTCTGTTTGAATTTCAATCCCCCCGTATTTTCGAAAACATATACCCCATGGTAGGGCTTCAAGACAGTCGTAAAATCGGCATTATCTCCAGCGGAGTATACGATATCGAAGTCTTTGTCTCCATCAATATCCGCTATATCAAAGGACGAGGACCCATATATGGAAGGAAAACGCAACAGCTGCTTTTCTTTAAATTTCAATCCTCCCTCATTCTCAAAGAGCAAAATACGTTCGTCCCCTTGCGCAAAAAGCGCCAAGATATCCGGTTTCCCGTCCCCCGTAAAATCACGTACGATAGCCTTAGTCGCACCCGTTTGAGGATTCAAAAGGTGTTTTTTATACACCCCTTTTTCGAGCTTCCAAATGGCCATTCCCCCTTCCTTAAATCCAAACTCGGAACTAATCAATTCATCACCCGCTTCGCCATCTACATTCGCAGAAACCAAAGCAATAGGTCGATTTAAGCCTTGAATCAACTTTTTCCCCGAAGCGGCATTGCTCACAAAACCATTCACGTCCGGATTTGCTTGAGTCGTTGTCCCGATGAAGGTATATAATGTCTCTGAACCTGAAGCAGTAATAGCTGTCAAGGCATCCTGATTCGTCTTTGTATCCAGTAATTTGCCACCTAAATCCCATTTCCAAATCACCCGATTAGATTGGTCGCCCGCAATGATTTGATTGCGACGTGTATCAATTCGAACAGCCGTCATGTTCGGCAAAGTGGTCCCCGGCAAGGTGGCAACGACAGGTTCTGCCTCAAAAATCGTTTGGGTTTTTAAAGGAATGTAAGCCGGCATCTCCAAGGTCTTAGGTGCCTCCTCCAGATAATAAGCCTTGATTTTCTCCCAATCCTCATCCGGAATCAGCTGCGATCCTGGTCCTAGAATCGTATAATCGGAAAGCGGTTTCTCCAGCATACCGATCTCCTTGTCCACCCCCATCATGATTCCCATGTAAGGAAGGGTGCTGTATTGCCACACATTTTTAGGCAACATAGCTGGATCTGGAAGCAGATGGCAAGAGGAACAATAGGTTTTTGCTAACTCTTTCCCTTCCGCCGCTTTGTTCGAGCAACTTGGAAACTCATAAGAGAATACCGTGAAAAGGGCAAGAGCCAGCAGTGTCCGCATGCTATAATTTCTTAAATACCTGCAGTTTATCGTTATTTCGAGCCACTAGGTACAAAATTCCAGCTGTAGTTTTCACCTGCTTTATATCGCGAATATCACCCTCTAACATCAATCCAGTATCCGTTGGAATTAACGGATTAAATCCACCTTTGCCATTTCCTTTCAGGATGAGGCCAAAAAACGCATCATAACGGGCCTGGTACATCGAAGCACCGTTAAAGTTTCCTCCTACGATAACATCTAAGTTCCCGTCCTTGTCCACATCTTCCGTACGTAATACCATGATTTTAGATACTTGTGCCAGGGCAGGAAGTGCGACCATTTTAAAGGTTTTGTTTCCTTGGTTTTCTAGGTAAACTGACTCGAACATATTGACACGTTTCTCGTCTGCCCCCTCTAATTCCTTATCTCCAAAAATTTCTTCCACCGTCTTACCCGCGAACATATGGTAAGCCGTATACTTCTTATTGATGACACTTGGAATCTGTTTTCCCATCTCATCCTTACTGTTGATAGGGAACCAATCCTTGCCGCGACTATAAGCAATGATATGCTCTTTCGTATCGTTTTTATCGAAGTCCTTGATCTGCATACGCAATTGACCACCAAGTTCTTTGCGCAGTTTCGTGTTCGTCCCTAGATTTCCAACGATGAAATCCATATCTCCATCTTTGTCAAAATCCGCCGCCGTAATTCCGGACCAGAAACCAGTCTTCTCCTCTAAACCATTCTCAATAAGCTTGAATTTACCCTTATTATTTTCAAAGGTTTTGATCGGCATCCAATCTCCCACGACGGTTAAATCCGCATCTCCATCTTGATCAATATCGGTCCAAATCGCCTCTGTCAACATCCCTGCCTCCCGCAATTCTGGAGCTAAAGCGACCGTCATATCTTTAAAGTGTCCTTTACCATCATTTACTAATAGGTAGGAACGAGGCGTTGCGCCATAGGAATACCCAACTACACGACCACCTACGAATAGATCGGCATCTCCATCGCGATCGATATCACATGGACGAACTACCGATTTGTTATCGTACATGGGAGGTAAAGCATTCAATGCTCTGGTGAAATTACCTTTCCCATCATTTGTATACAGGCGATCAAATTGCTCTTGCATTTGGTCATAAAATTCATTTCCACCAGTCACCACATACAGGTCTAAGTCTTTATCTCCATCTGCATCGAAGAACAAGGCATCCACGTCTTCATACAAGGAATCTGCTTTGAAGACCGGCTGATTGGATACCACAAATCCAGCGCCCTTCTGCAGCAATAATTGCCCTGCCTGGTATTTCGCTCCGCTTAAATAAACATCTTCTAATCCATCGCCGTTCACATCCCCTACCGCGATTTTAGGCCCTTCGATAGATACTTTGAACGGAATTAAGAGCTCCCGATTGAAGTCGAAATAAACATTCTCCTGGTGCAGATATGGCAAGCTCACGCCCGCAGTCACCTCCTCAAAAAGAGGCTTCACAGGTGCTGAGAATTGATAATCCTTCACATTCACGTTTGCATTTTTCTGCTCCATCGTGAGTGTGGTATTGATCTTCGGGTTTTTCACGATCTGCATCTTCTCATTTTCCCAAATCACCAGCATCTCATCCACCTGCTGTAAATCACCAATTCCAAATAACAAAGTAGGCTCCACCGAGCTCATAAAGCCACGTGTAGGCATCATCTGCTGCAATTGCTGACCATCCTTTGTTTTCAAGATGACTTTAGCACCTACACCAAACGTATTGCCTCCATCTCCTTTGAATTTGATTTTAACGAAGTTGTGCTTTAATAATTGACGGCTGTTGTTTTGGTAGACACCCGCCTTCTCGTTTAAGTTATTCGTCACTAAGTCTAAGTCCCCGTCGTTATCTAAATCGGCATAGGTAGATCCGTTCGAAACACCTTTGTCCTCAAAGCCCCAGTTCAACGATTTGTCGACGAAACGTAAATCCTTAGCTCCTTTGAAAATATAATTATGAACACGTCCATCCGGCATCAAATCAATCGCCTCTTGGTCTAATTTCTCTGAGGTAGGCAAGCCATAATGCAGTGAATCACCGATCACGAATTTCAAATAATCCAAGTCGTTAGGACGACGTAAAATACCATTCGAAACGAAGATGTCTTTAATTCCATCCCCATCATAATCATTCATCAAGGTGCTCCAGCTCCAGTCCGTCGCGGCAACCCCTGAAGAGGCAGCGATGTCGGAGAATTTTTGGCCTCCCATATTCAACTGAAGGCAGTTTCTCGAGTATTGATTGAAATAACCGAACTGTAATTTGTACATATAGATGTCCAAAGGATCCTCTCCCACCGACGATTTCTCCACTTTTTCGTCATCCGGATACATATCCAAAGTCATCACATCTTGGAATCCATCGTTATTGATATCGGCCACATCTGAGCCCATTGAGAAACGACTTAAGTGCTTGAAGTGATCTCGAATGCCCTCTTTGTAGGTGCCGTCTTTTTGATTGATGTAATAATAATCATCCTCGTGAAAGTCATTGCTCACGTAGATATCTAACCAGCCATCATTATTAATGTCTGCCACCGAAATGCCTAGACCGTAGCCCATGGCCGCTTGGTAGATGCCTGACTCTTTGGAGATATCAACAAATTTTCCATTGTCATTGCGGTATAAATAATCACCCGCCTCGTTATCCTTTAATGAACGTGTATTTACGCGGTCATAAGAACGCGTGTTGTGTACGGCGTGATTCAATAAATAGCAATCTAAATCACCGTCTTTATCGTAATCGAAGAAGGCCGCTTGCGTGGAGAAACCTGTAAAGTCTAACCCATATTCATTCGACTTCTCGGTGAATGTATTATCACCGTTGTTGATATATAATTCGTTCGATCCCTCTAAACCTTTGTAGTTTCCTACCGCACATACATAGATATCTAAGTAACCATCTGCGTTTACGTCGGCCATTGTTACACCGGTTTTCCAGTCGGAGAAGCCTTCGACCCCCGCTTTTTCGGAGATATCTTCAAATTGCATCTCCCCTTTGTTCAAATACAATTTGTTCTTTCCTTGATTGGATACAAAAAATAAATCTACTAAACCATCATTGTTGATGTCTCCCGCAGAAACCCCACCACCGTTATAGAAATAGAGGTA
>NZ_JBIIBQ010000024.1:0-43192 GCF_044239315.1 Aquirufa sp. | reverse complement strand
ACAATGACGGAAAAATTTCCGTAGGAGCTCCCACAGTAGCTGGAGCCACTGTTACAGCTAAAATTGTTGCACACGTTCGTGGCGAGAAAGTTTTAGTTTTCAAGAAAAAGCGTAGAAAGACCTACCAAAAAATGAATGGTCACCGTCAAGATTTGACGAAAGTATTGATTGAATCAATTAACGTAAAATAAGTCTTAAACTAAGCGATTCTTCGGAACGCATAAATACATAACACCATGGCACACAAAAAAGGCGCCGGATCATCCAAAAACGGTCGCGAATCACATTCAAAACGATTAGGCGTTAAGTTATTTGGAGGTCAAGCAATCATTGCAGGAAATATCATCGTTCGTCAACGTGGTACAGCTCACAACCCTGGCTTAAACGTAGGAGTTGGTAAAGATCACACATTATTTGCTTTAGCAGATGGTGTTGTTAAGTTCAAAAAAGGTTTCAAAGGACGTTCATACGTTCACGTGTTGCCTATTTCAGCTGACGCAACTCCAGCAGATGCACCAGCAAAGGCTCCTGCTAAGAAAGCAGCTCCAGCTCCAGTAGCAGAAGCGGCAGTAGAAGCAGCAGCAGAGGCTCCAGCAAAGAAAGCTCCTGCAAAGAAAGCAGCAGCTGATACAGCAGAGAAGAAAGCACCAGCGAAAAAAGCAGCTAAGGCTGAGTAATTTTCTTCGCTAGACATAGAGAACCCGGCATGAAAATGCCGGGTTTTTTTGTTTTTTGGAAACCAAATAGGCCGTACCTTTGTTCTAGATTTTAAAATACCCCTCCATGAACACTTCGACTACCATTCACATATATACCGAATCTACGCCCAATCCTCATTCCATGAAGTTCGTCTTCAATATGGAACTACTTCCGGAAGGCATGTCATTCGACTATACCCAACCAGCAGACGGATTAACGAAGGAGAAAAACTCCCCATTAGCCGTTGCCCTATTCGGATTCGATTTCGTATCCCGCGTTTTCATCACGAACAACTTCATTACTTTAACAAAATCCGAGTCAGTGGCTTGGGAAGATGAATTATTCGGGATCAAGACCTATTTAAAGAAGTATTTCGAAGAGAAACAACCTGTTTTCTCTTTACCAGAAGCTACGATCGCGGATGATCAATCTAACGACACTCCTGCCATCAAGCAAATCAAGCAAGCCTTAGATGAATACGTTCGTCCAGCGGTAGAGTCCGATGGTGGCGCGATCACGTTCCACTCGTTTGACGAAGCATCAGGTCAAGTAAAAGTCTTATTGCAAGGTTCTTGCTCAGGCTGCCCATCTTCTACGTTAACCCTAAAGCAAGGTATCGAATCGCTATTAACGCGCATGGTGCCGGGTGTGAAGGAAGTAGTGGCGGAAGGGGTTTAAAATTTCCGTTTTTTACAAAGAATAGAGCATAAAGAACAAAGAATAAAGTTGGATTAAAAAAAGGGACCTCGGTCCCTTTTTTTATGTATTCAGAAATGATTTAAACATTTCACGAAGGCTATCGCCGCAGGCGATGCCATCTTTATTCTTTATACTTTGTGCTTTATTCTTTACAAATAGTTTAAAACATCCCGCAATTCAATAACCTCCCTAAAATTCGCATGCTCCACCTTGTGCGAAACTACTTCGTGGGCCCAAGTCGTGTGGAAAGGAACGTGAATTCCGTGTCCACCCACCGCTAGAACAGGAAGAATATCTGATTTTAATGAATTGCCTATCATCGTGAAATGGGCAGGATCCACATCGAGGTGTTTGATCAATTTTAAATAATCGCTTTCCTGCTTATCTGACATGATTTCGATGTGGTGGAAATATTGCTCCAATCCAGATTTTGCGAGTTTACGTTGTTGATCTAAAAGGTCGCCTTTGGTGGCAACGACTAAACGGTATTTCCCTTGAAGTGCTTTTAATACTTCTTCCACACTAGGAAGAATTTCGATGTCACGCTCTAATAACTCTTTGCCTAAATTCAGAATCTTTTCGATTCCATCAAGGCCCATCGTGCCTCCCGACACTTGAATCGCTGTTTCGACCATGGAAAGCATGAAACCTTTGACCCCATAACCATACAGAGCGAGGTTATTCATTTCTACTTTGAAGAGCTCTTGACCTGTCGTGTGAACGGGCAAGTAGTCTTCCATAAGTGCACAGAATTTATCTTCTGTCTCTCGGAAGTAGGGTTCGTTCACCCAAAGGGTGTCGTCAGCGTCGAATGCGATTACGTGGTTCATAACGCTAAAATAAAGAATAGAGCATAGAGCACAAAGAATAAAGTTGGAATAAAAAATGGGGACCACGGTCCCCATTTTTTATGTATTCAGATGTGATTAAACATTTCATAAATGTTATCGCCGCAGGCGATGCCACCTTTATTCTTTGTGCTTTATTCTTTATGCTTTAAATTTCAAAGCTTCGCTTTGAAATTTAGTAGCTCGTTGCAATCGTAATAAAATCAGCCGCCACCAGCGAAGCGCCGCCGATTAAACCACCGTCTACGTCTGGGCAAGCGAATAATTCTTTCGCGTTTTTCGCGTTGCAGCTTCCACCGTATAGGATAGAGCAATTGTCGGCTACGCTTTGGCCATATTTTTTAGCAATATGTGCACGTAAGAATGCGTGCATCTCTTGTGCTTGATCTGAAGAAGCGGTAAGGCCTGTTCCAATCGCCCAGATAGGTTCGTATGCAATCACTACTTTACCGAACTCTTCTGCCGATAAGTGGAATAAGCTTTCAGTTAATTGTTGTGCAACGTGGCCTAAGAAATCTGCGCCTTCGCGTGTTTCTAAACTTTCGCCGCAGCAAAATAGGGGAGTTAAGCCATTCGCTAAAGCAGCGTCTGTTTTAGCGGCTAATTGCTCATTCGTTTCAGCGAAGTATTGACGTCGCTCTGAGTGTCCTAAGATCACGTATTGTACGCCAGCAGAAGCTAACATCGGTGCTGAAATCTCACCTGTGTAAGCGCCTGAAGCTTTTTCGTGGCAGTTTTGGGCTGCGACAGCTAAGTTAGGGATGCCTTCAATTACTTGATTAACACCCGTTAAATACAAAGCAGGTGTCGACATAATCACCTGAACATCAGCGGAAACGCTAGACTTCACTAATTCTGTTACTTCTGTAGCTAAAACGAAAGCCTCTTGCGCCGTTTTGTTCATTTTCCAGTTACCTGCAACAATTTTTTTTCTCATACGTTCATCATTTAAGTCCCAAAATTACGAATGCTTTCCGTGGAATGAAAATTACCCAGAAAAATTAGGCCGGATATTTCAGAAGATTCCCACATTTAGCGTATTTTCACACCTTATATGAACGTTAACCTCGCTATGAAAAAAATCAGCACCGGATTACTGCTTTTCCTTTTTAGTTTCCAGGCCTTTTCACAGGATTTATTCCCACATACTCAGCAAAATTGGGTCGATTCCGTTTTTAATTCCTTAAGTGTAGATCAAAAAATCGGGCAATTATTGATGCCTCGCGGAAATGTGGCGGATACCTACGATACGACGCGTTTGTACTCGATCGTGAAAGACTACCATGTGGGGGGCTTTGTCCTATTTAAAGGACATCCAGTGAAGCAGGCGGTGTTAGTAAATGAATTGCAGCGCCGGACGAAGGTGCCGTTATTTATTGGGATGGATTTAGAGTGGGGATTGGCGATGCGTTTGGATTCTACGTTCCGTTTTCCATACCAAATGACTTTAGGCGCGATGCAAGGCAATACGGCGCTGATTGAGAAGATGGGGGTACAAATCGGGGAGCAATGCCGTAGAATTGGGGTTCATATTAATTATGCGCCGGTAGTAGATGTGAATAATAATCCAGCTAATCCGGTGATTAACTTCCGCTCTTTTGGGGAGAATCGGGAGGATGTGACGGCGAAGGCTTTGGCCTATATGAAAGGCTTACAGAAGGCTGGAATCATTACTTCTGCGAAACATTTTCCAGGTCATGGGGATACCGGTGTTGATTCTCACTTTGATATTCCTGTCTTGAATCATTCGCGTGCGCGCTTGGATAGTTTAGAATTATATCCTTATAAAGAGTTGATAGCCAATGACTTGCAGGGGATAATGGTGGCGCATTTGAATTTGCCGGCTTTGGATACCACGGCTTCCTTAGCATCCACGCTTTCAAAACCGATTGTAACGGGCTTATTGCGGGATGAATTGAAGTTTAAGGGCCTCGTTTTCACGGATGCAATGGATATGAAAGGGGCGACGAAGATGTTCCCAGAAGGCACCGCGAACGTGAGGGCTATTTTAGCGGGGAATGATATTTTAGAGACGTTTGTGGACGTTCCAGCGGCTTTTGAGGCGATTAAAAAGGCATTAACAAATGGCGAAATTTCGCAAGAAGATATTGATCAGCGCGTGAAGCGTATTTTGAATGCCAAAGCCTGGGCAGGTCTCGCCCACTATTCGCCCATCGTCGTAGAGAACTTGATTAAGGATTTGAATCCAATAAAGTCGGAGGTATTAAATCGTGAGTTTGCAGAGAAAACAATTACGTTGATTAAGAATCCAGGGGAACTGGTTCCTATAAAAGCGCTAGACAAAACGCGCATCGCAACCCTTGCGATAGGGAAGCCTTCTTATGGGTCTACTTTCCCTACGGAGTTTCAAAAAATGGCTAACAATTATGTCGAAATGCCTCATTTCTATTTAGACGAAACGAGTGCAGATACGATGATTACGCGTATTGAAAATACCTTAAAAACCTATGATGTGGTCTTAATGGGAATTCACAGCATTTCGATTCGTCCAGCGAACAATTACAGCTTGAAGCCAGCGATTAAGACTTTGGTGAATCGTTTTACAACGCCTAAAACGGTAGCAATTCATTTCGCGAACGTGAATACGCTAACGCAATTTGATAGCTTGAAGAATGCGGGAGCATTAATGACCGCTTATCAAGATGGTATTACGCAGCAGGAAGCGGCGGCGGAGATTGTCTTTGGGGCGATTCCGGCGACGGGTAAATTGCCCGTCAGTTTGAACTCAACTTATAAGCAAGGAATAGGATTGACGACTACTTCTCTAGCGCGTTTGCAATACAATTTATTGCCAGAGGCAGTGGGGATTTCCTCTGCTTACTTAAATGCGAAAGTGGATTCGATGGCGAAATTAGCCATCGCGGTGAAAGGCGCTCCGGGAGTGGTAGTCTTGATTGCGAAAGAGGGGAAGGTCATTTACCACAAAGCTTTTGGCAATCAAATCTACGAAACTCAGGTTCCATTAAAGACGTCTGATATCTTTGATTTAGCGTCTATTACGAAGATCTCCACCTCAGTTCCGGCGCTCATGAAATGGCAAGATGAGGGCAAATTCTCGTTGAAAACGACGATGGGACAACTGGTTCCCTCGTTTGCGAAATCAAATAAATCAGGTCTACTTTATGAGGATGTATTAACGCACCAATCGCGCTTAAAGGCGTGGATTCCGTTCTGGATGGATTATATTGATAGTACCGATATGATTTTCCACAGCAAGAAATTCCAGCAAAAATTCACGCAAGATGATGTGAAGTACAAATATGTGGAACGTTTCTTAAGCCCTGCTTCAGGCGAGGCCCGTTTGAAGAAAAACATCAAAGACGAAAAGGCCATGTGGAAAGAATACGTGGACATCACGAAAGATGTAACGCGTTGGAAACCATTCACCCTTTCTTATGCGCAATCGGAGGAATATCCGACGCAAGTAGCGCCTACTTTATGGGCGCATAAGACCTTGAAAGAGCAGATTATGACGGCGATTAAGGAGAGTCCTTTGCGCGAGAAAAAGGAGTATGTGTATTCGGATTTGTCTTACTATTTATTGCCTTCGGAATCGCCTCGTATGACTGGAAAACCATGGACAGATTTCTTATCAGATACGTTTTATAAACCATTAGGGGCATCGACATTAGTTTATCAGGCAGAAAAGCATTTCCCATTAACACGTATTGTCCCATCAGAATACGATTCACTTTTCCGCAAGACCTTGATTCACGGAAAGGTGCACGATGAGGGGGCTGCTTTATTAGAGGGTATTTCGGGTCACGCGGGCTTGTTCGGTAATGCGAATGACTTAGCGAAATTGATGCAGATGTACTTGCAAAAAGGATACTACGGTGGCCAGCAATTCATTCAAGAATCGACGATCAAACAATGGACTTCTTATCCGTTTAGCATAGCAGAAAATGCACGCCGCGGAGTAGGTTTTGACAAGGTAGATCGCAATAAGCCGGGCGTTTCTGCAGCAGCTTCGGCTAGTTCGGAAAGCTTTGGACATTCTGGTTTCACAGGAACTTACACGTGGATCGATCCTGCATCTGATTTAGTCTATGTGTTTTTATCGAACCGGGTGTATCCGACGCGGAATAATTCCAAAATTTCGGATATGAATATCCGTACCGGAATTAATGAAGTGATTTACCAAGCCATTAAAAAAGGAAATTAATATGCGCATACTGATCACGGGAGGTACGGGTTTTGTGGGGGCGGCTCTGAAGCAATTTTTGCTAGCTCAGGGTCATGAGGTCGTGATTTTATCTCGCTCTGGTGGCGATTTCCAATGGGATGTTTCCTATGGTTATATCGACCCAGCTGCTTTCGAGGGCGTAGATGCGATTGTACATTTAGCGGGGGCAGGGATTGCTGAAGAGCGCTGGTCTGCTGCCCGAAAAAGAGAATTAGTGAATAGTAGAGTTCGCAGTACAGCGGTTTTATATCAAGCACTTTCCACCATTCCTCATTCGATTAAAACGGTTGTCTCCGCTTCCGCCATCGGATATTATGGAGCGGATACGGGGGAAGCGGAGTGTGTAGAAACCTCGCCTGTAGGACTTGATTTTTTAGCGGACTGTACGAAGCAGTGGGAAGCTGCCGTAGACCAAATAGCCACGCTAGGCATTCGACTAGCCAAAGTCCGTATCGGATTAGTGATGGGTGCAGAGGGCGGAATATTTCCGGTGATTTCAAAGCCGATTCGATGGGGTGTAGGAGCAAATCTAGGTTCCGGGAAACAATGGCAATCCTGGATACATATTACCGATTTAGTGAGAATTTTTAACGAGTTATTGATAAATCCAACGTTGTCAGGTGTCTATAATGGCGTGGCTCCAGAACCGATTCGGGCAGGCGAAATGAATAAGCAAATTGCGTCCGCTTTACGTAAACCCTTCTTTTTGCCCTCCATTCCTGGCTTTTTACTTCGCTTGGTTTTAGGCGAGATGGCCTGTTTAGTGTTAGGTGGAAGTCGGGTGTCTTCAGCAAAAATCGAGAAAGACGCGTCCTTTTCCTTTACCTTTGTTCGCTTCGAGGAAGCATTAAAACAAATCGTACATGTCTAAAAAAATATTGATTTATTGTGGGTCTTCGAAAGGCCATAATCCGGTTTATGCGGAGCAAGTGGTGAAATTAGCGCAAGCCTTGCACGCCCATGGTTGCCAGGTGATTTTCGGTGCTGGAAGCGTAGGTTTGATGGGGGTTTTAGCTGATGAGTTTTTGCGTTTAGGTGGTCATGCGATTGGTGTGATTCCTCAATTTATGGAACCTTGGGAAGTTAAGCACAAGGGTTTGCCAGAACTGCACGTGACGGATACAATGCACACACGCAAAGCACTGATGGCGGATATGGCGGATGGGGTGATTGCGATGCCGGGAGGCTTTGGAACCTTAGATGAATTGTTTGAAATTCTCACCTGGAAGCAATTAGATCTGCACGAGATGCCGGTTTCTGTATTTAATATCAATGGGTATTTTGATCATCAATTGAAGCAAATTCAGCACATGGTGGATGAAGGTTTCTTGAAGCAACCTAATATGGATGCTTTACAGGTGGAATCAGACCCGGAGAAATTAGCCGATTGGATCATGGCCTATGAGCCAGAAAAGATGGAGAAAAAGTGGATATACGTAGGATGAAAAAACTAGTATTCTTCTTATTGTTTTCAGGATTTCTAGTGGCCCAAAAAGCCCCTGAGAACTTAGGCTCCGCCGTTAATTCTGAATATGCAGAATTGAATCCGGTGATTTCGCCTGATGGTAGGACCCTGTATTTTGGGCGTAAAAGTCATCCTGCGAATCGGTTTGGAGTGAAGGGTTCGGAGACAATTTCGGGATCTCAAGATATTTGGTTTTCTGAAAAAGTGGGAAATGCTTGGAGTACGGCCCGTCGATTATCAGATATTTTAAACCGAGATCAATACAACACCATTTTATCTATTTCTCCAGATGGCCAAACGATCTTATTAAAAGGGGCCTATGTGAACGGATCCTATGTAACTAGAGGATTTTCTTTAGCCAATAAGACCGCAGGAGGTTGGACAGTGCCCCAAAAAATTGATATCCCTGGTTATGAGCAAATGAGCAAAGGGAAGAATGAATATGGTTATTTAACGATGGATGGCAAAGCCATTTTATTGGCATTTTCCAGAAAAAAGAACAGTGAGGATGATGATATTTATGTGAGCTTTTTGGAAAATGGAAAATGGACACGTCCCATGGATTTAGGAGATGGGATCAATTCAAAATACTCTGAAACCACCCCCTTTCTTTCTGCTGATGGTAAGACCTTGTATTTTTCCTCTGATCGACCTGGGGGACAAGGAAGTCAGGATATTTATTTGACCCGTCGATTAGATGACACATGGCAAAATTGGCGTAAGCCACAAAATTTAGGGCCGCCTGTAAATTCGGATGAATATGACGCTTATTACTCTATTTCGGCGAAAGGGGACTATGCTTATTTTATGTCAGCCAAAGGGTCGCTGGGGAAGAAGGATATATTTCGACTGGCGTTAGAGTCGCCTCCGGGCAGCGAAGCTGCTGGAGGCTCAGTCAATGAGTCGCCGGGAGTTCCCGGCTCAGTCAATAAGTCCACAGGCAAAGACGCCGGTGGGAAAGTGGGTAATGCGCCTACAGATGCGGCAATTGGAGAGAGTCGTTTTGGACCTACATCCACCCGCTCTGTTACTTCACAGGAATCGGATCCGGTGGTCTTGCTTTCTGGTTCGGTGTTAAATCAGAAGACAGGAAAAGTACCAGATGACGCCTCTGTCACCTATGAGGATTTAGCGACAGGAAAAACCCTAGGTCAGGCTAAGCCTGATCCAAACACAGGAAAATACAAATTGGTTCTCCCTTATGGGAAGAATTATGGGATTACGGCGAAGGCCAAAGGCTTAATTCCTACCTCTATAAACTTAGATTTAAGTACGGTTCGTGGCCGTTATATTGAATTAGACGACCGAGACCTATCGATGGTTCCGCTAGTGAAAGGAAGCACGGCAACCGTAAATAATCTATTTTTTGACTTAGGAAAGGCCACCTTAAAACCAGAATCGGAACCGGAATTAAAACGAATTCAACAAGTAATGAAGGAAAATATGGCTTTAATTATTGAGATAAGCGGTCATACAGATAATACGGGATCGGATGAAATCAATAATAAACTTTCCTTGGAGCGAGCAAATGCGGTGAAGGATTACTTGTTAAATGGAAATATTGATTCATCTCGAATTCGGACAAAGGGCTATGGAAAATCGAAGCCTAAGGCGGATAATTCAACAGAGGAAGGACGCCAAATCAATCGCCGCGTAGAAATAGAAATCTTATAACATGGAGCCTAAAAAGAATTGGAAATACGTATCCGCACCGCCGGCTGCGGAGGTGGAGACATTAGGCGAGGCTTTGGGACTCAAGAACTCCTATTTTTTATCCTTATTAGTCTCTCGCGGAATCAAGACTTTCGAACAAGTGAAAGATTTTATGGTTCCAGAGGTCAATCAACTGCACGACCCCTTCCTGATGAAGGATATGGACAAAGCGGTAGAGCGTCTAGGCCTTGCATTAGAATCCGGGGAAAAAATCTTGATTTATGGTGACTATGACGTGGACGGAACCACAGCTGTTACTTTAGTCTATAGTTATCTAGCCGGTATTTTAGGAGCAGATTGTGACTACTACATTCCAGATCGCTATGCGGAAGGCTATGGTGTTTCACAGGCAGGTATTCAATATGCGCTAGACAACGAATATACCTTAATCATCTCCCTCGACTGCGGTATCAAGGCACACGAACGCGTATCCTGGTGTAATGAAAACGGTATCGATTTTATCATCTGCGATCATCACTTGCCGGAGGCGACGATCCCAGAAGCGGTCGCGGTTTTAGACCCGAAACGCAAGGATTGCCCCTATCCCTTCAAGGAATTAACGGGTGCGGGAGTTGGTTTCAAATTGATGATGGCCTTTGCCATTGCAAACGATTTAGAACTCGATCCACTGTGGGAATCGATGGATTTATTAGCCTGCAGTATTGCGGCAGATATTGTGCCGATGAATGGGGAGAACCGGGTGTTAGCCTTTTTCGGTCTAGCTAAATTAGGCTCAAATCCGTGCCCAGGGTTAGGTTATTTATTGAAGAAGGCGAAGAAAAAAGCGCCTATTCAGATCTCTGATATAGTCTTCTCCATTTCTCCTATTATCAATGCGGCGGGTCGAATGGACCATGCGCATGGAGCCGTGAAATTGATGCTAGCTTCGGATGATCAGGAGGCGGAGGCTTTAGCGGAGGCAGTCATTCAACAAAATCTGGATCGCCGTGTGGTGGAAAAAGAGATTGTGGCACAAGCTTTGGCGATGTTTGAAGGAAATGATTTCTTGCTATCTGCGCGCAGCACCGTCTTGTTTAATCCCAGCTGGCATAAAGGAGTGGTGGGAATCGTAGCCAGCAAAATTCAAGATCAGTATTTTAGGCCTACCATTATTTTAACGGAATCACACGGGCAATTAGTGGGTTCTGCTCGCTCGGTGCGCGGCTTTGATGTGCACCAGGCTTTAGAAGAATGCGCGGATTTATTAGAGCAGTTCGGAGGGCATACGCATGCCGCTGGTTTACATCTAAAGCCATCGAATCTGCAGGCCTTTATTGAAAAGTTTGAGCGCATTGCGCAAGAAGGCTTAGCGAATATCTCACCTAAAGCGGATCTGCCTGTAGATTTACAGATTCCATTGGAGGCACTAAGTCTGTCGTTTTATGACAAATTATTAGTACGTCTGTCACCCTATGGTCCTGGTAATATGTTGCCAAATTTTGTTTCAGGACCTGTTTTTGTGACGAAGAGCCCGTTTGTGATGAAGGAAGAGCACTTGAAAATCTATGTGGGATCGACGCCGGATGAGCGGGGATTAGAGGTCGTGGGCTTTGGGATGAAGGCTGATTTCTATGACAGCTTATGCACTGCTTATGAGCAGCGTTTGCCCATTAAACTAGTCTATCACCTGGAAGTAAACGAATACTTAGGTAATCGAACGATTCAATTACGGGCCTTAGATTTTGCGTCACTTAATTAATAATTATAAATTTACCCGTAACCAAAAAACTATTTATGAAAAAAGTACTCGATTTATTGCCTTCCGTACTTGTAGGAGCTCTTTTCTTATTCGGAGGATTGAACTACTTCTTTAATTTTACTCCTATGCCCCCTATCCCGGGTGATCCTGGTGTTTACATGGGAATTATGATGTCATCCGGAATGATGACAGTGGTAAAAGCATTAGAAGTAATCGGTGGGGTCTTAATTTTAGTTCCGGGTAAACGTGCTTTAGGGCTAACCATTTTAGCTCCTATCACCGTGAATATCTTATTATTTGAACTTTGCTTAGCTCATACACCTAGTGTAGGAGTGGCTTTAACTGTATTATCAGCGGTTATCGCTTACCAAGAAAGAGATAAATTCAAGGCTTTATTGTAATAAATACCCTTTGAATTCAGCGAAGTCCGTCCCCATGGGGATGGACTTTTTTGTTTTATCTAAAAGCTCCGCTAAGCGGGTAGGTACGGGAACAGAAACCCCCAGCGTTCCTTCCACTGTAGGCAAGAATTTCGCATAATGTGCCGTCGATAAGACGATTCCTGTCACATCACTTGGGTATTCTGCTTTGTATTGTTGCAAGCCATCATATCCCACTGCCGTATGCGGACACATGACGTATCCAGTGCGGTTGTAGACGTCAGACATGATTTCTTTCGTCTTCTGATCGTTTGTAAAATAGCCTTTAATGATCTCACGGACTTTCGACCATTCGTCACCTGCTAGTAAGCGCATCCGAATGAAATTTGATGGACTACCCACGTCCATGGCATTCGAAATCGTTTCTACTGAAGGAACGGGATTATAGTCTCCTGAACGCAAATAATCGGCTACCGGGTGGTTCTCATTGCAAGAAGCAATGAAAGCTTTTACCGGAAGACCCATTCTGTAGGCTATTAATCCAGCACTAAGATTGCCAAAATTCCCTGACGGCACACTAAACACAACAGGGGCATTCAATCCTTTCTTTTTCGCTTGCGCATAGGCTGCGAAGTAGTAGAAGGACTGCGGAATTAAACGGGCAATGTTGATGGAATTCGCGGACGCTAAATCAAAGGCGGCGCGAAGTTCTTCGTCGAGGAAAGCTTGTTTGACGAGTCTTTGGCAATCATCGAATGTTCCGTCGATTTCCAAAGCAGTTACATTTCCCCCTAACGTCGTTAATTGCTTCTCTTGAATATCAGACACCTTGCCGGTCGGATATAAAATCGTTACGCTGATGCCCGGTGTATTATAAAAACCCTGTGCTACCGCTCCACCTGTGTCCCCAGAAGTGGCGACCAAAATTCGAATTTCACGCTTCGATCGTACTAAATAATGAGACATGATCGCGGCCATGAAGCGCGCGCCAAAATCCTTAAACGCCATCGACGGCCCGTGGAATAATTCCAATACCTCCACACCCGGTTCTAAAGAAACAATGGGTGCCTCGAAGGTCATCGACTGATCGATGATTTTTTTAATATCTGCCGAACTCAAGCTATCTCCGAGCAAATTTTCACACACCGCAACCGCAATTTCCGGCAAGCTGCGGTCTTGTATCGTTTCGAAAAACGAAGCCGGCAAAGGTTGGATGGAAGTAGGCATATACAAGCCATTGTCCGGGGGAAGACCACGGAAAATAGCCTCTTCTAGGCTGACATTAGGGCTTTTATGCTCGGTGCTGTATAAAATCATACTAATCGTAGGGTATCTCCCTCCAGTTTAGGAAGGACAGAATACCGATCAAATTCAAGGCAAAAGGCAATATCTTTTTCGATTCCTAAACCTAATAAACGGTTCACGTGAGAAGAATTTTTCACGGCTGTTAATAAGTCATAAGATGCAAGATTATACTGTTTCCAGGCCATCAACGCAGCATCATCCGCCACTTCGTATACCCCTGTCAATGCATCAATTAAGGCACCAGCAAACAATGTGTCCTCTAAATTTGGTTTTCCCTTCCAGCCGGCACAAACGACTAAAGCGTTTCCGTCCCAGTCTTTTAGGGCGGAGGCCACTCGGGAAATATTCAAAAAGGCCCCCACATACACCGCAGGAGCAGAGCTCGAACGACGAATGGCGACTGTGCCGTTCGTGGTAGTCACGCAAATTTTGGCTCCTTTTACCTTTTCTACTTGATAAGAAAAAGGAGAATTATCGAAATCGAATCCTGCTGGGGTAATCCCGTTGCGTTCTGCCGCCGTCAAATAACCTCGAGCGCCGTAAGCTTGGCAAAACTCGATCTCCTCTACGGGAACAATCTCCGATGCGCCGCTCGCAAAAGCAGTCACCATGCAAGAGGTCGCTCTGAAAATATCCACCACAACCACCGCTACGGAGGATAAATCATATAAATGGATCAAGTCCGGCGATAAACAGACGTCGATTTTCTTCATCTTATAAAAAGGGTAATTTGACGATTTCGGCTTTAATAGCTTTGTCGCGAATCGAAATAAAGATCTCAGATCCTACGTGTTTTGTGCTCACATAACCCATGCCAATTCCTTTGGAAAGGGAGGGAGATTGAGTGCCTGAGGTCACTTCGCCAATCGTTTCGCCTGCTGCATTTAGAATTGGGTAGTGTTGACGAGGGATTCCGCGGTCAATCATTTCGAAGCCAACTAATTTTTTAGACGGACCGTTCGCCTTAATCGCGGCGTGGTGGTCTTTCATAATAAAGTCCTTGTTGAAGGAGGTGATCCAGCCTAAGCCAGCCTCGATCGGAGATGTTGTGTCATCGATATCGTGACCGTACAAGCAATAGCCTTTTTCTGTGCGGAGTGTGTCGCGTGCACCTAGTCCTACGGGTAGAATATTGAATTCTGCACCTGCTTCGAAGATGGCGTTCCACATGGCTAACGCATTTTCGTTTTTCACGTAGATCTCGAATCCGCCTGCGCCCGTATAACCGGTGTTCGAGATGATGATGTCGGAGAATCCGGCCATTTCACCTATTTTGAACGTATAATAAGGCATGTCCGCTAACGTAACAGACGTTAATTTTTGTAGTGCCAAAATAGCCTTAGGCCCCTGCACCGCCAATAAACTATATTCATCACTTCGATTCACCATCTCTACCCCGAAGGTATTATGAGAAGAAATCCAGTTCCAATCTTTCTCAATATTCGACGCATTCACGACCAAGATGTATTCTTTCTCGTTCACGCGGTACACTAACAAGTCATCCACGATGCCGCCATCCGCATTTGGAAAACAGCTATACTGCACTTTTCCGTCCACTAATTTAGACGCATCGTTCGAAGTCACATATTGAATGAAATCTAACACGCGATCTCCTTTTAAGAAGAATTCACCCATGTGACTCACGTCGAAAACACCCACCGAATTACGCACAGCTAAGTGCTCTTCGATTAGGTTCGTGTACAATACGGGCATATTAAAACCAGCAAAGGGCACCATTTTAGCGCCTAGAGATACGTGAAGGTCATTTAAATGGACCTGTTGTAAGTTTGTTTCTTCCATGAATTATTCGCGGTATAGAACCTGTAAAAGTGTTTGGCCGACCGCTTTTAGGGTCGTTTTGTCGATGTTAGCTAAATTATCTGCATGCGTGTGGTGGAAGCTCCCAAACTCGAAACCGCCATTTGCCGCCCGTAAATCAATTATGTCAATCATTTGGATTTTGGCAATCTCATTCACCGCCGTGTGGTCATCCGAAATCCCAAACGCATCCTGATCTACGAACAGATTACTGTATCCTAAATCCGTTGCTGTCGACCAAACCGAGCGAACGATTCCTGGGGCATATTGCATGGACGATCCTTCATGCGGGAACATCGCACCTTTTCCGCCTACCATATCTAACAAGATACCGTAATAGGCTTTGTAATTAGCTGGGACTAAATTTGCAGCCCAATGCTGTGAGCCCAAAGCCCAGCTGTTCGGCTTGTGCTCTCCGGCATAATCCTCCGGTTCACCATGATCCTCTAAATCAAATAAAACGATGTCTACACCCACAGCAGGCTTATTTTTTGCCTCGTGCAAATTGCGCGCGATTTCTAATAATACACCCACGCCACTCGCGCCATCATTTGCCGCATCGATTGGCTCATCCTTACGAACGCTGTCTTTATCCGCAATACTTCTCGCATCCCAGTGGGCAGCTAATAGTATGCGTTTAGCGACTGAAGGCTGAAATTGCGCAATGATGTTTGTGCCTTGTAGTTTCTTCCCGTCGTAGCGGAAAGCTGTAAAAGGCTGCTCAGTCACGGTCCAGCCGTAGGATTTCAATTTAGCCACTAAAAATTGTAGGGTATTTTGACTCGCCACAGAACCCGGAATACGGGGTCCGAATTGCACCTGCTTCTCGATAAACGCATAAGCTGAATCCGCCTTAAAATCAGGTGTTTCCACGAGGTTGACTTCCGCCGCTGGAACCTCCGCCGCTGGCTTCCAAACAAAGTAAGCACCAGTCAGTGCGAATACGAGCAGTAAAAAGAGGGCAATGCGGGAACGGTTCATCTGAAAAGGCTCAAAAACAAGCTCAAAGGTAGCAATAGAATGCCGAATTAGGAATTAAGAAATCAATAATGTGTACCTTGCAGGATAATTTGAATTGAAATACCATGCCTTCCCCTAAGGAACTGAAATTTTTGAGCGGCTTGAAAGCTGAAATATTGGAGTTTTTTGAATTGAACGACTACCGTTCGTATTCTTTGAACCAATTACACAAGGCTTTTGCCATCCGCGATCGCAAGACGAAGGAGATTTATTCTGACTTAGTGGCAAAATTGATCTTAGAAAACCGTTTGATTAAGAATGAGGAGGGGAATGTTCGCTTTGACAATGAATCTTTCCAAGTGACTGGACGTGTGGATCACGTAAATTCGCGTTTTGCGTTTGTGATTCCAGAAGATGGAGCGAAGGACATTTGGGTGGCGACAGGGGATTTAAATAATGCCAAAGACGGGGATAAAGTCATCGTTCAAGCCCGTCGCCCATCAGAAAAGAGAAAAAATGACCGCCCAGAAGGGGAGGTTGTACAGATATTGGAACGTCGTTCCTCCGAATTAGTCGGTGTTATTCAAGTGACTCCACACTATTCTTTTTTAATCCCAGATTCGAAGAAAATCTATGAAGATGTCTACTTGCCTAAGTTCGAAATCAAGGACGCAAAGCACCTAGACAAAGTCATCGTAGAGGTTACACGCTGGGCTTCGGACGGCAAAAAAGCCGAAGGTCGCGTTATCAAAGTATTAGGTAAGGCAGGCGAAAACGAGACAGAAATGCACTCGATTTTAGCGGAATACGGCCTCCCTTACGATTTCCCAGAAGAAGTAGAAAAGGCAGCTGCTTCTATCTTAGTGCAGATTCCAGCCACCGAAATCAAAAAGCGCAAGGACATGCGTAATGTCTTAACTTTCACGATCGACCCGATCGATGCGAAGGATTTTGACGATGCCATTTCTTACCAAAAACTAAAGAACGGCAACACCGAAATCGGTGTCCACATCGCCGACGTTTCCCACTACGTGAAACCTGGTAGTGTATTAGACATCGAAGCTTACAAACGTGCCACTTCGGTTTACCTAGTAGACCGCGTCGTTCCGATGTTGCCAGAAAAGCTATCAAACGGACTTTGTTCCCTTCGTCCAAACGAAGATAAATTAACCTTCTCTGCTGTTTTCGAACTAGACGCGAATGACACGATTGTGAAAGAGTGGTTTGGACGTACGGTCATTCATTCGGACCGCCGTTTCGCTTATGAGCAGGCACAAGAATTAATCGAAAATGATTCGGATGATGCTTTAGTTCCGGTCATTCGGGATTTGAATCGTATCGCGAAAAGCTATCGCAACAGACGTTTCGAGCACGGTTCTGTGAACTTCGAAACAGCCGAAGTTCGCTTCGAACTAGACGAAGATGGAAAGCCAATCGGCGTTTATCCACGTATTCGTAAGGATGCACATAAGTTGATTGAGGAGTTTATGCTTTTAGCCAATAAAAAAGTGGCCGAATTCGTCTTCAACAAGAAAAAAGACGAGCCGCGCAACACGATGGTGTACCGTATTCACGAAGCACCAGACCCAGAAAAATTACAGGTATTCTCGTCTTTCGCGAAGAAATTCGGCTACCAAGTTACGACAGACCCGCAACACGTCAGCAAGTCATTCAATGCCTTAATGGAGAACATCGAAGGCAAAGGCGAGGAGCACGTTTTGCAGAGTTTAGCGGTTCGTACCATGTCCAAAGCCCGTTATAGCACCGATCCTGTCGGTCACTTCGGCCTAGCATTCCCGTTCTATTCGCACTTCACCAGCCCGATTCGCCGTTACCCAGACGTCATGACGCATCGCCTGTTGCAGCATTATTTAGACGGAGGCACTCCAGCGGAACGCGCCCCTTTAGAAATTCAATGTAAGCACAGCTCAGACCGCGAAAAACTTGCTTCTGACGCAGAAAGAGCTTCCATCAAATACAAGCAAGTGGAATACATGAGCTTGCACGAGCCACAAGTTTTCGATGGTATCATTACGGGCGTAACCGAATTCGGAATTTTTGTCGAAATCGGCGAAACCTCTTGCGAAGGTCTTGTTCGGATGGTCGATTTGAATGACGACTTCTATGATTTAGATAAAAACAATTACCGCATCGTGGGTAAATCAAACGGACGTGTCTTCACCTTTGGAGATAAAGTTCAAGTGAAAGTCCGCGACACGAACTTAGCGAAACGCACCATCGACCTCGAATTAGTAGGTATGCGTTCTGGCCTAGTAGGTAAATTCGCGAACAACCGTTCTCGCAAGAGAGAGGCGCCGAGGGGCGGGAGGGTGATTCCGAAGGGGAAAAGGAGAAGATAATTTTATATTTCATTCAAAATTGTGCTACGCAATAATTTTCGAATGAAACATAAAATTTCTCTCTCTATTTTAAAGCATAAAGAATAGAGCACAAAGTATAAAGTAGGTATTAAAAAAGGCTTCAATTTTGAAGCCTTTTTTAATGGATTTTGGCATAAGTGGAAGATTCTGAATCCATTGGAATTTAATATTTCTTTGCCGAATTAATTTTTTTACTTAGTTTATACTTTGAAAAACCTATTTACCTATAAAAATTATACAAAATGTCGCATAAAATAAAACTCGGATTGATTCTGACCGTAATCTCCGTTTTTACGATTAGCTTCTTTCAGCCCAAAGCTCCTACTTTTTTATCGATTGAAGAAAATACAAAGATTGCATTAGTAGGGGGCAATTTAGGCTCTCGCATGATCAATTATGATCATTTTGAAACAGAATTACATCTTCGTTATCCCACCTTTAATCTACTGGTTCGCAATATGTGCGACGGTGGAGATACGCCTGGATTTCGTCCACACTCAGCTCGTATGTTGCCTTGGGCTTTCCCTGGAGCGGAAAAATTCCAATCGGAATTCGCGAATCCCTCGCAAAGTGAAGGCCACCTAGACACGCATGACCAATGGATGAGTCGATTAAAAACGGATGTGGTCATCGGTTTTTTTGGATATAGTGAATCCTACGAAGGGAAGGCTGCGATTGCTACTTATAAGGCAGAATTGGAGGCATTCATTAAGCACACCTTAGCGCAAAAATACAATGGGGTTTCAGCTCCCCAGTTAGCCATTGTTTCTCCTACGGCTTTTGAAGATCTAAGCGCTAAAATAGATTTGCCTAGCGGAACGGCACAGAATGCGAACATCACCTTGTACGCGCAGGCGATGAAAGAGGTGTGTGAGAAGAATAATGTCTTATTTATTAATGCATTTGAAGCCTCTAAAAAATGGTATGCTGCATCAGCGGAGGATTTGACCATCGACGGGTTTCAATTAAATGAGGCGGGCTACAAAAAATTAGCGTTATTACTTGCGGATCAAGTGTTTGGGAAGAAATCGACTGCCATCGAATCTAAAAGAGCGGAGGTGTATGCAGCCGTTGCGGAGAAAAACTGGATGTGGCATAACGACTTTAAAATTCCGAATGGCGTTCACGTGTATGGTCGCCGTTACAATCCGTTTGGACCCGATAATTATCCTGCAGAGATCGAAAAAATCCGTCAAATGACGGATAATCGAGAGGCTGCGATCCAAGCAACAATTAAAGGGCTTCCGTATGATCTGGCCGCTGCAGATGCGAAGACACGGAAGTTAGATCCCGTAAAAACGAATTTTAATCCGGATAAAAACGGCAGCTTGAAATACTTATATGGGGGGGAGGCGCTAAATGCCATTAAAGTAGCTCCGGGATATAAAATTGAGCTGTTTGCTTCGGAAGAGGAATTTCCGAATTTGGCCAAACCGGTTCAGATGACTTTCGATAATAAGGGCCGACTTTGGGTAGTTTGTATGCCTTCCTATCCACACTACAAGCCGGGGGATCCGAAACCTAACGATAAAATCATCATTCTTGAGGACACGAATCAGGATGGGAAAGCGGATAAGGAAACAATTTTTGCGGAAGGTTTGCACGTTCCCGTAGGGATGGAAATCACGGAATTTGGGGTATTTGTAAGCCAAGGAACAAATTTGGTTTTATTGAAAGATACGAATGGCGATGATCATGCGGATACGAAGGAAGTAATTTTAAGTGGGTTTGACGACCATGATACGCACCATGAGATTTCCGCATTTGTCACTGACGAATCAGGTGCTATTTACATGGGAGAAGGGGTATTTTTGCACACGAATGTAGAAACACCTTACGGGACTGTTCGTGCAACGAATGGGGGCTTTATGCGGTATAATCCTGCCAGACATCATTTAGAGCGGGTGGCTCAGTTGTCGATTCCTAACCCTTGGGGGATCGCTTTTGACAAATGGGGTCAAAACTTTTTTGCAGAAACCTCTGGACCAGACGTTCGCTGGATGATGCCGGGGTCTACTAAAAATCGCTACGGTGAAACAGGTCACAAGTCATTCACCCTAGTGGAAGAAAAACATTTAGTTCGCCCTACCTCCGGTTTAGAATTTGTTTCTAGTCGTCATTTCCCTGAAAATGTGCAAGGCGATTTTTTAATTAATAATACCATCGGATTTTTAGGAATGAAGCAACATCAATTAACCGATGATGGTACCGGCTATAAATCGAAGCACCGCCAAGATTTGATTGTGGGCGAGGATCGTAATTTCCGCCCTGTGGACATGGAGTTTGCTCCCGATGGCTCACTTTATGTGATCGACTGGCACAATATTTTGATTGGACACATGCAGCACAATGCGCGGGATCCATTGCGTGACCATACGCATGGTCGCGTTTACCGAGTAACGTATCCTTCAAGGCCTTTAGTGACACCTGCCAAAGTGTATGGGGCATCTATCGATCAGTTACTTGATAATTTAAAATTGCCTGAATACAGAACGCGGTACCGGGTGCGCAGAGAACTCCGTGGGCGCAAGGCAGCTGATGTATTGCCTAAAATTACAGCCTGGGTTGCGAATCTGGATAAAAAAGACGCCGACTATGAGCATCATGTGTTAGAGGCGTTGTGGGTTTCTTGGGGATTGAATAAAGTAGACCAAAAACTACTAAACCAACTCTTGCAATCAAAAGATTACCATGTTCGTGCGGCTGCCGTTCGCGTTTTGCGCTACACGGGCCACCAAGTGAAAAACCAAGCGGCATTATTAGCAAAAGCAGTGGAGGATAAACATGGGCGTGTTCGAATGGAGGCTTTTGTGGCCGCTTCTTGGTTACCTAAACAAACGGCTATGCCTATACTAGCTTTGGCAAAAAAACATCCACTAGACCCTTGGATGGATAAACCATACGAAATAGCCGTCGCTCACGCGAGTGGTGTGAACGTGGTTAAAAATAAAGAAGCAGCTGTCGTTTCATCTCTAAAAGGGAAAGATTTAGAATTGTATACCGCTGGCCAAAAATTATATACGAAAGAAGGGTATTGTACCACCTGCCATCAGACCAATGGAAAAGGACTTCCTTCCTCAGGTTTTCCTCCCTTATCCAATTCCATCTGGGTTACGGGAAATCAGGAGCGTTTAATTAAATTAGTGCTCAAGGGAATCATGGGGCCTATGGAATTGAATGGCGTTAAATATGCCGGACAAGTTCCGATGACCCCTTATGGCGGCTTAATGTCTGATAAAGAGATTGCCTCAGTTCTTACCTATATTCGAAATTCATTTGGTAATAAAGCAACGCCTATTGACCCGGAAAAAGTGAAGGAAGTGCGCGCTAAAATTGCTGACAAAAAGGATTTATATAATGCCAATATGCTATTATCTGAACACCCTATCGAAAAATAATTATGAAAAAATTAATTCATATTAGTCTGAGCTTTGTATTTTTTTTGTCGGCGTTTATGCCAAGTTTTTCGCGTGAACCTGACCCTATAAAAGCGAAAAAGCCCTTGGTGGTTTTTGTTTGTGGTGACCATGAATACTCAGGCGAGAGTACGCTTCCTTTGTTAGCAGCGGCTTTGGAAAAACAATACGGTTTTCGGACGAAAATATTAAAATCGTTTCCGGATCAAAACGCGGAGCGGGACATACCGGGTTTAGACATATTAGCGGAGGCAGATTTAGCCGTGTTTTTCCTTCGCTGGCGCCTACTTCCAGCAGACCAAGTGGCTCACATAGAGGCGTACTTACAATCTGGAAAGCCGATCATGGGGTTTAGGACAAGCACACATGCGTTTAATTATCCGAAAACAGATCCATTAGTTGCTTATAATGGCTTTGCTGAAAGAGCCTTTGGAGCGCCTCCGGGATGGGGTGGACCTTCCCAGCATACACATTATGGCCACAACGCTAGTACTGATGCCACGGTCATTGCAGAAAAAGCTAAGCACCCAATATTAACGGGGGTAGACCCTACATTCCATGTCAGGTCATGGCTATACCGCGTTTTACCTGATTACCCAGCCAAAGGAACCGAGTGGCTCCTGATGGGCAAAGCGGTGAATCCCGACAAGAAAGCAGAAGACCAACCCATCGCATGGACGTGGGAAAATCAATACAAAGGGCGCGTATTTTTTACCACCATGGGACATCCAGAGGATTTTTCAGTTGAATCTTTTCAAAGACTTGTAGTCAATGCTGTCCATTGGGAATTAGGTCTTAAAGTCCCACAAAAATGGGCTGGAAAATTAGATATAAATGTTCCTTATAGAGGAATGGTCAATTCAAAATAGTGATACAATGAAATACCCGATTGCAATGAATACGCTGGTCTATGGGCCAGACATGAATGAATCCATTATTCAACATTTAGCCTACATAAAAGAAGTGGGTTATGAAGGCGTAGAGGTACCCATTTTTGTGGTAGACCAAGATTATTGGAAACCTTGGAAAGCGGAAATAGACCGCCTAGGATTAACCGTTTTTACGGTTACTTTTTTAGGAGCGGATATGAACACCATTTCTTCGGATCCAGCCGTGCGTCAAAAAGGAGTCGATTTTCTTAAAAAAGCCGTAGATATTACCGCATATCTAGGCGCGTCTTATCTTTCTGGACCTTTTCATTCTGCATTAGCGGTGTTTTCGGGCGCGGCACCGACCCAACAAGAACTAGATTGGTCGAAGGAAAGTATGTTAGCCGTGGCGGAACATGCCAAGGAAAAAAATGTGATTTTGGGATTGGAGTATTTAAATCGATTTGAAAATTATGTGGTGAGTTCCGCAGACCAACTATACAGTTTGGTGAAAGCGATTAATCATCCGAATGTAAAAATCATGTTTGATACCTTTCATGCGCACATTGAAGAATTCAATACAGGGGAAGCCATGGTCAGAATTGCGGATGAGGTGGCGCATATTCAATTGTCTGAAAGTACTCGGGCCACCTTAGGGGAGGGTCAAGTGCATTGGGATAATGTGTTTTCTCACCTAGAGAAAATGAATTACAAAGGCTGGTTAGTCGTGGAGGCATTTACTCCTTTATTGCCTGCTGCGTGCATTTGGCGTAAGAAATATACCACAGAGGCAGAGTTAATCTTAAAAAGTTACCAGCATATTCAAAAGTATTTAGGGAAGTAAATACTAAAAAAGAGGCTCCATTGATGAAGCCTCTTTTTTATTCCAACTTTATTCTTTGTGCTTTAAATCTCCTCTCTCTACTCTATTATCTCTAATCTTTTAATTCAAGATGAAACGCTCCGCGTTTAATCTTGAATTAAAGGTGTAGGACGACTCGTATTATATAGTTCATACCAATCCTGGTGATCCATCTCAATTGCAAAAGCATCCACGATGTTTTGGATACGGTTTTCTTCGAGCGTTCCGATTAAAGGCAAGGCTCCTAATTTAATTAGCCAAGCCACAGCAACAGATTCGATATTGCTATCGTATTTCGTGGCCATCTCGTTCAGTTTCTTGCGCAATTTTAAGGCTTGCTCGTCTGTCCCGTGTTCGATGCGACCGCCGGCAAGCGGTGAAACCGCTAAAGGGCGCATGTATTTTTGCTTGATGTAATCGACGATACCATTATCTAATGCACTCGTGTTTAACAAGTTCAAGTCGATGTGATTTGAAACGATCGGGATGTTTAGGAAGGAAACCAATAATTGGTGTTGGTAAACCGAGAAGTTCGAAACACCGATGTTTTTCACTTTTCCAGAACTCTTTAATTTCTCTAAGGCTAAGGCTGTCGCCTCGATGTCTGATAAGGGATCTAATTGATCGAGTAAAAAGACGTCTAAATAATCTGTTTGTAAGTTTCGAAGCGAGTTTTCAGCCGATGCTGTGATGTGGGCTGCGGATGTATTCACGTGTGTAACACGGAAATCGGGTCTAGCGGCAGACGGGATGTTCACTCCGCATTTGGAAAACAAAACGATGTCAGAACGTTGGATGGATTTTTTTGCCAAAAGCTCACCGAAGGTTTTTTCCGCCGTATATTCTCCATAACGATCCGAGTGATCAAAAGTGTTGATACCCTTATCTAGACAGAAATGAACAATTTCTTCCATTTTCTTGTCTTCCTTCTCCCAACGCCAAAAACCATAAATGGCTGGTGAAACTTTAGGACCTGCGTCACTTAAATAAACTTTTTTCATACTACTATAATTTTTGATGCGGCTAACAAATCGTCCACTAAATGCGTGGCTTTGGTTTCAGTTCCAGCTGGGGCTAAACGTATAGTACGTAAGCCTGCGCGTGTCCCTGCGGTAATATCTCGTTCGTGGTCACCGATCATCCAGGAGGCATCCATATCCACGTTGTATTTCGCAGCGGCTTTCTCGATTAACAAGGACCCCGGTTTACGTGTCAGAGAATGACTGTCAAAGTTTTCGTGGTAAGGGCAAAAATAGATATCATCTAATTTCACACCTGTTCCTTCTTGGATTGCATCGTGAATTAAATATACGTCTTCACGTTTGTAAACGCCTTTAGCGATACCACTTTGGTTCGTTATCACAATCAATAAATACCCTGCGTCCTTTAAAGCTTGTAAGCCTTCTTGCACGCCGGGTGGGATCACAAAATGTCCTAAATGGTACACGTAATCAACGCGATCCACATTTAGAACGCCATCGCGATCTAAAAAAATGCACTTATTCATTCAATACTATTTAGGCAAATAAAGCAGCTAAGCGGCTCCAAGGAATACGGCTTAAAATCAATACCAAACCAAGGCCGTTTAATAACCACATGTTTTTGAATTTCGCGGCATCGGTGATGGCTTTCTTGTTTTTGGCATTAACAACCGTCGCTAAAACGATCGCAATGATATTAACCGTAAAGTGCTCCACTAAAATCAAGCGAGTTGCTGGATCTTTCATCGCTGCACCAAAATCAGCAAAAGCAGCTGTCGTCACCGGGCTAAGCGCTAGGTAAAGTACTAAACCGATTAACAATTGCGTGTGCAAAGAGATCATGTAGAACAAGCCTACTTTACGATCAGATTCCGTAAATACTTTGCCTGTTAAACCTTTGTAGATAGATAAAATTCCTAGTGCTAACACGACTAGAAACAATATCGAGTGAATGGTAACGAATGTTGAATACATAAGAGTGTGTTTAATTTTAGCAAAGATACGAAAAGACGCCGTAACGTGACCTTTGTTACGTTTAATCGTCTAATTTTCTTTACCTTTGGGCATATTTATTCTATTTATATGCCTAATTCTAGCAAACTAACGGCCATGGTGAATGCCCGTTGTCCGCACTGCCACGACGGTCGTTTATTCAAATACAAATGGTGGAATGTATTCAATTTTTCCCAAATGCACGAAGAATGCCCCACTTGTGACGTTCGATACGAAGTAGAGCCTGGATTTTTCTACGGGGCCATGTATATTTCGTATGCTTTCTCCATAGGAATTATGTTAGTAGGCGGAATTTTAGTCTATAATTTCCTAAACGATCCTCCAGCGATGGGCTATGTCGTACCTATTACGACGGTTTCGCTTATCTTAGTGCCTTTTAATTTTAGGACAGCTCGTGTATTATTTATACATTGGTTCTCTGGTTTAAAATACGATCCAAGCGCTGCTGCTAAGCATGAAAATTCTTGATTATTACATTCTAAAGAAATTTCTGAAGACCTACGTTTTCGCCGTTTTCATCATCGTACTCATCGTGATGGTGATCGACTACACGGAGAAAATTGACGATTTTATTCGCAAGGAGGCCCCTATCAAGGAAATTCTTTTCGATTATTATTTGAATTTTATACCTTATTGGGCCTCCTATATCAGTCCACTGATGGTCTTTATTGCGACCGTTTTTTTCACCGCAAATCTTGCTGCTAAGACGGAAATTATTGCGATTTTGAGTTCTGGGGTGAGTTTCACCCGTTTGATGCGGCCTTATTTAATCGGTTCTGGAATATTAGCAGTAGGCACCTTTTTTGTGATTGGATGGATTGTTCCGAATGCAAACAAGATTCGTGTTCCATTCGAGCATAAATACATTAATAACACCTATTATTTCGATAAACGTGACGTACACATTAAGATAGCGCCAGATGTATATGCTTACATAGAGACCTACGATAACACAACAAATACGGGCTATAGATTTACCTTAGAGCGTATTTTAGGAACGGAAATTCAACAAAAATTGATGTCAGACCGTATCACTTGGGACTCTACTACAAAGAAATGGTCGATTCACGACTATCGCATTCGGACGGCGGGCGCTACGAGTTTGAAATTTGGAAAGTTGATTGATACGACCCTAAATCTGTTTCCCAAAGACTTCGATAACAAGCATTTACTCCACGAAACCTTTACCCTCCCAGAGCTGAATCGACACATAGCTTTAGTTGAATCACGCGGAGCAGATGGCATAGAGGTCTTCCAAATCGAAAAATACCTTCGTTTCGCGAACCCCTTCTCCGTCATGATTTTAACGATCATCGGCTTTTTGGTTTCGGCTAGAAAAGCCCGTGGCGGCGTGGGTTTCCAAATTGCTTTGGGCTTTAGTTTAGCTTTTATTTACATCCTCTTCTTCATGATGAGCAAGGGGATTGCCGAAGGCGGTGGGATGCCTCCGTTGCTGGCAGTTTGGCTGCCTAATATCGTGTTCTCTGCCGTGGGTGTGGGGCTTTATTATACCATTCCGCGCTAAAAGATGAGACAGGCTCCTCGGCTTCTCGATTATTTCAAAATTCATTTTATCGTGATTTTGTATGCATTCACCGCCATTTTAGGAAATGCGACAAATGCGAATGCGTTAACGGTGGTCTTTTTTCGCTGCCTCATAGCTGCAGCAGGTTTAGGTTTGATGCTAGCCGCTGCAAAAAAATCTTTTCGGGTTCCTGCCTCAGTTCTTAAAATCTGGGTGTTAAATGGGGCCTTTGTTGCCTTGCACTGGCTCCTGTTTTTTAGTGCGGCGAAAGTTTCGACCGTCGCCATGTGCCTCGCCGGTCTTTCTACCCAAACTTTTTGGACCTCCATTCTGGAGCCCATTGCGAAGAAGCAGCCAATCGCGAAGATCGAAGTCTTTCTTGGAATTTTGGTAGTGATTGCCTTAAGTATCATTTTCTCCGTCGAACCCGGCCAATGGATCGGCTTGGTGATGGGTATTGGAGCCGGATTTTTTGGAGCCCTTTTCTCCGTCATCAATGGAAATTATACCCACACGCACGACCCTAAAATGATTACTGTCTATGAGATGCTATCGGCGGGAATAATTACCGGCGCCGTCTGGTTAACGGGGCTTTTAGGCGGATCACCCGGATTCATCCCTATCGGCCTTGATTGGCTCTGGATCGGTATTTTAGCGGTGGTTTGTACCGTTTATGCCTACACCGAGACCATCCATTTGTACAAGGTTTTCTCCGTCTTTTCGATCAATCTTGTGATCACGCTGGAACCCGTTTATGGGATTCTATTAGCGGTTTTTATTTTTGGCCAAAAAGAAGTCATGCAACCCGCTTTCTACTGGGGAACATCACTATTGGTGCTGACGGTGATGGCGCATCCTTTTTTGTCGCGGACGCACAAAGAATAAAGAATAAAGTACAAAGAACAAAGTCGGAATCCCCTCTGGGGATGAATTCGTGAAATATTTTTTCTATACGTCGCGAAGCGAAACCACCTTTATGCTTTGTGCTTTATTCTTTATACTCTCTAATCTCCTCTCTCCTCTCTCTAATCTGAATCAGGACAGCCCGGTAGATTTCTTCATTTATTTCTTTTATATTTAATGGTAAATGGTAAGTGGTGAATGGTAAATGAATGATTGAAATCTTTTAAACTATGAAAAAATATAACGTTGCGATTGTTGGACTGGGTTTTGGTGCGGAGTTTATTCCGATTTATTTGAAACACCCGTTGGCAAATATGTATGCAATTTGCCAAAGAAACGAAGACAAACTCAACTCCATCGGGGATGCTTATGGGATCGAGACGCGCTACACGGATTTTGAGAAGCTTATCCAGGACCCGAATGTAGATGTAGTACATATCAATTCTCCTATTCACTTACACGCGGAGCAGACGCTCAAAGCCCTTAATGCAGGGAAACACGTGGCTTGCACGGTGCCTATGGCGACGACAGTGGAGGAATGCAAGGCGATCGTGGAGGCGAGCAAGCGCATGGGCAAGAAATACATGATGATGGAGACGGTGGTCTATGCCCGCGAGTTCTTGTACATCAAGGAATTATATGAAAAAGGGGAGCTAGGCAAGATTCAATTCTTGAAAGCATCCCATCAACAAGATATGGATGGATGGCCGGATTATTGGCCAGGATTGCCTCCCATGCACTATGCGACTCACTGCGTAGGTCCGGTAGCGGGCTTATTACGTCTGGAGGCGGAGTATGTTTCTTGCTTCGGATCTGGAACGATTCGCGAGGAATTAATCCAACATTATAACTCGCCATTTGCGGTAGAATCAGCGCACATTAAGTTCCGCGATTCTGATTTAAGCGCGATGGTATACCGCTCTTTATTCGATGTGGCGCGTCAATACCGCGAGAGTTTTGAGGTCTATGGATCGAAGAAATCGGTGGAATGGCCTTTAATTGAAGGCGAAGAATTAGTGGTGCATACCGCTAAAAAACCGGAGCCAGAGATTCCTTCTAAAGTTTCTACCCCTGATTTCGCCCACTATTTACCGGAAGAAATCCAACGCTTCACTACAAAAGGCGTGTATGACGAGGACGAAAATACTCACCTTTCCTTTACACAAGGCGGAGGCCACGGTGGTTCGCACCCTCACTTAGTAAACGAATTCTTACAAGCTTTGGCAGCAGATCGCGATCCATTCCCGAATGCACCACAGTCCGCAAACTGGACTTCGGTGGGGATTTTAGCACACGAATCAGCGCTACAAGGCGGAAAAATTATTGAAATACCTAAATTCTAGACGATGCGTTTTCTCTTATTTGCTGCGGCACTCTTGTTTCAATTCTCGGTTTCTGCCGCACCTGGCAGACGTTTAGAATTATTATTTTTAGGTGATAAAGGCCACCACAAACCTTTTGACAGATATCCTGCGCTGCAATCTGCGGTGGGAATTAAGGGGATGAACATCACCTATACGGAATCTTTGAAAGATTTAAATGAGGCTTATTTGAACAAATTCGATGCCTTGGTGATCTATGCGAACCACGATTCTATCGCCGCACCGCAGGAGAAAGCGCTCTTGAATTATGTGGCTTCGGGTCACGGTTTAGTGGCCATTCACTGTGCTTCGTTTAACTTCCGCAATTCGAAAGAATTTGTGAAGATGGTGGGTGGGCAGTTTTGGCGTCATGGGATGGATTCGATTCGGGTGAAAAACGAGGCGAATACTTTCGTGAAGATTAAGACAGTAGACGAGACGTATTTGCACAGCCAGTTACAGCCGGATAACCAGATTTGGCAATCTAGAATTATAGGCCCAGAACAAGCGAAAGACAAACCGGGTGCGACTACTGAACCTTATACTTGGACCAGAACTTATGGAAAGGGTAACGTATTCTATACGGCTTATGGTCATGACGAGCGCACGTGGGAAACGGAAGGATTTCAGGATCTAGTAACCCAAGGCATTTTACACGCGGTAGGGGCAGAAAAAAGGGCTTTATTAACGGCATTAAATATTCCGGTATTGAAATACCGCGAGGCCAAATTGCCTAACTACGAGAAACGTGAAGGCGCTCAATTGCAGCAATTGCCTTTGAGTCCGGAGGAATCGGTGAAGTTTATTCAAGTGCCTGTGGACTTCAGTTTGCAGGTTTTTGCGTCTGAACCGAACGTGATGCACCCGATTGCGATGGCTTGGGATGAGCGCGGACGATTGTATGTGTTGATTACCAAAGACTATCCTAACGAGCGAAAAGAAACGGGCGGTAGCGATTATATCTTATTGTGTGAAGACACGAATAACGATGGCAAAGCTGATAAGTTCACGAAATGGGCGGATGGATTGAGTATTCCTACTGGAATGGTGTTCGCTAATGGTGGCTTAATCATCTCGCAGGCGCCGCACATGATCTTGTTGAAAGACACGAACGGCGACGACGTGGCGGATGAGAAGAAGATTTTGTTCACCGGTTTTGGGACAGGTGATACACACGCAGGTCCTTCGAATTTGCATTATGGATTCGATAACTGGATCTGGGGTTCTGTAGGTTATTCAGGTTACAAGGGCAAAGTGGGAGCGGATTCGCTGCAATTTGCACAGGCATTCTTCCGCTTTAAGCCAGATGGTTCGAAGATGGAGCACATGACCACGACCTCGAATAATACCTGGGGTTTTGACTTTAACGAGGCGGGCGATGTGTTTGGTTCAACCGCCAATAACGCTCATGGCTGGTATATGGCCATTCCGCACCGCAATATTTGGCATGCACCTATGACTTTGAATGGTTCCAAAAATACGGATACGCACAAGGATATGCGGACGATCACGAAGAAAGTGCGTCAGGTCGATGTTTTTGGTGGATTTACAGCAGCAGCTGGACATAATTTCTATTCTGCGCGCTCGTTCCCGAAAGAATATTGGAACCAAATCGCCTTCGTTTCAGAGCCGACAGGCCACGTGATTCATCAGAATCGCCAGGTTTCTACAGGTTCAGATTTCAACGACAAAGAAGCATTCAATTTCCTTGCTGGAGCAGACGAATGGGTATCTCCGGTGTTTGCGCAAGTAGGTCCGGATGGGGCTGTTTGGGTGGCGGACTGGTATTCGTACATCATCCAGCACAACCCGACGCCGCAAGGATTTAAGAATGGTGGAGGAAATGCCTACGATACGGATTTACGTGATTTTACCCACGGTCGTATTTATCGCGTGGGCTATAACAAAGCGCCAGCTTATACACCTGTTTCTTTAAAGACTCCGGCAGAATGTGTGGCTGCCTTGAGCAATTCGAACTTATTTTGGCGATTGAACGCGCAACGTTTATTAGTAGAGCGCGGAAATAAAGACGTGGTTCCGGCTCTGGTGGCTTTAATTGGTTCTGCCAAAACCGATGAAATCGGTCTCGCTCCCGGTGCAATTCACGCCCTACGAACTTTAGAAGGATTAGGCGTTTTACCGATGGACGTTCTGGCACGTGCAATGAAGCATTCTTCAGCCGCAGTGCGTAAGCAAGCGGTACAAGTTTTACCTCGCACGGCGGCGTCAGCGAAATTGATTTTGGACCAAAAAATGCTCAACGACAAAGACTCTCTAGTTGTTTTAAATTCTATTTTAGCCTTAATCGAATCCCCGTCCTCCCCAGCAATTGAAGCGGCGATGGCGCGTAAAATCGCAGTCTCGGCGAAAACCACTGACCGTTGGATTCCAGATGCTTTAACAGCTTACGTAATGGCAGGTGGCCCTGTACGTCGTGCTGCATTTATCGCAAAACAAGGGGCTCAATCAAGTGCAGTAGTAGCCGAGAAATTAGCGAAAGAAGCGAAAAATCCATCAACTACTGGCACCGAATCAGGCCTAGACTTAGTCGTGGAAGAAGTTCAAATCAAAGGCGGCAACTTCCGTTTACGTGAAGGTGCTAGTTTCGTGATCCGCGTGAAAAACAGAGGCGATAAAGCACTACCAAAAGGCACTCCACTTCCCCTAACCGTCAAAATCGAAGGCATGGGTCGTCGTACTGATTTAGAATCCTATACCTTCACAGATGGTGCAGCTCCAGGTGAAACGGTTTCAGTGGTGAAAAACAACAATGGTCCTTGGACAGGAAACTTAGGTTGGACAGCTGACGAAGCAGGTAACTATGTGATGGAAATCAACCTAGACACAAAAGCGGTATTAGGCGAATCAAATCGTAATAACAACACCTTCAGACAACCGATTGTGGTTTCATTGCCAGCTGATTTAGGCTCGTACATTGTAGAGAAATCGTTCCGCGGCATGACCTCAGATGACTCCGCTAACGACATCGTTGCTTTATTGCGCTCGATCAAACAAGTGGCTAGTCCTACGATGGGAGCTGCTTTGAAAGGGGCTTCTGCAACTTGGAATGCGAAACGCTCAGCAGATTTATTAGCTGATAATGTAAGTTTCATCAAAGGCTTAGGCAAGCAATTGCGTCCGCAAGATGTGGAGGCGTATGAACGCTTAGCCGGACTTTGGAAAGTAGAAATTCCTACTGCCGAGGTGAAAGGTGTAGTCGTAAAACGTACGATTATGACGATCAAAGAAGCGATGAAATACAGCCCAGCGGAATTCACGGTACCTGCAGGTGCTACGGTCGAATTGATCTTCGAAAACGTCGATGCGATGCAGCACAACTGGGTTTTAGGCGCTTTAGGTAGCCAAGAAAAAATCGGTTTGGCGGCTGACAAAATGATCACCGCAGCGGATGGCGCGGCAAAAAATTATATTCCTGCGATGCCGGAAGTGTTAGCTTACACTCCATTAGTCGAATCCGATGGCCGGGTGAAAGTGGTCTTCAAGGCACCAATTGTTCCAGGCAATTACCCGTTCTTGTGTACCTTCCCAGGTCACTGGAGGATTATGAATGGGGTGATGAAAGTTGAATAATTCCCCCTGGGAATTATTCAACTTTCATGAGAGTAGAGATAATAGAGTAGAGAGTATAGATAGGAGATTGTAGAATATAGTCGGAGGATGTTTTTAAATATCTCTACTCTTTACTCTATAATCTCTTATCTGTTTCATAGCTTTGCGCTATGAAATTCTCAATAAGCCACACGGATCCTAGCTCGAAAGCGCGCGCAGGAGAAATACAGACCGATCACGGGACGATTCAAACGCCCATTTTCATGCCTGTAGGCACGGCTGGAACCGTAAAAGGCGTTCATATTTCAGAATTAACAGACCCGATTAAAGCCCAAATCATTCTCGGAAACACCTACCACCTGTACCTGCGTCCGGGTTTAGAGGTGATTGAAAGGGCGGGAGGATTACATAAATTCAATGGCTGGCAAGGGCCTATTTTGACGGATTCAGGAGGGTATCAAGTGTATTCTTTGGCAGGAACCGGACGAAAAATTCAGGAAGAAGGAGTTAAATTCAAATCACATATCGACGGAAGTATTCACTATTTCACGCCAGAAGGAGTGATGGATATTCAGCGCACAATCGGGGCGGATATTATCATGGCTTTTGATGAATGCACGCCGTATCCATGCACTTACGAATATGCCCGCAAATCGATGGATATGACGCACCGCTGGCTGGATCGTTGTATCACACGTTTTGATGAAACTGATCCTAAATACGGTTATAATCAGACGCTATTCCCTATCGTTCAGGGAAGTGTTTATTCCGATCTACGGAAGGTATCGGCGGAGTATATTGCCTCCAAAGGGGCTTTTGGTAATGCTATAGGCGGTTTATCCGTGGGCGAGCCAGTAGAAGATATGTATGCAATGGCGGATGAGGTGACCGATATTTTACCCAAAGACAAGCCTCGCTACCTAATGGGCGTGGGGACACCGGCGAATATTTTAGAAGGAATAGCACTCGGAATCGATATGTTCGACTGCGTGATGCCTACTCGAAATGCGCGTAATGGGATGATTTTTACGACACAAGGAATTATCAATATCAAGAATAAGAAGTGGGAGTCTGACTTTTCTGTGGTTGATCCACATTTTGTGAACGATGTTCACGGTCAATATACGAAGTCGTATTTGCGTCATCTCGTGCGTTGCGAGGAGATGCTGGGAGCGATGATCGCGAGTGTTTGCAATCTACGTTTCTATTTGTGGATGGTAGGTGAGGCTCGCAAGGAAATTCAAGCGGGGACGTTTACGGCTTGGAAAAACCGAATGATCCCGCAGTTTATGCATCGATTATAAGTTATCAAGGAATAGGCAATACTTTACTTTCTTTGAACGAAGACAGAATCACCATAGTCGATGTGGCTGCTACTTCTTCTATTTCATTGATTTTTTCGAGCATTAATTTCTGATAAGAAGAAATATCTTTCGAAATAATTTTCAACATAAAATCGCCTGAACCCGTCACATGATGGCACTCGATCACCTCTGGAATTTGGTTGATTTGTTTGACGAAAGACTCGGTCACTTGCTTCTTGTGTCCGGTTAAGGTTACTGTCACAAACGTGCTCACACCTAAGCCTACTTTTTCTCTATCCACCTGAGCGTGATAGCTTTGGATAATTCCTACCGTTTCTAGTTTCTTTACGCGTTCCAAAGTAGGTGCCGGCGAAAGACCGATTTCCTTAGACAATTGTGCGTTTGTGATCTTCGCATTTTGCTGAAGAATCTCCAATAATTTGTGATCAGTTTGGTCGAGTTTGTTGATGCTCATATTTTTTTCGAAAGCATAAATTTAGAGAATATTTTTACTAAAATTTGATTTCGACTTGCATAATTCAATAGGAGGGCTTATTTTTGCATCCACAAAACGCGAAAGTAGCTCAGCTGGTAGAGCGCGACCTTGCCAAGGTCGAGGTCGCGGGTTCGAACCCCGTCTTTCGCTCGAAACGAAAAAGCACCATCGGTGCTTTTAGTTTTATCAGGACGCTTGGGTGGTGGAACTGGTAGACACGCGGGACTTAAAATCCCGTGAGCCGTAACGCTCGTGTGGGTTCGATTCCCATCCCAAGTACAATTCAAGCGTCTGAAAAAGCCTTCCTTCGGGAAGGCTTTTTTGTTTTACGCCCGACTCATATCAAAAGGATAACAATTAGATTATTTTTTCTTACCTTAACATTAGCTAAATGTTCTAAAATTGATACCTGCGATTTGTTTTTTGAGTTTTCTCAGCTAGCCTCTGAGAATTTGGGCTCATTGATTTAAAGATAAGAGCTGGCTTAATTACCTGAAATGCTGGGACTTTTGAGTCGATTAATTGGGGGAGATGTTGCCTTATCAATTGAAATACTTATATTTCTATGTAATTTATCTGTATGTTAGTCCTGTTCTTTTCGTTTCTAGGAATACTGTTAAGTTTAGTCATCATTCGATTTAATCCCAATAATCGATATTTAGCGGCGTTTTACTTTTTGAACAGCTTGTATGGAGTTTTCTATGCTGCCGTTTTTTATTATAAAATTCCAATCATCTCAGTCATCCTTTTAGTGCACATCTCGCCTCTCTTTTTATTATTGGGGCCTTGCATTTACTTTTATATCAGGCATGAATTGACAAAGTCGAATCAGATAAAGTCGTCTGATTTAATCCATTTTTTGCCTTTTATTCTATGTATACTTGTCATATCCCCCTATGTTTTTCAAACATTAGAATACAAGTATAGATTTGTTGCGTTCTTTCATGTCTCCAATTACGAGGCCATTGATAAAATGAATCTCCTGATTATTCCGGTAAAATATATGTTTATCGCTAAAAATATAATCCTGACAGGTTACATGTTGTATATAAGTGCTTGGTATTTATTAATTAAAAATAGGGGCATTTTAATACTGCATAAAGGGAAAAGCAAGTGGTTAGATTTTTTCATCCCTTCCATATTGATTTCAAACCTATTAATTATATTCTTTACTGCATATAGGCTTACTAATTTGGGGAATGGAGATTTTGTAAATCCTTATCCTGTATTAATTGTATCATCAATAGTGGGGACAATGCTGTATATCAGTGTCTTATTCTTTCCCAATGTTCTGTACGGAGAAGTTAAAAAGCAGATAGATCCTCCAGAAACCTTGCAGCCAGAGAAAGGGCAAATTCTAGAATTTGAGCAAATGTTACAGGCATACTTAATTACTCTCCCCTATCTTTCTTCGGATTTTGGAAAGCCAAAGTTGATTACTGAATTAAAAATTTCTGACCGTTTTTTTACCTATTATTTTAACGAATATTTAGGCAGCTCATTTGCCCAATGGAAGTCAGATTTGCGGATAGACTATGCTAATAATTTGGTAAAGAATGGCTATTTAAAAAACCATACAATTGAGAGTTTAGCTCTTCTAGTCGGATTTCAAAGTCGGAGTAAATTTTCTACAGCCTTCAAGAGTCGCATAGGGGTCCTCCCTTCAAACGTATCAAATTGATATCATTGCTCCTTTGTAATATTTGGGAGCAACCCTTCGTTGCTTTTTAATCAGAGTTGAATTTTACTAAAGTAGATTTATGTTGCTAAGTCCCCTCCATAAACAACTGTAAATTGAAATTATTAAAGCTCACTGTTCTAATAATTTTTTGCGCCTTTTCTTCGTTTAGTCAACAGATTAAATTAAGTCAAGGTCTTTCCTTCACAACCTATGATTACGTAAATAATCAAGGGCAGGCGATTACGTCATTAAAGTCTGGTTCTGGAATTGCTTTTCAAATCTCGTTGCACAAGCCAAGGCTTGTTGATTTAGCGAAATATCAAGTTTCCCAAAAACCCTTTGCCATCTACCTAAGTAAAAACAAGCTCCTTGCTAAAGCTTTAAGCTACATGAATTATGATGTGGGCGCTCAATTTACTCAGCTCAATGCGGTAGGAGACATTCCACCTACAGCTTTTTCTTATCAAACAGATTTTCTAGGAGTCTTTGGAAAACTAGGCGTTCGAGTTCCCCTTCCCTATCAGGTTGCCATTAATGTGCAGGGAATTTTGAGTGTTAATAAAATAGCTCACGGCAATCAGCTATTGGGTAATCGCTATTTGAATTTAATTGACGACCCTCAATTTTCAGGAATAAAAATTATAGCGGGTTATGGTTTTGAAATTGAAAAAAGTTTTACCGATAAATTGGTCGGCCATTTTTCATACCAGAAAGGCCAAACCATGGGAGTATCCCCTGTAAATAATTCCTTGCTAAATTTTGCCCCCGCCATTTTTTCAGTGGGTTTAAGAATAAACAAGTAAGACCTAACCTATGAAAAGACTTTTACTCGTCTTCGTATTAATTTTATGTTCTTTAGTTGGGTTTTCTCAAGCTAGTAAAAGGACATTGAATTACCAGGCGGTAATAATTGATCCCAGCACAAAGGATATTCCCGGTACGGGCTTATCGAATCAACCTTATGCGAACGGTAAGGTATGTATTCGCTTTTCTTTCTACAATCCACAAAAACAATTAGAGTACGAAGAGATCCAAGAGGATTCCACTGATGGGTATGGACTGGTGGATTTATCTATTGGTTTAGGAAAACAACCCTTAGTATACAGTGGAAATGCAACACCGAATTATAACTCATTTGAAACAGTTTTTTGGTCATCGGACACCAAGACCCTAAAAGTAGCAATCAGTTTAGATGGTTGTAAAACCTTTTCGGAGGTAAGTTCTCAACTATTAACCTATACTCCTTATTCATTTTACGCGGATAATGTGAAGTATAGCAACGTCCAAAATGCACCAACCAAATTATCTGAATTCCTGAATGATAAGCAGTTTGTATCATTAAATGATTTAGATACGTTAATATCCAGAGTGGCTATTTTAAGACAGGTCGTTTTAGAAAATACGGCCAAAATTAATGTCAACACAGCCGATATTTTATTGAAGGCTCCACTGGCTTCACCTGCTTTGACCGGCATACCTACTGCTCCTACGGCACCCAATGGCACCAATTCAGATCAAATAGCTACCACGGCTTTTGTGACATCTATGCTAGGGGTTTCTGGTACAGGAGGAAGTAATCCGAACGCGGTAAGTTTAGGTGGAGATTTAGGGGGTATAAAAGAATCGCCCACAGTGAATACCGTAGGAGGAGTGTCTTCGTCGACAATTAGTACTTTACCTACAGCAGTTGCCTCCAATACGGCGAGTATTACTTCCTTAGAGGCAAAGGTTCAAGCAAATACCCTAAGTATTACGTCCAATACAGATTCCATTACAGGACTAGAAACACTAGTTAATTCAAATACGGCTAGTATTACCTCGAGTATAAGTGCTATTTCAGGAATAGATTCAAGAGTTACATCTAATACTAATGAACTATTATTAAAGGCGCCTATTGCATCACCCTCATTTACTGGCATACCCACGGCACCCACAGCAGCGGCTGGAACAAGTACAACTCAATTAGCGACAACAGAATTTGTTTCCACTATTTTGGGAGGTACAAATACACCAGATGCGGATGCCACTACTAAGGGGAAGCTAAAATTAACCAATGATTTAGGAGGCACCGCGAATTTACCAACTGTAAATAGTGTGGGAGGAGTAAGTTCAACTACAATTGCGACATTACCTACATCAGTAGCAGCAAATACATTGAGTATTACCTCATTAACAAATTCAGTAGCTGCGAATACAGCGAGTATTACATTTGAGATTTCAAGAGCTCAAAATGCAGAGTCATTATTAGACACTAGGATCTTATCTAATACGGTTAGTATTACATCAAATACATCAGATATAGCCTTAAGAGCAACAATTGCATCACCCTCATTTACTGGCATACCCACGGCACCCACAGCAGCAGCTGGAACAAGTACAACGCAATTAGCGACAACCGAATTTGTTTCCACTATTTTGGGTGGTACTATTACGCCAGATGCGGATGCTACGACTAAGGGTAAGCTAAAATTAACCAATGATTTAGGAGGCACAGCAGATTTACCTACCGTAAATAGTGTGGGAGGGGTAAGTTCAACTACAATTGGTACATTGCCCACTTCAGTTGCATCTAATACGGCTAGCATCACAGTAAATACATCAGATATTGCCTTAAGAGCTCCCATTGCATCACCCTCATTTACGGGTATACCCACGGCACCTACAGCACCAGCTGGTTCAAGCACAAATCAATTAGCAACCACCGCATTTGTTTCTACCATGGTAGGAGGTACTTTTACACCAGATGCAGATGCTACAAATAAGGGTAAGCTAAAATTAACCAATGATTTAGGAGGTACAGCGGATTTACCAACAGTGAATAGTGTGGGTGGAGTTAGCTCATCAACAATTGCGACATTGCCTACATCAGTCGCGTCAATTACAGCGAGTATCACCTCTTTATCAAATTCAGTAGCAGATAATACTGCGGCCATAATTTTAAATGCGAATGTATTATCGGCCAGTATTACCGCAGAGATGAATAGAGCAACAGCTGCTGAATTAGTATTAACAAATAATCTAAATGCAAACACCAATAGCATTACAGCAAACACAAATAGTATTGTCGCGAATACTTCCAGCATAACTACTAACACTAATTCTATTACAGGACTAGATACTCGAGTTACTTCTAACACCGCGAGTATCACCGCGAACACGAATGCTATTACTGGTTTTGATACTAGGATTACATCAAACACTGCAAGTATTACCACGAACACGAATGCTATTTCTGGTCTTGACACTCGGGTGACTTCGAATACGGCAAGTATTACTGCCAATACCATAGACATTGCCTCTAACACTGCAAGTATTACCACGAACACGAATGCTATTTCTGGTCTTGACACACGAGTTACATCGAATACTGCAAGTATCACTGCGAATACCATAAACATTGCTTCCAACACTGCAAGTATCACTGCGAACACGAATGCAATTACTGGTCTTGATACTCGGGTGACATCGAATACAAGTAGTATTACGTCTAATACCACAAACATTGCTTCCAACACCGCAAGTATCACTGCGAACACGAGTGCTATTGTTAGTCTTGATACCCGGGTTACTTCCAACACCACAAGTATCACTGCGAATACAAATGCTATTGCAGGTCTTGATACTAGAGTTACATCGAATACAAGTAGTATTACGTCTAATACCACAGACATTGCTTCCAACACCGCAAGTATCACTGCGAATACAATTGCTATTGCTGGACTTGAAACTAGGGTGACTTCGAATACAAATAGTATCACGGCTAACACTTCGAACATAGCATCGAACACTGCAAGTATCACCTCGAATGCTAATGCTATCGTTGATCTTGATACCCGGGTTACTTCCAACACTGCCAGTATTACATCGAATAGTAGTGCTATTTCAGGATTAGATTCAAGAGTTACATCCAATACATCAGATATTGCCTTAAGAGCGACTATTAATTCTCCCTCATTTACAGGTACGCCTACGGCACCCACCGCGCCGTCCGGCACCAATACTAACCAAATTGCAACTACTGCTTTTGTAGAAGCTATAGTTCAATCAAATTTACAATCAGGTATATCTTCTGCTTCGACTCCAGATGCTACTTCAACTACAAAGGGAAAGCTTAAATTAACCAATGATTTAGGAGGAACAGCAGATTTGCCAACAGTGAACAGTGTAGGTGGAGTTAGTTCAGCAACTATCACAACCTTACCTACCTTAGTTGCATCTAACACGGTTAGCATCACATCCAATACATCAGATATAGCTTTAAGAGCGACTATTGCATCACCCTCATTTACAGGCACACCTACGGCACCCACAGCAGCTGCCGGAACAAGTACAAATCAACTAGCGACTACTGCATTTGTTTCTACTATGGTGGGAGGTACTTTTACTCCAGATGCAGATGCTACTAATAAGGGTAAGCTTAAATTAACCAATGACTTAGGAGGCACAGCAGATTTGCCAACAGTGAACAGTGTGGGTGGAGTTAGTTCATCAACAATTGCGACATTACCTACGTCAGTCGCAGCAAATACAGCGAGTATTACCTCCTTATCAAATTCAGTAACAGCAAATACGTTTAGTATTACATCGGAAATTGCGAGAGCTCAAAATGCAGAGTCATTATTAGATTCGAGGATCTTATCTAATACGGTTAGTATCACATCAAATACTTCAGATATAGCCTTAAGAGCAACCATTTCATCCCCCTCATTTACAGGTACGCCTACGGCACCTACAGCAGCTGCTGGAACAAGTACAGATCAGTTAGCAACAACTGCATTTGTTTCTACTATGGTAGGAGGTACTTTTACCCCAGATGCAGATGCTACTAATAAGGGTAAGCTTAAATTAACCAATGATTTAGGAGGTACAGCAGATTTGCCTACTGTAAATAGTGTAGGTGGAGTTAGTTCATCAACAATTGCGACATTGCCAACTTCAGTAGCTTCGATTACAGCGAGTCTCACCACTTTAACAAATTCACTAGCATCAAATACAACTTCAAATACCACAGCTATTGCATCAAATACAGAGAGTATTACAGCATTGTTAACAGATTTAGCATTAAAAGCAACTATAAATTCACCATCCTTTACCGGTACTCCCACCGTACCATCTCCTGCAGCAAATTCAAATAGTAATCAAATTGCAACAACAGCATTTGTCACTACTCTAGTAGGGGGTGCGTCAATTCCGGATGCAAATTCAACAACAAAAGGGAAGCTTAAATTAACCAATGATTTAGGAGGCACAGCAGATTTACCAACAGTGAATAGTGTGGGAGGCGTAAGTTCAACTACAATCGCGACATTGCCCACCTCAGTCGCAGCTAACACGGCTAGCATCACATTAAATACATCAGATATCGCCTTAAGAGCAACTATTGCATCCCCTTCATTTACAGGTACACCTACGGCACCCACAGCAGCAGCTGGAACAAGTACAGATCAAATAGCAACAACCGCATTTGTTTCTGCTATGGCGGGAGGCACATATACACCAGATGCGGATGCTACCAATAAGGGTAAGCTTAAATTAACCAATGATTTAGGAGGTACCGCAGATTTACCTACTGTGAATCAAATCGGGGGCGTCAGTTCTTCGACCATTTCTTCTTTAAGTACTACTGTTTTAGCAGCTACGTCCAGCAATACGGCTAATGCTTTAGTAAAGCGAGATGCTAGTGGCAATTTCTCTGCAGCAACCATTACTGCTGCCTTAACTGGTAATGCAAGTACAGCTACTGCATTACAAACTCCTCGAAGTATTTTTGGTACTAATTTCGATGGAACCTCTGCCATCAGTGGAGTGATTTCTCCAACCTTCGGTGGCACAGGAGTAAATAATGGAAATAACACGATTACTCTTGCCGGGAATTTAAGCACTTCTGGCAATTTCAATACAATTTTAACTACTACAGCGGCCACTAATATTACGTTACCTACATCAGGTATTTTGTCTACGCTTTCTGGTACTGAAACATTAACGAATAAGACCATAAGTAACGCAATTTTGTCAGGAACTACTTCTGTAACAGGTGCACTAACTGTATCTGGGTCAAATATATTAACAGCAGGAGGTACCACTTTCCCAACTGCGACAGGTACAACCGGACAAGTGCTTACCCTAAGTTCTGCAGGCGTAGCCATTTGGAGTTCTGCTGGCACTACAGTTAGGGAAGTTTTTGATGAAACAACCGTAGGAGCTTCAACGGGAACTATGTCCGCGACTACAAGTTTGCAAACAAATTTTACCCTCACCCAAACACCTAACAGCCTTTCTAAGCTCAAAATGTTTGTCAATGGTATCCTAATTAGTTTTAATGCTTATTCATATAGAACAGATGCAACTTTTGCAACCACCACAACAACTCCTACAAAATGGGTGGTATATAATAAAACCTTTAACGGATCATATGATATTTCTGCCAATGATCGGGTTGCATTTGTTTATTTTTATTGATAGGTTTTTCTCTTTACGTTTTTATGTACAAAATCATTAACATACTTCACCGGTTTTTTCGAGACTCTGTCTTGTTAAGCGGATGTATGATTTTTGCATTTTTCAGTTTTTCTAATTTTACTGTTTTCGCTCAGAATAGTAATGTTACTATCAGTACTTCAGCTACGAGTGGGGGTAGTTGGTCGCCTGCAACCGGTAACAACGTTTCCTATGTTTTTACACCAAGTGCCAATAGTGCAAATATTAATGTTAGTGATATTAACACTCGCTTGTCCACAAATTTTAGTAATGTAACTATTTTAACTTCTTGTATTTCTTGTACTCAGCCCGGAACTGTCACGGTTAGTACTCCCATTAACGCGGATGCAAATTTAGGATCGACCACTTATAATAAGTTATTAAAGATCCAGTCGAATAGTGATATTAATGTGAACTTTCAAATATCATTAGCTAATAGTGGAAATGGCACAAATTACTATAATACCCATGCAATAGAGTTGAATAGTTCGAATGGTGATATTAATCTAATTGCACCAGTAAGAACCCAACCTGTTGGAACAAATAATTATAACGTTACT
>NZ_JBIIBQ010000025.1:0-42410 GCF_044239315.1 Aquirufa sp. | reverse complement strand
AGGCAAATGCACCTCAACGGCATTAAACAAACCATAATGCTTAGTGGCGATAAAAATTCCATTACCCAAAAAGTAGCAAAACAAATTGGCATTGATACCGCCTTTGGCGATTTGCTACCAGAAAACAAAGTACAGAAAGTAGAAGAACTAAAACAGGACAAGACAAAAATCATTGCATTTGTAGGCGATGGCATCAACGATGCACCCGTATTGGCTTTAAGCGATGTGGGCATTGCAATGGGTGCAATGGGCAGCGATGCAGCAATAGAAACAGCCAATGTAGTGATACAAACAGACCAGCCTTTAAAGATTGTCACCGCCATTAAAATAGGCAAAGCCACCAGGGGCATTGTAATACAGAATATCATTTTAGCATTTGCAGTAAAAGCCATTGTATTGGTATTGGGTGCAGGTGGTTTAGCCACCATGTGGGAAGCCGTTTTTGCGGATGTTGGAGTGGCTTTATTGGCAATATTAAATGCGGTGCGAATACAACGGATGAAGTTTTAAATTTGTAATATTCAAACAAAACAAAGTGAGGAACCAACCATCAATATAATTTATAAATAAACAACACAACAAGTAAGTTATGCAGCAGACACTTCAATTAAATATCATCCCATTTTCAGCCCCAGTGCAAGAGGCTGAATTTGCTTTTTATACTTCAAAGCAAGATGGGTATTGCCCAATACACAAAGACGATTTAAACGGAGCAATTGAAGGCATCATTGACGAAAGCGAACTGCATTATGGTAATTGGCTTTACACGGATTTTGCACCTGCCAAAGAAAATGCAATTCTCATTTCAATAAATCTTACCGAATGTAAATACTTTGCCCAACATTATTACAGGCATCTTAACTTTATTTATACCAGCTCAAGTAGGTCAACGGATTTTCAATCATTTTGGGTTACTTCACCTTCTGAGCATTTTAACTATATATACTGTCCCAAAGGCTTGGTTTGCAATTAAACGAGGGGATATTAAAACACACAAAAATTCAATGATTAGGTTATATATCGGAGGTATTATCATTGCAGGAAGTTTTGCCATTCTTGCACCAGGTAGATATTTACATACTCTTTTCTTTAACTAAAATATCAAAACCGCTAAAGAATTTATATATAGCATTCAGCCCTTTAATTTCCTGATAGTCACATACTCAATCATCGCATTATAGCTGCATCTTTCGTCTGTAAGGGGAGCACAAGTGCACAAGGCGACAGAAATGTCGCCTTTTTTGTTGTCTATCAGCGGGTTAAGTTTTGCATCTTTTAATCAGACACTTAAACTAAAAATATTTTAAGGTTTGAAATTTTTAGTTTTCTCCTTTATCCAGTTAATAGCATTTTCTACAGGGGATTTGTCATCAGTAAATGCAGTATTGTGTCCTAAATTTGAGAATAAAGTATATTCGAATGGTTTTCCTTCTGATTTAAGGGTATTGATTTGTTCAATACATAATTTTACGGGAATCTGAATATCTTTTTCCCCAAATAGCCAAAGTGATGGCGCCGAAATATTTCTTAAAGCAACCTTTGGGTCAGTACTGATAAATTGATAACGGTCTGAATCGTTTTTGATATGGTTTCGAGTGTCTTCTTCAGTATGGTTTACCCAAAAATCAGTATTCCCGTTGGTATAAAACTGAAACCTAAGTTGTTCAAGGGAAGTGATTGTAGGGCAACTAAATAAAACCATAAAATTCACAAGTGGATTATTATTTGCTGCAATAGGAATAATCCATCCAGCTTGACTGAAACCTAGAAGTCCTATTGGCGTACCATTACTATAATTTTTTATTTTATTCAATGCAGCAAGTGCGTCTTTGGCTAATAAATTGATATTAAGGGAATCAACATTATTTGTTCCAACCTCTGGACCAGCATAAACTCCCCCAGATTTACCAACCCCCCGTTTATCATAGGTAAGTACTGAAATTCCATTATTTGCAAGTAACTCAGCGAATTCAGTCATTCTTGTTTCTTGGCCCGAACCGTGTACAACTACAACAGAGGCATAAGCGTTTTTAGGTTTATATATAGTTCCTGCAAGATTAACCCCTTCACTATTGATTATAATATCTTGTTTTATAACAGGGTTAAATTTTTGGGCAAAACCTTGATTAACAATGACCGTCTGTATGAGTAATAAAAAGATAACTTTCATCATACCTTAAAGGTAACTAATTTCATTTTGGAAAGACAAAGCATTCACTTTCTGCAAATTGACACGAAGTTCAACCCTTTAATTTCCTAATAGTCACATACTCTATCATCACATTATAGCTGCATCTTTCGTCTGTAAGGGGAGCAGTAATCAAAAATAGATGGGTCAATTTAATTCCCTAATTTATAATATGGTAATTGCAAAACCATCATATTTGAAACCGATTTTAATCAATTAGCGTACGATTAGATTCGAAAGTAAAATGGGTCAGATGTTATATTTTGACGGTTTTATTTACTTAGTGAATATTTCAAAATATAAGTGTCCATTCTAAGAGGATTATAACCGTGATTTTCCGTTTGTGCCAAGAATGTGCAAAGGCTTGGTTTGGACGTTGGAAATCAGTCATTTCTTTCCAAAAAAATCAGTTACTTGTTTTTAAATGGAAACTCAACATTCAAATACTCCCAGCTCAATTTTATTTTGCCTTCGTTAGCATTGGTCGGCATTACTTCATACGTAAGGGCTTCAACTAATTTATCGCTTTTGAAGGGTTTTACCTTAATTCGGATGATGTCATTTTCTTCTTTATAATCGTCCGATAAGTGCATATCCCACGTTTTACTCAAAATCAAAGTCCACGTTTCTTTATCAGGAATAGTAAAAAATCCATATTTACCTTTTGTAATAACTTTACCTTCAACCATTATATCATGACCAAAATCTATCCAAGTAGCTTTGTGAGCTCCCGATGACCATACTTGATTGAAGGCAACTAAACCATTCCAAATATTCCGCCCTCTCACACTCGGTGAACCGTATTCTATATGTACATGATTTGTGCCTACCATTGCCATTGCCGTCATTTTTGGACTTTTGGGCTTGACTGCTGTTTGACTGGTATCGACTTTGGGTTGATGGTTTTGGTGTTGGGCAAAAACGCCAATAGGTAATGTCAACAAGAGGTTTAAAACAATGTTTTTTTTCATGATTTTGTTTTTTATTGAAGTTAAATTATCTCAATAGACAATTAAAAAGTTTTTAGTAAGAAAAAGTTATTCCAGCACCCAATCCCATATCACTATCATAATGTGATGTAATGCCCATGTTTTTGTTTACGATGTAACGAAAACCTGCCATGTATTCCTTATCGGTGTTAAGCATAAAACTCACTCTAAGTCGTTTGGTAATAGGCATATCTTCTCTCATAAGTTGAAAACGAATATTTCCATCCTGATAGATTTCAGCTTGTCCAACAATGAGTAATGGCAACGTGTAATTTACGCCGACTGTAACAAGACTTCTTAGGTCCTTACTATTTGATTGCCCAAATAGATTTGTTTCCTGTTCATCTATTCCAAACTTTCTATAACGCCAATCAAAGCCAATAAATGGCATTAACCACTGCATTTTCCCAACATATCTACCAATATGTGTTTCTACCTCATATCCGTGAAAATCATGATAGCCCAATCGCCATTCTGAACCAATGCTCCACCTCGTATTTTGTAACATGGCCATTCCATCATTACCGTTGGTTGCAAAATCATTCTCAGCCATAAAATGAAACTTGCGGTCGTCTGCAAACAGTTTCCGTTGCGCTAGTTTTGGATTAGGAATCAATGGATTGGGCATCTGATTTTCATAACTTAATACCCTACCCATTCCGCTCATCATATGGTACAAAATATGACAATGGAAAAACCAATCACCTTCAACATTGGCGTTAAATTCTAATGTATCCGTCTCCATCGGCATAACATCCACAATGTTTTTTAAAGGAGCATTTTGTCCTTGACCGTTAAGTAACCTAAAATCATGCCCATGTAGGTGCATCGGATGGCGCATCATGGAACCATTGTAGAGAATAATTCTAACATTTTCTCCTTTTTTGATAAGGATTTTATCGGCTTCTGAAACGACCCTATTGTCTAAACTCCAAACATATCGATTCATATTACCGGAGAGTTTAAAGTACAATTCTTTTACTGGAGCATCCTTGGGCAATGCTGTTATGCTAGGGGACTTCAGCATGGCATAATTCAGGGTAACAATGTCTCCCAGTGCATTGGCATTATAACGATTGGGGTCATTGTCATCTTGTTTTGGCTTAGCATCGCCAGTTATTTCAGGATACATCACCACATTCATATCCATTTGATTTAAACTCATGGCCATACCCATATCATCCAATTCGCCATTCATCTTCATCATGTCATTCATCATCTTCATCCCTTCAAAATACTTTAATCGGGGTAAAGGTGATTTCAACTGTTTAATTCCATTTCCAATATAAATGGATGCTGAATTAGTCCGGTCTTCCGTCGTTGCTAAGAATTCATAGGCGGTTTTATCTGCTGGAATATTGACAATAATATCATACGTTTCCGATACCGCAATAATCAATCTGTCTACCTCAACCGGTTCCACATCATTGCCATCATTTGCGACTACTGTAATTTTACCACCGGCGTAAGTCAGCCAAAAATAGGATGATGCACCCCCATTTGAAATTCTTAATCTAACCTTGTCTCTGCCTTTCAACTCATTTCCTGAGATACTTTTAAGTTCAGAACTTGGGTGACCATTCATGAATATTTTTTCATAATAGACATCACTCACATCCATCGCCATCATTCGCTTCCACTCATTTTTCATTTTAGTTTTAAAATGACCGGCTGATATTGCTTCACCATAACTTTGAACCGAGTTCTTTTTCAATGCAGGATAATCATTAGCATTATGCAGCATCCTATGGATATTCTCAGGGTTGAGATTAGTCCACTCACTCAATACGATGGGAAGCGTTGGTAAGTCATCTATTCCCTTTCTAAAGGTTGGGTCATTGGGTCTTTTTAACATGACAAAATTGCCATACATTCCTATTTGTTCCTGTAACCCTGAGTGTGAGTGATACCAATGAGTACCATTTTGAATAATTGGGAAACGATAGATATGAGTTGTATTTGGCCGAATGGGCATTTGTGTCAGGTTGGGAACCCCATCTTCTTTATTGGGTAAAAATAGACCGTGCCAATGCAAAGAGGTTTCCTCCTTAAGCTGGTTATGAACATGTATTTCAGCCGTATCGCCTTCGGTAAAAGTCAAAGTAGGCATAGGTATTTGACCATTAACTGCAATAGCTCGTTTTTCTTTGCCAGCAAAATGCACTAAGGTGTCTTTTACGTTAAGGTCATAACGAACAACTTTTTGGGCGAAAACAGTTGGTGAAAACAGGACAAAAATGGCAATTATTGGTATCAATCTCATGTTTAAAATAAATTTAAAATCATATATCCGCTCATTACAATCATCAATGCATCTTCGATAATTGTCACAGTACTCATTGGCAAATTAAAAACTGCCCCCAAACAAGCACATTGTATTTTCTTATTATCAAATACTGACTGCAAAACACCTATTATACTTATACTCATGACCACAAACGTGCAGGCATTTGTTACTAAAGGATTGTAATTTAAAAGATAAGAAATACCCAAGCCAACCTCTACAAAAGCGTATGAATATGCCCAAAAGGGGAATTTTTTTGCTACCACATCATACATGACATAACTTTCAGCAAAACCTTTTAGATTTAACAATTTGAAAAATGAGAACACTAAGAAGAACCCAGCCATAAAATGCTGCATCGCCTCCATTAAAATAAAATGTCCGCTTTTCAGTTGTATCAATAAAGTAATGGTAGAGACATAGAGAAAAATCAGTAAAATTGGAGCATAAGTTTGAAACCACGATTTTGCTTGTTCCTCTAATTCAATGTTTTGTTTTGCAGAAATGGTATATTTTAAATCTAATACTTTCTGGAAATTTGACAAGTTGATGTGCCTATCCATTGAAATTGTAACCGAATCGTATTCCTTAGAAACCTCAACATTGGTTACATTTTCAACCCTCTCTAACAATGATTTTACTTTTGCTTCACAACTTGTGCAAGTCATTCCAGTTAATTGATATGTATGTGTCATATTTGTGTTTTTAAACAGAGTTATATAAAACGCAAATTTCCCAAATTAAAACTATCGTGACGTTACGTTATTTTTTAGAAATCTTATAAGATTTCCTGTCTTATACACTGTCAATACCGGTTCTTTTACTTGATTTAAGTTGTTTAAAATAGGACGTTGTAAAACCTGTTTCCCTTTTAAATTGATTACTTAGATACGCAACACTACTGTAATTCAATTGGTATGCAATCTGGCTCAATGTTAATTCTTCATACATGAGCAATTCTTTTACTTTTTCAATTTTTTGCTTGATAAAGAATTGTTCAATGGTTTGCTGTTCTACTACCGAAAAAAGCTTACTCAGAGATTTGTATTCTTGATTTAAGTGTTGAGATAAATAATTAGAAAGATTAACTCTTAAGTCATTGTTTTTGTGATGAACCAATTCAATAATTAGATTTTTTACCTGTTCAATTGTTCTACCTTTTTTGTCATCAATTAATTCAAACCCAACAGACTTGAAGACACTGATTACATCCAATTTTATGGAATCTATATTTTCTTCTTTTATTTCTACCTCACCTAACTCAATGTGAATTGGGTGAAGTCCAAGTTTTTCTAGCTCAGACTTCACTACCATTTTACATCGATTACAAACCATGTTTTTAATGTATAGTTTCATTAATTTATTGTTTCAACAGTTTTACCACATCCCAACATTTTAGAACCATAATAGGGGTTTTTAACGATATTCTCCTTACTCAACCAATTTGCACCTTTTCCTTTATTAGCCATTGGACAAAATTGATAATATGTTGGTGTCTCTTGTTTTGAGACTTTCATCACCGAATACATGTTTTTAGATAGAGATGTAAAGTGGTCTCTTTGATGGCTGGCATCTTTGGTCTCCGAAATATGTTCCGCATCAAAAATCAAATCTTTCATCACTTTCATCCATTCTACATGTTCTTCATTCGTTAAATTTTCCATTTTAACTACGTTTATAGAATTTAACAGCAAAACAGCTTTGGTGGCTGCCAAGCTACCATCCGTTTTTACCAAAGCATCTTTGACTGCAAAATAAGAATCGAAGACCTCTTTTAGTTGCACTCCTTGTGTTTTTGTTACTAAAATTGGCATGACAACTTTTTCTTCCACATCAAGACTTACAGCTTTTAATTCTTCAACTTTTGCAACAACTTTTCCTGTCCGTTCATATTGGCAACAAATTTCAAGTTTAGCATAAACATTGTCAGGAGCGAGAAATTTGTCGCTATCATAACCTGCCAAACCAATTCGTTTTAGAATTTCATCCTGATTTGTTTTCTTTTCATCATAGGTTATGAAGGCCATTTTTGTATCCTTATTCCATTCCACCTGAACAATATCCTTTACATTGGCCGCCGATTCGATGGTCTTTTTACAGATAGAACAATTTCCATAAATGTGAACAGTTTCTACCTTGGCATTTTTAATTTCTGCAAAACATGTCGAGATGGATAGCAATAATGTTATTGCCATCAATAATTTTATTGATTTCATTTTTTAATAATTTTACGTAAAAAACAATTGATTTTTAAAGCAATACTTTGCTTCCGATAAGACAGACCAATGGCTGTCAAGGTAATAAATTAACCTATATTGGGGGGTGTCCAAATGTAACCAAAACCTGATGAATGGTAAGTTTGGTTATAAAACGATTTTACTGAATTGCGAGCTGTGAATGTATTGATATTGAATTTTACTAAAAAATCAGGTATTACCAATGTGGAGAAAGGTGATGGGCAACTGCACGTAGAATTATCACAATTCCCTCCACAACTGTTCCCTTCGTTTTGTCCGGTCATTTTGTGTTTTCCGCAACAATTATCTTTATTAGATTTCTCAGGTTTTTCTTTCAAACAACATGATTTTTCTTCTTTAGTGTGCTTTGTTCCACACGCATAGGATTTCACGGGCACGGTTAGGCAGCCAAGAAATGTAATTATGAGAAGTATGTGAAATTTTTGCAACATGGTACTTATAACGATAAAAGTACGAATTTGTTTCAATTTTTAATGAATTAGCTCTAAATTTTAATACTTCCTTCAAATAAAGTGCTGTTATACTAATTTCACAATTAATGATAAAACGTGCAATTTCTTACAATGAATGAAAAAGTGATGAATGTCAAATACTACCTCCAATTTAAACGAAGTTAAAAGAAAAACACTTGTCGGATTTCCAATATCCAAACCAACTCTTGGCACATTCTTGGCACAAAACGAAAATATCAGATATAATCCTCTTAGAAAAAGGTCTTAAAACCACCATACCCTCTACTGGGCTCGAACCACAAAAATCGTTGAATAGAGGAAATATGGATGGATTTTAAACGAAAAAAGTCACTATTTCTAGTGACTTTCTTGTTTGCTCCCTCTCCTGGGCTCGAACCAGGGACCCCATGATTAACAGTCATGTGCTCTAACCAACTGAGCTAAGAAGGAATATTGTTCCTATTGGGACTGCAAAAATAGGGGGCTAAATCATTAAATGCAAGATAGCCCCCTGTTTTTTTTGATTTTATTTCTTGTCAGCGGCCTTTTCTGCTGCTTTCGGATCCTTTTTCTTTACTAAGTCCCCTTCTTTCAACTTCTTAGCTACTGTCGCATATGGCCCTGCTATGATCTCTTGACCGTCTTTCAAACCTGATACGATTTCAATATTTTCGAAATCGGAGATGCCTGTTTTCACTTGGATCATCTTAGCTTTGCCTTTCTCCAACACGAACACCACTTCCTTCGTGTTTTCTTTGCGTTTCTTCGCTTCTAAGGCATCGTTAGAGTTGGTAGAATTAGTTCCGTCCTCTTCTTTCTTTTCGCCCATAGTAGACGGCGCACCGATCTCGCGAGTCGTTACAGAAGATAAAGGCACAGTAGCAATATTTTCTTTTCTATTGGTCAAAATCTCAACAGACGCTGTCATTCCCGGCTTTAATGGATAAGACAATTTGCCTTTGATTAAATCTGCATAAGAAGAACGCAATACACGAATCTTCACTTCAAATTCTGTAACCGCATCATTTGATACAGCAGACGTTCCACTTGAATTCGCAGAACTAGCTATTTCATATACTACTCCTTTGAACTTACGTTCGCTAGAGGAGAATGCATCCACGTCGATCAATACGGTATCGCCTAAGCTGACACGTGTGATGTCATTTTCGTTTACATTCACGCGCACCTCCATTTTATTCAAGTTCGCAATGCGTAACATCTCGGTTCCTGCCATTTGTGAAGTACCTACCACACGCTCCCCTAATTCTACGTTTAACTTCGAAATGATGCCACTTTGTGGAGCATAAATCGTCGTTTTTGTTAAGTTCGTCTTAGCCTCTTTTAACGCTGCTTCAGATGATTTAACATTATAGTTTGCTGCATTGACATTTGCTTTTGCAGCCTCTAAATCTTGTTTTGCCACAGTATAAGCAGATAGAAACTGGTCAAAATCTGCGTCAGAGATTACTTTATCCTTGTGCAATTTCGCATTACGATCGTAATCAATTTTAGCCTTCGATAATCGTGCATCGCTTTGGGCTAGAACCGCCTTACTTTGCTCCATGTTTGCTTTCGTCGCGTTCATTTGTGCTTCTGCGCGTGCTAAAAGAGATACATAGTTATCTGGACGAATCTTCAATAACTCCTGACCAGCAACCACGGAATCACCTTCCGCTACGTTCAAGGAAACGATCTCCCCAGAAACGTCTGGTGATAACTTCACCTCTACCTCTGGCTGAATCTTTCCAGACGCGGAAACCTTTTCAATGATGGTCGAACGAGACACCTTCGCGAACTCTACTTCTGTAGGCTCGACCTTGCCGATCCACTCCATTTTTTTGGCAAGAAATAATCCACCAAAAATTAATACCACCGCGCCTCCGATGATCATCCAAGTCCGCTTACTGTTGTTGTTTGTTGCCATAATTTTAGTCAATAGTCGCTAGTCCCTAGCCAATTTTATCTATACTCTCTACTCTTTTATCTCTAATCTAATTTATTATCTATACTCTTTCCTCTATTATCACTAATCTAAAACGTTAGTGACTTGCCCTGATAAAAATCCAAAATCTTCGTTCTAAACACGAAATCGTATTTAGATTGAACTAAGCTCAGGCGCGCCCGATCTAAGTTCGTTTTTTGTAAATTATAACTCACAAAGTCAATGGTTCCCGCTCCGAAACGGCTTTCTGCCGCACGGAATGACTCTTCTAAAGCAGATACCTGAGAAAGTCCTGCCTCGTATTTCATCGCCGCATTGTTTAGATTCAAGTAGGCTTGCTCTATGTTTTGGCGTAAAGTCAAACGCGCTCTTTCGGCCTCAATCGAAGCATTTTCGCGCTGCAAACCAGCCTGTGCAATTCTAGTTTTGGAAGCAAATCGAGTGAAAATGGGTATGTTTAATCCTACCGTAAGGACTTTGTTTTGGGTATTATTTAACTGATCAAAATAGCTCATCACAAGAGCGTTCGATTGATTCGCAGACACGCTTGCGTTGAAAGACAAGGAAGGTAAAGTAGCTGCTTTTGCCACTGAAATTCCTTTTAATGCACTCTGAACACGAAGATCTGCCGCTTTCACTAGAGGCTGAATCGTTAAAGCCTTAGTATAAAGCTCATCTAAACCCGTCTCATATCCTTTTGTGTTAGGAATGGGCACCTGGATACGCTGTAGCTCAAAAGATGAAATACTTGAATCATTCAAAAGTTGCAATAAGGTTAATTTATTTAGGTCTAACGTACTATAAAAATTAACGATATTAGACTCTTCGTTGGCTAATTGTGCCTTTAAATCCAATAGATTTGAGGGGGCTAAAGAGCCTGCATTCACCAGCTTCTCTGTACGCGCGATCTGTAATTTCGTGATCTCGGCTTGCGAATTAGCAATGCTTAATTGATCCTCAGAATTCAATATAGCTAAATAAGCGAGCACAACTTGTAGTGATATATTGTCTTTAATCGATGCTAGATCTTCTTGGGATGCCTTTAAGTTGTAATCATTCTGGAGAACCGTGTTACGGATTTGGCCCCCATTAAAAAGAAGCACCCCTGCGTTTAAACCTAGGTTATTGTAGTTAATGTTACGCGAATCGAAGCCGTTTGTAAACGGGTTAATACTACGTCCAAAACTAGCTGATTGATTAATATTTGCATTTAGGTTAGGCAGCGCATTATTTTTCGACTGTTGAAACTGCAACTGAGCGCTCCGTAAACTAACCTCGGAAGATTTCACATTTAAGTTATGTTGCAACGCGATTTCTACCGCTTTCGTAAGCGATAACTGAACCGCATTTCCATTCGCCTGAATAGCAGAAGCATTCTGGGCATTTACCTGCATTCCGCTAACGAAAAGCAGGGAGGTAAGACTAACTATTTTTAAGTACATAGATCGACAATAAAATAATGTATGCAAAGGTAAACATTCCCGGGAAAGGCGCTCCTGATTTTAGGATAAACGGCAAGGGTTCAGGATGAAACCCCCTTTAAGGTATAACTTGGAACATTTGTTTTGCTGTTTTGCGAGAAAACGCATTGAAATGCCACCACTCGTATTCGATTCCAGTAAAACCCGCTTGCGTCATTGCCTTTCGTAAGATGAGCCGATTATCGATGGCTTTTGGGCTTAATTTCCCCGCCTTTAGCAGCCTTGCTTCTTCTTTCGGATAGGCCATTTCTCCAAAGAAGTCAAATTTTGTCCCCATATCTAATGGCTTCCCTTTCTCATCCGCCACCGTCAAATCAATCGCACTTCCATAATTATGAATCGAATGCTCCTTCGGATCCGCCACATAAGTCCGACGCTTTTCAGGTGCATATTCTGTTAATGTATTCCAAAGTTCCCACTGCTTCGAAAGCGGTCTCGCCGCATCATAAATCAACAAATGGTAGCCTGGATGATCTTTTTCCAAAATCTGTTGCGCCTTCTTCAGCTTCGCTATCGTCTCTTTCTGCAAGTACGCGCGGGTCAAACAACCATACACATCCTTCTTCATAAAATTATCAGTAGTCGCATATTTAAGTTCTACCAAAACGTTCGGAACCTGCTCCGTTACCTCCTGGAGGCCCTGTTTCTGCATCGACAACTCTGCGGCACAAGTTGTTTTTTGTGCCTTTAACGAAAGGCTAAGCAACAGGATTATTCCTGCTTTAGCGAATTGACTCTTCATATTGACGGAATTTTCCCTAAATTTAATCGTTTTTTACCTCTGTGAACCTATGGCTTTAAATTGGATTTGGTTTTTGTTCTTCGGTGTCGCATTCGTCGTCGCCCTGATTCAATTCATTTTCTTCGGCAATGCTGACATATTTAAAGTACTGGTAGACGGCATGTTTGACTCCGCGGAAGTAGCCGTGATGAAAGTAGCCCTTCCATTAACCGGCGTAATGGCCTTTTTTATGGGCATTTTGCAAGTAGGGGAAAAAGCTGGAGCGATCCACTTTTTAGCGCGCAAAATTCAACCCTTCTTCTCGCGCCTTTTCCCAGAAGTGCCTAAAGACCACCCCGTTCACGGCCAAATGATCATGAACTTCTCCGCGAATTTATTAGGCCTAGATAATGCCGCAACACCTTTTGGCCTGAAAGCCATGCAAGGTTTACAGGATTTGAATCCGGTCAAAGAAACCGCCTCTAACGCCCAAATCATGTTCCTCGTGCTCCACAGTGCAGGTCCCGTTTTAATTCCCCTTTCCATCATGGCTCAACGCGCCATTTATGGTGCTCAAGATGCCTCTGACGTCTTTATTCCCTGCCTGATGGCCACTTACGCTGCCACCATCACAGGCCTAATATTCGTATCCATCAAGCAAAAGATTCGCCTTTTTGATCCCATTCTTTTCGGCTGGCTTTTCAGCATCACCGCTATTTTAGCGGGTATCTTATGGTACTTCAGCAGCCTCCCTAAAGAGCAAATCGACATCCAGTCCAAACTCTTCAGCAACGGCATCCTCTTCACCCTAATTTTCTCCTTCATCGCCGCAGCTTTTTATAAGAAAGTAGATATTTTCGGAACCTTCGTCGAGGGCGCCAAAGGTGGCTTCGAAACCTCCGTCCGCATCATTCCCTACCTGGTAGGAATGCTAGTGGCCATCTCCTGTTTGCGCAATTCAGGTGTTTTAGACTTCATCGTAGACGGCATGAAAATGGCTGTAAACTACATAGGCATCGACAATCGCTTCACCGACGCCATGCCCACCGCGCTTTTACACCCCGTTTCTGGCAGCGGTTCCCGCGCCATGATGATTGACACCATGAAAACCTTCGGCCCAGACTCCTTCGCCGGCCGCTTAGCCTGCGTCTTCCAAGGCTCCGCTGAAACAGTCCTATTCGTCATCGCCCTCTATTACGGCTCTGTTCAAGTGCGCAACATTCGCTACACGCTGTGGGCGGGATTGGCGGCGGATTTGGTGGGGATACTTACGGCGATTGGGGTGAGTTATCTTTTCTTTGGGTAGCCATTAGAGTAGAGAGTATAGAGTAGAGAGTAGAGATAAAAGGGAGCCCATCTATACTCTATAATCTATACTCTCTTATCTTTATCAATTAGCTGATAGGCTTTGTTCGTATTGATGGCTAATATTGACATCAAATAATCCACCAATGAAACCAAGTCCTGCCCAAACAAAATCCTATGCTTTTTCGATCAAAATGGTCAGCCTTTGTCGTAAGCTAATGGCTGTAGACAAAGAATATGTCCTAAGTAGGCAGCTCCTAAAATCTTCAACATCTATTGGCGCAAATATTGAAGAAGCTATTGGTGGCTTTTCCAGAAATGACTTTAAATACAAGATTTCAATATCTTACAAAGAAGCTCGAGAAACGCGATATTGGATTCGATTATTAATCAGTACCGGTTTTATCTCTGAGGAAGAAGGTCGATCTGCTTTAGCAGACTTAGATGAATTGTTGAAGATGTTGATGTCCACTTTGAAAACATTAAATAGAGTATAGATTATAGAGTGGAGATAAGAGAGTAAAGATAGGTTTTCTCCTTAATCTATTATCTCTACTCTCTAATCTCCTCTCTATACTCTCTTATCTCTACTCTCCTGCGTTCCGCAGGGCCGCAACCAATTCAAACCCAAGACTCTCAATCTTCAACCTCACCTCATGCTTATTCTTCAGCCCCACAATCTTCGCGGTTTGGCCTGTTAGTGGACCAGATTCGATAGTGATATAGTCACCGATTTTTGCGGTGGTACCGATGGTTTCGACTTCGAGGTGGTCGGCTAGAAATTGTTTAATCGCATAAATGTCTGAATCTTGGATGACGGCGGGCTTGTGGAGCCAGTACACGAAGTTAACGACACCGAAGGTGCGGCGGACTAGGCCGGATTGTTTTTCGAGGTCTATGTTAACGAACACGTAGGAGCGGAAGAGGACTTCTTCGACCCATTTTTTGCGGTCAGACCATTGCTTTTTGCGCTTCGTGGTAGGACAATAGGCTTCGATACCTAGCTCTTCAAGGCGCAAGGAGACTTTCTTCTCCATTCTGGATTTCGTGTAAATCGCGTACCAAGCCATGCTTATAATCGGGCGTCAGCCAGGTCTTTAGACAAAATGGATTTGATGTCGAAGATGACCCCGTTTTCGCCGCGCAGAGAGGCGAATGGGAGATCTAGGAATTCGTTGTGGGCCACGGTCAAAACAATCGCCTGGTATTGATCCGCTAGTTTTGTAACTAGGTCGATGCCGTGTTCGTGTTTCACTTCGGCGGCGTTTGCCCAGGGGTCATAGACGTCTACTTCCATGCCAAAGTCCACCAGTTCTTTGTAGATGTCGACTACGCGGGAGTTGCGGATGTCTGGGCAGTTTTCTTTGAAGGTGATGCCGAGCATGAGGGTCTTGGCGCCAGCGATTTTTTGGCCCTTATTAATTAACAGTTTAACTAATTTATTCGCCACAAAAATGCCCATGTTATCATTCACGCGGCGACCCGAAAGGATTACTTGTGGATAATATCCTAAGCTTTCTGATTTGTGTAGTAAATAATAGGGGTCCACGCCGATGCAGTGGCCGCCTACTAATCCTGGTTTGAAATTTAGGAAGTTCCACTTCGTTCCGGCGGCTTCTAATACTTCCGTCGTGTCGATACCCATGCGATCAAAGATCAAGGCAAGTTCGTTTACAAAGGAGATATTGACGTCGCGTTGGGCGTTTTCGATGGCTTTGCTGGCTTCAGCCACTTTCATTGATGGCGCCTTGTGCGTGCCTGCGGTGATAATGGAGCGGTATAATTGGTCAACTTTTTCGGCGATTTCGGGTGTAGAACCAGAGGTTACTTTCTTGATTTTGGTTAAAGTATTTACCTTGTCGCCTGGATTAATGCGTTCAGGCGAGTAGCCACAAAAGAAGTCTTCGTTGAATTTTAGTCCAGAGAATTTCTCCAAAACAGGTACGCAGTCTTCCTCCGTACAACCGGGATAAACCGTGGATTCGTAAATGACTAAATCGCCTTTTTTTAAGGCTTTTCCAATCATCTCGGATGCCTTCAAAAGTGGACTTAGGTCCGGTTTTTTGAAGTGATCAATCGGGGTGGGAACCGTAACAATAAAAGTATTGCAAGTGGCTAAATCGGCAGAATTTGATGAAAATGACAAAGAAACCGATGCCTTTAATTGCTCCGCAGTTACTTCCTGCGTGCGATCAAAACCTGTGTTTAATTCCGCAATACGACTCGTGTCAATATCAAATCCGAGGGTGGGGATATTTTTCCCGAACTCTACCGCCAGCGGAAAACCCACATATCCTAAGCCTATTATGGCGATCCGTGTACTCATCTTATTTCGTCGAGAATAATTTTACGTCCGCCTGAACCATGTCTTTTACTAGCGCGGCTAAATCGTATTTTAGGGTCCAGCCTAGTTTTTCTTTGGCCTTCGTCGGATCCCCAATTAACAATTCTACTTCCGTAGGGCGGAAATAGCGTGGGTCGATGGCGATCACTTCTTGTCCTACCGTCACTTGGTAAGCCGGGTTCGAGCAAGAAACCACGGTTCCTTTTTCGTTCACGCCCTCACCAGTGAATGCGACTTCGATTCCTAATTCTGCGAAGGACAGGCGGATAAACTCGCGCACGGTTGTAGTTACTCCGGTCGCGATCACGTAATCTTCTGGGGTATCTTGTTGCAAAATCAACCACATCGCCTCAATATAATCTTTCGCATGGCCCCAGTCACGTTTTGCGTCTAAGTTACCTAAGTGGATTTTTTTCTCTTGCCCTAAAGCTATCTGGGCTACGCCACGAGTGATTTTACGCGTTACGAAAGTCTCGCCGCGAAGCGGGGATTCGTGGTTAAATAAAATCCCGTTTACCGCAAACATGCCGTAGGCTTCGCGGTAATTCACCGTGATCCAGTAGCCATATAATTTAGCAACCGCGTAAGGTGAACGTGGATAAAAAGGAGTCGTTTCTGATTGCGGAACTTCCTGTACCAGGCCGTAAAGTTCCGAGGTGGACGCTTGGTACACTTTCGTCTTTTTAACCAAGCCTAGCAAGCGGATGGCCTCTAAAATACGCAAGGTTCCGATACCGTCTACCTGCGCTGTATATTCGGGTTCGTCGAAAGAAACTTTCACGTGGGACATTGCCCCAAGATTATATATTTCGTCTGGTTGTACTTCTTGAATAATGCGAATAATATTCGTCGAATCACTTAAATCGCCGTAGTGCAAGATAAAAGAAGCGGAATCTACATGCGGATCTTGGTATAAATGATCAATGCGATCCGTATTAATCAAGGAGCTTCTACGCTTGATACCGTGCACGATATATCCCTTATCTAAAAGAAATTCCGCTAAATAAGCGCCATCTTGTCCTGTTACACCCGTAATAAGGGCTACCTTTTTTCCTGTCGACATACGATTCATTAAGAAATCAAAATTAGGCAAAAAAGAGGCCTAACGCAATTTATTCATACAAGTCCAAAATCGCCTTTTCGTGTTTCGCGAAAATGGCTTTGCGCTTTAATTTCAAAGTAGGGGTGATTTCTCCGTCGGCCACCGTGAACAAGCGCGGCAATAGAACGAATTTTTTCACCTGTTCGTATTTTGCCACCGAGGCCATCGTTTCTTGAACTTCTTGTTCGAGTTTAGCAATCACTTTCGGGTTTTTGATCAATGCTTCTGGGCCATTTACGCCTAAACCTTGTTGATCTGCCCAAACTTGTAAGGCATTAAATTCTGGGATGATAAGCGCAGAAGGGAATTTTTGGCTTTCACCTACGACCATACATTGCTCAATAAAGGCCGATTCTTTTAGCTTGTTCTCCACTAATTGTGGTGCTACGTATTTGCCGCCCGATGTTTTAAAGATTTCTTTCTTGCGATCCGTAATCTTCAAGTATTTACCATCCACCATCGTTCCGATGTCACCGGTGTGGAACCAACCTTCTGAATCAATCGCTTCGGCTGTGGCCTCTGGATTTTTATAATAACCGACCATTACAGAATCTCCTTTTACACAAATCTCCCCGTCTTCTGCAATTTTTAATTCGATACAATCAATTAACGATCCTACGCAGCCCACCTTAAAATCAATCGGCTTAACTCTTGATACAGAAATAACAGGTGATGTTTCTGTCAAACCATATCCTTCCGAAACAGGGATACCTGCTGCCCAGAATACACGAGATAAACGAGGTTGCAATGCCGCAGAACCAGAAGCGATCAAACGCACATTTCCGCCCAAAGCTTCCCGCCATTTACTAAAAATAACTTTTCGGTAGAAGGCTAATTTTAGTGAATCTATCAAACCTAATTTCTCCATTGGATCGAACTTCAATCCAAATTCCAAAGCACCAAAGAAAAGTGTCCGTTTGATGCCGGTAAGCTCATTTCCTTTGGCCAAAATCTTATCGTATACTTTCTCTAATAAACGAGGAACCGAAGCAAACATCGCGGGCTTCACCTCGCGAATATTATCCGCAATCGTCTCCATACTCTCCGCATAATAGACCGAAACACCGTAATACATATACATGTAAATGTCTGTACGCTCATAAATGTGGCATAAAGGCAAGAAACTCAAGGCACGATCGTCAGGTAAAAGATCAAAGAAATTACCCCTCACTAAAGATTTTACATTGCTCACAATATTGTGATGGGTTAACATCACACCTTTAGGGCGTCCGGTCGTACCCGAAGTATAAATCAAAGTCAATAAATCACTTGGTTTAACCGCATCCATCAAAGGTTGTAAAGCAGATGGATCTTTACCTTCGCCTAATTCCTTTACTGACGTCCACATTTCTACATCAGCCACCGGATCAAACGTGTAGATACCTTTAATCAGCTTATTTCCTTTAGCTGCTTCCTTTGCTTTTAAATACAATTCCTCGTTTTCACAAAAGATGTATTTCACCTCAGCATCTTTAAAAATATAGTCATAATCCTCAATAGTAATCGTAGGATACATAGGTACAGTCACACCACCTATAACTTGAACAGCAAAGTCTACAAAATTCCATGCAGGACGATTTCCAGAAATGATCGCAATTTTATCCCCTGGCTTAACCTTGAGTTCTAATAGACCTAATGCCAAAGTCTGAATGATTTCTAATGTATCTGAAGTGGAATAATTTTTCCATTCTCCATCTCTCTTTCGATTAAAGATATCAGCCTTTTGAAAATTTTTGTAAGCGATTAATAAATCGAAGACGCGGGTAAATTGTTGATGAACCATTTGTTTGAAGGGTTTAGAAGCGGCAATTTAGCCAAATTGTATTAAATATAGTTCTTTTTGCATCTAAATTACTTATCCACAAGTTATCCACAAGTGAATGAGTGATTTAATCTTTTTTTATCTGGTATAAATAATTTTTATACCTAAAATATCAAAAAAGCACCAAAAGCTCTTTTCAATATTAAAAACTTATCCACACACATAAATTAAAAAAAGAAAAATATATTTAAATCTCTTTTTTGTTTCTTTTTGTTGTTCTCTGTGGATAAGTGGATAAGTCTAATTTGTGTTTGTAAGTACTTGATATGAGTAAGTATTGTCTAATCAAAAGGTATTGTGTCTTTGTGGATAAGTGTCTAACAACTTGTGGATAAGTCTAAAGTTATCCACACAAGCTAGGCGAGCTCTGAGTTTATACACAATGTATGCAGGAATTTGTGGATAAAATGTGGATAAAAAAGGCACTTATCCACACAGTTATGGGGTATTTATCCACAAGTCCGTTAATTGAAAATTGGCCTTTAACTTGATCTTATTTTCGAAGAAAAAGACGTCTTCTGGCTTCTTTTTTGTTTTGTAGTCCCCTATATCCCAGGTTCCATTTCCGTTTGAATCAATAATTACACGCAAAGTATAGATGCCTGGCTCTACGTTTTTGAAAAAACAAGGCCCTGTAGACTTTTGTTCATAGGCTTTTTCTAGGTTATCGCCTTTCAATAGTTGATAGATATAATGTCCCGCCTTGCGAATACCTCCCTCGATGGTACCCGTTTCCTCTGGGTCTAATCGGGTAATTTCCTGTTTGAATTCCTGAGTAGAGTCTGCTTCTGGGCCCACAAAGGCGTATTTATCCAAGGACAACGAAAACTTTTCTTGTGAAGGCAAAAAACTACTTTTAATGGTCAAGGCGGTCTGTAACTTATTCCAGCTGAAGGCATCGTCGGGGAATGTTAAGTCGTCTTCGTTCGCCGTTAAAATGTGTACCTTATTCGAAACCCACTGCAATACGGGTTTAGGGAAAATAATTAGAATAGAGTCGCTTAAAACGATTTTAGACCCATTTTTAGGAAATACATCAAAACTCAATGGGATGTTTGGCGCCTTTTCTTTTTTTACTAATTCTCTAAATTTTGTTTTTAATTTAAATGTTGTTTTGCGTCCAATCGAATCTTCGAGAGCCGCTTCTATGCCGATTGTATCGGCCTTGTTTAGGTCTCCCGCGTATATACGTAAGTTCCTGTCATTCTCGATTTGATATACCGGTTTTTGCGAAGATGAAAATTGTAAATCAGCCGACTTAATTCCACGCGAAAACTCGTATAATACCGTTTTTGCGGTAGAGGTGGTCTTGCTTAATTTTAAGGCATCTTGATTCTGAAGTGCAATTTTAAAATCTCTTTTCTCGTTTTTTTGCAGGTCTATATACGGCTCTGTTATGAAATCTACGGCTTCTTTAGCTGAATTATAGAGCAGGTTGTTGTTCCCATCTTCAAAGGCGGCCATATAATATTTTCCTGCCGCCAGGTTTTCTAATGTATAAATACCTGAGGTATCCGTTTTAACAAAGTAGTAGGGCTTTGCCTTGTCGATACTTAATGTGTCGTTATATGGATAAAGTCCAACCGTAATATTATTTGCCTTTTTGTTCGTGAGCAAACGCTTCACTTGCCCCTCGATTTTTAAAGAATCGATCAGATTAGATGTGCTAAAAACTAGTTTAATGTTTTTTCCGGGATTGCGTTCAGATACATCCTCCACCGCATTTCTAAAGTTAAACGTGTAGGTGGTGTTGTTTTTTAGAGCGCTATCTAATTCCAGCGTTAGGCCCATGGGGCGTATTCGGGTTTCGTAATTTCCGATGGATGGTGTGATTAATAACTCTTGATTTAAACCCTTGATTGTGACGTATTCGCTGAAGTTTAATTCAATTTTTCTCCCCTTGTAATTTTTGCTTTTATTTAACGGAGTGGAGCTCACAACCACTGGGGCTAAGGTATCCTTTTTGCCGCCGGGAGGCGAGGCCATTTGGGCGCAACTTTGTAGGAAAACCAAGCTGATGCCAAGCCCCCAAAAAATAAACAACAAGCTGAATTTCAAGTAATTACGCATGTTCAAAAATGTATAAATTGCTCGAATAATTAGGCTTGCCTACCATCGCTCGTAGGTTAGAAATCAGGCCAATAAAGAAAGATTTAATCAGTCTTTTGTTGCCTGTCTTGTATTCGTTGCTTAGTAAAGAAATGTAAAAGCTATCAAAGATTAGCCCGCGGCTCTTCTTTAATTTAAAACCGTATTTCCCCGCTATCGCGGTGATCGTGGCTGGTGTGAAATGGTAGATGTGTCGTGGAACATCGTAAGCTGCCCAGTATTCTTCGAAATAATTCGCGTCGAAGGAAGCCGCGTTAGGCAAGGCTAGCAATAGTTTTCCGTCTTTATGTAAGCGGCTTTTGAAGAAGTTAAAATAGTCATCCAGCTCGTAGACATGTTCCAATACGTGCCACAAAGTGATTACCTGAAATTGTTTTTCTGGATCGATTTCTACTAATGATGGCGCGATGGTAAGCCCCGTTAATTTAGCCGCTCTAGCCGCCGTTTCTGGATCTAATTCCAAACCATTGATGTTCCAGCCCTTCTCTTTTGCAGCAGCTAGAAAATGTCCGTTTCCGCAACCTATATCGAGTATCTCTTTATTAGCTTTTTTATCGGGTTCGATCCAATTCAACTTAGACTGAAGCGTAAGCTTGCGAACGGCATGGTAGAGCCTGTTCACAATACCCTCATTGGTATCACTATGTGAAATATAGGCGCTCGCATGGTAGTAAGGTCCAGCTTCATTCGCGGCCGGCCTTGGGTTTGTGTAGATCAAAGAACAAGCATCACAGCTAACGATGTGAAATTGCTCATTCGATACGGTGTAATCTTTAGCCTTAAATTTTAAGGTCGAATTAGGCGATCCGCAAACGGGGCAGTTTTGTATATTTTCCATTAGCGTCCCATGAATAAAAGAAGAATTGAAACGTCTGATGCTGACACGCCGGAGATGCGACTTGCTTGTCCGATAGTTTGTGGCAAAATTGATTTCAATTTGATGCGCGATTCTGTTGAAAGCGTTTTGATCTTATCGTAGTCAAAATTAGCAGGAATCGACAAGTCTTCCATCGAACGCATTTTGTCCACCATCAATCTTTCCTTTTCAATATAGCTTTCGTATTTCACTAAAATCTCCACCTGCTCGCGGACCTCTTGAGAATAGTTTCTCACGATAGGCTCGATGCTTGGGTGTGTCGCAATTCGATCGAAAGACAAATCTGATCTTCTCAGCAAGTTGACGATAGGCGCACCCTCTTTTAATAAAGCGCTTCCCTCCTGCTCTAACCAGTCGTTCACTTCTTTTGGTTTTACTTTCGTGTTTTTGATTTCTTCTGTCAAAGCCGCGACTTGCGCCTTCTTCTCTTGAAATCTATTCCAACGTTTTTCTGTCGCTAAACCTAATTGATATCCTTTTGCCGTTAAGCGCTCGTCCGCATTGTCTTGTCTAAGCAAAGTTCTGAACTCAGCACGCGACGTGAACATGCGATACGGTTCGTCTGTTCCTTTGTTGATTAAATCATCGATTAATACGCCGATGTAAGCATCCGAACGAGATAAGGTGAACGGATCCAATTCGTGTGTTTTTAAATGGGCATTAATTCCAGCCATTAAGCCTTGGCATGCGGCTTCCTCGTAACCTGTGGTCCCGTTGATTTGCCCGGCAAAAAATAGACCACTTACTCGTTTTGTTTCCAAAGTCGAAGTCAATTGGGTAGGCGGGAAATAATCGTATTCGATGGCATAACCCGGGCGGAACATCTTCGCTTTTTCAAATCCAGGGATTAAACGAATTGCCTCGAATTGGATGTCTTCCGGAAGCGATGTTGAAAAGCCGTTGACATAAATTTCCACCGTGCTCCATCCCTCCGGTTCTACGAAAATTTGGTGTGAATCTTTATCTGCAAATCGGTTGATTTTATCTTCAACGGATGGGCAGTAACGTGGACCTAAACCTTTTATTCGACCGGCGAACATGGGTGAACGGTCGAAACCTTTGCGCAATACCTCGTGTACTTTCGTATTTGTGTGCGTTATCCAGCAAGAGCGCTGCTCCGTTAGCGGCGTTTCAGTTAAGTAAGAAAAAGAGCTAGGGTTTTCATCCCCCTTTTGTTCTTCCATCGCAGCGAAGTCCAAGCTTCTTCCATCAACGCGTGGCGGAGTTCCGGTCTTCATTCTGCCCGATTCGAAACCTAATTGTATTAACTGTTCTGTTAATCCAATTGCCATTGGTTCAGCCATTCGGCCTCCCCCAAAATTCTTCTCCCCAATGTGGATTAAGCCATTTAAAAAAGTACCATTTGTAAGTACGACTGTGCGAGCCGTGTATGTCATTCCCATGCGGGTGACGACTCCTTTAACTTCGCCTTTTTCAACAATTAATTGTTGAACGGAATCTTGCCAAAAATCTACATTCAAATTTCCTTCCAGCGCGTTTCTCCATTCTTCCGCAAAACGCATGCGATCCGATTGACAACGTGGTGACCACATCGCCGGACCTTTCGAACGGTTTAGCATTCTGAATTGAATCATGGTCTTGTCCGAAATGATTCCGGACATGCCGCCTAGTGCATCTATTTCTCTAACGATTTGACCTTTCGCTACACCACCCATTGCGGGGTTGCATGACATTTGGGCAATCGTCTGCATATTCATGGTCACTAGCAAAACACGCGACCCCATCTGTGCTGCCGCATAAGCTGCTTCACACCCGGCGTGTCCCGCTCCCACTACAATTACATCGTATGAATTTAGCATATCCTCGAATGTTTCACGTGAAACATTTAGTACTGTTTAATGTAAAAATCTTCCTTCTCGGTCATCAACGCTTTGTCCTCTTTCTTCTTGTCTTTGTAACCAAGCAGGTGTAATAAACCGTGTACCATTACGCGTTCTAATTCCGTTTCCGAAGTGCCTAATTTGTCTCCATTCTCCTTCACTCTTTCGATGGAGATAAAGATGTCTCCCTCGATTTTTTTCGGATCTTCAGAATTATCAAACGTAACAATATCAGTTAGCGTATCGTGATTCAAGTACTCTTGATTAATCTGTAATAGGTACTCATCAGAACAGAAAACATAAGTCAATTCCAGGATCTTTTTCCCTTCCTGTTTCGCCACCTCGTTTAACCAGGCTTTGTGTTTTAACTTCTCTTTTAAGGAGAATGTTATGTCTTCTGTGCAAAATTGAATCATGTGCGCGGTAGTAAACCGCGAATTTACGAAAAAGCATCCTCGAAATGCTCTATTTTAAAGGCTTGTGGATAAAAATTCACCGAAATGCTGTCAAAACGAATCTCTTGGCGCCATTTATGTTGGTATTGATAGGCACAAGCGGCCCTACTTATGAGCTGAATTTTGTTTTTGGTGATCTTCTGTTCCGGATGTCCATGTGTATTTCTGCGCAGGGATTTTACTTCAATGAAGACAAGTAGATTACCTTTTTTCGCGACAATGTCTATTTCTGCGCGCTTATATCTATAGTTTCTAGCCTCGATGGTGTAAGCGTTTTTTAGTAGATAGTCTACGCTAATTTGTTCGCCTAGTTTTCCTTGTATTATATGTTTTGCCATTATTGTATCTTTGTTTTAGGAAAGATAGCTGGCCGGTTTTTCGGAAGCTATCAGGTTTTTGATAAAGAATGAAGCAGAATAAAGAAGTCCAATTTGTTGATTTAAAACTGATAGAATACAAGCAAGCTTGGGATCTTCAGGAGTCTTTATTAAATCGCATAGCGGCTGTTAAATTATCGAACCGCGGACTTTCTGAGGATAGCAAAGAGATCACAGAAAACTTTCTTTTGTTCTGCCAACACCCACACGTATATACTTTAGGTAAAAGCGGCGACGAATCCCATTTGTTACTACAAGAGTCATTTTTATCTACAATTGGTGCTACCTATTTCAAGACGAATCGCGGTGGCGATATTACGTATCACGGACCCGGTCAATTAGTGGGCTATCCCATTTTAGATTTAGAGAATTTTTACACCGATATTCACTTGTATCTACGGATGCTGGAAGAAGCAATAATTAAGACTTGTGAGGGTTACGGTCTAGTAGCAGGACGCATTGATGGTTTGACGGGTGTATGGATTAATCCAACTCAGGAGGATGCGCGAAAGATTTGTGCGATGGGAGTAAAAGCGTCTCGTTGGATTAGTATGCACGGCTTTGCATTGAATGTAAATACGGATTTAAGCTATTTCTCGCATATTGTTCCTTGTGGAATTGCCACTCGTGGAGTAACTTCATTACAGCAGGAATTAGGTCAAAAAATGGATATTCAAGCAGTGTCGAACGTGGTCAAAAGCCATTTAGTTGACCTATTTAAAATGGAATTAGTAGATGTTTCACGTGAAACATTAAAATTTTAATCGCGATTCGTTCCACGTGGAACAAACAGAATGGATACTTTAAAGAACTTCAAGAATACCCTCTTCATAGACATTGAAACTTCGTCAGGAGTATCTGATTTTTCCCTTCTTTCAGATAAGATGAAAGAGTTTTGGGTAAAAAAGGCGAAGAATCTAGTAAATCCGACTAATATTAGCTTGGAAGAGATGTATTTCGAAAAGGCCCCTTTGTATGCCGAATTTGGTAAGATTATTGTGGTGGGAATGGGCTTTTTGTTCGTGAATAAGCAGGGCGAGATGGCTTTAAAAGTGAAGACCATCGCACATGCAGACGAAAAAACGCTTCTCACGGAGTTCATCTCCTTCGTAAATAAGACGTATAAGTCGAGAGAATTGACCCTGGTGGCTCATAATGGGAAGGAATTTGACTTCCCATATCTGTGCAGACGGATGTTAATTAACGGTTTGGAGATTCCGAAATCCTTGCAGCTTCAGGGGAAGAAACCATGGGAAATTATTCACCAGGATACGATGGAGATGTGGAAGTTTGGGGATAGAAGATCCTATACTTCGCTGGAATTGTTAGCAGAATTGATGGGTATTTCTGGGGCCAAAGCCGACCTTTCTGGAGACCAGGTGAACCGCGTATTTTACAAAGAAAATGGATTAGCTAGGATCAATGACTATTGCCTAGAAGATGTTATTGTGGTGGCGCAACTCTACCTACGTTTTCACTTTTTAGATCTAGTTGCGCCTGAAAATATTGTCAAATTATAATACTTTGGCTGGGTTGCCGAATACGCGTTTTGAAGCCGCGACATTCTCAATCACCACACTGCCCGCTCCTACTGTTGCGCTCTTACCTACCTTCACACTACCTACGATTGTCGAGTGAATTCCAACGTAGGCATTGTTTTCAATAATGGCTTCTTTACCTACTACTGAACCTGCTCCGATGGATGCGAAATCATTGATTTGTGCACCGGTTTCGATGATGGTTCCAGAGCCAATAATCACGTGATCACCAAGTTTTGTTTCAGGTAAAATTTGTGCGCCGCTGCCGATGAATACACCGTAAGAAAGACTTTTTACATCTGCGATGTTTGCTGATGGGTGGATTGCATTTACCGGTTTTACTTCGCGTTCTTCCAAGATCAATTCGATCATTTTCTTACGCTCGATGGGGTTTTCTAAAGCGACAAAAACGTTACAATTTTTACCAATCAGTTTGAAGTAAGACTCATCATCAGCCGTTCCTAAGACGGGAATTTCGCCGATGCTCGTGTCCTTTTTCTTTGGATCATCATCTAAGAACCCGTAGACCACCACATCATTTTTCTCAAAGATGTGGGCTACTTCTAGGCCAAAAGGATTAACTCCAATAATTATTACAGGTAAAGATGTCATTTAGGATTGTATTTTATGCGTGTAATCTGATAATTTGAAACTCGGTTTTCCGGCTTTCAAAAGGACTAATTCAGTGTAATTCTCGCCTAATGAGATGCTTGAATCAGGAGACAAATGTAAGTCTTTCCCGTCGATTTCTGTTAATCCATAGAAAGGAGACATGTCGCCGATGTTTTCTACTACCCAGGAATAATGGATATTTCCGTCGGTCATGGGTGTTTCAACTAGGTTAAATAAGACATCTGCGCGTACGGTTGAGCTCAATGGGGCGTCGGTTATTTTGATATCAACGATTGCTCTCTCATTCGTAGGAAGCGCTTCGTAGTTTGTAATGGATTCTGACGCATAGCTTCCGTCTGCGATGGCGCAAAATGCGTCGAGTAAAAGACAGGCGTTTAATTTGCGTAACGCGTGTTTTTCTAGGTCCCATCCTGCCCCACCGGATTCTAACAAAATAAGTCCATATCCACGAGACGAGAAAGTATCGCCAAAAGCTCGGGATTCATATTCGTCCGTCCACTTCGCTATTTTTCCGGGGATAAGGGGCTGGATTTGCAAAAGCATGCGGTTGCAGATTTGGCCGGCGCGTAGACGCGAAGGCGTCCAGGTTCCCTCATCGTCTCCTGTGGTTGCTAGGAAGGCAATGTGGGTTTGCTCTGGGTTGTTTCCTACAGAATATAAACGGTTTTGATCGTGTAGATTGAAGGCGAATTCAGGCTTGATTTCGTCTGCCCAGGCGGACAAAATTTGTGCCTCGACCGAGTTTTGTTTCGTTGCATCCCGGTTCATATCAATGCCTAGTGCCGTTTCGCGTTGCCATCTTTCCGCACCATCTGCATTTAAACGAGGAATGACGTGCAAAGTGATTTTCTGATGCAATTTTTGCTTAAACTCCTCACTCGGTTTACCTGAAGTGGATAATAAACGAAAAATATCGGCTAAAGCCATGGTGGCTGTGGCTTCGTCTCCGTGCATTTGTGACCAAGCAATGACTTGTATAGGACCTTCGCCCCATTTTACCTCGTGGATGGGTCTGCCCTCTTCTGTTTTTCCAAGTTCGCGAATGGCAAAATGCGAAGACCATTCGGTCATTAATTCCGACCATAAAGACGCTGAAAAGCGGCGTTTTGTTAGGCGATTTTCGCGGAAGGAGTCGTACTGTTCGAAGGCTTTTGTAAACATTAGTAAAGTGGTTTAGGCAAATAATCTGCCCAGGTTTGAGACGCAAAGATTCCTTTTTTTCCTGAACCAAACAAAACGATCAGGGTAATGATAAGATAGATGAACCAGGCGGATGGTCCGAATAGTTCTATGCCAAGGAAGGTGGCTGCCAGCGGAGTTTTGGCAAGACCTCCATACAAAGCGACGAACCCGATGGCCGCCGATAATCCTAAAGGGAACGAGAGCCAAGATGCAAATCCAGACGCCGCATGCGAGCCGATTAAAAATAAGGGTGTCGCTTCTCCCCCTTTAAACCCAAGACCTAAACTTAGGTTCGTGGCGAGTAATTTCCAAAGGGCAAAGTCGGGCGCAACAGCAGTAAAGGGTCGCAATAAAAATTCTGCACCGAGACCAGGAGTTTCGTGAAACACCGGGATGCTGAGGACTCCGAACAAAATCAAGCCCGCGAGAATCCCTTTTAGCGGACCTTGTACGGGGGATTTGTCGAATGCAGAAATTATAATCGATTCTGAGCGCTTATAGACAAGGGCGATTAGGGCTAAAAATAGGCCTAGGAGTGCTAATTTCGCATAAAATACAGCTGAAAAGGAAGGCAAAAAAATCGAGGGATAAGAAAGATGTTTTGTGCCGTACACGTGGAGACTCACATAATTCGCAAAAAAGGCGGCCAAAAGACAGGCAGGGATATGGCGAAAATTAATTTTGCCCACCACTCCTACTTCGAGTGCAAAGAAGGCGCCGGCTAGAGGTGTCCCGAAAATCGAAGCGAAGCCAGCGGCCATGCCGGCTTTAGAAAAAAGGTCTTTTGAGAAATCCGGAGATTCAGGAATTTTCTCCCCGAGTATTCTACCCATTGCTACCGCTACTCCTTCTCTTCCGACAGAGGCTCCGGCTAGATGGCTGAGCCAGGTAGTGGGGATGATGAGGTAGGCAGGAATTGGGAAGCTTTGGAAGACTAAACCTAAAATAGGCAAGGCGTATAAATAGGGTCCGTGGTGTTGAATCCAGTCAAGGCCGATCAAAAATAGCGAGGATAGGCTCCCTGTGGCAAAGGAGAGGGCGACCAATAGGCCTAGATTCAACAGAAATGCCTTAATGCGAGCCAAAACAATCGTATTTTTGTTTCAAAGGTAAGAATTATATTTTCCTTACCTTTGCAAATCAATAACAATGCCGAATCCAATGGATGAATTTTTAAGTTTGGGATTAAATCCACAGCTACAGCGCGCTTGCACAGCGGTGGGTTACACGAAACCCACGCCCATTCAGGAGAAGGCGATTCCCTTATTATTGCAAGGCCATGATTTACTAGGCATCGCGCAGACGGGTACGGGAAAAACGGCCGCTTATGCTTTGCCCATTTTGATGCGCTGCAAGTATGCGCAGGGAAAGAATCCTCGGGCCTTGATTTTAGCGCCTACACGTGAGTTAGTCATGCAGATTCATACCGTGATGATTGGATTAGCGCAGTTTACCGACTTGCGAATTCTTGCTTTGTACGGTGGATTAGGGCCAAAGCCTCAGATCCAAGCCCTCGAAGAAGGCGTCGACATCCTCGTTTCTACGCCGGGTCGATTCCTCGAATTATACCGGAAGGACGTGATCGTGGTGAAGGAATTAAAATTCTTGATTTTAGACGAAGCAGATAAGATGATGGATATGGGCTTTATGCCGCAGATTCGTCAGATTTTGGAGAAAATACCTTACAAAAAACGTATGAACGGGCTATTTTCCGCGACCTTCCCAGAGAAGGTGGAGAACTTGTCCCACGAGTTTTTGGAGTTCCCGATGAAGATCGAAATCACTCCGCAGGCTACGCCAGCGAGTCAGGTGACGCAATCGGTTTATGAGGCGCCTAACTTATTAACCAAGTTACATGCCCTAGCTTATTTCATGCAAAACCCTGATTTTCATCGGGTTATGGTTTTCTGTCGCTCAAAAGATGCGGCAAACGATGTGGAGAAATGGTTGTTAAAGAGCTTGCCTAAAGACCAGGTCCGTGTTATTCACTCGAACAAAGGCCAAAACACCCGCATCAACGCCATGGCACAATTCCGCGAAGGAAATGTGCGCGTTTTGGTGACGACGGATGTGGCAGCACGCGGGATCGATATCCCGAAAGTGTCACACGTGATCAACTTCGACGTTCCCTTGATTTATGAGGATTATGTCCATCGAATCGGACGTACGGGTCGCGCGGAGGAGATAGGCGAATCGATCACTTTTATCACTTTAGCGGAGAGTTACCACTGGGCAAAGATTGAGGAGATCATTCAGCAGAAGATCGAAATCGAACAATTGCCTGAGGGAATCAAGATTGAAGAAACGCCCTTTTTAGAGCAACAAGATATGTTACGCGCGGTCGATGATCAGCGCAAACGCGAGGATCCAGACTTTAAGGGTGCGTTCCACGATAAAAAATGGGTCATTAAGGCGAAGGCCTCAGGGAAGAAAGTCCCACAGAAAAAGGCCGTGACTAAGGCGGGCCCTAAAGGTGGCGCAGTTCAAGGACCTAAGCCAATTGTCAGAAATAATCGCCCAGGAAAGAATGCAAAATTCCGTCCGGGTGCTGCGTCAAGTAAAAAGAAACGTTAGTTTTGTGAATATGAAAAGAGTATTGTTATTGTGTTTGATTTCGTTTGCTAGTTTCACAGCGTTTTCGCAGACTAGAAAGGCGGAAGGAGCAAGTGAGGCGGCGGCGCCGAAGGCGCCGGCTACTCCGATTACAAAAACGCCGGTTCGCGCAGCGAAGTACGAAGTTTTGTATGGTTCGAAGCCCCTTTCGAAAGCCGATCAAAAAGAGCTAAATGAATTTGTGGCGAGCTGTGATGCCTCTTTTGCCTCACGGTCTGAAGCCGTTACCTTCTTTGCAGAACGCGCATGGGAATATGTGGCCTCTGCGCGTTTAGATACCGCAACGCACCGCTTTAATCTAATTAGCGCTTTAGATCCCAACAGCGTCGATGCCTTTTGGGGCCTAGGTGTTATTTCTTACCAAAGAGGAGATAATGATCTCGCTATTCGCCTGTTAAACAAGGGATTAGAGATCGATTCAACGCAGTCAATGATGCGTGTGGACTATGCCATTGTGAAGTTGAGCTGTTACGAAAAAGGGTTAGATTGTGGAACGTTGGATGAAGTAGATGAAGAATTGAAACATGCGCTGCAACAGGATCCAAATAACGCGAATGCATTAATGAAGCGTAGCCAGGTGGCGTATTTCAAAGAGAATTATGAGTTAGCATGGACCTATTTTCATGAGGCCCGAGTGGTTGATATTTTGCAATTGGACTTGAATTTTGGGTCATTGTTAGCAGCGAAAATGCCAGACCCGAAAGGCATTTTTAAATAGTGTAGCGATGGGTATTCGTTCCTTTCTTGCCAAACCTCTAGCGGCCCGTGTCGTTAAAAAGTACCGCTTAAGCCAAGAGCAGGCTTTCGAGCGCCAAGACTTTTGGTTGAAGCAAATGGTGGCGAAAGCCGAGAAAACCCTTTTTGGCCGCGGCCATTCTTTTTCTAAAATCAAGAACTACCTCGATTACCGCTCGAATGTACCCATCTTCGAATACGAAGACATTAAACCCTATATTGACGAAGTGGTGGCAGGTAAGGAAGACATTCTTTGGCCAGGTAAACCAGCCTATTTTGCCAAAACCTCCGGCACCACCTCCGGCGTCAAATACATCCCGATTTCATCGGAATCCATGCCTTTTCACATTACAGCAGCCCGCGATGCGCTTTTGCATTACGTTCATTATAGCGGCAATGCCAAGTTTTTGGATCGCAAGTTGATATTTTTAAGCGGCTCACCAGAGATGTCTGAAACCAATGGCGTTCCCACTGGGCGCCTTTCTGGCATCGTGAATCACCATGTTCCCGGCTATTTGCGCGGCAATCAAATGCCTTCGTATAAGACAAATTGTATCGAAGACTGGGAGCAAAAGCTCGAGGCGATCGTGCAAGAAACGATTTCGAAGCGGATGGGATTGATTTCGGGTATTCCGCCTTGGGTACAGATGTATTTTGATCGTCTAGAGGAATTATCCGGCCAAAAAATAGGCGACCTCTTCCCCGATTTCCAAGTTTTTGTTACCGGCGGCGTGAACTTCGAACCATACCGCGAGAAACTAATGGCCTCGATAGGACGAGAAATCGACGTAGTGGAGACGTATCCAGCTTCTGAAGGGTTCATAGCATTTCAAGACTCCTCGGGCGAACCAGGGCTATTGTTGAACGTAGACGGCGGCATTTTCTTTGAATTTGTGCCTACAGATACCTATTTCGGCGCAAACCCAGTTCGCCTAAGCCTCACCGAGGTTTCCTTAGGCGTGAATTATGCACTTTTATTGACGACAAACGCGGGCCTTTGGTCTTATTCCATCGGCGATACCGTAAAGTTCGTTTCTTTAAATCCCTATCGGATTGTGGTGACTGGTCGAATCAAGCACTTTATTTCAGCTTTTGGAGAGCATGTCATCGCAGAAGAAGTCGAGAAGGCTTTAGCTGCGGGCCTTGCTGCGTGTCCTGAAGCAAGAGTGGTTGAATTTACCGTGGCACCACAGGTTTCTCCTTCGTCTGGCTTGCCTTATCATGAGTGGTTGGTGGAATTTTCTTCGCCGCCTAGCTCTATGGAGGCCTTTCAACAAGCCGTCGACGCATCCATGTGTGCGCAGAATATCTATTACCGCGACCTGATTACGGGTTCGATCTTGCGTTCACTAGTGCTTACTTCATTGCCTGCGGGGGCATTTATTTCGTATATGAAGTCTCAGGGTAAATTAGGGGGCCAAAACAAAGTTCCCCGTCTCTCGAATGACCGGGTGCTGGCGGAGGGCGTCCTTCGGGCTTAGTCGCGGCGGAGCCGCTTAGTCACGACCTTGTCGTTTAGTCGCCTCTAGCTTAGTCACGACCTTGTCGTTTAGTCGCCTACGGCTTAGTCATCGCTCCGCGATTTAGTCGAATATGTCGATTAAGGTTCCTGAGGGCACTATTGTGTGAAATAAACGTTGAGGTACTCAGAGGGCTTTTCGGGTATTGACACTTTCTGTCAATATTCGAAAATGTACTTTAAGACTTCGAAAGGATTTATATACAAAATCTTTTTGTTCATAAAAAAAGCCTGAATAACAGGCTTTAAACTAAAACATTCCCTATTTCGTAAGCAAATTCAGGGGAGATATCATAATCCCAACGCTGTCCGGAATCATCTTTAGGGGATAAAATGATTTTTTCCCATTTTAATTCACCCATTTCCCCGATCATCGCTTTTTCAAAGATAGAATGATCTTTTAACAGATCAATTCCATTTAAATGTTGGTGATTTAATAGGAGTGGGAGTACTTCAATTCGCTTTAATTCTCCCGTATTGAATAGGCAGTCAACATAATAGGGAGCAACTTCGATTATTCTATCTATGCGTATCATTATTGAAGTGGTTTAATACTGTGAAAACTTTTGCTATCCCACATGGTGATTAATTCAAATGTATGAATTTCTGCCCATGCTTGTACTAGCTTTAGTTTATTCTTTGGTAAACTTCCAGTTAAAATGGAGCCATCTAGGATTTTAATATCGGCCTCGTATTCTGCAAATTTCACTTTGAAGTGAGGGGGGAGATGATCGTTGAAGAACATGTATATCGTTAGGCCAAAGAATCGGCAAATTTCGGGCATATTATTAGTGGTTATTTTTACAAAGCACCACTAAAAAAAGAATCTAACCTATCAGGTTATTGATAATCGAAATGAGCGTATTGACAGAAAGTGTCAATACCTGAAAAGTCCTCTGAGTACCTCGAGCATAATATCACACAATATGGCCATTAATGCTCCCTAGGGCACTTTAGGTTGTGCAACCTGCACCCCAGCGAAGTATTTGCGAAGTGTTGTTGGGCTGATTTTTTTGGCCACAATTTCTCCCTTGCGATTCAATAGATAAAAGGTAGGATTCGAGAATGCGTCGTAGGTGCTGCGAATAGGGGAGTTTGCTGGCAGGTCGACGTGAAGGACGTTCGTGTTGACGCGGTATTTTGTGATGAAGTCGAGCCAAACAGAACGGGATATGCCGGGTTCGTTGCAGACGGCGAAGCGGCCGATTTTTAGGTTCTTGATGCGCTCGATGACGGAGGTGGTGGAGTCGATTTCGGGGACCTCTTTTTGGCAATGATCACAGGTAGGCGCGTAGAACATCAATAATGTATAATCATTCTGCGATGCAAACTTTTGTAGATCTTGCGTCACACCGGCGGTGTCTTTCAACACGATATTTTCTGCCAAAGCATTCGTCTTCAAGGCTCCTAATTTTTCAGCTTCTTCTTTAAAGGCCTTTTTCTGCGCGGCGGTAAACGCGCCGCACCCATTCCCCACCCCATATTTCACTAAAAACCAGGCATAGCCCTCCGTGTTTCCTACGATGTTTCGGTTCTTCATCACGGAGCTGAAATAGTCGAAAATGAAGGGATAGGACTTAGCGCTGCAGTCGATTTTGGCCATTACTTTTTCTACCCCTACACGGATAGAATCAGCTTGCAAAGGATAATAAGAAAGGTATTCTACGAGCAAAGAGCGGAAAGTGGGGGTAAACAATAATTTGCCATCGCTGAAGGGAATCTTCGCAAAAAAGCGGGTACGAGCCGCGTAATCCGTACGGCTAGGAACGGATTCATCGAGCAAATTCAAAGATTTGAAATAGAGCGCTAACGTAGATGAAGGGGGTAACGACACGAGAGCTTTCTTACGGAAAGCAACTAAAGAAGCTGTTTTGGATTGAAAAAAAGCGGCTTTCTCTGCAAATTTGAATTTGCGACCACGAGCAATTTCTACAGTATATAATGAGTCAATGACAGAAAAGGACTTTTCGAGTCTTTGGTAGTTCAAAAACACCTCATTCTTGGGGTCTGAGGAATGGGCAGAAGCAAGATAAGCTGGGCCAGAAAAGGTCAAGGCAAATTTATCGTTGTTCTCAATATTGAAATAAATGCGCTCTTTCGAGGGGGCGAATTGTAGATAATAAATGCCGCCTTTGATGGGGGTTTTAGAGGATAAAACGGACGAGCGAAGGGTGTCTTTTGCTAGGAAATTCTTTTCATCAAATAGGGTCCCACGAAAGTAAATAGGGCTCTTGGAGCGGGAAACGGTGATTTTAAACTGCGCATGGGAGAAAAGAGGTAAAAACAAAAATAGGGCAAGGAATCGTTTCATGGGGGCAAATATACATAGATTGAGAAAATCAGATTTCATAACGTGATTTTTTCTTAAAATTTGTAAAATCACAACTATTTTCATCAAAATTCATTCTATATTTCGGTGGAACCTAAATTAGCCATGCTGACCATCGTTGAATTTTTCTATGATTTTGTCATCTCCACCTTGATGGGGCTGTTCGGTTTGCACTTGATTACAAAGAAGGGGGGATTGTTAGCGGCGAAGTTCTTGGGGCTATCTTTCATAGCTATTTGTATCCGAATCGTTTTGGCCTATTTTATCACAGGAGGCCGTTTAATTCAGTATCCACACACGTTTATGCTGGTATCGCCCATTCAATTTTTGGCTGGGCCTGTTGGGTTTTTATTCGTGTATTTTATGCTGTACCCGAAGCGCAAATTTCGGGTGTGGCAGGCTGTTTTATTTCTTCCTTTTGTGTTGCATACAGCGGAGTTGATGCCCTTTTATTTTGGACCAGTAGAGGATAAAATCAATGAAATAAATCTAATGCTGAGGTATAAGTCTTTGGTTGATTTCCCTGGGACAGTTACTTTTTTTAGCCCAAAGGTGTTGACTTTTATAAAGGTTGTTTTGTCTACATTTTATGTTTTGGCTTCTTTTGTTTTGGTTATTTTGTACATCCTTAAAAACAGGATTTCCTTAAAGTTTAATCGATTCTTATTAAACTGGATGCTATCCTATACCTCTTTAGGTTTGCTGTCCATGGTATTTATTATTGCTTATGTGATGGGAATTATTGGGTTTAATAATTTACAATTTTCCTATGCGGATTTGCTGATGCACTTGGCGGCATTTGTGAATTTAGGCGTAGTCTTGTCCCGTCCAGCCTTGCTAGATCATCATACTTTTAAAATACTTGTGGAGCGGCTAGATCAAGAACATAGGCAGCCAGATCCGAATGAGGACGCCGAAAAACTGAAAAAGTATGAGGAGTACGCTAAACGGCTAGAGGAATTTTTTGCGAAAGAAATGCCGTTTTTAGACCCTGATTTAACATTAGAGAAAACAGCTAAACAAATCGGTATTACCACGAAAGAATTATCGCGCACAACCTCCTATATCTACGAATTAGGGTATCCAGATTTTGTCAATTCATGGCGAATAAATTACATCGTAGATAAAAGAACTTCCCATACCGAGTGGCGGGAGTATTCGCAGGATATGTTAGCGGAATTAAGTGGTTTTGGTTCAAGACAAAGCTTTCATAATGCGGTAAATCGATTACATGGCACCACACCGGCTTCCTTTTTCTCCGAGAGAGCTAGTAACCGCTAATTGTCAAAAAAATGTCGATGTCATTTTTCTTGACACACGCAGTTGTCCAATTTTTGTTATTTAAGTTGTTATTCAAATGTTCTAAATGTTAAACATCGGTTCGGTTTATCTTTTCTCTATCGTCAGCTCACTTTGTGTGCTTTTCGGCCTTAATTTTTTGTTTCGTAAAGGGAATTTAGTTGTAGCTAAAATCCTTGCCATTGAATTTTTGTTACTAGGTTACATGGTTGTTGCGGCGTATTTTTTGATGCCTGTAAATATTATTGAGACACCTTATTTTTTCCGAACCTTAGCTCCTCTTTTTTATACGTTGCCCCCTTTGAACTTTATGTTCCTTTGGTATTTATTCCATCCGAAGGCGAAGTTCAAGCGCATACACCTTTTCTTTTTTATTCCTTTCGTTATCCAACTTATCGAGAATACGCCATTTTATTTAAGTGATAAGGCGACAAAAATTGTAGAAGTTAAATGGATGCTAGCCCAGGGAGATTTCTTTGCTTTTAGTGAGCGATTTATGTGGTTTGATCCTATATACCATGTGTATGCTAAGTTTTTGATGTACTTGGTCTTCTATGTGGGAATGGTCTATTACTATCTTCAATTTCGCAAAGAAAAGAAGAATCAGATTTTGTTTGAAAAGGGGCTCTTTCATTATTGGGTTATCGGGATTTTGGTCTTTCGGTTCAGTACACTCTTCTACATTTGGCATACGTTTATTTATACAGATAATGGAAAGGCGTCTTTTATCAACACGGATTATTTGCTGGTAGCCGAATTTGTCTTTCATTTATTGTATCTGGCTATTAATCCCAAATTGTTGGATGTCAAAATTCTTGCTGAAAATTTACGTGGTCCTGAGAAGCCAGAAGTGGTGTTGACGGATGAAGAGGGCGAGCGATTGCAACAATTAGCCGCTAAGGTGGAAGAATATTTTAAAACCACGGAAGTGTTTTTGAATTCGCAATTAACCGCAGAATTGCTCGGGTCGCTAACAGGTCATCCGCACCGGTTGATAGGTCAGGCGATGAAGCATACGCACGGAATTTCGTTCCGGGATTATTTGAACAATTACCGGATATCGTATATCGAAGAGAAGCTAAGTGATCCCACTTATTTAGCAAAATCTTCTGTAGAGACAATCGCTGAAGCCTCGGGTTTTGGTTCTCGTCAGAGTTTCTATACGGCTTTCAAAAAGGCCAAAGGTTGCACTCCTAAGGAGTATTTCAGCTCCAGAATAGGTTAATTCATTCGTCCAAATTCTGTCAAAAGCGGTTTTTTTGACAAATCCCCACACTTGATTGCATTTTATTTGTTTGCCGAGTTGTATTATTTCTACATCGGCGGAGCACTTTATGAAATTACGTTTACCGATTCGTGTTGTTCTAATTATCTGTTTTCAGCTGGTTTCTGTGTTTGCTTTTGCGCAAACCGTAGGCGGTACAGCTGCCTCTGATGATTTCGATGGGGATGGGATTATAAATTCTATTGACTTAGATGATGATAACGATGGTATACTAGATATAGATGAATATTGTAAATCTAGCATTCAATTACCAGCAACAAACACAACTGCAGGGATTACTGAACAAGCAGTTCCTGCTGGTTGGACGATTACCAACTCTTCACCGGACATTGCTACAACGGCATATTCTATTTATGGTAATTGGATTGGTGGATGTATAGGGACAGCACCCGCTGCACCTAATGGCCATAAATCATGGGTTAACTTTTATTCAAATACACAGGAGGCATTTAAAACAACACTATCTGGTTTAGTAGTTGGCAGAACTTATATTTTAAAAACTTATTATGCCAAATTCGCTTCTACTGCAGCATTAGGACAAATTACTGTTAAATTAGGAACTACAATTATTGACCAATATAGACCAAGTTTAGGTTGTGGATGGGAAACGCGTTTCATTACTTTTACTGCAACTGCAACAAGTCATGATATACAATTCCAAAATACGGGTTTAGCTTCTCCTATGCAAAATGCAAGCATCTCCGTTTCATCAGATGCATTGTATGAGATTTGTGATACAGATAATGATGGTATTCCAAATCAATTTGATTTAGATTCAGATGGGGACGGATGTCCGGATGCAAAAGAAGCTGGGGTTACTGCAACATTATTATCTGGCTTTGTTAAAAACGGAAACAATACTGGTGTTGTCACTACAACAACCTCCATAGCAGGTGCAGTTGTTTCTGCCAACTTTGGTGCAAATGGATTAGCAGATAATTTAGAAAGCCCAGTGGAAAGTGGCGTAACTACCTATGCCTCTTCATATACAAACTATGCTTTGTCGGCCAACTTAAATACCTGTGTCGGCTTAGATACGGATAGCGATGGCGTTTTAGATATCGTGGATATAGATGATGATAATGATGGCGCCTTGGATACCCAAGAATGTGACGCATCTCCTAAAAAAGTGTTGTTTGCTGGTTCTGCGGAAAATGCCAGTAACTCTATGCGTTCTAATTTCTTTCTAGAATTTAAAAATAATTTAGGAATTGGGGGCACAATCGTGGAGGCCAACATTATCGAAAACGCCACTGTACCAGCAGGTTTTTATGATGGCTATGATATGGTAGTTTTTGGTGGTGCAGCATTTAATACCATTCACCCTAATCATTGGGCAGCTTTAAAAACCTCTATTTTAAATAAAACGAGTAACGCATTCATCATTCAATCCGATAACTGTTGTGTTGCAAGCAACAGAAGTAGTTTAATGGATTTGTTGAATAGCGTATATGGAACAAATTATGCGGCTCTAGGTACTGCCTCTAGTTGGACAGAGACCTATGTTGTCAACACACAGAATACCTATTCGCCTTATTTTAATGTCAGCTCACTAAAAGGTGCGGTATATGTACCTATTATGAATGTAGCCACACAGGATATTTTGTTGAAATCTCCTGCGGCCACTAATGCTGCTGTAGCGGGTATTAAGCAAATTCCGGGTACGACGAATCAGAATCAATTTGTTGCTTGGTTTGTGGATGGCTCCATGACACAAAATTGGTCTGCTCCTGATGATTGGTATGGAATGAACCAAAATAAAATTGCAACTTTATTTAATACTATTTATGCAAAAACTGCACCACTTAAATGTGACACAGATAAGGATGGAATACCAAACCATTTGGACTTAGACTCCGATGGAGATGGTTGTAGTGATGCGATTGAATCAAAGAGTTCATCGACTGCTACTAGTATCTCTGCTTATCCAACCGGTGCGGATGGTAATTCCAATGGTCTTTTAAATGTTTATGAAAGTGCTACTGCTGGCAGTATTAATTATATTTCTACCTATGATAACAATGCCATAAATGCATCCAAGAGTGGTTGCTTAGATAGCGATAGTGATGGAGTTGCTGATTTAGTAGATATAGATGATGACAATGATGGTATTTTAGATGCAGTTGAGTCTCCATCTTGTTTTTATACGCCTGCGGAATGGAATTCACTAGATAGGTCTCCAATTGTTAAAGTCAGTTCTCAGTTAACAACATTAGCTTGGGGTAATAATTTTAATTACTTAACTAATGGGCTTGGTGGATTGAACGGTAATGTTCAGTTTTCAACAACCCCAGCTCAAGATCAACTGAATAAGGAATTAATGAAATTTAGCTTCTTGGCGCCTGTCAAGTTAGATGCTTTTTATATTGATAAATCTTCTGCAACGCAAATTTTTGCTTCAACAGCAGCAAGCTTAATGATCCAGGGTTCGAATGATAACACTACTTGGACCGATTTATTGAGTGCGCCTATCGCATCGCCACTAAATGCAAATAATGTAACTGTAAATGGTTCATTACCATTAGCCAGTTCAAACAAATTCGTCATTCCTGCTACAGCTGGTGCCTATCAGTTTTTTAGAATTAGGGGAGTTATCTCAGCGAATGTATTAGCGGGTATAGCCACAGGGGTATATTTTGATGTGAATATGAGTGCCTACCAAGCTTCGAAATTTCCGAAGGCAAATTGTGTCTCTGATACTGATGGGGATTTAACACCCAACCATTTAGATTTAGATTCCGATGGTGACGGATGTGTTGATGCAAAGGAAGCAGGAATTGCATTTAATTTATTAACATCGACTGGTGTCGTAGTTAGTTCAGGAACTGCTTCGGCAACTTTTGGCAATAATGGTTTTGCTAATACACTTGAAACTGTTCCTGAGAGTGGTATTTATGCTGGATCTTATGCCTATGCTAATGCAGCAAGTTCATTAATTAGTGGCTGCTTTGATTCAGATGGAGATAATGTTGCGGATATTTTTGATTTAGATGATGATAATGATGGAATCTTGGATGCCATCGAAATGACAAATTGTAATTCATCTATTTTAATTACTCCAAGTGCAGCAACGTCAAGTCCAGTTTATGGAGGTAGCACAGCATCACTTACAATTGATGGATCAGGTTTTACAGGTACAGGACTAAGCGCATTAGTAACTGCCCCTGCTACATTAGGCGATGCCTGGTTATTAAAAGATCCCTTAACATCAGGATTTATTGATTATACATTACCAGCTAATTCTAATATTGGTGGCGTGGTATTGTGGGCGCCAGATGCATACAATTATGGAGGTGGTGATGCGCCGCCAAAAGATTTTACCGTAGAAATCACCTATAATAATGGTCAAGTATTTACTACAGGTGTATATACCACAGCGCAACCCAATGGAAGTGGATCAAATCCGGGTGCACAGGTGTTTAATTTTCCACAAACATTTGTAAATGCAACTAAAGTAAAATTAAATATATTAAATGGTTGGTATGATATTGATGGCAATAGTCTAAATCAAGTGAGTACGGATGGCTTAACGGTTCATATAGCCTATAATATGTTTTTGGGCGAGTTTAGGGTATTGTGTGGTGCAACAGATATTGATACGGATAACGATGGAATTCCTAATAGGTTAGATTTAGATTCGGATGGTGATGGTTGTCCTGATGCAAAAGAAGCAGGTGTTACAGGTACATTAAATATTGGTACCATTAAAAATGGTAGTAATGGAGCTGTTGTGACAACAACAGCAGGAGTCGCGGGTGCCATTGCTAACGGTGGTTATGGAACAAATGGATTTGCAAATACATTAGAAACTTCAATTGATAATGGCATTTATTCAAGCGCATACAATTATGGGTATGTCATTTATGCAGGCACATCTGTTTGTTTAGATGCTGATGGAGATAATGTTTCAGATATCAATGATTTAGACGATGACAATGATGGTGTGTTAGATCAAACAGAACAAAGCTCTTGTTCAACTACCCCTAATTATACAATAAAAAATATCAATGGAACCACAACTGGGGTCTTAGGTTATAATGCAGCTTTCCCAGCATGGATGTTAAATTCTTTTACGGAATCTCAAGATGGATATAAGCTTATTTTTGATCAACCAGTATCGGATGTGGTGCTACAGTTTGCATCCATTTATCAAGACGATCGTATTGGTGATTTCACCGCTACACTAAAAGATGGCACAGTCATTTCTGGCATTGATTTTAATTTATTAACAAGCTATGGGCCAACGAATTCAGTATGGACGCCACAGCCTAATAATACAGGTAATTTTAACGGGAATTTTACTAAATATTTTGGTGCGCCATTTTCTACGAGTACGCCTTATTTTAGAACAACAGTAGCCAATACAGGTACCACTCAGTCATGGGGTATTGTACAATTAAAAAATATAGCAGGTGCAGCTGAAGTGGGCATTTCAGAATTAAGTTTTAAAATTAATGGAGGAACGTCGACATCTGGAACGGGTGGTTTAGCCGTTTTTGCTTCTTGCTTCTTTGACTTAGATACCGATAATGATGGAATTGCCAATCGATTAGATTTAGATTCGGATGGTGATGGATGTACAGATGCATTAGAGGCAGGGGTGAATGGAACTTTATCTACTGGTACTGTAAAAAATGGATTAAATGGAGTAGTTAAAACAACTACGGCGAATGTTGCCAATGCAATAGCTGCTGCACCATATGGAATAAATGGTTTGGCTGATGGTTTAG
>NZ_JBIIBQ010000044.1:0-3379 GCF_044239315.1 Aquirufa sp. | reverse complement strand
AAACCTTCGTCAGTACGATTCTCAGCAGCTGTCTCTAGCTGGAAAAAATCCTGAAAGGATTTGATTTGGATATCCAGAAAATCTGGATAATCGATCACAGACTGCGTTTTTGCAAAGCTGTGTCTTCCGGTGGCAGTGATGTTACTCAAGGCTTTATACGTTTTAAATTAAATGAATATGGGCCCTTAGGGCACAATTTAAAGCTGAAATGCCTCGTAGATGAAAAAATGATTCCCCTTTGCGCTTCCCCTACGATAAAGGAATTGTGTTTCAGAAATCATTTCGTTTTGGATAGGCCCGTAGACTTGTACCCTAAAATAGCCTGCAAAGGTACTGATAATTTTTTAGGATGCAAGGGGGTTATGGGAATTTTGTTTGAAATTGCTTTTCAAGCAGATTAGAGAGAAGAGAGCATAGAGTAGAGATGGCTAATCTTATATCTATACTCTCTACTCTATAATCTATACTCTCCTATTAATGAAAACCAAGCTAATGTACCTCCTCCGCTTCACCCTTGCCTATACCCATGCCGAGATCAAAGGCCTGATTGTTCTGCTGGGAATGATGGCAATTTATGTGCTTTTATATATAGGTTTCGAATGGAGGGAAAATGAAGCAGCAAAATCAGAATTTCAGCCGGTGGTTTGGGAGGCGAATTATAAGGCCATAAGTCCGAAGGTCTTCGTGGTGCGAAAGTTCGAAGGGAAAGAGTCCGGAGTCCGGAGGAAAGGTTGGGTCGACTACGGGAGCTATAAGTCGGGAGGTCATAAAAAAATCCAAGCGATCGATATTAATACCGCAGATTCGGCAGCGTGGGTGGCGCTGAATGGGATAGGACCTGGGTTTGCGAAACGGATTATGACCTATCGGGAGAAATTGGGTGGGTTTTATCAGGTGGATCAATTGAAGGAGGTGTATGGCTTGGATTCGCTTTGGGTGAAAGAAAACAAGGCTTTATTAAAGGTAGGGGCAGGGGTATACCGGTTTTTAGCCATTAATGAGGTAGAATGGAAAGATTTCAGGCATCCGTATTTGCCCTATGGTCAGTCGAAGGTGGTTTTGGCCTATCGAAAACAACATGGTGCGCTGAAGGATTTCGAAGCTTTGGAAAAAATACAATTGCTGGATCTCGTGGCGTGGAGGCGGCTGAGGCCTTACCTGAGTTTTGCTCCATTGCCTGCGCCTTGATAATAAATAGAAAACCCGTAATTTAGCATCCTAATTATTACACATCAACGAAACCATATGTCCTCAGGAGTTTTTCAAGTCCCTACCCCTATTAATGAGCCGATTTTGCAATACGGTGCGAATTCAGCGGAACGTACAAAATTAAAGCAAGCCCTTTCGGATTTGCGTAATCAGCAAATTGACGTGCAGATGCGTATCGCGGGTCGTTCTGTGAAGGGTGCCAAAAAAGTCGCCATGACTTGCCCGCACGATCACCAACATGTTTTGGGGCATTATTATGAAGGCGGAAAAGCGGAAGTAGCTCAGGCGATTGACGCGGCTCTAGCAGCTAGATCCGCTTGGGCATCGATGCCTTGGGAGGATCGCGCGGCCATTTTTTTAAAGGCAGCAGATCTTTCGGCGACGAAATACAGAATGCAATTAAATGCGCGCACGATGCTAGGGCAGTCGAAAAATGCCTACCAAGCTGAAATTGATGCGGCCTGTGAGTGGATTGATTTCTTGCGTTTTAACGTGTATTATGCACAACAGATATATAGCGAGCAACCTATTTCTGCTCCTGGGGTTTGGAATCGATTGGAATACCGTCCTTTAGAGGGCTTCGTTTATGCCTTGACTCCATTTAACTTCACAGCGATCGCGGGTAATTTACCAGCGGCGCCAGCTTTGATGGGGAATACGGTGGTTTGGAAGCCGTCACCTACTCAGGTTTATTCGGCGGGATTATTAATGGAAATTTTAGAGGAGGCAGGTTTGCCGGCTGGCGTTATCAATTTAGTTTTGGCGGATGGCCCAGAAGCTGGAGAGGTCGTTTTCTCTCACCGGGATTTTGCAGGGATTCACTTTACAGGATCGACAGGCGTTTTCCAGACGATTTGGAAGAATATAGGCCAAAACATCGCCCACTATAAATCTTATCCTCGCATCGTAGGCGAAACAGGTGGAAAGGACTTCGTCGTAGCTCACTCATCAGCTGACGTAAAAGCATTAACCACCGGATTAGTCCGTGGCGCCTTCGAATACCAAGGCCAAAAATGTTCCGCAGCCTCCCGCGCCTACATCCCAGCTTCTTTATGGCCAACTGCAGAAGCACAATTAAAATCAGACTTAGCAGCCATCAAAATGGGCGGCACAGAAGATTTTGAAAACTTCGTGAACGCCGTAATCGATGCGAAAGCTTTCGCCAAAATCACCTCTTATATAAGTGAAGCGAAAAAATCACCAGAAGTTCAGGTGATCGCCGGCGGAAACTTTGATGATTCGAAAGGCTATTTCGTTGAGCCTACCGTGCTATTAACGACGAACCCGACCTACCGTACGATGGTGGAGGAGATCTTTGGCCCGGTGCTAACCATCTATGTATACAATGATGCGGATTGGAAATCGGTCTTGACTTTAGTGGATTCGACCTCCGCTTATGCCTTAACAGGTGCGATTTTCGCGCAAGACAAGTATGCTATTTTAGAGGCGATGAAAGTATTAGAAAATGCAGCCGGGAACCTATACTTAAATGATAAGTGTACGGGAGCAGTTGTGGGACAGCAGCCTTTTGGTGGCGCACGTGCCTCTGGAACGAATGATAAGGCAGGTTCTTATTTGAATTTATTGCGTTGGGTTTCTCCGCGTACGGTGAAGGAAGTCTTCGTTTCACCTACAGATTTTAGATATCCATTCTTAGAAAAGTAATAATCCTTTTATTGCCAAAAAAAGGTCAAATCCTCGCAGAATTAATTTTTGCGAGGATTTTTTATTTTTTATTTGAATTTTTTCTCTTTGATTTTCAGTGTTTTAGCCTATAATCATTAAAAAGTTTCCAACCCAAACTTGCGTTTAAAAAATTAATCCTACATCTTTGCACTCCCAATCGCTAGGAACAGACGGTTTCTAGGGCAAGACTGAGAGTAGATTAGGTGATTAAGTTCACGACAGAGCGGGTTGCTTTGTTTGATTTACATCGAGGTACAAGAGTTCTTTGACGTGTTGATAGAAATAAAGAAGAGATGCTGTGTTTAAATCACAGTGTCGAAATAATAGCATTCAAGACAAGGATGTAGACAATTTTCTTATTAAAATAAGAGCAGTCAAACATCCAAAGATTATTTACAATGGAGAGTTTGATCCTGGCTCAGGATGAACGCTAGCGGCAGGCCTAATACATGCAAGTCGAACGGTGTCTTCGGACATAGTGGCG
>NZ_JBIIBQ010000026.1:0-38796 GCF_044239315.1 Aquirufa sp. | reverse complement strand
GACTTAGATTTCCAAGTCATTTGCTCACGTCCCTTGCGCACTAATTGCTGAATAGTTGGCATTTTGGAATAATTACCGTTTAAATTTTAAAATTCTTTTAATCCCTACAAGCGCGTCAGACTCAATTAGATAGAGTTCTCCCACACTAATGGGGGTGCAAAGTTAGCAATAAGATATAGAAATCAAAAGGGGAAAATGAAAATTATTTCAAAAACCCGCGAATACCCATTTCCAAACCTCTCAGTTCAGCTAAGCCACGTAAACGACCAATCGCCGTGTAGCCTGGATTCGTCTTCTTCCCTTCTTGTAAATCGTCTAGCATGCGGTGACCGTGATCTGGGCGGAAAGGCAAACGGTAATCTTTGCGACCCGATGCAATCCGTTTATTCTGCTCATTCACTAAACCTTTCATCACTCCGAACATGTCCACATCGCCATCTAAATGATCGGCTTCATGGAAGTTGCCAAATTCATCACGGCGAGTGGCCCGCAAATGAATGAAATTGAAACGGTGTCCTAAACGCTCGACCATTCCTACTAGGTCATTATCCTCTCTAACTCCATAGCTTCCCGTACAGAAACAAAGTCCATTGACGTTACTTTCGTAAGCATTTAATAATTGAACCGCATCACTTTCTGTGCTCACCACGCGCGGCAAACCCAAAATCGGATACGGAGGGTCATCGGGGTGAATTGACAGATTAACTCCTGCCTCCTCGGCTGCTGGCGTAATCTCCCGAATGAATTCATATAAATTCTCACGCAATTCCTTCTCCCCTACTTCGGAATAGGTATCCAAAGCTTCTTGGAATGACTTCAAGGTGAAACTTTCTTCAGAACCTGGAAGACCGGCGATGATATTTCGAATTAATTTTTCGTGTTGTCCCTGTGTCGATTCGTCGAACCATTTTTTAGCTCTAGCAATTTGCTCCGATGTGTAGTGCTGTTCTGCTCCTGGGCGCTTCAATAAGAATAATTCGAAGGCACAGAATTCAGCCGCATCGAAACGTAAACCTGTACTTCCATCTGGAAAACGGAAATCTAAATCGGTACGAGTCCAGTCTAAAATGGGCATGAAATTATAGCAAACGAGATCTAAACCCGCTTTGCCCACATTGCGCAAAGAAGTCTTGTAGTTTTCGTAGTACTGCTTATAATTACCTGAACGTGTTTTGATATCCTCATGCACCGGAATACTTTCGATCACGGACCAGGTCAAACCAGCCGCTTCGATGATGGCTTTGCGCTCCAGAATATCTTTCAATTCCCACACCGTTCCATTTGGAATTTGGTGCAATGCACTCACGATACCAGTTGCGCCAGCTTGACGGACATCGGATAATTTAACGGGGTCGTTTGGTCCAAACCACCTCCATGTTTGTTCTAAGGCCATATTTTATTGTTTACTAATCTTATAAAGGCTTTTGTTAGACAATTTTACCTAGTGCTAGATTAAATAAAAAACCTTGCCTGGAAACCGGGCAAGGTTTTTGTAATCAAGCATTTATATACTTCCTTAAAAATCTCTTTCTAGGGGCGACAAAATTAGGAAGTTTTTTTTCAAACAAAAAAATATCCTATTCATTTTGATGAGCGGGACGCACTAAATCGGTCACCGTTTTTACTGGGTTGAATGTTTCCAAAGGAACTTCCACAAATAAGGTATTCCAATCTGACATCGCACCATTCCAAAGACCCGGTAATTCCATCGCCTTTAATTCTTTTCCATCTTTCGTCTTATCGGTGATAAAACCCGTATTCATATCGCGGTAGTTCAATAAGTTCAAACCACGTGTAGCACACACTAAATCCACTGGATTGAAGTGGGATGCTTGGTGGAATTTGGCTTTTTGGGCTTCATCCTTCATATCGATCTGCGCCGACTCCACTAATTGCAAAGTAAAATTCCCTTTCGCATCCTGGCACCAGAAAGGTCCTCCTCCGGGCTCACCCGTATTTTTCACCACCCCACATACGCGGGTAGGACGAGCTAAAATGGCACGAATTTGTGAGACTTTTTCGGTTTGCGTTAGGGCCGCGAAATCTGCTGACGGAACAAAACCTAAATAGGTAGCCATCTCTTGTAATGCCTCCTTTATCGTTGCCTCGGTTGGATTTTCTTGCAGTTGCTTGTCGAGGTGTTCGATGCCCTCCAAAATCCAAAGCAACAATCCTCCCAAGGCTTTCTTATATTCTATCGTCGGTTGCTTTAATGCATCCGGAACGACATTGTCGATATTTTTAATGAAAATGATATCCGCTTTTAGATCATTTAAGTTCTCCAGTAAGGCCCCATGGCCAGCGGGTCTGAAAAGAAGTGACCCATCTGCCTCGCGGAACAACGTATTATCTGGATTTACGGCAATCGTATCTGTCGTAGGCTTTTGTTCAGAGAAGGTGATTTCGAAATCGATACCTGTTTTTGTGGACCATTTTGGAGCAAGTTTGGCAACCAATTCCTCAAAACCAGCACGATGTTCAGGGGAAACCGTAAAGTGTAAACGGGCTTTTTTGCCGTTCGAAGCATAGGCCGCTGCCTCCACGATGTGTTCCTCTAATGGAGTTCGAGCTCCTTCTGGATAGGAATGGAAGGCGAGAAGGCCTTTGGGTTTTTGACCATAATCCATGCCCTGCTTACCCAATAAATGGGTTAAAATTTCCGCCGATTCGTCTTTTTCCTCCATCAAGTCCCTTAATTCAGGGTAAAATGCAAAGCGATCTAATACGTCAAAAAACTTTGTACACTCCTTGTTTTCCTGGCCTGTCGATAAAAATTCGAACAGGGATTTAAACATGCGAGTGGCTGCACCAGAGGCTGGAACCATCTTCAAAATTGAAAGAGCCGATTTTTGCTGATCAAAACGATCGATAAATTCCCGAAGCTGAGCATCGGAAAATTGAAAAATCCCATTTCCGATGGAGGCTGATTTTTCCAAATTCATCCAGGGGAAACCTGACTTAAAATAATCAACTTGTTGATTAACTTCCGCAGGTGTAATTCCACGTTTCGATAATTGAGCTAAATCCTTCTCTGATAACATACACGCTTTCTTTTGTATCTAAAAATAAGAATTTCTTCGCAGGAATTCCTAAAAATCTGCTCGAGGAGTTCATTCTTTTTTGGTAGATTTGTTTAGACGATGGCAGAGATCAATGACATATTGCAAAAATACTGGGGACACACCTCCTTTAGACCCTTGCAGGAGGAGATCATTCACTCGGTACTTGAAGGCCAGGACACGCTAGCCTTATTACCTACAGGTGGAGGAAAGTCGGTCTGCTTCCAGGTCCCAGCTTTAGCGATGCCTGGAATTTGCATCGTTATCACACCCTTGATTGCCTTAATGCAGGATCAGGTCGATCAGCTGAATCGCCGAGGAATTCCTGCCACGGCCATTTTCTCCGGCCTCCGCAAACGCCAAATCGATATTTTACTCGATAATTGCATTTACGGTAACACGAAGTTTCTCTACGTTTCGCCAGAACGTTTGAAAACAGATCTGTTTATCGAACGTGCGAAGCAAATGAATATCAGCCTTTTGGTGGTGGACGAAGCACACTGTATCTCACAATGGGGTTACGATTTTCGTCCACCCTATCTCGAAATTGCCTCTTTCCGCGAGTTATTTCCTATGGTACCTTGCGTGGCTTTAACTGCCTCCGCGAACGAGGAAGTGAAGAATGATATTCAAGAGAAGTTACATTTCAAGAATCAACAAGTCTTCCAAAAAAGCTTCAGCCGCGCTAACCTCTCCTACTACGTCTTATATGAGGCGGATAAAGAGAAAAAGTTGTGCTCCATGCTACAACGCGTTCCCGGTTCTTCTATTGTCTACGTGCGAAATCGCCGAAGGACGCAGGAGATTTCGGATGTCTTATCTAAAGCCGGATTGTCTAGCACTTTTTACCATGCGGGCTTGCCATCAGAGGTGAGAAGTTCGAGGCAAAAAGACTGGATTGAAGGCAAAATTGATTGCATCGTGGCGACGAATGCTTTTGGGATGGGAATCGATAAACCGGATGTGCGCCTGGTCGTTCATTTGGATTTACCGGATACCATTGAGGCCTATTACCAAGAGGCGGGCCGGGCAGGTCGCGATGAAAAGAAAGCCTATGCAGCTATATTGTACGAGGAAAAAGATATTTTAGACCTCACTGCTCAATGGGAAAAATCCTTCCCGACAGCTGAAATTATCAAGCGCACGTATCAGGCTGTCTCTAATTATTTGCAAGTAGCGGAAGGAAGTGGGGAATTACAGAGCTATGATTTTGACTGGATGGATCTATGCCAAAGATTCAATTTACCCAGCTCCCAAACTTATTTCGCGCTAAAAATGCTCGAAAATGAAGGTTTGATTCTATTGAATGAGGCATTCCAAAACCCTTCCAAAATTCGCTTCATCGTCAGTTCGACCGAACTATATGATTTTCAAATTCGAAATGAGAAATTCGAATCCTTTTTAAAAGGGCTCCTTCGAATCTATGGGGGGAATTTGTACACCCAATTCATCAGTATCTCAGAGGCAGATTTCGCTAATCAAATTAAAATCCCACAAGCGGAAGTGGAGAGAAACCTGGCTTTATTGGAGAAGTTCGAACTGATTGAATATGATAAGCAAAATGGCTTACCTAAACTCGTCTTTCTAACGCCCCGAGCGAACATCGAAAATTTACCGATTCTTTGGTCGGAGTATTTGAAGAAGAAGGAGCGGACGAAAAAGAAAATTGACGCCATGGTTCATTATGTCAAGCATCCGGAGGCTTGCAGGACCCTATTGATTACCTCGTATTTCGGGGAGTCGTTGAAGCAAAGCTGTGGCATTTGTGACCATTGCTTGCAGCGTAAAAAAGAAGCCTCCGGGAAAAATATCCCCGAAGGCCTCGAAGCAGAACGCAAATTGATTCTGACTTATTTAAAAAACGGACCTTTAGCCGTTCAGGATCTGGTAGAATGCCTACGCCCTTTGGCCTCAGCTGAGGCACTTCGCATCATCCAATTCAGCTTGGAGATGGGCGAAATTCACTATAACGCCACTGACGAATTGGCCATCGGCTCTGCCTGAAAAACAAATTTTACGGGGCTCTTCACCTGCTCTTTCAATAAAGCTAAGGCTAACACTTCTTTCGCATCGTCTACATAATGGAAGCTTAAATCTGAGATGTAATGCGCCTCGATTTCCTCCACATCTTTGCGGTTTTTCGAGCACATGATAATCTCCTTGATACCCGCTCTTTTAGCCGCTAAAATCTTCTCCTTAATTCCGCCTACCGGCAACACCTTTCCACGTAGTGTAATTTCACCCGTCATCGCTAACTTCGATTTCACCTTGCGCTGAGTTAAAGCTGAAGCAATCGCCGTTAGCATCGTAATACCGGCAGATGGACCATCTTTAGGCACAGCACCCGCTGGAACGTGAATATGCAAATTGTATTGGTCGAAAATGCGGTAATCAATGCCATATTCCTCCGAGTGCGCCTTCAAGAAACTCAAGGCTGCCATCGCGGACTCTTTCATTACATCGCCTAGTTGACCCGAAAGTGTTAAAACGCCTTTCCCTCGGTTCAATAAAGTCTCGATGAATAAAATATCTCCTCCTACTGGCGTCCACGCTAAACCGGTTACAACACCTGCGTATTCGTTGTTTTCGTAAGAATCCTTATCAAAGTGCTCCTGGCCCAATAATTTAACTACCTCTGTAGCTGAAATTTTGTGCGGATATTCCTGGTCCATCGCGATCAATTTCGTGATTTTACGCACGACGCGACCAATCTCTTGCTCTAATTTACGTACTCCTGATTCACGCGTATATCCTTCTACGACCTTTTGGATCGCGCCATCGTTCATGGAGAACTCCGCTTTCTCCAGACCGTGTTCTTTCTTTTGCTTAGGCAATAAGTGCTTTTTCGCGATTTGGACTTTCTCCTCCATCGTGTAGCCGCTCACCTCGATGATCTCCATCCGATCGCGTAAGGCAGGGTGAATGGTATCTAAATTATTCGCAGTCGCAATGAACATCACCCTAGATAGATCGTAATCACACTCCAAGTAATTATCCATGAATCCGCTATTTTGTTCCGGATCTAAAACCTCTAATAAAGCAGACGAAGGATCGCCGCGGTGGTCTGAACCTACCTTATCGATCTCATCCAAGATGAAAACCGGATTCGATGATCCCGCTTTTTTGATGCTCTGAATCACCTTGCCTGGCATCGCGCCCACATAGGTTTTTCGGTGCCCTCTGATTTCTGCCTCATCCCGAAGACCTCCTAAGGCCATGCGCACGTATTTACGACCTAAAGCCTTCGCAATCGAACGTCCTAATGACGTCTTTCCTACACCCGGAGGGCCATAAAGACATAATATAGGCGCTTTCATGTCGCCCTTCATCTTCAATACCGCTAGGTATTCAATGATGCGTTCCTTTACTTTTTCTAAGCCAAAATGATCTGCATCCAATACCTTTTTCGCCTTCGCTAAATCAAAATTGTCTTTTGTGAATTCTCCCCAAGGCAAATCAGCTAATAACTCGACGTAATTCATCAACATCGGGTATTCCCCGGACATCGAATTCGTGCGTTGTAGTTTGGATAATTCTTTTTGGAAGAAATCATTTACCTCTTTCGACCACTTCTTCTTCGCCCCTTTTGCACGCAAGCCGTCCAATTCTTGCTCAGGACTCTCCACGCCTAATTCCTCCTGTAAGACTTTGATCTGCTGGCGAATGTAATAGTCGCGTTGCTGCTGGTCGATATCACTAGAGGCTTTACTCTGAATTTCACGCTTTAACTCCAAATGCTGAATGTCTTTCAACATGTGCTCAAGCAAGTGAGTCGCTTGTTCGATTCCATCTAAGGTTTCTAATAAAGCTTGCTTCTCCTTCAATTCCGCATTGATATTCGAGGAAAGGAAGTGGACTAAAAAAGCAGAAGATTCGATGTTGTCCAAGGCAATTTGGGCCTCGCGGGGAATCTCTGGGTTGAGATTCAATATCTTTAAAGCGCACTCTTTCAGTGTAGAAACCAGTGCCTTATTTTCCTTATTTAACTTCTTAGGGAATGTGTCCTCTATGTAAGAAACACGAGCTACCAGATTGGGCTCGGTTTTGATGAATTCACTTACTTCAAAACGCTTTCGACCCTGTACGATGATGGTCGTGTTACCACCAGGTAAAACGAACATTTTTACAATGTGCGCGACTGTACCAATTTTATATAAATCATCTGGAGTCGGCTCCTCTTTCGAATTATTCGCTTGAACTAATACACCAATCGTACGATCGCCTTTGTAGGCTTTCTTTACGAGGCGAACAGATTTTTGGCGAGAGACCGTAATTGGAATCACCATTCCGGGAAACAAGACGATATTGCGAATAGGAAGAATAGGCAATTGGTCTGACAAAACGCCCATTTTGTCATCATTATCCATCCCTTCTGACCCGATGGGAATCAATTCAATATTTTCAAAATCAGACATCTCAGAAAGCTGTAAATGCTTAAAAAGGTCATTTGGATTATTCATACCACATTTTTAAATTCTGCTCCTCAATGAGCAGACGATATTAATCAATTTTTATGCCAAACGACAAGATGGCAGTATGATTATCTTGATAATTGTTGAACCTCCTGAGTTTTACGAAAAAGATAGGACTTCTTTTGGCCCTGAAAAGACCAGGAAACAAGGTTCGTTTGATCTTCAAACTCATCTAACAATAAGGAATTCTCGAGATAGGATCCAATTAAGTCAGATGTGCTTGGAATTTCAATATAAACCCAAATCACGTCTTGTTGTTGCTCTGTGCCTAACCAGCGATAAGGGGTAGAAATTTGCTTCCCGGTTCGAAATCCAACGTGCTTACGCACATAGTTTTCTAAGGCTTTTTCAGAGGCCTCATCTCCCGGAATCATTCGAAATTTCTTTCCTAAGTTCGAGCTCATGGTTTGCTCTAGATCATCCTGAAACAGGCGAATGCTAATTTCCCAGCTTTGGTCCTTCTGATTATAGCTCATCTCCGTCACCGAACTGTGAAAGGGGTGGAAATCTGGAGAAAATAGACCCAAAAACAGAACCAGCAGTTTCAATTAGAAAAAGGCTTTAAAGATATCGTTTCCAAACGTATAAGCCATCAAGGCTAGCAAGATAATCATGCCCACCTGCTGCGCTTTTTCCAACACCTTTTCAGAGGCTGGTTTCCCAGTCGCCATTTCATAGAGTAAGAAAATCGCGTGTCCTCCATCCAAAGCTGGAATAGGCAAGATGTTCATGAAGGCCAAAGCCATGGATAATAATCCTGTTAACATCCAGAATCGATTCCAATCCCATACGCCACCGAACATTTGGGCGATACCAATAGGACCGCTCAAGGCTTTCGATGCCGAAACATCACCTGAGGCTATTTTCTTGAAACCTTTGACGTTATCTGTGATGACAGAGAAGGCACGACCTGTTCCAATACTCGCGGCCTCAGCAAACGAATAATCTTCGCGGGTTACCTGAATTAACATCTCAGGTATAAAGCCAATTTGGCCAGAGGAAGCCACTTGCATAGCTAGCGTATCTGCCACGCCGCCGCGTTGAATACCTAAGCGAATCGGCTTGCCAGCGCGCTTTGAAAGCAGTTCTTTTACCTCATGGTAAAAATGTACCGGAGTCGAATCTACCGAAGTGATCACATCCCCTTTCTTCAATCCCGCAGCAAATGCTGGTAATAATTCCGAGGGCTTCGAAGCCGAGAACTTATCGAAGAAACCTGGCTCTTCCGGCGCAGCCACTTCTGCTACTTTGAATGCTGCCACTGGTTCAATAAAACCCGCTTTCTTATCGCTTAATTTTTCGATGAAATTCGATGGGATTTTGATCTCCAAAGTTTGGTCTCCGCGTAGCACTGTATAAGACGAATTCTCGCCTAATAAGACATCTGAAGCCCGTAAATCAGACAATTGCTTGTAATCAGCCCCATTCACACGAATGATTTTATCACCCGTTTTCAAACCGATTTGTTGCCCTAATTCCAAAGCCACAATTCCGTTTTTATTTAACTCTTCTTTCGAAATAAAGTTATTCCCATTCGAATAAGTCAAGCAAACGAAGATCACCACACCCGTAATTACATTCACGATTACACCCCCAAGCATCACGATTAAACGCTGCCAAGCAGGTTTAGCCCGAAATTCCCAAGGTTCAGGATCTTTCGCTAAGGTCGCTGCATCTTGCGTTTCATCAATCATACCAGCGATGGAAACATAGCCGCCTAATGGGAACCAACCTAAGCCGTATTCGGTATCGCCAATTTTCTTTTTGAATAAGGCAAAGTTCAAAAGGGTGGGGATTGGGAACATAAAGTCGAAGAAAAGATAGAACTTCTCGACGCGCATTTTAAACCATTTGGCCGTAATATAATGACCAAATTCATGCAATGTTACTAAAATTGACAACCCTAAAATCAGTTGTCCTGCCATCACTAAACCTTCCATAATTCGCTATTTTCTATTTTTATCCACCCATTCCTGGGCCATGATTCTACTTAATTGATCACTTTCAATATAATCCTCTAATGTCGGATTCGCAATAAAAGTTCCCTGATTCATACAAAATTCATTCAAATCAGACATCGCTAAAAACCCAATTTCATCAGCTAAAAAGGCCGCCACTGCCACTTCATTCGCCGCATTCAATAAACAAGCTTGATTTCCGCCTTTTTCTAGGGCCTGAAATGCAAGCCCTAAATTACGGAAAGTCTGTGAGTCTGCCTGCTCAAAAGTCAAGGACGGATACTGTCTAAAATCAAAACGAGGGAAATTAGCCTTCATTCGATTCGGGTAGCCTAAGGCAAACTGAATCGGCAATTTCATGTCAGGCAAACCCAGCTGCGCCTTGATTGATCCATCTTCAAACTGAACTAAAGAGTGTACAATGGATTGGGGATGTACGACTACTTCGATTTCGGAGGGCTTTACATCAAATAACCAAGCCGCCTCAATCACCTCTAACCCTTTGTTCATCAAACTAGCGGAGTCGATCGTAATCTTCGCGCCCATCGACCAATTGGGATGTTTCAAGGCTTGAGCCCGTGTCACCTGGGCTAATTGCTCTCGGCTAAATCCTCTGAAAGGACCACCTGAAGCTGTTAATATCACTTTTTCAATCGGATTATGGGACTCGCCCATCAAACATTGAAATATGGCCGAATGCTCTGAATCGACAGGTAAAATAGGTACACCCATCTCCCGAGCTAGGGGCATAATCAGGGCTCCCGCCACCACTAAAGTTTCTTTATTCGCTAGGGCAATTGGCTTTCCTGCTTTGATCGCTTTCACGGTGGGCAATAAACCTGCATAACCTACTAAGGCCGTTAATACGATATCGACAGAATCCAAAGTCACCACTTCTTCGAGAGCTTTCGCACCAGAATGAACCTGAATCCCTTTTCCCGATAAAGCTTGTAGAACTTCTTGATATTTCGCCTCATTCCCAATCACCACATGGGCCGGTTTCCAGGCTAAAGCTTGGGTAATGAGTAGGTCAGCTTGGTTTTGGGCAGTTAAAACTTCGACCGCAAACTCGGATGGATGCTCCGCAATTACCTCCAAGGCCTGTGTTCCGATGGAACCCGTGCTACCTAAAATCGCAATTCTTTTCATCGAAGCATCGCGGTTATTTGTTCCACAAAACTTACCCACACTTGTGGATACAACAGCGTCATCGCAACGATTCCAAACAAGGCCCCATACAAGTGTGCGCTGTGATTCACGAAATCACGACTACGTTTATCCATTTCCACCGAATACCAAGTAAACAAACCGGCATAGATAAATCCAGGTATTCCGAAGAAACCGAATAAATAGATTTTCTCTGTCGGGAAGAATAAAATTCCCGCAAATATCACGGCTGAAACCGCTCCTGAGGCACCTAATGAGTTATAATTAGGGTTATTTTTCTGTTTGAAAAAGGTAGGCAAATCTGCCACCACGATTGCAAGCACATAAAACAAGATGTACAATTCCGACGCGATGGACGGAAATAATTGATTAAAAATCTGCTCTAATTGAACCCCAAAAAAGAAGAAGGAAAACAAATTAAAAAATAGGTGCGTAAAGTCAGCATGGATAAATCCTGAGCTAACAAAACGCCAATATTCGTTTCTGTGTTGAATGCGGTAGGGGTTCATCAGCATTTTACCCATTAAGTCCGGCTTTTGCCAAGCAATAAGGGAAATGATAACCGTCACAGCGATAAGTACAATCGAGACCATATAACAACAAAACTACGTTAAACTTCTCGATCAACCAACCCACTCATGAACTTTACTAAGGCTGATTTTTGGTCTTCGGAAATAGCTAAGGTTTGAATTTCTTCGAAAGCTGAATCGAAATAAGAAGCGATGACTCCTTCCGTTTCCTGTTTCAAACCTAAAGAATCATAAATTGCAGTCACTGCTTGTACTTTTTCTGCCGCCACATAGTCCGTAGCTGCCACCCAATTTTCCAGCAAAGCGAGCGTAGATCCGGTCGCTTTCTCGAACGCTTTTATCAGTAAATAGGTTTTTTTATTGGCCAAAATATCTCCACCTGGTTGTTTCCCAAATTTCTCCGGATCGCCATATACGTCTAATAAATCGTCTTTTAATTGAAATCCAAGGCCGATCGTTTCTCCGATGCGGTACAAAGAATCACTCACTGAAGCAGGAACCGAGGCTAACAAGCCCCCCATTTCCATCGAAAATCCGATCAAAACAGAGGTCTTCAAACGAATCATCTCAATGTATTCCTCTACTTTCACATCGTCACGGCTCTCGAAATTCATGTCGAATTGCTGTCCCTCACACACTTCCGCTGCGATGCGGGAAAGACGACCTAACAAGTGCTGAAATGCCTCTAGGCTCAAACCTTGCACCTTATTCAGGTATTGGTAGGCATTCACCAGCATCACATCGCCAGAAAGAATGGCAATATTGTCATTCCATTTTTCGTGCACCGTTTGCTTACCGCGACGCAGAGGAGCTTTGTCCATAATATCGTCGTGCATCAAGGTGAAATTGTGGAAGATTTCCACCGATAGAGCCGCTGGAACCTGCTTTTCCCAGTCGGATTTGAACAGGGAATAAGTCAATAAACAAAGGACAGGGCGAATCCGCTTGCCGCCTAAACTCATTAAATAATGAATGGGGTCGTAGAGCTCACTAGGGTTTTGGCCTATATCTAAACGACTAATTTCCTCTTCGAGGGCTGCTAAAAATGCTTTGTTCATCTTATCTATCTACTTCTCCCATCACTAAGTCCAAGGATCCGATGATGGCAACTAAATCTGCTAAATACGTTCCTTTCGCCAAATAAGGCAACACCGAAAGGTGGTGGAAAGAGCATGCGCGCACTTTCAAGCGTTCTGGAATATCAGAGCGGCCGTCTGTTCGAATAAAGAATCCGAGTTCCCCTTTCGGATTTTCGGCCCTCACATAGGCATCCATCGCCTTAGGACGGATCTTTTTAGGGACCAAAGCCTGAGGATCAAACTCCCTCGTCCTTTTTTCATCCCCCAGCAAGGCCACTAAACATTGTTCCATAATCCTCACAGATTCCTCGCATTCGCGAAGTCGAACGTGATTTCGATCCCAACAATCCCCCACTGTTCCCATCGCACCCTCTCCTACTGGAATATCAAATTCTAGTTCTGGATATACCGAATAGCCATCGATGCGACGTAGGTCAAAAGGCAAGCCCGAACCCCGCAATACCGGACCCGTACAGCCATAATTAATTGCCGCATTCAGGGGCAAAACACCTACATTCGCGGTCCTCTTAATGAATATACTGTTATCTTCTACTAGTTGTTTTACTTCTTTAATCGTGTTTTTGATTACTGGAATCAATTGCTGCACCTTCTCTTCAAAACCTACAGGCAAATCATAGAACAATCCTCCTACCCACACATAATTATACAACATCCTCGCCCCCGATAGCCATTCTAGCAAGCGCTGAATATCCTCTCTATCCCGCATTAGCCATAAGAAAGGGGTATAGGCGCCAATATCTAAACCATAGGTGCCGATTGCGACGCAATGCGATGCGATACGATTCAATTCTGCTACCAGTACACGAATGTACTCGATTCGTTTGGGCAATTTGCCTGTCAAATCCAGCATCTTTTCCACAGCCATCACATAAGCATGCTCCGAGTTCATCGCTGCCATATAGTCCAAACGATCCACGTAAGGGATGATTTGGTTAAAAGGCAGCGCTTCAGCGTGCTTCTCGAAACAACGGTGTAAATAACCTAGGTGAGGAACGACTTCCTTAATCCATTCCCCATCTGAAATCACCTCTAAACGGAGAACTCCATGGGTCGATGGATGTTGGGGCCCAAGCGAGATAATCATCTCCTCCGATTTCAAATCCTCTACCCGAAATTTATTCGGATCAGAATTCTCAAAATTTTCGGGAAGAAATTGATACTGGATGGGATTCATTAAACAAAAATGGGAAATCTAATGGGTAAAAATAAATTTTTTAGGGTATTTTTAGGAAAGGCTTTGGGAAAAAAAGAAATTCTTCTACCTTTGCATTCCGTTTCGAGCAGAGGCGGATAAATGATTTATCTATTATGGCAAAGAAAGGAAATCGCATTCAAGTTATCTTAGAATGCACTGAGCACAAAGAAACTGGTCTTCCAGGCATGTCTCGCTACATCACTACGAAAAATCGTAAAAACACAACAGCACGTATTGAGTTAAAAAAATACAACCCTGTTTTGAAAAAAGTTACTTTACATAAAGAAATTAAATAGGTTGACCCATGGCTAAGAAAGTAGTTGCAACTCTGAAGAAAGAAGGTGGCGTTAAGTACGCTAAGATCATTAAGGCAGTTAAGAATCCTACCACAGGAGCTTATACCTTCAAAGAAGAAATCATCCTTCAAGATGAAGTTAACGCAGCGTTGAAAAACTAATTTTTCAATACCCGTTACCCTATCTTAAAAAAATTGAAGTCCCTTCTTGAAGGGACTTTTTTTATTTTGCTTACCTTCGTATCGAAATACAACAGACCCCATGGGATTATTCGATTTTTTTAAAAAGAAACCAGAACCGCAACAGCAAGAAGAGATTCAAGCGTTAGAGCAAGGTTTAGAGAAAACCTCAACCGGTTTATTCTCTAAAATCGGTCGTGCGGTAGTGGGAAAATCGAAAGTAGATGAGGAGGTATTAGACGAATTAGAAGAGATTTTATTGACGTCTGATGTGGGTGTCGCTACCACGTTGAAGATCATCGAGCGCATCGAGCGCCGCGTAGAACGCGATAAATACGTTTCCACCGAAGAATTAGATAAAGTATTACGCGAAGAAGTCGCAGCTCTTTTAGAAGAAAATCAATCCTCTTCTTTAGAGAATGCCTTCGCTGAACCTGCCCAAAAACCTTACGTCATCATGGTCGTGGGGGTGAACGGCGTAGGTAAAACCACCACCATTGGTAAGCTAGCCTCCCAATTCCACCAAAATGGATTAAAAGTCGTGTTAGGAGCGGCAGATACTTTCCGTGCGGCAGCAGTCGATCAATTGAAGTTGTGGGGAGAACGTGTGGGAATTCCCGTAATTGATCACGGAATGAACACGGACCCAGCAGCAGTAGCTTATGATGCGGTAAAGCAAGCGGTGGACATGAACGCAGATATCGTGATCATCGATACAGCGGGACGTCTACATACGAAGGTTAATTTAATGACTGAGCTAGGTAAAATCAAGCGCGTCATTCAGAAGTTTATCCCAGAAGCTCCACACGAGGTGATGCTGGTTTTAGATGGTTCTACAGGCCAAAACGCCTTCATCCAAGCCCAAGAGTTCACGAAAGTAACCGAGATTACCTCGCTAGCGATTACGAAGCTGGACGGAACCGCTAAAGGTGGTGTGGTGATTGGAATTTCGGATCAATTCAAGATCCCTGTTAAATACATCGGAGTGGGAGAAAAAATCTCCGATCTCCAAGTATTCAACAAGACCACTTTCGTGGATTCGCTTTTCGCGAAAAAATAATTACTTCGCCTTTTCTTTAGCCCAAGTATCTTTCAAGGTAACCGTGCGGTTAAATACCAGCTTATCAGTAGTCGAATCCGCATCTAAGCTATAATATCCTTTGCGGATAAACTGTAACGCTTGACCCTCTTTCGCCGCTTTCAAACCTGGTTCCACATAGACTTTAGGTACAATTTGTAAGGATTCCGGATTGATGAATTTCATGAAATCATCGCCTAATTCTGAGGCATCCTCCACGATCAACAAACGATCAAAATTACGCACCTCAGCCTCCACCGCATGAGCGACAGAAACCCAGTGAATCGTTCCTTTAACGTTGATGCCACTTGTATCTTGACCTGACTTACTTTCTGGGATGTATTCCGCATGCACCTCTGTCACATTCCCTGCCGCATCCGTTTTGAAATCCGTACACGTCACGATATAGGCTCCTTTCAAACGCACCTGCAAGCCCACTCCTAAACGGAAGAACTTCTTAGGAGGATCGATCATGAAGTCCTCTCGCTCAATGTATAATTCATTCGAGAAAGGAACAGAACGCTTCGTGATTAGCTCTGCCTCTGGATTATTTTCAATTTGCAAATCTTCCGTTTTATCGGCTGGATAATTTGTAATGACTAATTTAATCGGGTCTAAAACAGCCATAACTCGATCAGCTGACTTGTTTAGGTCTTCGCGAATACAGAATTCCAGTAAACTCAAATCGATCAAATTGTCGCGTTTCGCTACCCCGATACGCTCGCAGAAATTGCGAATCGATGCCGGAGTAAATCCACGTCTACGTAAACCGGAGATCGTAGGCATGCGAGGATCATCCCAGCCATTCACTACTTTCTCGTTTACTAATTGCAGTAATTTACGCTTACTCATCACGGTGTGAGATAAGTTCAAGCGCGCAAATTCATATTGATGAGAAGGGAAAATCCCTAATTTATCTAAGAACCAGTCGTATAATGGACGGTGAACGTCGAATTCTAAGGTACAGATTGAGTGGGTGATTTCTTCGATGGAATCACTTTGACCGTGTGCAAAATCGTACATCGGGTAGATGCACCATTTGTCGCCTGAACGGTGGTGTTTCACGTGGCGGATGCGGTACATCAAGGGATCACGCATGTGCATGTTCGGATGTGCCATATCGATTTTCGCCCGTAAAACTTTCTCGCCATCGGCATATTTCCCGGCACGCATGTCACGGAATAAGGCCAAATTTTCCTCCACACTCCGGTTTCTATAGGGGCTATTCGCTCCTGGAGAAGTAGGTGTCCCTTTTTGAGCGGCAATTTCTGCCGCCGAAGAATCATCCACATAGGCCAAAGAAAGTGAAATTAACTTTTCTGCAAATAGGTATAAATCCTCGAAATAATCGGATGTATACAATTCATTTGCCCAACTAAAGCCTAACCAAGAAACATCTTTCTTAATCGACTCCACGTATTCTGTTTCCTCCGTCACCGGATTCGTATCATCAAAACGCAAATTAGTTCCCCCTCCAAAACGCTGCGCTAGCCCAAAGTTCAAGCAAATACTTTTCGCGTGACCAATGTGCAAGTAGCCGTTCGGCTCCGGTGGAAAACGAGTCAAAATACCTTTCGGGTATTTTCCTGACACGATGTCCTCAGAAACGATTTCTTCTAAGAAATTCAGGGATTTGGGTTTTAATTCTTCCATGTATTATTTTTCGTGTTCCTTTTCGTGTCGACGAATAAATTTTAAGCTATAAGGTTCAAAAATAAACATTATTTGCCAAAATCCGTAATTTGCAACGCTTTATCGATATGAGAAAAAACAGCCTATTACTCGCTTTATTTATTTGTGGATTTTTCCAAGGCCTAGCCCAATGGACACCCATCACCCTAGAGACCAAAGCTTCTTTCCGAGCGATTCGCTCTCATGGGAAGCACATTTGGATAGGAGGAACGCGCGGAACCGTGATTCATTCGAGCGATGGAGGTACGAATTTCAGCGTAAGTACCGTTCCAGGTGCGGACTCCTTAGACTTTCGTGACCTAGCCATCCTTGATGACCAAACTGTCCTACTGATGAGCGCGGGTCCAGCTGAAAATGGAGCAGCTCGAATTTACCGAACTGAAAACGGGGGCAAAAACTGGAAACTGGCCTATCAAATCAAAGAGAAAGGCTATTTCTTCGATGCAATCATTTGGGAAGGTAAACAAGGGTTGATCTTATCTGATCCGGCAGGGCCGTTTTATGGTTTGATTCGGATTAATAATAAGGGGCGCAACTATCAATTAGTGAACCCGACGAGCCATCCAGAATTACAGAAAGGAGAAGCTGCGTTTGCTGCCAGCGGATCGAGCTTACAGAAAACGAAACAAGGTTATTATATCGTGACGGGTGGCGGCGAAAAAGCGAGAGTGTTATTTAGCAAGGAGGCAATGAAGTGGGAAAGCATTTACGCGGAAATTCCAGGCGGAGAAGGGACTGGTTTTTTTAGTCTAGGAGTTCGCGACGCAAAAAATCTATGGATTGCAGGGGGAAATTTCTCCCGCATTAAGGAAAGCCCGGTTCCCGTGTTAGCGAGTCAAAATGCCGGAATGTCTTGGGTGAAAGTAGTGAATGCTCCAGCGTATTATGTGGAGAAAATCTTATGGGCTGATCCGTATTGGATTCTATCGGGGCCGGCGGAAAGCTCGGCATTTGACACCCTCAAAAAGCAATGGATTAGCCTAGGAAAAAGTCCCTACCATAACATTTGTCAGGTGGGAGATCGAATTTATGGTGTAGGGGGAAGAGGCCAAATCGGTTTCATCAGCCTCTCCCAAATACAACAACTATTTCTTTCTAAAGAATAACGAAATAGGCGTTCCCTCTAGATTGAAGGCTTTACGCATCTGATTCTCCAAGTAACGCTCGTAACTTTCCTTGATGTACTGCGGTAAGTTGCAGAAGAAAATGAAGGTCGGATACGGGGTCGAAACCTGCGTACAATATTTAATCTTAATGTATTTTCCTTTCCAGGCTGGTGGTGGATAACTTTGAATCACCTCCAGCATCACATCGTTTAATTTCGATGTCGAAATCTTTTGCGTGCGGTTTTCATAGACCTTAAGCATTAACTCCAAAGCTTGGAAGATACGCTTCTTCTCCATGACCGATGTAAAGATGACTGGCATATAGTTCAAAGGCGCCATACGCTCCTTGATCGCTTTCTCTAATTGAATCGCGGTATTCGTGTCTTTTGCCACTAAATCCCACTTATTAATCATCAATACGATACCTTTCTTCGCCTTGTCCGCCATGCTGACAATGTTCATATCCTGCGCCTCTAGTCCCGTTAACGGGTCTATCGTGGTCGCATCAATGATAATAATCGCTACATCGCATTCTTCCAAAGCCTTCATCGAACGCAAGACCGAATAGTATTCGATGTTGTCATCGATTCTCGCTTTTCGGCGAATACCGGCTGTATCTGTAATGATGAAATCCTTCCCAAACATCGTGTAGTGATTTTGAATCGCATCACGCGTCGTTCCAGCTTCATCTGTCACAATAGAGCGATCTTTACCTAAGATCGCATTCAAGAAAGAGGATTTTCCCACGTTCGGACGACCTAAGATCGCCACGCGAGGAATCCCTAATTCTGGATTTTCAATTCCTTCATCCTTAAAATGAGAAACCATCACATCGAGCATGTCACCTGTACCACTTCCGCTTTCAGCAGCGATCGCAAATGGATCGCCTAAGCCTAATTCATAAAATTCAGCGGCAGCATAAGCCTTCTCGTGAGTATCGGCTTTATTCGCGATCAAGATAACAGGCTTCTTCGAGCGACGTAAAACGTTCGCGAAATCCTTATCTAAATCTGTTAAACCCGTAGAGCAATCTACGACAAACAATAAAACCGCCGCTTCTTCAATGGCTAATTCTACCTGCTCGCGTATCGCTCCTTCAAATTTATCTTCTGAACCATGCACGTAACCTCCCGTGTCAATCACGGTAAAGAAACGTCCTATCCATTGACCGTAACCATAATGGCGGTCGCGCGTCACCCCGGACACATTGTCCATGATAGCTTTCTTTTGTTCAATCAAGCGATTGAACAAAGTAGATTTCCCTACATTGGGACGCCCCACAATTGCAATAATATTTGACATTCGTTGTTAAATTAATCGAGTGAATACCCGAATGAACGCAGCTTGTCGGTCTTCGCACGCCAATCCGGCTCCACTTTGACAAACTGCTCTAAAAATACTTTTTTACCAAAAAACTTCTCTAAATCTTCTCTTGCCTGGATACCCACTTTCTTGATATTTTCCCCTTTGTGCCCGATGATAATCGCTCTTTGCGATACTCGCTCCACGTAGATTTCCGTAGCAATCCGTAAAATGGTAGGCTCCTCTTTAAAGGAGGTCACCACTACTTCGCACGAGTAAGGAATCTCTTTTTTATAGTTCATGAAAATCTTCTCCCGAACGATTTCGGAGGCAAAGAATTTTTCTGGTTTATCTGTCAGCTCGTCCTTATCAAAAAAGGGCGGATGAACTGGCAAATGTTCCATGAGGTGGCTAAAGATTTGGTCCAAATGAACCGATTCCAAAGCCGATATGGGGATAATCGGACGGCCTGGGAAAATCCCCTGCCAATACGCGACCTTTTCCTCCAATTTCTCTATGGTCACTAAATCAATCTTGTTTAATAAAACAAGAATAGGAGTTTCTGTAAAATCTTTCCAATTGGTCAAAAAGTCCAAATCTTCAAATTCATCAAACACATCCGTCACATACAACACTACATCCGCATCCTCTATGGAGCTTTTAACGAAAGACATCATGGATTTATGTAATTCGTATTTAGGTAATAAAACCCCAGGCGTATCTGAGTAAACGATCTGGTATTCAGTACCCTTGTGCTCTCCATTTAACATCCCCAAAATCCGGTGACGCGTAGTCTGCGCCTTCGAGCTCACAATCGAAAGCCTTTCCCCCACTAATGCATTCATCAGCGTACTCTTCCCCACATTGGGTTTTCCAATAATACTGATAAAGCCTGCTTTGTGTTCGGGGGTCATAAAATATACTTAAAAACTGCCTCAAAAAGGATAGGCAAGAATAATTTCTACAAAGATACTTGTTTTTTCCCAAAGAAACGTGCATCTTTGCACTCCCAATTATATCGCGGGGTGGAGCAGTTGGTAGCTCGTTGGGCTCATAACCCAAAGGTCGTCAGTTCGAGTCTGGCCCCCGCTACTGAAGAGGACAAATCATCATTTTTTGGTTTGTCCTCATTTTTTTTATCTTCATAACTTGTTGAAATAGAAGAACTTACTAACATAAAATTGTTTATGTTTTTGGTTAGATACCCATGGTTTTTCTTATCAAAATAGATACCGCCGGGGAACAAGGTTTGTTGAAGCATTTGTTTGTCCTCAACTGTACATAAATCCCATATTTTGTCCATATTTTGAAGGTTTTTACAAACTTTTGTGATGGTTTCTTCTTGGTTAGATAATGTTGGTTGAATGTTATTCAATTCAAGAGTCTTATTCGTTATTTCATGTTGAATTTTAGGTAGGTACTTTTCAAATAGTTCCTTTGAAATTTCACCTTTAACCATCCTATATTCCATCGCTTCCAATTGGTTTTGTAATTCTTGTAATTGACTCTTGACCTCTTTTTCACGGGCACATTCGGTGAGGTTATAGAACCCCATTACTTTGTTTAATTGAAGTTTAACCAATTCAACGAATTTGGGGTTTATCATGTAACTACTCAATAGGTTTTTAAAGAGGTCTTCCGCACCTATATTCTTTGATGAAGTATTTCCATTTACATTCACTCTACAATGGTTACATTTATAGTAAGTATAACCTTTTGAACGATAACCGGATAAATAGTTACAACAATCATTGCACCGGATAAAGTGTGTTAATGGTTTATAATCTTCTTTCTTTGAATGTTTGTATCCCGAATGATTATTTTTCAATACCTCCTGTAACCTCCTGAAATCTTTTTTGGACACAAGTTTCTCCCAATTACCTTCAACGACCTCCGAAAGCATTTTGTTTCGATTCACACCGCAGTAAAATGGGTTCTTCCAAATTGTACCAAGTTTTTTTCTGTTAATTTCCAACCCTTTTGTCTTGAGGATTTTTGCAATTTCAACATCCGATAGGTTTTCTGTCAATTTCAACATGAACCCTTCTTTGAGAATTCTTCCATCATTGTTAATAACAATCTTTTGCTGTTTTTTAAAGAACCGCTCATCTTTTACTCTTGGACCATAGTGGTCATAACCTACTGGCGCCGTTCCAAACCACTTACCCTCTTTCATGTGACGAACTATCCGAGGTTTAACGGTATCTACTCGGTCCATATTTTCTTTTTTACTATCCAATAGTTTTTGTTGAATTTTAAACAGACCTTTCTCTGTTAATGTGTTAAGGTCAGAAGACACCTCGAATAAATGAACACCACAACTTTGTAAATCTTCAACGATACTGATGGCGGAACCACCAGTACGTGAAAATCGATTGACATCATAAACTACAATACCATAGGGTTTTCTCTTTGATTTCTTTATGAAGTCCATCATAGATTTAAATTCTTTTCGATTGAAATCACTCTTGGCACTTTCATTTTTTTGACCGAACGTGTTGATTATTTCATAACCTTTGTCCTGGCAAAAATTGTTAATTTCACTTACCTGAAAATCAATACTGTTATTGTCCTCTAATTGGCGGCGTGAAGATACTCGTGAATAAACTACAACACCACGATAGGTATTGGTCTTTTTTTCTTCTTTTTTAATGAATTTGTTGAAGTCGGAAATATTAGCGTTTCCCATAATTGTAAAATTTTTCTGTTGTTAATAATAAAATCTCTTTTAGTTTTTCAATATCATGTTCTCCCAAGTTTGGGAAAACACCCATAATCTCCGCGTCGGTGAGGAGATAATCCTTAATTGGTAATGGGTCATCTTCAATATCGTCAAACTCTGATTTATTATATTCAGAATCGTAACCTGACATATTCTCATAATCTTACTGGCACTCTTTATCATGTTCCAAAGAACAATCTGGTTGTACTTAATGGGGTATTTTATCCCACATTAAAAAATATACACAAAAAAAACCATAAAAAGAAATCAAGGTCAAAAAAGATTTTGATAGGTTCGGGGACAAATGAATTTGGCCACGATCCAGAATTCGGGATGCTTGATTGGTAATTATTTAACACTTCGAAATGACTTTTCTTAAACTCACTTGTATTTATCAAATGACAGGGTAGTACTTGATTGAAATTCTTCTACCCAAAACATGTCATCAAAAATTATATGGATACTCATTTAAGTATTAAACGTGTTGGAAGACCAAGGTTATCACTAACCACAGAAGAATACAATATCAGGAGAAGAAAACAGAATAAAATCAATAAACGAAACCAAAGACTACGTGAGAAATTATTAAACGAAACTAACACAGAACCTATGGTGGATTTTAATACAAAGTATCGGAATGATTTAATCAAAGGTTTATCTTCAATGAATTTTAATTACCACTTAACCGGTACGTTCGACCTCAACAAGAAAGAACGAGACTATATCAAAGAATTGAACAAAGATATTCAAGGTGAAATCCAACGACATGAATATGAGTTCAACTACCAGAACACTCATATCAACAATTTATCAGGACTAAAACGATACATCAACAACTACTTGAATTTTCTAAACAAAGGTAAATTGTTTAAGAATTGTATAGTGTTTTTTGAACTCGGTGAAAACAAAAAATACCATACCCATATTCTATTTCAAACACCTGTCAGATACCAAGAATTCAAAAGAATTTCAAAAAACGGTTGGTTATTGGGACACTCTACTACTACCTCTATTTATAATGAAGAAGAAGTACTTGAATATGTAACCAAGGAATTAGAACCTACATCAAATCAAAGGTCAAAACTTAATTTGGTCGATAATTGGTTCATTTGGAACACTATGACACCCACTCCGGCACCATACACCTGTGTAGATAGAAGTATCCGCTCTTCCTGGAGACCTCCGGTGGTGTCTCCTGTATGGGTACCCACCTGTAAATGACCTAACCTCGATTAAAATAATTCTTTGTACTCACTTCAACTCACTCTTAACCATGATTGAATTCACCTTTCAGAGTATCAATTTTACTGGATATACCAATCAAATTATTAGATTATTACCAATTATCTCCTAATGATATGGTACCCTAAATGAAATAAGGAGGTCCCGGTAAATAATTCGTACTCACTACAGTAAAATTTCATTTTTTGAAATATTTATATGTATGAAGAACATATATTCAATAGAAGAAATGATGGGTACTGATGTGTCAGACTTTCCATCATATATCAATGAAGTCATCGATGATAAATTATCAAAGATTGGCCAGGATTTAACCCAATACCATTACTATACCATTACCATCGACAAACAAATCACCCGAACCAACTATCATTCATTTGATATGGAAAAGGTACAGGATATATCAAGGAAATTCACGAACGGACTATCCACATTAGGTTCGGTTACCAATCGACAATTCTTTTCAAACCATTTTGTTGGCGGTATCAAAACCACATCGATACATCAATCATCTCCAGAGGATTATCCTGTAATAAGTCTTAATTATGGTTTGTTCTCAAATGATGATAACCTTGATATACGTATCAAAAGTCAATTGACCACCCGGATTAAAATGATTGACCACACTTTGGTACCACGGATTGAATATCATGGAAAATTTTCACATGGTAATGTTATGGAAACCATCCCAAATCTTACCCAAGTAGATTATTCGTCCGTACCGGTAAAAAAACTACACAACCGTACCATACAACAGATATTTGATAATAACTTTCAACGACCACGTTATTTTGGTATTCTTTATAAGGTAAAATGAAGATAATATTAAACACCCCACAGGTCCTAAGACTTCTTAAACGTATCCAAGATGAAAACCCTAATACTCAAATTTCATTGTATGGATTGGCATCAGAAATTACCCAACAAATTCTTGATAACCCTACCGGTACCACAAGTAATAAGTTTGAAAAAAACTATACATTAGTTGGTAACAAGATTTCCCACAACCACGACCCCAATAATTTGTAATTTTCAACATTTTGTATTAATTTTAGTCTGTGACTTTTAAGGTAACAAAATGAAGATAAAATACAACAGAGTTTCTCATGTTTCCCAATCAGGTAACAGATTTACCGAAGACAACGACACTTACGATTTGGTGATTATGGACAAAGTGAGTGGTTCTGTTTCATTCAAGGATAGAGTGGGTGGGAAAAAGGTGGTGGAACTTGTAGAGAATGGGTCATTGGAGACACTTGTTTCCGAGGAATTTTCAAGACTTGGCCGAAACACCGGTGATGTAATCAGAACTCTTGAATGGTTGGACGAAAATAAGGTGAATGTAATCATTCGTAACCTTGGGTTACAATCTCGTCCTAACGGTCAAAAGAACCCGATTTGGAAGATGATTTCATCTGTTATGTCTTCACTATACGAGATGGAATTGGAAAACATTAAGGAACGTACATCAGTTGGTCTTCAAGTATATATACAGAACGGTGGTAAGTTAGGAAGACCCGTTGGTTCCAATCAATCGGAACATGATTTTCTTCAAAAGGAAACCACTCAAAAGGTACTGTTCTACTTAAAAAAAGGTAAAACCGTACGTGACATATCACACAAGTTAGGGTGTTCTAATTCTACGGTTATAAAGACCAAGAAATTGGCTATCAAACACCAATTAATCAACACAGATAAAAAATCAGAACCTTCAAAATTTAAGTTTTTTCATTAAAAACTAAAAAATTAGTTGTTAAACTAAAAAATTAGTTGTAGGTTTGTTTTCATAAATCAGAAACAATGAATAAACCATTAACTAAAGCTGAAGAACAGGTTATGCAGGTCCTTTGGAAGTTAGAAACCGCTTATCTGAAAGACCTGGTAGATGCAATGCCGGCACCCAAGCCACATAGTAATACCATTGCAACAATATTAAAAATCTTAATGGACAAAGGGTATATCTCTCATAAAGTACATGGTAGAGTACATTGTTATGAACCATCTATAAGCAAGGAAGAATACTCATCATCAAGTATTAAAACATTGGTTGAGGGATATTTTGAGGGCTCATTTTCAGATGTAGTTTCTTTTATGGTAAAACATGAGGATTTAAAAGTCTCAGATTTAGAATTACTTCTTCAACAGATAAAAAACAAAAAATAACAAGGATGACACCTATACTATTTTATGTATTGAAAGTTATCCTATGTAGCGCAATACTATACACTTATTACTGGTTGGTTTTAAGAAACAATCAGTTCCATCAATACAACAGGATTTACTTGTTGGGATGTACGGTACTTTCATGGTTAATGCCATTGATTAAAATTGAAATAATAAAAGAACAACTTGTTGAAACGCCTAACATGTTACACGTTGCTAATATTATTGCCACCACGAATACTACAATTGAACAAGACGTAATTGATAACAGTGTCCATTTTTCTTGGGACAATCTTATATTAATATTCGGGTTATCAATTTCTATTTTTTTAATGGTAAGGGTTATAAAATCTTTAATGAACATTAGAAAATTTATAAGAATATATCCTTTGAAAGAATTATCCGGTATGTATTTAATCCTAACTGATGTTAAAGGAGCACCATTTTCATTTTTTAAATATATTTTTTGGAATACTTCTATCGATTTGAAAAGTGAGGTTGGGAAGAGGATTCTCGCTCACGAAATTGTACATGTTGAGGAGCATCATTCTTTTGACAAATTATGGATTGAATTGCAATTAGTGGTAGGCTGGTTCAATCCCGTTACGTGGTTAATAAAAAATGAATTGTATTTGATACATGAATTTATTGCAGACCACAAATCCATAGAAAATCAAGACACTGGTGTATTGGCCGAATTACTATTTTCATCGGCATATCCGGCACAAAACCATTTATTAACTAATTCATTTTTCTTTTCACCAATTAAACGCAGAATCCAAATGTTTTCAAAATCCAAAAACACTAAATTTAGTTATCTAAGAAGATTAACTATTTTACCAATTATTGCAGCAACAGTATTATTATTTGCATTTAGAAATGGCACCGTTGCTTCAAAACCAATTACCAAATTAGATAGAAAATATACAGTAGTTATAGATGCTGGGCATGGTGGGAATGACCTTGGTGCAACTGCATTAGACGGAACTAATGAAAAGGATTTGGTTTTAGACATTGCCTTAAAGGTGAAATCTTTAAACAACAATCCTAATATTGAAATCTTACTATCAAGAGATTCTGACAAATCTGTTAAACTTTCAGAAAGAACTAATTTTGCAAATTCAGCAAATGCAAACATGTTTATATCAATTCATTTGAATAATGATGCTTCTAAATTAGGTACCGGAACCGCATGTTACGTTCCATTTAAAAAGAACGAGTATGTGGTTGAGAGTAACTTGTTAGCTAAGAATATCTTAATGGCAACAAGTAATTTATTCAAAGAGAGCAAATTGGTCAATAGCGGTGATAATGGAATTTATGTCATAGAAAATACAAAAATGCCATCAGTATTATTTGAATGTGGATTTATCAGTAATTCAAAGGATTTGAAAATTATTCAATCAAATGAAGATAAAATTGCAAGAATGATTTTAGATGGTGTTTCTTCATACCTATCTAATAAAAAATAAAGTAAAACATCCTCCAAAACGGAGGAAGTAGTGTTACGTTGTTTTATACAGTGAAAACTGCTTCAACATTTCACTACAAAGATTTATTAATTCAGAATATCTTCAAATACACTTGATAATTGGTGTAAATCCATCAATATAGAGTTAGAGATTTGTAACGTACTGACTACATTGAAAAGAGGTCTTGCAAAAGACCTCTTTTTTTATGACCGACATTTTACCGTTAAATAAATAAATAACCGCTTAATAATTCTTTTAGTAAAGCTATTCTCAAAAAAGTTAGGTTTGTTTCATAATCTAACCAATCATGAGAAAAACGTTGAAAATTCCTGGATTAGACCAATGCCCAGTAGAAGACATTGTCAGCATCGAAGGAAAAGGTAATTACACCACCATATTCTTAAAAAATGGCCAAACGATTTTAATGGCAAAGACATTAAAGAAATTTGAGTCTCAATTACGCCTAGGAACCTTTCTTCGCATCCACAAGTCTTATCTTGTGAACAAAGTAAATGTGATAGGACACGACCTAAACGACACGAAGACGGTAAAAACAGTTTTAAACCAATCCCTTCCTGTATCCCGAAGAAAACTAGATTTGGTCAGAGGACAATTATCCTAATCTTTCCACATAAAAAAGGGCCTCGATTTTCATCGAGGCCCTTTTTATTTTTACCCTACTGCTTAGTTGGCTTGTGGCGCCATTAAGCTGAAGAATTGATCTAACTTAGGAGTTACGATAATCTCCGTACGGCGATTTTCCTTACGTCCTTTAGCTGTTTTATTAGCTGTAGCTGGCTCATATTCACCACGTCCACCTGCTGTTAAGCGCTCTGGATCTACATCAAACTTCGTTTGCAATACACGAACTACTGAAGTAGCACGCTTTGCAGATAAATCCCAGTTGTCTTGGATACAATCAGTAGAGATAGGCACTGAGTCAGTATGTCCTTCTACTAATACATCAAGCTCCTTGTGGTCATTTAACACCTTCGCTACTTTCGCTAGTACAGCAACCGCTTTAGCGTTAACCACCGCACTTCCTGATGCAAACATCAAGTTGTCGGAGATAGAGATATAAACAACCCCTTTCTTTACCTCAACAGTTACATCTTCATCATTTACATCAGCTAATGAACGCTTCAAGTTCATCACTAAAGATAAATTCAATGAATCCTTACGTTGGATAGATGAGTTCAAATCTTTGATGTATTTTCCTTGTTCGTTTAAGGCATCCAAAGACTTGCGGATACTCTCTGCACCCGATTTATTAATAACTGAAAGATCAGATAAACGATCTAATAAATTAGTATTTGTCTTCTTGAAATAGTCTAATTGCTCTTGTAAAGCTTTCAATTGACCATTTTTTGCTTCTAAATCAGTATCTCTTTTTTTCAATTCACCTTGTAGGCTGGCTGTCAAAGATTGGCAATCTGATAAATCTGCTTTCGCTTTCGATAAAGCTGAGCTACTTGAAGCTTGTAATTGAGTTAGTTGTGATTCCATATCCGCTAGTTTCTTCTTCCCTACACAAGAAGTAAATAAGAAAGGCATCATTGCGAATACCAAGAGTAGTTTTTTCATAACGCAGTTTAAGTTTAATTATCAAGCAAAAATAAGGATCTACTTTAATATATGTATCCCGAAATACATTTTTTTCTAAATTGTTTTTAAAATTTCTCCGGCATCAACTTCTAAAACCTGATTTACAGAAGACATAACTTCAAAAAAGACCTGTAATTTTTCTGGAGGAACTCGATCATAAATCAACTTATTGAATGCAATAACCCCCTTTCTGGCTTGATCACGCTTCTTCTTTCCAATCTCTGTTAAAAAAATCTTAACGACACGTTTATCCTCATAATTAGCAGATCTTTCAATCCATTTCTTTTCTTCTAATGTTTTTAACATCCGAGTTAATGATCTAGCCTCTAAGCCTAATGCTGGGGCTATCTTAGTAGCTGGAGTACCATCTTTGTGAATGTGAAGCAGAACATACCCAATAGCCATCGTCATATCAAACTGAGCGGAATAGGTGTTATACATGCGACTAATGGCATACCAACCGGTCTTTATGTGAAAATCAATCGTCTCTTCTGCTTTCATAGGGGTACTATCTTTTGTGCGAACTGGGTATACGAAACATACCTTTGGACAAAAATGAACTAAAAAAAAATAGGATGCAAGCATCCTATTTCCTTAATCCATTATAAGCAATCGATTATTGAACTCGATTACCTTTCATTCTTTTTGAATTTACTTTTAATCCACTTAAAGATGACTTCATGATCATCAACCTAACCCGTGGCGTTTTGGTTACTGACTTAGTCAAGCCTTCATATTTTTGGTTATAGACCAAGTATTTATTCCCTTCAAAGTTCAAACGTGAAATAGAAGAACTACCTGTTTCGTCTACGAGCTGATAAAAATATTCTCCACGCTCTCCTAAAACGGGAGCAAAAACCAAGCTATTTGATTCTTTAGCTGGATTGTCAAAAGAAACATACAGTTTATCCCCGTCCTGTTTTAATAAAGCACCTGGCGTCTGCTTTTCTAAGCTAACTCGGTTAATGGACTTGCCGTTTTTGAAAACCAAGGCACCAGCCTTCACATTCGCATCCGACGAGCTCATCTCTCTTTCTAAAATCAAACCATTATCATTATAGAACTGAATCTTTTGCAAGGGAATATTACTTTCCTTCACGGTTGCTAAAATAGACCCGGTTAAAAAGGCCTTTTCTGAGCAGGAGCTTAATAAGACCGTTGCAAATAATAAAATGGCAAGTTTTTTCATGAGAATGTTAGTTAACGCCTTCGGCTAAAACAAGTACTCGATTATTCAAAACTTCAACAACTCCTCCTTCGATTTGGAAGACCTCTTTATCAGCCGTTAATTCTCCTTTTGCTAAAGTAGAAACGATGGCTGCGTGGTCATTTAAAATTTGGAAGGAACCATTAACGCCAGGTAAAGTCACCACAGATGCTTCTGCAGAGAAAACTTTACGATCCGGTGTAATAATTTCTACAAACATAATTTTATTTATTTAGCAGCCTCAGCTAATAATTTCTCTCCTTTCACTACCGCATCCTCAATAGTACCTACTAAGTTGAAAGCAGCTTCTGGAAGGTGATCGTATCCACCATCGATGATCGCGTTGAAACCTTTGATCGTATCGTTGATATCTACAAGAACGCCTTTTAAGCCTGTAAATTGTTCTGCCACGAAGAAAGGTTGTGACAAGAAACGTTGTACACGGCGAGCACGAGAAACAACTAATTTATCTTCTTCCGATAATTCATCTAAACCTAAGATCGCGATGATATCTTGTAATTCTTTATAACGTTGTAAGATTTCCTTCACACGTTGAGCCGTGTTGTAGTGAGCATCGCCCAATACTTCTGCAGATAAGATACGTGAGGAAGAATCCAATGGATCCACCGCTGGGTAGATACCTAATTCAGCAATCTTACGAGATAATACGGTGGTAGCATCTAAGTGAGCAAACGTGGTTGCGGGAGCTGGATCCGTTAAGTCATCGGCAGGTACGTAAACCGCTTGTACAGAGGTAATCGAACCACGCTTCGTGGAAGTGATACGCTCTTGCATCGCACCCATTTCTGTTGCTAAGGTTGGTTGGTAACCTACCGCAGATGGCATACGACCTAAAAGGGCAGATACCTCAGATCCCGCTTGTGTAAAACGGAAGATGTTATCGATAAAGAATAGGATATCACGACCTTGACCTTCGCCGTCCCCATCACGGAAGTGTTCCGCAACTGTTAATCCTGATAAAGCTACACGAGCACGGGCTCCAGGAGGCTCGTTCATTTGACCGAACACTAGGGTAGCTTGTGATTTTGCTAGTTCTGTTTGATCTACTTTAGAAAGATCCCACTCGCCAGCTTCCATCGCGTGCTTAAATTCCTCACCATACTTGATAACGCCTGATTCAATCATCTCACGTAATAAGTCGTTACCCTCACGAGTACGCTCACCTACACCTGCGAATACCGAAAGACCTTCGTATGCTTTGGCAATATTATTAATCAACTCCATGATCAATACGGTTTTACCTACACCGGCACCACCGAATAAACCAATCTTACCACCCTTTACGTAAGGTGCTAACAAGTCAATCACTTTAATTCCTGTGAATAAAACTTCTGTAGTTGTTGCTAATTCGTCAAATTTAGGCGCAGCACGGTGAATCGGCAATCCTTTGTCTGACTTAGGTTGAGCGATACCATCGATGGCATCACCTACTACGTTAAACAAACGACCTTTAATGCCTTCTCCTGTAGGCATTGTCATCGGAGTACCTTTATCGATTACCTCTTGTCCACGTTGAAGACCTTCCGTTCCTTCCATCGCAATCGTTCTTACGCGATCCTCTCCTAAGTGCTGCTGCACCTCAAGAACAAGCGTTTGACCATTTGATTTCGTTACTGAAAGAGCATTCAAGATCGCTGGTAAATGTGATCCTTCACCTTCGAAGCTCACATCGACAACGGGTCCAATTACTTGCGCAACTTTTCCTTTATTAACTGCGTTTGCCATTTGAATTTTAATTTGTTAGCTAAAAACTAATGAATTTATGTTGTTTCCGAATATCTATCACATTCGGACTGCAAAATTAGCCTCAAAATTCGAATTTACCAAAACTGAAATTAGTATTTTTCAACTATTTTTTGCCAAAATCCGCCAATTTCTTTGAATGAATCGTAGTTTGTGTGAAATTTAGGAATTCAATTTTTGGACCAAAATATGCGCTTGACTCTGCCCTCTTTTTCGAAAAGCATTTTTTATGCCTGCTCCTTGCTGTTAATTACAGTTTTGGGACTTTGGATGTGGGGAGGAACCGCACTTTTTAGCTGGGTTGAGATCTCGGAAATGATGCCTTTTGAAAAAGTGGTAGATACGCAAGCTGGCCAAAATTTGCACACGAACGTATATTTTATCCGCCAAAACTTTCAAATTCAATCAGTAACACTGGACGCGACGCCAGAGATCATTGGATTCATATTAGCAATTATCGGTGTTTTTGTCGTGCTATTTTCCTTTATACCGGCCTGGCAGTCCATTATCGGTGCCACTTTGTGGTTAGGAATTGTGTCATTTACCCTATCTGACGCTTCGTTTCCCGCCTTGGCACAAATTATTTCTAGACAACTATTTAGCTTGAGTTTATTGGCTTTGGCAGGTTTATCGGTCTTGAGCGCGGCCGCCATTCCTTCCTTATTGATGGGCTTGGCGCAAGGGCGTGATCGGATGGTTTCGAAGAAGAATCGGACGATCTTGGGTTTAGTATGGGGAATCAATTTGCTTTTAACTTTTGGCAATCAACGTTTTGACCTAGGCATTAGAACTGCTATTCCAGCCTTTATATGGGTGCTCATAGCTATGGGAGTTTTTATGTACCAAAACAAAGATAACAAGACGCTACTGGGATTATTCCTTCTGTCCATCTCTGCTTTAATACCGATCCTGTGGCACGCAAACACACCAGGTTTACAGGCGATAGAAAGCTGGAATTTGATTAATCAGGTATTAATGGGTCTACTTTTTCCTTTATTCATTATCCGCAATTTTGGACCGCTACTTTCAAAAAACTTACCCATCCATAAAGTCATATACAAAGCAGCGATACTTCCGCTACACTTAATTCAAATCGGAGTGCTTATTTTAAGCCTGGGGGCAGTTTTCGCTTTCAATTCAGGCGCCTACCATCTGGGAATGGCGGCCAAAGAAAATTATTCAGGTGATGTAGCCACCTTATTAGAGGACCGGACGATGGCAGAGATCCACTACAAGAATGCCACCTTGCACAGTCGCTTAAATACAAAAAGCAATTTAAGTCTTGCCGCCCTCGCCCAACAAGCCGGCGACACAGAGAGTTTTGCCTATTATGTCGCTACTAGCCAAAGCATCAATAAAGACCCTGCGCTATCTGTAGCATTGGCCAACATTTTTGCCGCAGAAAACCATCCCTTCGATGCACTATTTACGTTGCAGAAAAGCAATGCTACAGATCCGCGCATTGCCACTCAAATTGCCTTGCAATACGAAAGACTGGCCTCGCCGGATTCCGCTGCCTATTTTTACAATCAAGCCTATGACTCAGCACCAGAGAACCCGCTCTACCTAGCGAATAAAATCTACGCTGATAAGATTTACTTAAAGCAAAAACCGGAATTCAACCCTTCTGAGGACTTGGCTGTACAGGCTAATCTAGTAGCCTCTGGAATTCCTACCGCACCGATGAATCCTACCTTTACTCCAAAAGCAGATTTGCGCGATTTGGTCTACTTGTATAATGGGTTATTATTTTGGAAGCAAAAAGCCCCGGTATATGATCTAGCTAGCTGGCAAAAATCCCTCTCTGCCATTTTCCCAGAACTAGAACTTTTAAAGTCTTGGCAACATTTTTACCATGCTAAGCCTTTAGTTGCCTTGAATCAATTAAATATATCGATCGCGGCAGACACGACGCAGGGTTCGGGAATGATGGGTGTTTTAGCTTTTTGGAAATATGCCACGGCCTTTCCGGTGAAGACACCCCCTATTTCGCGTACGAATGCGGTAGAAATTTTAGAAAAATACCCTTTTCAAATCCCTGTTTTACAACAGGCCATCCCACTCGTACCTACGAAAAAAGGCTACGAGGCAGCGCTATCTGCTTTACAATGGAACGAGCAAAACCCCGCATATTATCCAATTTACGCCATGCAGGCGCTTAAAATGGGTGAAATTAACTATGCAGACGAGGCGATGGAAAAATTGAGAACGCTAAATCCTGTACTTTACCAAGCCTCGCAGGCGAGCTACTTAGCTGAAAAACAACGCGCTCTAGAAAAAACTAAATTTTAGGGCTTGTATAATTAAGTGACATTCTGTACTTTTGCAGTCCTAATTAATTTAAGTAGCGGAGTAAATGGTTCTTTCGCTGCTTAACCATTTAAAGAACCATCTTTTATGAATCAAAAAATTCGCATTAAGCTGAAGTCATTTGACCACTCTTTGGTAGACAAATCAGCAGAGAAAATCGTTAAAGCGGTAAAAGCTACAGGAGCTGTTGTTTCTGGCCCTATCCCACTTCCAACAAAAATTGAGAAATTCACTGTTTTACGTTCACCACACGTTAACAAGAAAGCACGTGAGCAATTCCAATTATGTACTTACAAGCGTCTAATTGACATCTTCTCTTCTTCTGCAAAAACAGTAGATGCTTTGATGAAATTAGAATTGCCATCAGGAGTAGACGTAGAAATCAAGGTTTAAGGACCTGTCAAGCTGTAAGCTTGATGAATAAATATTTTGTTTTACCTTTGCAAGCCCCAATCGAAATGATGGGCTGCTTTAACAAATAAAGAAATGAAAAGAACTTTTCAACCCTCTGTACGTAAGAGAAAGAACAAACACGGTTTCCGTGAGCGTATGTCTACGGCAAACGGTCGTCGCGTATTGACAAACCGTCGTGCTAAAGGACGTCACAAGTTGACTGTTTCAGACGAAAAAAGAGGCAAATAAGCCATAGATCTTAGAAAAGAAGATTTCTGGTTTGCTATTGTTGTACACTTAGTATTCCTGCTTTGAAATTTACATTTTCTAAATCAGAGCGTCTAACGCACATTAAGATTATAGATTCCTTGTTCGAGAAGGATAGTCGAATCGTTGAAGAGCGATTTGTCTATCCTTTTCGCGTTTTATACATCCAAGAGAATCCCTACGAAAAGGATTTAGCAAATCCGCAGATTTTGATTTCGGTTCCCAAACGCCGTTTCAGCAAAGCCGTGGACCGCAATACCCTCAAGCGTCGTATTCGCGAAGCCTATCGCCTGAATAAACCTCATTTTCAAGGAGAGGGGAAAGCAAAACTTCCAGATGTATTGGCTTTTGTCTATATTGGTTCTTCCATCGAGCCATCGGACAAAATCCATAAAAAAATGGCCACTATTTTAGACAAATTCACCCAAACGAATGAAGCAACTACTTAAAATAAGCCTTCTCGTATTTTTAGGATTAGGCTTATGGGCCTTTAGCCGGGCCGATCAGTTGTTTGATCTCGCTAAAAACCTGGACATATATGCTAGCGTCATCAAAGAACTCAATCAATTTTATGTGGATCCGATTGATCCAAATAAAGTGGTTCAAAACTCTATCGATGGCATGCTGGATCAATTAGATCCTTACACAGTCTATTATCCAGAGGAAGATTTGGACGAATTCACTACACTAACCACTGGAAAGTACGAAGGAATCGGCATCAGAGCTTCTTGGGTGGACAAAGGTTATTTTGTTACCTATGTAGACGAATCGAGCCCTGCTTTGCAAGCTGGACTCCAAACAGGAGATCAATTAATCTCCATCAATGGCACCCAGATTACGGAAGATTCTGACCCGAGTATGCTAATCAAAGGACCTAAAGACAGTAAATTGGTCGCTCAGATTAAACGAGGAGAGGCTCAGCTTACTTTAACCATCAACCGATCCACTGTTCAAATCAAAAATGTGGGCTATGCAGGAATCATTCGACCAGGTATCGGTTACATCCAGTTAGAAGAGTTTAATCAATCTGCCACAAAAGAAATGAAGGCAGCCCTCGTTCAATTAAAGAAAGAGGGAATGAAGAAGTTAATCCTGGATTTACGCAACAATCCCGGCGGTTTATTGACCCAAGCCATTGACATTTGCAACTTTTTTTTAGCTAAAGAAACACCCATCGTAAGTACAAAGGGTAAATTACAAGAGTGGAATGCAAATTATAAAGCTTTAAATTCCAGCTGGGATACCTCTCTACCTATTGTCGTTTTGATCAATCAGAACTCAGCTTCTGCAGCTGAAATTGTGGCGGGAGTTTTACAGGATTATGATCGGGCGACCATTGTGGGCCAACGGAGTTTTGGAAAAGGACTGGTGCAGGTGACACGCGATTTACCTTACCGTGCAAAAATCAAAATTACCACGGCAAAATATTATATTCCGAGTGGTCGTTGCATTCAAGCCATCGATTATTCCGAAAATAAGGACACGACAAAGCGCGAATTCAAAACGCGAAACGGCAGAAAAGTCAATGCTGGAGGTGGAATTGAACCTGATGTATTGGTGGGTAGGCCTCAAGCGAATAGTTTAATTCAGCAATTGATTAAAGAGAAAATCTTTTTTCAATATGCCCGTCTTTATAAATTACAACATACTACAATTGTGCCTGCTGCTAGATTTAGTGTGACGGATAAAGAATTCGAAGATTTCGTTCAATGGGTAAAGGCTAGCCCATTCAAGTATGAAAGTCCGTTAGAAAAACAGATGCGTGAATTACTCAAAGAAACGCAGAAAGACCCTTTGTATGCGAATTTGACGGCAACACTAGAGAAAATCAAGCCAGAGTGGGATTCGTCAGTCGCTAAAGAAATGAATGCGAACAAAAAAGTAATTTCGGCGTTATTGGAACAAGAAATAGTGCACCATTATTACCTGAAAAAAGGGATTAATGAATGGTCTTTTGAAAATGATCCGAGCCTTTTAAAAGGGGTGGAATTAATCACTGCATTGAAATGAGTCTGATCCTTAGTTTAGATACATCGACCCAAAATTGTTCCGTTGCCTTACACGATAAAGGGCAATTGATCAGTCAGGAATTGGTTGCGGAAGAGGGTTCTCATTCCAAAGCCCTCACTTTATTGATTGAAACGGTAATTAAGACGGCGGGTTGCTCACTACAAGACATTTCCGCCGTCGCCGTTTCAAACGGACCCGGTTCTTATACTGGTTTGCGCATAGGTTTAGCGACGGCGAAGGGAATTTGCTTCGCTTTAGACAAGCCTTTAATCTGTCTACCCACCTTGCAGGTATTAGCCTCAGCCGTTCAAACGCCGGCTGATGTCTTACTTTTACCCCTATTAGATGCCCGAAGAATGGAAGTTTATGCAGCAGTGTACTCGTCAACACTAGAGGAATTATCTCCACAAGAAGCTCATATTCTAAGCCCAGAGTCTTTCCAGGAATTCAAGCCTATACTTGCTTTTGGAAATGGATCAGCAAAATGGCAAGAAAGCTGCTCGCATCCATCCATCACCTTTTTGGAAGGACCTTTATTGCCAGAGGCAAAATATATGGGTAAATTAGCCTATGAGGCCTATTTGAACGAAAAATTCGAGAATCTCGTTACGAAAGAGCCTGATTATTTGAAAGAATATATGGGCACCAAACCGAAACTTAAATCCTTGTAACATGGCGGAGGAAATCATCAATAGAGTAAACCAAAGTGGGCTAACGCAAATCGATTTAGAAGATTTACGCATTCCAGGAGACCGTGTTTTCATCGACATAAAAGAGCAATTATTCCAAGGTATCGCCTTGAGAGAGAAGGACTTTAGGGAGTTCATCGCTAGTAATGATTGGTCGAGCTACGCAGGAAAGCACGTAGCAGTTGGTTGCAGCGAAGATGCGATTATCCCCACCTGGGCCTATATGTTATTAGGCGTTCAGTTGACTCCTTTTGCGAAGACACTCGTTTTCGGAAATTTGGCCGATTTAGAAAAGACCTTGTTTGAACAAACTTTGTCGAAGATAAATCCGGAAGATTTTCAAGATGCCAAAATCGTCATCAAAGGTTGCTCTAAAGAATCGGTTCCCACAGATGCCTACCTAAAAATTACCCAATTATTACAGCCAGTGGCAAAGAGCTTGTTTTATGGAGAACCTTGCAGCACGGTTCCGCTTTATAAAAGAAAATCGTAATTTTGATTTATGTCCACTGAAACGCAAGCACAATACCAATTTATTGATAAGATCATCCAGCATCACTTAGGTGAAAACACCGAGGTGAAGGACCTAGAATTTTTCTATGGGGGGAATTTTAACTTGGCAGTGCGTGTGCAATTAAAAAATGCGGACGAATACTTCATCAAATGGAACCAAGGAGATCACCAAGGTTTGTTTGACGCAGAGGCGAAAAACTTAGATTTGATCGGAAAAACTTCCTCCATCTCCGTACCGAGCGTTATGGGAACGGGAACGATGGAAGAGAAAGAATACTTGATGATGGAATGCATTCCTTCAGGAGAAAAGGCGGCAAATTACTGGGTTGATTTTGGGGAGAAGCTGGCTCTATTACATAAAAATTCGTCGAAAAACGGCCATGGACTTGATTATACCAACTACATCGGCGCGGCTCCACAAATCAATTCTTGGAATCAGGATGGTATCGCGTTTTTCATCGAACATCGCTTACGCAACCAATTAGCTAGAGCGATCTATGATCGTAAGATCGACGCTGCTTTAGAGGCGAAATTTGAAGTATTGTTTGAGAAACTACCTTCGCTTTTGCCCAATGAAAAGTCCGCTTTATTACATGGGGATCTTTGGTCAGGCAATGTAATGACAAACCCAGCAGGATTAATTACACTCGTGGATCCTGCTTGCTATTATGGATTTAGAGAGGCGGAGCTTGCCTTTACAACGATGTTTGGAGGGTTCGAAGAAAGTTTCTACGAAGCCTATAACGCGAACTTTCCCATTGAAAACGGATTCCACGAACGCATCCCCTTGTACAATCTGTACCCACTCTTAGTGCACGTCAACCTTTTCGGAGAAGGTTATTTGCCTGCTGTTAAGAAGATTGTAGATTCGTATTAACCACTTCATCCACATCCTTCGCACCTGGAAAGAAGGAAACTAGTTTCCGTAAGATTTCTTCCATTACCGCATCAGGACATGAAGCACCACACGTCAATAAGACGCGTACTTTCTCTTTCGCTGGAATAAAGTTGTAGGTAGTGTTTTCTTCTTTTGTAGCGTTTTCAAAATGTAAAACCTCTTCTGCTGAAATCAACTTCTCCGCATTCTTGATGAAAAAGGTCGGTAATTTCGCCACGCACAAGTCAACTAAGTGAGCCGTGTTCGAAGAATTATAGCCGCCGGCGACAATCGCAAAATCGGCCTCCTCGGCTAATAAACCATAGGTTGCACTTTGGTTATCGTTCGTCGCATAGCAAAGCGTATCGCGCGTGTCAGCAAAATAATCCTTGATATTTTCTGGTGCCACTTGGTAGTGCAAGCGGATA
>NZ_JBIIBQ010000008.1:0-104410 GCF_044239315.1 Aquirufa sp. | reverse complement strand
GATAACTTGACGCAAATAATCAACAATTTCTTGCGTATCCGTCGCGAGCATGGTCGTTTGATTCACGACACCGATTCGCTTCAAATCTTTCATCGGATCAAAATCCGCTGAATATTGCCCTTCAAATTCCTCAAAAAATTCCTTCGACGTTTTTTCCTGTTTAATATACGCCGCTAAAGCAACGGCTTGATCGATATTTTTAATGATCAGCGTAGGCGTGACAGACTGTGAATGCGAAAACGTGGCCTTCGTCTCCTCGTGACTTGGTTTCCCGTGCACAATCACCGTATAATCTTTTTTCCCGATCGCATCTGCTCTATTCCACACCTTTTCTACAAAAGGACACGTGGTATCATAAGCATAGGGATCAATTCCACGAGACTGAAGAATCGCTTGAATCTCTAATGTCGTTCCAAACGCAGGTACAATCACAATATCGTTTGAGCTCAATTCCTCCCAAGCCACTAACTGATTTCCAGATGTATCTTGAATAAAACGAACACCGCGGTCTGATAAATCTGCATTTACAGCTGGATTGTGAATCATTTCAGACAATAAGAAAATGCGGCGATCAGGGTTTTGATCAATAATGTGATACGCCGTTTCTACGGCATTCTCGACACCATAACAAAATCCAAAGTGCCTCGAAAGCAATACCTCCACCGGACCAAAATCCAGGTGCGTAGGTGTAAAATCCTTCTTTAATTTATCTTGAATACGACGAGCCTCCTTAATCCGACCGATCAAATTACTCTTAAACAAAGAGGGGATAGAAAAGGATTTCATTTTTTTAAAGGTTCGTTTAAGAGGAGTTTGTGTTGAGAATGTACGCTTTTGTGCAATTGAATGCATTTTATAAACTACTTTTAGGGTTATTGGTTTCCAAAATTACGACATCTACGGCAATTAATCATTTTTTTGTGGTTAATTTGCACCTCATTAAATACACACCCTTTATGGAATTCGAGCCAGGTATAGTTAAAGAAGAATGGGAGATGATTCTCGATTTTTTTGAAAACTCGTTTGGCAAGCGCCCCTCTGAAATGGAACCCATTTTATTGATGATTGGTGTACAAGAATTAGGGCAGGGTCACGCACATTTTACCAAAGAACAAAAGCAAGATCTCCTACACATCGCCACTTGTAAGGTGCTGAGCTACAGCGATTTTTATCGATTGGAGGGCTTAGATGAGGAAGGTTGGCCGCATTGGGAGAATGTGCAAGGAATTCCTTCGCTGCCTTTGAAAGAGCAAGAAATACTCTTAAAGGCACATATCATTCATTATTTCAAAACCGAGGTATTCCCGAATGAAGATCATTAGTTATAACGTCAACGGCATCCGTGCCGCCATCACGAAAGGTTTCATCTCTTGGCTTAAAGAAGAAAATCCAGACATCGTCTGTATTCAAGAATTAAAGGCAGAAATCGAGCAGGTGGACTTGTCAGAAATCTTTGCGTTAGGCTACGAAGTCTATTGGCATTCCGCTCAGAAAAAGGGCTATTCAGGGGTTGCGATATTTAGTAAGATTAGGCCAAACAACGTATCCGTAGGTTGCGGCATTGATAAATACGATGCAGAAGGCCGTGTTTTGCGTGCTGATTATGATGGATTTTCCGTGATGTCTGTCTACATGCCATCTGGTTCAAGCGGAGATGAACGTCAAGCCTTCAAAATGGATTGGTTAGGCGATTTTCAAAATTACATTAATGCCCTCAAAATTGAATTTCCGAATTTAGTCATCGCAGGTGATTATAATATTTGCCACAAAGCGATTGATATTCACAACCCAAAAGGCAACGCGAACAGCTCTGGTTTCTTACCCGAGGAGCGCGAATGGATGGACGGATTTGTGAGCCGTGGTTTCGTAGATTCATTTAGAGCGGTGAATGAGGAACCACACCACTACAGCTGGTGGTCTTACCGCGCCGGAGCAAGAGGTAAAAACTTGGGCTGGCGAATTGATTACCAAATGGTGTCTGAGACTTTGGCCTCTAAAATTCAACATGCGTCCATCCTTCCAGACGTAAAGCATTCAGACCATTGTCCTATCGTATTACTTTTAAATAGCTAATTATGCATTTCGAAAAACACGTATTTATCTGCGCTAACGACAAAGATGCCCCTAAAAAATGTTGTGGTTCTGGCCACGGAATGGAATTAGTTGACGCCTTCAGAGCGAGCTATGCTGCACAAGGAGGAACCGCTAAAATCCGCGTTCAAAAATCAGGCTGCCTTGATTTCTGTGGAAAAGGCCCTACCATGGTCGTTTACCCTGAAGGTGTATTCTATGGCAATGTTCAAGTAGAAGATGTGGCAGAGATCACAAAATCGCATTTAATCGAAGATGAGATTGTGACTCGCCTCCAAATTCAATAAATTGCGACATGATTTACCGCTTGTATCCTACCCTTTTAAATTCTTTTAATCTCTACGTGAACCAGTCTCGTGACGGGAATGGTAAAATCATTGTGGATGAAATCGAGTTAATTGACCGCATTAATCGGGTGAGAAAACCAACGACGAATGCACAGCAAAAAGGGATCGATTTCGAGCGAGCTGTCACTTTAGGAGAGAATGAAGAAGCCTTTGCTGAGGGAATCATCGATCAAGCCCGCGAATTATTACCTGTAAAATACAAGACCCAGTTTTACGTTGAATCCCGCTATAAGAACGCCCAGATATACGGTTATGTAGATGGTGTAGGCGATACGGTGGCTTTCGATTTAAAAAGTACGGCATATTATGAACCGAATCGCTTTTTGACCAACCACCAAAATCTGTACCTCTTAGGACTTCAAAAATACGGAATCCAACGCCTAGACTACGTTATTACGGATTTTAAGCAGGTGTACGTAGAATCATACGACGTGAATAATATCGATTTCAGTGTTCAATACGAGCAAATCGAGAAGTTCATTTTGTTCTTAGAAGAGAACAAAAAATTCATCCGAGATAAGAAAATTTTTGATCGCAAATCGAGCGATAACCAATTATCGATTTTTGAGTAAAGCCCTCAGCTCATCCAAGTGTTGTATTTCGTGAGGTAAATCCGTTTCCACTGAAAAAGGATTGTAATGAATCGCCGGAATTCCCACCTGCAAAGCACCGCGCACATCTGCCTCCACATGATCCCCAATCATTAAGGCTTCATGAGCTTCAATTCCAGCACGTGATAAAGCATAGTGGAAAAATTGAGGATTCGGTTTCTTCGTCCCCACTTGCTGCGATGTGATAATTTCTTTGAAAAAAGAACGCATACCTGCTCCTTCAATCTTCACGTATTGAATATCATCGAAGCCGTTCGTTAAAATGTACAGGGGAAAATGCTCAGCTAAATCTTGAATAAGATCAAAAGCGCCCGGCATTAAATTCGTTTTTCGTGGCGCGCGCGAAAGGTATTTATCACCGAATTCCTGCGCGGGTCCCTGGATGCCGACCTCCTCAAAAAAGCGAACAAAACGAATCTCCCGTAATTCTGCCTGCGAAATCTCACCTGCAGCATATTGGTCCCATAAACCGTTGTTGATTTTTTCGAAGGTCGACCAATAGCTATCCGGCTCGATGTCGAGCTCATATTCAACCGCTAAATCCAGTAAAACTTCTCGGGCATTCAAATCGTGATCCCACAGGGTATGATCCCAGTCAAAAAAAAGCGCTTTCGGTTGAAAATTCATTCGACAAAGGTAATAATAACTTATCTTTGCTTTGGCCCATTTTAAAAAATCCCATGGAACATCAATTACAACTAAAGAGACCTCTAGCCTTTTTCGATTTAGAGACAACCGGCATTCAAATTAACCGCGATCGCATTGTGGAAATTTCGATTGCCAAAGCCAATCTAGACGGAACCGTGGAGGTAAAAACGCGTCGTGTGAATCCTGGCATCCCGATTCCATTAGAAGCCTCTTTAGTGCATGGTATTTACGATGAAGATGTGAAGGATGAGCCTACTTTTCGCATGGTAGCTAGGTCTTTAGCGACTTTTTTGGACGGCTGTGATCTAGCCGGATTTAATTCGAACCGTTTCGATGTACCTATGTTAGTGGAAGAAATGCTTCGCGCTGAGGTGGATTTTGACATGAAAAATAGAAAATTAGTGGATGCCCAACGCATTTTCCATTTAATGGAGCCTCGCAACTTAACTGCTGCTTACCAATTTTATTGTGGCAAAGAATTAATCGGAGCCCACGGAGCTGAGGCGGATGTGTTAGCCACGCTTGAGGTATTGAATGCTCAAGTAAAACACTACGCGAATAAGTCCATTAAGGATGCAGACGGCAAGGAAGTCTTCCCGATCCAAAACGATATGGATAAACTACACGAGCTAAGCGCCTCGAATTCAATAGACTACGCAAATCGAATGGCGTACAATAAGGAGCGTGTGGCTTGCTTTAATTTTGGCAAACACATAGGCAAACCGGTCATCGAAGTTTTAAAGTCTGACCCCTCCTATTATGACTGGATGATGAAGGGTGATTTCCCAATGGACACCAAGCGCAAACTAACCGAAATAAAATTGCAAGGTTTTCAGCGTTAAGGCATTTTTGATGTCGAGGCTATCAGATATTTTCGTATTTTTGCCTCGCATAAATGCATTTTTTGGACAGGCTTTTGCCTGAAGCCTTGGTAATTATTTAAGACTATGCAATCAATACCTGAAATTATTCGTACGATTCCATTAACGCATTACATTATTTTAAGCTCTGCTTTGTTTTGTATCGGTATTATGGGCGTATTAACTCGCAGAAACGCGATCATCGTATTCATGGCGATCGAATTAATGTTAAACGCCGTTAACTTGTTGTTAGCCGCTTTTTCATCGTATTATTCAGATCCTGCGGGTCAAATCTTCGTGTTCTTCATCATGGCCGTAGCCGCAGCGGAAGTAGCTGTAGGTTTAGCGATTATCGTGATGATTTACCGCAATATTCAAAGCATCGACATCGGTGTTCTCAACAAGTTAAAAAACTAATTCAGCGAACCCATTCCGCCAAATTAATATGTCTTTACTATTCCTTATTCCACTATTACCCTTATTAGGATTTGCTATTAATGGTTTAGCGTACCCTAAATTGCCGAAGCAAATCGCGGGCATAATTGGAACAATTCCTCCCTTGGTTGCCTTCGCTTTATCGCTTCAGTTATTCTTAAATTTTGATGGCCAGGCGCAAATTTTGCCCATCGCGGATTGGATTAATGTAGGCTCCTTGAAGATTCCTTTTGCCTTCCAAATCGACCAATTATCGATTCTGATGCTCTTAGTAATTACCGGGGTAGGCACTTTGATTCATATCTATTCGATCGGTTATATGTCGCATGATGCGGGTTTTGGTAAGTTTTTTGCCTTCTTGAACCTGTTCGTGTTCTTCATGTTAATCTTGGTTTTAGGGGCAAACTTCACCGTACTATTCATTGGATGGGAAGGCGTAGGTTTGTGTTCGTATTTATTGATTGGATTCTGGAACCAAAAGAATTCCTACGGAGATGCGGCTCGCAAGGCCTTCATCATGAACCGTATTGGTGACTTAGGCTTCTTAGTGGGTATTTTCTTGTTGATCCAGGATTTTGGGACAACAGATTACAACACGATTTTCGCAGCGATTCAAAGCGGTGATTATACAACAGATTTAAGCATCATCGCTTTCTGTTTATTCATCGGCGCAATGGGTAAATCAGCGCAGATACCGTTGTTTACTTGGCTTCCAGATGCGATGGCAGGTCCTACTCCCGTATCTGCTTTGATCCACGCAGCGACGATGGTGACAGCAGGTATTTACATGGTTATCCGTGCAAACGCCTTGTTCGAATTAAGCCCAGAAGTATTGCACTTCGTAGGTTGGATCGGATTAGCGACTGCCCTATTAGGCGCTGCAATCGGTTTGTTCCAAAACGACATTAAGAAAGTCCTTGCCTATTCTACCGTATCCCAATTAGGCTACATGTTCATGGGTTTAGGCGCATCAGCCTACACCGCTTCTTTCTTCCACGTAATGACACACGCCTTCTTTAAGGCCTTGTTGTTCTTAGGTGCCGGTTCGGTCATTCACGCGATGTCAGATGAACAAGATATTCGCCGCATGGGTGGATTGAAATCGAAGATGCCTATTACGTTTATCACCTTTATGTTAGGTACTATCGCCATTGCGGGTATTCCTCCATTCGCCGGTTTCTTCTCGAAAGACGAAATTTTAGCGAGCCTTTACCACCATGATCCGATCATGTGGAGTTTAGCGATTTTAGGTTCTGCCTTAACTTCATTCTATATGTTCCGTGTGTTCATATTAACCTTCTACGGAGAGTTCAGAGGGACAGAAAAACAAGCACATCACTTGCACGAGTCTCCTATCACGATGACGTTGCCGTTGATTATTTTAGCCGTATTCTCCGTGGGTGGCGGTTTAATTAACCTGCCACATTTTGCAGGAGGTAATGAATTCTTAGCACATTGGTTAGCGCCATTATTGCCAGAAGCAGGTGCAGCTGGAGAGGTAAACTTTTTGAGTTTAGAAGGAGGAGCTCCTCTATTAGCCGCTTTCTTACCAGCGTTCTTAGCCATCTATCTATTCGGAATGCAGAAATCGGTTCCAGCAGAAGATGCAGAAGTTTCTGGTATCCAAAAAGTGATTTATAACAAATTCTACATCGACGAATTATACGATACGTTATTTGTAAAGCCTATTGCGTTCCTATCTAATTTCTTCTTCCAAGTGATCGATTTCTTAGTAATCGACTTGTTCGTAGAAGGCCTAGGTCGATTCGTGAAATATGCGTCGAGCGAGTTCCGAAGAGCCCAGACAGGTAACGTAGGAATCTACTTATTCTGCATGGTTGCGGCCATCGTTGTTATCTTATTTGTTAGTTTAAAAAGTACGATCCTTCATTAATCCTTCGATCGCCACATAGCTATGTATCTACTATTTATACTTTTATTCCCGCTTTTGATTGGATCAGCTTTATTGATCTTCAAGCCAAAAAATGCGTTCGCCATTTCTCTAGCGGCTTCCCTCATTGAATTAGCTGCAACCGCTTTTGTATTACAAGAAGCAAGTTTGAGCCCCGTTTCTTTCTCTGCCCCTTGGGTAGCTGAAGCAGGCTTATCCTTCTCTTTATATGTAGACGGAATCAGCGGAGTGCTAATAGGCCTTTGCGCGTTATTAGTTCCGTTCATTGTAGCGACTACCGCTAACACGGATCGTGCCAATAATTCACAATTCCAAGGCTTAATGCTAGCCATGCAAACAGCCTTAATGGGTGCTTTCCTAGCGAAAGATGCTTTCTTGTTCTACTTCTTTTTCGAAGCGTCCTTATTGCCGATTTACTTCTTAGCAGCCATTTATGGCGGTGAAAACAAGAACGCGATCACGTTTAAGTTCTTCGTTTACACTTTATTTGGGTCTTTATTCTTCTTAATTGCTTTAGTATTTGTTTACTTACAAACGCCAGGAGAGTTCCACTCAGCGGACATGGATGTCTTGTACCAAACTGCCAAAGGACTTAGCGCAGATCAGCAAGGCTACTTATTCGCCGCCTTCTTCTTGGCCTTCGCCATTAAGATGCCGGTTTTCCCTTTCCATACGTGGCAACCAGATACCTATACTGTAGCCCCTGCACAAGGAACAATGTTGTTATCAGGTATCATGTTAAAGATGGGTACATACGGAGTAATTCGTTTAGTGCTACCCATGTTCCCCGTAGCTGTAGCGACATGGGGATTGACAGCCTCGATCCTATCAGTAATTGGTGTAATCTACGGATCCATAATCGCGATTCAACAAAAAGATGCGAAGCGCTTGTTAGCGTATTCTTCTTTCGCCCACGTAGGCTTGATGTCAGCGGGTATTTTAACCGGTAGCATCGAAGGTATTCAGGGTGCATTATATCAAATGTTATCTCACGGTATCAACATCGTCGGCTTGTTCTTCGTGATCGAAATTATCGAGCGCAGAACGAAATCGAGAGAAATTGCACAATTAGGAGGCATCACCCAGTTCTCTTATCCACTAACAGTGACATTTGTGATTTTAAGTTTAGGATCTGTTGCTTTACCATTAACGAACGGTTTCATCGGAGAGTTCTTATTATTAAAGAGTGTATTTGACCAAAACGTAACACTCGGAATCATCGCCGGTATCACCATCATCTTAGGTGCCGTTTATACGTTGCGTTTGATTCAAAAATCAATGTTTGGGAATGTATCTCGTATCACCTCTGACTTTGCAGACTTAACGGGTGCTGAGAAAGCGGTATTAATTCCTTTGAGCGCATTAGTTATTTTAGGTGGAATTTTCCCATCGACAGTTTTAGGTTTTAGTGAGCCAGCGGTTCAGCAATTAATCCAATGGTTCAAATAAAATAGTATTTAAAAGCATTATGACGGCTATCATTGCATTATCACTTCTAGGTATTTTAAATTTATTCTTGGGCTTTTGGCTTTCCAGAAAATCCATCCAAGCAGCGACACTCCTATTTTTAGTGGGCAGCATGGCCTTAACGGCGATGGATTGGAACCATGAAATATTGTGGTATGGAAACATGTTCCATACTACGAACATGTCCATTAGTTTTAGCTTAATCATTCAGTTAGCGGCCTTTATGGTAGTTAGTTTTTCCAAAGGCTTTGGCATTGATGAAGAGCATACACATCCAGCAGAATACTACGCGATCCTATTGTTCTCCGTTGTGGGGGCCATTTTAATGGTTTCATTTGACCACTTAATCATGTTCTTCGTCGGATTAGAGATCCTATCTGTCGCGATGTATGTGTTAACGGGATCAGATAAACGTAATTTGCGTTCGAACGAAGCCGCCTTGAAATACTTCTTAATGGGGTCTTTCGCAACGGGAATCTTGTTATTTGGAATCACGTTAGTCTACGGAGCGACTCGTTCATTCTACCTAGCAAACATCGCCCAGATGATTGCGAATACTCCACCAGAATCTACGCCTATCTTCCTTTCGATTGGTGTTTTATTAATCTTAGTGGGTTTCTTATTCAAAATCTCAGCAGCCCCTTTCCACTTCTGGACACCAGACGTATATGAAGGAGCTCCTACGATCTTTACCATGTTCATGTCGACTGTGGTGAAGGCAGCTAGTTTCGCAGCTTTATATCAATTATTAAATGGCCCATTCGGATCCATGTATGGAACGTGGGTATACCCGATCTACTACATCAGCATGTTAACGCTTCTGGTGGGTAACATCACCGCAGTTTACCAACAGTCATTAAAGCGTATGTTAGCCTATTCGAGTATTTCACATGCGGGTTATATGTTGTTAACGGTAAGCGCAAACCAAGTGACTACTCCATCGACCATTTTGTACTATTCTTTATCCTATACCCTAGCGACTATTGTAGCTTTCGGTGTGGTGATGTTAGTAGCTGAGTACCAAACAGGGCGCACCGAGAAACCCGAGAACATCAGTTCATTCGAAGGTTTAGCGAAGCAAAATCCAGGCTTAGCCTTCTGTTTCACCATCGCCATGTTGTCCTTAGCGGGTATTCCGTTGACAGCAGGTTTTTGGGGTAAATTCTTCGTTTTCTCTGATATCTTTAATCGCCATGTCTACTATCCAGTGATCTTAGCCATCGTGATGTCAGCGGTCGGAGTTTACTACTATTTCAAAGGAATCATTGCGATCTACTTCAAAGAAGGAGACATCGAACGCATTGAATTACCAGGTTTAGTGAAATTCGCGATGTGGGCTTGTACCCTAGGTACTTTGCTATTAGGCGTATATCCCAGTATCGTTAAAAATCTCTTTTAATCCAGTCATTTGAGCCAAAAGAAACCAGCCCTCTTCAATCAAAAAGACTTATTCGCTTACTTTATTGTAGCTGGACTAGGAGCATGTGTTCAATTATTAGCCGGTGGATTAATCAAAGATTGGTTCCAAGTATCCTATGAAGACTCCATTCTGCCAGCCTATTTTATCGCCTTAGTTTTTGGTTTTTTCCTTACCAAGCTTTTTGCATTCAATGCGCGTCAAAGCCAACAAACTAGACGAGAAATGCTGAAATTTCTACTCGTGTCTAGTTTTTCTGGAGGGATCACCTGGATATTCAGTTCTATTCCATACGACTTCATACACGCCCGTTACCCCGATTTCTTTTTTACTATTCCCTATTCTGTCAAAAAGTTAAACATAACACAGATTGCGGTGACTATTCATGGGATGTGCTATAGCTTCATATCGAATTATATCTTGCATAAGACTTTTACCTTCAAGTCAAGTGGATTCTACGATCGCCTTAAGGATCTGATAAAATAGGACTAATCTAATTTAGCCCAAATTTAAGAGGGTAATTCTTAAGAATTCCTAAGCCGAATACGGGCCAATACGGCACATTTTCTGAAAATTATAGCCATTCCTTAAAAAAATCTTAAAAATTTATTTGCATTTATTTGTACTTATAAAATAATGCCGTAGATTTGTGACTCAAACCTTAAACAAAATAAGAAATGAAAAAAGTATTCGCTCTAGCTTTCGTTGCTGCAATGGTAACTTTAGCATCTTGTGGTGAGAAGAAAGCAGAAGCTTCTGCTGACACTGTTGCTGTTGATTCTGCTGCTGCTGCTGCTCCAGCTGATTCTGCTGCTGCTGACACTGCTGCTGCTGACACTGCTGCTGCTAAATAATTTTAGCACAACGATCAGAAAAAAGTCCTTCGCATGCGAAGGACTTTTTTTATGTCTAATTACCGGATGAAGAATAAAAAGATTGATTCCTTTTTTGATCACTTCCCACCCAAAGTAGCGGAATACTGCTTTCAACTTTGGCATGATTATTCTTTTGACTTTATTGTCAGTAAGTCCCGTGATTCGAAGCTGGGTGATTATCGATTCAGCCCAACAAAAGGACATCAAGTGACGGTTAATCACAACCTGAATCCTTATGCTTTTCTAGTCACCTACATTCACGAAGTTGCCCACTTAACTACTTATTTAGCACACAAAAACAAAGTTCTTCCCCATGGTCAAGAATGGAAGACGGAATTTTATAATCTCTTCGAGCCCATTCTAGACGAAGATTTGTTACCAGGGGAACTTGTCAACATCCTGAGAGCCTATTTAAAAAACCCTGCAGCCTCCTCGAATGGCTACCAACCCCTTGTTGACATACTCAAAAGTTTCGATGCAGAACCTCCTGCAGGAACTCCCTTAGTCGAATTAGTAGAGGGCGCAACATTCGCCTTAAAAAACCTTCGCTTCATCAAAGGGAAACTTCGCCGAACACGTTACATTTGCAAAGAATTAAATTCAGGTCGAAATTACTTAGTGGCTAAGAATGCGTACGTTTTACCAATTGAGATTTCTTAAATTACTCCTGCCCCTTTTACTTGCGGTCTTCATCTGCCATGCCCAAAATTCCATCTTATCAAGTGGCCGTTGGATCAAAGTGGGTATTACTCAGTCAGGCATCTACCAAATTACCCCATCATGGCTTGCTAAATTCAATCTAAAGGCCTCGCAAATAGGAGTATATGGACACGAAATAGGTGAATTACCCCAGGCAAATGCAGCTCCACGACCGACAGATTTACAGCCCATCCCTTTCGTGAAACAAGGAGAAAATGTTGTTTTTTGGGCAGAGAAATTTACTCACCACTACAGCGATACTACGTTTTACTTTATCCGTTTAGACGACCCTGCACCCAAGCTTATCTCAGAACTAACCACGAGCTCCAATTCGTCTGTTTCAGGTCCAGCCATAGATTATGCCTTAAGTCGATTTCATTACGAACCAGAAACCTATAACCTATTGCAATCTGGGAGAGAATGGTTAGGAGACGGATTTTTTGGTAATGTAAATCGAAGCATTCAATATCCCTTATCAGACTATAAAACAGGAATTCCCAGTTTGCTCACTGGTAGATTAGCCTCCTCCTCTGTAGCACCCGGAAGTTTCACCTTTTCTATTCCTGGCAACTCGGTTTCTGCTATGACATTTCCAGCCATTACCGGAGGTCGTTATGACCAAAAAGCCTTTTTGCAGACATTTTCTGCCTCTGTAAATCCAGTGATTAAGGACCAAAGTTGGAGCTGGAATTTAGCCTATGCTAACACCACAGGCTCTGGTTATATCGATTTCATCGATTTAGAATACCCTAGAAAGCTAAATGCGTTGAATGAAAACCCACACTATTATCTGCCAAACAAAACTGACTCCACGTTTGCTATTAGCATTCTAAATAAACAAGCAAGCCATCAGATTTGGTTGAAAACAAATGGTAATAGCTGGAAAAAATTGACAAGCTTACTGCTTAATAAAGTACCCCCAGGATCAGAATTATTAATTTTTGACCCAGCCAAGGCTGCAGATCCCAAGACGCTTACTCTCCTTGATAATCAAAATATCAGAGCAGATGAATCAGCTGATCTGCTTGTCCTATCTAGCCCATCCATTTTACCCGTCGCTACACTATTCGCTCGTTACCGAAGTTCGAACGGAATAAAAGCTAAAGCTTACTCCACCCAAGAAATTTATAACGAATTCTCAGCAGGCAAAGTGGATGTAACAGCCATAAGAGATTTTATTCGCCTTAAAAAACCGCGCTACGTACTATTGATGGGAGATGCTTCTGTCGATTACAAAGGAATAAATAAGGTGGCAACAGCTACTGAGCGTGTAAATTATGTACCTAGTTATGAAAGTAGGGAATCTTTCCAGCCGCTACAGACTTATGTGTCAGATGATTACTTTGGCCTATTAGGGTTAGATCAAGGCGAATGGTTAGAGGGAAATGAGGCTAAAAATGAGCTTTTATCCGTAGGAATAGGCCGAATTCCAGTGAGATCCTTTGAAGAAGCCAATATGCTTGTAAATAAAATTATCAGCTACGAAAGGCAAAACTTATCTCATCCTTACCGTTTCGCCTGGCTGGCAGATGATGGAGATTCGAATCTACATGTTCAAGATGCAGAAGATTTTGCAGCCTATATTCCTGAGGCCTTTCAGGTACAAAAAACCTATCTGGATCAATTTCCTCAAGAAACATCAAATGGTGTTTACACTTCAATGGCCGGGAAAAAAGCCAGTCTCGACTTATTTAATAACGAAGCAGATTTTATCCATTTCTTAGGCCATGGTTCAGAATCTGCCTGGACGGATGAAAAAGTGATCACGAATAATGAGTTACAATCATTGAAAAATAGCCGAAATCTACCCTTATTATTAACTGCAACTTGTCAATTTGGACGATTTGATGATCCCAATCAGCTTTCAGGTGCAGAGGTCAGCCTATTGTCTAACCAAGGGGGAGCCATCGGGCTTATTTCCACGACTCGACCCGTATTTCAGAGCAGTAATTATCTATTTGGTCAAGCATTTTATAGAAATTTAACTAAACATCTAAATAATAAAGATTACAGATTAGGGGATTTGTATCGAGACGCGAAAAATGAGAGTCAATCTGGCGTAATTAACAGAAATATTACGCTATTAGGTGACCCTTCTTCCGTCCTACCTTGGAGCCAACAGGCACTCAGTATCCGCATTGATACCTTAGCCAACGGAGTTATTCAAGGGCAAACGTCTCCCAGCATAACGGGTGAAATTCAAGTCTATTATTTTGGAGAAGATCAAAAAAAGCAGACTTTAGGTACAAAAACAGATAAATTCAACTATGTTATTGCGGGTGAGTTAGAGGGGAAAAGTCTTGCAACCGTTCAAAATGGTAAATTTACTCTAGCGAATCTTCCTGCCTCTCGATTGAAATGGCGTGCTAGTTCAAACGATGGAACTACCTATGGTGGTGGAATGAAAAGTTTCGTAAAACCAAGTAAGGAAACCAAAGAATCCAATGGTCCTATTTTAGAAGCTACCTTACTGAATGAGGAAGACCTCACCGCAACCTCGCCTAATCCTATCTTACAGGTAAACATAAAAGATGCCAGCTCACTTCGTTTTACAGGAACTAAAGGAGAAAAAGCTTATTTTTCTATCAATGATACCTTAATTTTTCCCTTGTCCCAGCTTTTTGTACCGGCCTTAAATTCAAGCAAGCAAGGCTCCATCACTTTCCCTTTTGAGTCACTTGCCCCCGGGAAATATAAAATTTCAGTAAATTGTTTTGACGTACATACGAACCAGGGAAATTTATCGTTTGAATTCACAGTATCTGCCACTAAGAAAGAGAGTGGAGCGCTCAGCATCTACCCTAACCCGATGAGCGAGCGAAGTACATTTTCATTTTTACAAGATAAACGATGGACGAGCTACGTCTACAAACTAAAAATTTATAGTATCTTAGGGAAACAAATTTTAGAGAGAACTGGGATAGTTCCAGGAAGTGATTCCGCTAACCAAACTTTCTCTATTGATTGGAGTCCTTCGGAGAAAAACCAATTAGATTATATTAATTACTACCAATTAGAAATAAAATACGATACAGGAGCCCCATTCGCATTTTTTACAGGACGAATAGGAAATATTAAATAGCCCATGAAACAATTACTTACCTTTCTAATTCTTATTGCGATTGGAATTTCCGCTCAAGCACAAACAACCCTCGTTTCTGGCCAAATCAATGCAGGACGTATTCCTACACCTACCCTAATGTTCCTAAATGTCGCGCCTGATGCTCGTTCAGCTGCCATGGGAGATGGCGGAGCAGCTTTATCAGTGGATGCTAATGCAATCCATTGGAACACGGCTAAACTTGCGACAACAGAAAAAAAGATGGGTTTCTCACTCTCTTATACACCTTGGTTACGCAACTTAGTGAATGACATGGCACTGTATAACATCTCTGGATATACGGTTAGTAAGAAAAATTTAGTATTTGGTTTTTTTTTAAATTACTTCGATCAAGGAATGTTCCAAGCGACCTTAGATAACGGAACAAGTGCTGGTAATTTCAATTCAAATGAATTTGCTATGGGAATTTCGCATGCAAGAAGATTATCTTCAGCGCTATCCCTTGGAATGAATTTAAAGTATATCAATTCAAATCTATTAGGAAATTACCAAGGTTCTGGCGGTGTAAGCAGTGCCTTAAAGCCCGCTCAAACAGTTGCAGCAGATATCTCTTTGTTTTATGCGAACAAAACCTCCAACCCTTGGAACTATAGTTATGCATTAACACTTTCGAACATCTCGGGTAAAGTGACCTATGGGGGATCTGAGAAGAACTTTATTCCCACTAATTTACGAATGGGTATGGCCGCAACCCATGAAATAGACGAATTAAATAAGCTTACCTTCACGGTAGACTTCAATAAGTTAATGGTTCCAACTCCACCAGCCTTTGAAAATGGGCAAATTGTGGGGACAGACCCCGCTACCGTTTCAGCGATTGGGGGAATATTCGGATCCTTATTTGATGCTCCAGATGGAATAAGTGAGGAGATTAAAGAGGTGACCACCTCTGTAGGTGCAGAATATTTGTTCAACAATTCTTTTGCTTTAAGAACAGGCTATTTTCACGAGAGCGAAATGAAGGGAAATCGAAAGTATTTTACTTTTGGCCTTGGCTTTAAGATGGATCAAAAATACGGATTAGATTTTGCTTACCTGGTTCCAAGTGGTCAAGGTAGTCCTCTAGCCAATACCTTACGATTAACCCTCATAGCGGGCATTAATCAGTCCGTGAGATAATATGTTAGACCGTAGAATTGCCCCTGCTGCCTATCCGGTAGAGAAAGTTTTATTCCCCAAACCAGCCCAATATACCTTAGCCAATGGCATCGAAGTATGGGTCATTTCCGCGGGAGAGCAGGAAGTTTTTAAATTTGAATTAACTACCAAGGCTGGTGCTATTCATAGCCCTTTGGCTGGATTAGCCGGCATGACAGCCTCATTGATGAAACGCGGAACATTGTCTCGTTCTGCACAAGAAATTCACCAGGCTTTTGATTTTTATGGGGCGTTCTGGGATATACAAGCCAGTTTAGACCATGGCACTTTCACCGTTTACGGATTAACCAAGCACTTTCATTCTTTGATTCCGCTTGTTCGAGAAATACTACAAGATGCGACTTTCCCGTCGGAGGAGGTAGAAAAAGAGATCGAAATCGAACGCCAAAAAACGAAATTAAATTGGGAGAAAACCTCCTATGCCGCTAGCCAAAAATTTCGCGCTCAAGTATTTCAAGACGATCCCTATGGCCGTTTTACGGTGGCTAAGGATTTTGACAATTTAGATCAACAAACGCTGATCAATCAATACCAGCTGACTTGGTCTTCACAAAAACCAGTCATCTTCCTTTCCGGAAAGATCTCCGAAGAGCAGATTGCCTACTTAGATCAGACCATTGGTCAAGTTTCATTCAGTGGAACAGAGCTCCAGGTCCATCCCCTAAATGCTACTTCCAAACCCATTAAAATAAGAGAAGAAAAAGAAGGATCCGTACAGAGCTCCATTCGATTCGGGCTACCGGCTATTTCTAGAACACATCCAGATTATTTTCAATGCAGTTTCATGAATACGGTATTAGGCGGATACTTTGGATCGAGGTTGCAGAAAAATATTAGAGAAGATAAAGGTTTTACCTATGGTATCTCCTCCAGTTTAGTACCTTATCCACGGGGTGGGTATTGGGTGGTGGGAACAGATGTGAATGGGGAGAATGTCGAAGCCACTTTGGCAGAAATTAAAAAAGAAATCATTATCCTTCAAAACGATTTGATTCCTTCAGAGGAACTAGATATCGTCAAAAGCTATCTCATGGGAAGCTTTACCGGTGAGCTAACACAGGCTTTTGATATTGCGGAAAAAGTGCGCGTGATTCAATTGGATGGATTAGCACCTGATTTCTATGACCAATTCCAAGACAGCATACAAAATATCCAGGCCCAGGATATTAGAAACATGGCTGCTAAATACCTGAACCTGGATTTAATGCACGAGGTAGTCGTAGGATAAGAATTAGAACGAAGCTAACTCTCTAAATTCATTCACACGGCTCGCTAAATCAGCTTCCGTAATTTCAAATAATCGCTCAGTTCCGAATTTCTCCACACAGAAAGAGGCCATCGCAGATCCGTGAACGATTGCGCGACGCATGTTTTCAAACGAAATATCATCCGTCTTCGCTAGGTAACCAATGAATCCGCCTACGAACGTATCACCCGCACCCGTCGGATCGAAAACTTCTTCTAATGGAAGCGCTGGGCAATAGAACATACGATCTGCTTGGAATAACAAGGCACCGTGCTCTCCTTTTTTGATGATCAAGGTCTTAGGCCCCATCGCCATAATCATTTTAGCTGCCGTTCTTAACGAATATTGCTCGGATAATTGACGTGCCTCCTCATCATTGATGCAAAGCACATCCACCATCGTCAACACGCGCTTCAAATCATCCATCGCCACATCCATCCAGAAGTTCATGGTGTCCATTACGACTAATTTCGGGCGCTTATTGAGGCCCTGAATCGCCTCAATTTGAACCTGAGGCGTCAAGTTACCCAGCATTAAATATTCACAATCTTGGTAAGCCGCTGGAATAGCTGGCTTGAAATCCACTAACACGTTCAATTCCGTCACTAAAGTGTCACGTGAATTCATGTTGTTATGGTACTTACCTGCCCAGAAGAAGGATTTCTCGCCTTTCTTGATTTGTAATCCATCCAAATTGATGCCGCGAGACGTCAAGGTGTCCATGTATTCTTGAGGAAAATCATCACCAACTACAGCGACAACATTTACTTTTGGCAAAAAGAAGGCCGCTGATAAAGCGATGTAGGTACAAGATCCACCGATGATTTTATCGGTTTTTCCATAAGGAGTTTCAAGGGCGTCGAACGCAACGGTTCCGATTGATAATAAGCTCATAATAAAGATATTAACCTACTTTAGGACAACGACTAAAGGGTTGGTTTGGATTGAAAAATTTGCGGTATGTAATAAAAGTTTTATCGTTAGTGGCTCCTAGTTGGGAGACAAAGCGAAGCATTTTTGGATTAAAGTCACCCACCCAGTTCATGTCCATAGTTGAGTAAGGATAGAAGGGATTCGTACGCGCGACTTCGCGGAATCGAAGGGCGATAGCGGATTCGACCCCTTTGCCTTGGTGATCTGGAGTTACTCCAAAAATCACCCCACACGTACGCGTCAAGGTTCCTTTTAATTTTAATAACAGGAACTTAATCATCCCCCACCAGTTCAGTTTCCCGTTTAGGTGTTTCACAATTTGGTTCAAATCGGGGATAACAATAAAGAAAGCCACTGGTGTTCCATCTGTTGTGTAAGCAAACCACAATAATTGCTCATCGATGATGGGCTTCATGGTTTTTACGAGTTTTTGGGCAGATTCCGAGCTCATCTCCTTCACCCCTGGGAATTTCGCCCAAGCCGCGTTAAAAATGTAGCGGAAGTCTTCTGCGTATTTAGGTAGATTACTTTTTTCGATGTGCTGAAAAACATAATCTGGGTTATCAAAAATGCGTTGCGCCTTTTCTTCGATTCCTTGCGTCACGTTAGCGCCAGCGATAGGCGAAACGAACACGTATTGTTGGAAATAATCTTGGAAACCGTAGTTCTCAAAGTAGGAGATATAATAAGCTTTCGTCCAAGGCATTTTATAGGTGGGCTCAAACTCCCAACCTTTGACCATCAAACCCCAGAAACTGTCGCGCTCACCAAAATTAATGGGACCATCCATCCCCTCCATTCCTCGCTCTGAAAGCCAATTTTTACAGGCATCAAACAACATAAATGCTGCTTTCTCCTCTTCTATGCACTCAAAGAAACCCATTCCACCTACGGGAACCTCGCCCTCCTTCGTGTTCCGCTCATAAAAAGCGGCTACGCGACCAATGGGCTGATCCGATTCGTCGAAAAGGATCCAACGAATAGCTTCTCCTTGTTTAAAATGGGGATTCTTCCGTGGGTCAAACACCGAAGAGATATCGTTATCTAGCGGACGAATCCAATTTGGATCAGTAGCGTACAGCTGAACCGGAAAGGTTAGAAAAATCTTCTTTAAGCGAGTGTCGTCTCCTACTTCTCGTAAAAACATGCGAATAACGTTTGTATGCTAAAAAACATACAAAGGTAATGAATTGCGTTTGGGTTTGGTGAATTAAAAGAATCCAATTAATTTTAATTCCTTATTATCCCCTTTCGATCAGAAAAGATCCGCTTTACATGCAGCCCTTAAAAATATACAATACCCTGAGTCGTGAAAAAGAACTTTTCACCCCGATACACGAAAATCACGTCGGACTTTATGTCTGCGGACCCACGGTATATAATTACGTTCACTTAGGCAATCTGCGCACTTTTACCTCATTTGACATCTTAAACCGCTATTTATTGCATATCGGTTATAAGGTGCGTTATGTTCGAAACATTACGGATGTAGGCCACCTGGTAGGCGATGGCGATGAGGGAGAGGATAAGATTGGGAAGATGGCCAAACTGGAAAAGTTAGAGCCGATGGAGATCGTGCATCGCTTTACCCAAGATTTCCACCAAGTATTAGAAAAATTCAATGTCTTGCCTCCTAGCATCGAGCCTACGGCGACGGGACATATCGTGGAACAAATCGAGACAACAAAATCCTTAATTGAAAAAGGATTAGCGTATGAATCGAATGGTTCGGTATATTTTGACATAGAAATTTACAATAAAAACGGCGGCAACTACGGTCATTTGTCTGGCCGCGTTTTAGATGATTTATTAACCGAAACACGCGACTTAGATGGTGTGGGCGAAAAACGAAATCCATTGGATTTTGCGCTTTGGAAAAAAGCGGCACCCGAGCATATTATGCGCTGGCCATCACCCTGGGGAGAGGGTTTCCCAGGTTGGCACCTAGAGTGTACTTGTATGAGCCACAAATACTTAGGAGATACGTTTGATATTCACGGTGGCGGAATGGACTTGAAATTCCCACACCACGAATGTGAGATTGCCCAAGCAAAAGGAGCCTATGATCGAGCTCCTGTACGCTACTGGATGCACACGAATATGTTAACGGTAAATGGCCAAAAAATGAGTAAATCCCTCGGAAACTCCTTCTTGCCATCCGAATTATTTGCTGGTAGTCACGCGCTTTTAGAACAGGCTTACAGCCCGATGACCGTGCGTTTCTTTATGTTGCAGTCGCAATACCGCAGTACGTTGGACTTTTCAAATGATGCCTTAAAAGCGGCCCAAAAAGGCTACAAAAAGATCGCTAACGGCTTGCGCATCATCAAAAAGCTCGAGTATCCTGCTGGAATTTCCGCGAACTCAGATGCCGTACAAGAAAAAGAAATCAACGACGCGATTCAAGGCTGCTACGACGGCATGAACGACGACTTGAACACGGCTGTGGCGATTGCACACTTATTTACCTTGTTAAAGAAAATTAATTCAATTTATACGGGTTCTCTGCCGTTTGAGTCGCTTTCCGCTGAAACATTTTCGAATTTACAGCGTTCTTATATTAGCATTTTAGAAGACGTGCTGGGGATCAAAGAAGAGGTTCCCGAGCAGATGAATGGCTTGACCGATGAACTTCTTCAGCTCTATAAGGGTTTCAAGGAAAGTAGACAATACGATAAAGTTGATGAAATCCGCGGGGCGTTCAAATCTGCCGGATTATTAATTAAAGACATGAAAAACTCCATTGATTGGGGATACGAAGAATAAATTATGCTAAGAGATATTACACCTACCGTACGAAATTTGATTTTCGCGAATGTCGCCATCTTCTTAGGATCATCCTTTATTCCGGATGATTTGTTCGCCTTGTATTTTTTCCAATCCAACAAGTTTCAATACTTCCAACTGATTAGCTATATGTTCGTGCATGCGAATTTTATGCATTTGTTGATGAATATGTTTGGGCTTTACATGTTTGGATCTATACTCGAGCGAATTTGGGGAGGTCAACGTTTTTTGTTTTTCTACCTCTTCTGTGGAGTGGGCGCAGGTTTATTACACGAAGCCATTCAGTATTTCCATGATTACGCGAGCATCCGAAAGGCGCTTGAATTAGCCCTTTCCAATCCTAATTCTGATTTCTTGATGGACTATTTCAATCGTTTTGACGGGAGCACTACAATTAATGAAGGCCGCCTGAATGCTATAGGAGCGATTGACCATTATAAAGAATATACGACTCAAAATCCAGTTGTGGGAGCCTCTGGGAGTGTTTTTGGGATCTTAATGGCTTATGGCTATTTATTTCCTAACTCAGAAATGTTCGTCTTCCCTATTCCCATTCCAGTGAAAGCGAAATACTTAGTGATGGGTTTTGCCTTTTACGAGCTATATGCGGGGAAAGCTGCTGCGGAGGGTGATAATGTAGCCCATTTTGCACACCTAGGGGGTATGCTTTTTGCGGTGATTTTATTGTTGATTTGGAGACAAAAGCGCGACAGCTTCTATTAAGATGAGAAGCATTTGGACCGACATAAAAAACATTATTCAACAGCCCGGACAGGGCTTGATGAAGATTATTATAGCCAACGGAGCCATTTTCGTGACTTTAATGATCGCTCGTGTCGGTTTATTGATAGCAGGTAAATCTGAATTATTTGATGCGTTTTTCACCCAAGTTTCACTGCCATCTGCACTAGATTTACTTATCCAAAGACCCTGGAGTTTAATCACCTATTTTTTCTTGCACATTGAGGTATTTCACCTCATTTTCAATATGATGTTCCTGTATTGGTTTGGAATCATTATACAGGATTTTATAGGAAATAAACGACTTGTCCAGCTCTTTTTTTATGGCGGATTAGCGGGTGCAGTGGCCTTTCTTTTAGCGATGAACACGGTGAGTTTTTTCATTGCCAAAGGTCCTAATTTTCTCAATGGAGCCTCTGCCGGCGTATTTGCGGTGGTAGTAGCCGCTGCGACCATTCGACCTAACTACCAAGTACATTTGCTGTTATTAGGGCCTGTACGCATTAAATATATAGCAGCCTTTTACGTTTTGTGGTCTTTTATCGAAACGACAGGTTCGAACGCGGGCGGAAATATTGCGCATTTAGGGGGAGCCACTCTTGGTTTCATATTTGCCAAAAACTTTTTAGCCGCCTCCAAACCACAAGCCATCTTTGAAATAAAAATCAAAGAATTTGCTCAAGTGGTTAACCAGCAATTCCAACCACGAAAAGAGCCCGAAACAGTACCCGAGGATGAACTGAATGCTATTTTGGATAAAATATCTCAATCGGGTTACGATAGTTTATCTGACTACGAACAAAAAAGATTATTCAAAGCGAGTCAAAAAAATGACTAAGGCTTAAAAACATTTTTACCTTTGTAAGGTTAATCTTTCACACTCATTAAAAGCGTCTATGCAATTTGAAGCCGGTCCATTACTTAGCAAAATATCCACTCCGGAGGATTTGCGTAAGTTGCCGAAGTCAGACTTACCCCAAGTTTGTCAAGAATTGCGTCAATTTATCATTGACAACGTTTCTGTGAATGGAGGCCATTTTGGCGCTTCTTTAGGGGTTACAGAATTAACGGTTGCCCTTCATTACGTTTTCAATACGCCAGACGATCAACTCGTGTGGGACGTAGGCCACCAGGCTTATGGTCACAAAATCTTAACAGGTCGCCGCGACAATTTCCATACGAATCGCTTAATGGGTGGAATCTCGGGTTTCCCGAAACGCTCCGAAAGCACATACGATACCTTCGGCGTAGGTCACTCCTCTACTTCTATTTCTGCAGCGTTAGGGATGGCTGTAGCTTCTGGTTACAAAAAAGAAACACACAGGCAACATATCGCAGTTATAGGCGATGGATCTATGACCGCGGGAATGGCATTCGAAGCCATGAACCACGCGGGCGACATCCCGAACAACATGTTGATTATCTTGAACGATAACTGCATGGCGATAGACCCGAATGTGGGTGCATTAAAAGAATATTTGACAGATATCACGACGTCTCACACCTATAACAAGGTGAAAGATGACGTTTGGAATCTGTTAGGCAAGATGTCCAAATTCGGAAAGACGGCTCAAGAGATCGTTTCGAAGATTGAGAATGGATTGAAAGCGACATTACTGAATCAAAGTAATCTGTTCGAGTCATTGAATCTGCGCTATTTTGGCCCTATCGATGGCCACGATATCGATAATTTAACGACAGTCTTAAACGATTTAAAAGATATCCCTGGCCCTAAGATCTTGCATTGCATAACGACCAAGGGGAAAGGTTATTCACTAGCCGAGAAGGATCAAACCTTGTGGCATGCGCCCGGTAAGTTCGATAAACTTACGGGTGAAATTCATAAAAAGACTTATGATGACCCACAACCGCCTAAATACCAGGAGGTTTTTGGCCATACTTTATTAGAATTAGCCGAGAAGAATCCGAAAATCATGGGAATTACCCCGGCGATGCCTTCCGGTTCTTCTTTGAATATTATGATGCGGGCAATGCCTGATCGCGCTTTTGACGTGGGAATCGCGGAACAACATGCGGTGACTTTCTCTGCGGGATTAGCGACACAGGGCTTAACCGTATTCTGTAATATCTACTCTTCTTTCATGCAACGCGGTTACGACCAAGTCGTACACGATGTCTGCTTGCAAAAATTACCCGTTATTTTCTGCTTAGACCGCGCTGGTTTAGCGGGAGCTGACGGCCCTACCCACCACGGATTGTTGGATTTAGCCTTCATGCGTTGTGTGCCTAACATGATCGTAGCCGCTCCTCGCAACGAGGAAGAATTGCGTAACATCATGTACACTGCTTCGTTAGATTCTTTCAAGTCGCATGAAAAAGCCATTACCATCCGCTACCCACGTGGAGAGGGTGTGATGCCCGCTTGGAGAACTACCTTAGAAGAAATTGAAATCGGCAAGGGTGTTCAACTGATGGAAGGTGAAGAAATTGCCATCTTATCGATTGGTCATATTGGAAACGAAGCCATCGCCGCTTGTGAAAAAGCACGTGAGTTAGGTTTGAAACCAGCCTTATTCGATATGCGTTTCGTAAAACCGCTCGATGAGGAATTATTGCACCGCATTTTCAAGCAGTTCAAGACGATAATTACCGTGGAAGATGCGGCGATTCAAGGAGGCTTTGGTTCTGCTATCGCTGAATTTATGGTCGACCACAGCTATACCGCTAAAATAATTCGACTAGGAATTGCAGACGAAATCGTAGAGCATGGAGAGCAAAAAGAACTCTATGCCCTTTGCGGAATCGATGCAAACGGCATTTTAGCAAAAATCCAAGCGAACACTACTCCAGTTCCTGCGAAAAATAATCCGAAAGCACTTGTTTCTTAAAGTGTTAATAGCACTTTTCAAAGAAATAATCCCTACCTTTGCACCTTGAATTTCCCAAATTAAGGAATTTCGTTTCATTCAACGAATACATTTTTATGCAAAGCATTCGCAACATTGCCATTATTGCCCACGTTGACCACGGTAAAACGACCCTAGTTGACAAAATCATTCATGCCTCCAAGATTTTTAGAGAAAATCAAGAATTTGGAGATTTGATCCTTGACAATAACGACCTAGAGAGAGAAAGAGGGATTACAATTACGTCTAAGAACGTATCTGTTCGTTACAATGGAGTGAAAATCAACATTATCGATACACCTGGTCACGCCGACTTTGGCGGTGAGGTAGAACGTGTTCTACGTATGGCGGATGGTGTTATTTTATTAGTGGATGCTTTTGAAGGCCCGATGCCTCAAACACGTTTCGTATTATCAAAAGCAATCGCTTTAGGCCTCAAGCCTATCGTTATTGTGAACAAAGTAGATAAAGAAAACTGCCGTCCAGACGAGGTACACGAAAGTGTATTTGACTTGATGTTTAACTTAGAAGCAACAGAAGATCAATTAGACTTCCCATGTATCTACGGTTCATCGAAGCAAGGATGGATGAGCACAGATTGGAAACAACCTACAGATAATATTATCCCCTTATTGGACGCGATTATCGAGCATATCCCAGCTTCTAAAGTACAAGAGGGTACTCCACAAATGCAGATTACGTCATTAGACTACTCTTCATTCGTAGGTCGTATCGCGATCGGTCGTTTAGAGCGTGGAACTTTGACAGAAGGCATGCAAATTTCACTTTGCAAAGCGGATGGATCGACGAAAAAGATGCGTATCAAAGAACTTCAGGTTTTCGAAGGTCTAGGAAAAGTGAAAGTAGATAAAGTAGAGTGTGGTGAGATTTGTGCGATCACAGGTATTGAAGATTTCGAAATCGGTGATACGGTTGCTGATGCAGAAAATCCAGAGGCTTTAGCTCGTATCGCGATCGATGAGCCTACCATGAACATGTTATTCACGATTAATAACTCTCCTTTCTTCGGTAAGGAAGGTAAATTAGTAACGTCTCGTCACATCCGTGATCGCCTGTTCAAAGAGACGGAGAAGAACTTAGCCTTGAAGGTTATGACGACTGAAAGCGAAGATAAATTCTTGGTATTTGGTCGTGGTATTCTTCACTTGTCAGTTCTAATTGAAACGATGCGTCGTGAGGGTTATGAATTACAAGTAGGTCAACCTCAGGTTATTTTCAAAGAAGGTGAGAACGGCGAGCGTTTAGAACCAGTTGAATCATTGGTAGTAGACGTTCCTGCAGAAGTAGCTGGAAAGGTAATCGAATTAGCCACTCAAGGTAAAGGTGAGTTGTTGATTATGGAACCAAAAGGTGACTTGCAACACTTAGAATTCAACATTCCATCTCGTGGTTTGATTGGTTTACGTTCTAAAGTATTGACGGCGACATTTGGTGAGGCAATCATGGCCCACCGTTTCATCGCTTACGAACCATTCAAAGGTCCTATTCCAGGCCGTATCAACGGATCATTGATCTCGATGAATACAGGTCCTGCGATTCCTTACGCGATTGATAAATTACAAGATAGAGGGGTGTTCTTCATCGATCCAGGTGAAGAAGTATACACAGGGATGGTTGTAGGTGAGCATAATCGCCAAAACGATATCGAAGTGAACCTTCAAGCTTCAAAGCAATTAACGAATATGCGTGCGTCAGGTACGGATTCGAATACCAAAATTGCTCCTAAATTAAACTTCTCATTAGAAGAGTGTATGGAGTTTATCCAAAAGGATGAATACTTAGAAATTACTCCTAAGTCATTACGTATGCGTAAAATTTGGTTAGACCCGAATGAGCGTAAGCGTAACGAAAAGAAGCCAAGCTAATATTTCAAAGGCTGCCCTCACCGGCAGCCTTTTTTTATAGCCTAACAGCAGGTCTCTCCTCCAGAAAATAATATTCCTCAGGCAAATAAGGCTTCAATACTCCTAGCCAATAGGGCGAAGGCTTTTTCAAGAAGTACCAGGTCGCGCCGCTCCAGCTTTTCAACCAGTGGGCATCCCTGAACTTTAGCTCGCTCCCTAGAATCAAATGCTGTTGTCCTTTGGACTCGGTGGGTTCACGGACATAGGCATAGGTTTGCTTTCGGTATTTCCAATGAAGATTCCCCTTTTCAGGCCACCGTCGCGTCAGCGTATCTTTCACACCTTCGTTCGCCCACATAGGACTTAGGTGCGATTGAATCCAGGCGGGTTCCGCAACAGCTGGCAAAGAGGCTAACGCAATTTCTCCCACATTTTCTGCCCAAACCGCCTCCCCTTTATACGTACTAAGGTATGCCTGCGGTTTTGATTCAGGTGTTTGCCAAAACAGCAGCCCCAAAAGCGCGCAACTCTTCCAGCCGCGAGGAGCCAAAACAAGTACGGCAATAGCTAGAAAATAAACCGCTATTTCAAGAAGTGAGATTTGCAAAAACGGCATAACCGATGTGACTCGCTCCACCCAGCTGAACATCAAACCATGCAATAATTTAAAGCTGGTATTCAAAAGATAGCCCAAAGGCTGAAAAGCCCAATCGGGCAAAAAAGTACCTATCACCAGCAGTAAAAAACCCAAAAATAAGGCGATAGAGGAAAATAAAATCAAAAACGGATTCAAGAGAAAAAAGGAAAGCGGATGCGGTAATTGATGAAAGTAATAGACAATTAATGGCCAGGTAAAAACCTGTGCAGCTAGAGCGACACAAGTCAACTCCCAAATTTGCGTTAAAGGCCACTTAAACCAGCCTCGAAATGTCAAGAGCTTTGCCCAACGCTGCTGAAAAACAATTAATCCCCAAACCGCTAAATAAGACAACTGAAAACCTGCTTGAAACAAGGACTCCGGCTGAATAATCAACAAAATAAACGCACTAAAAGCGAGGGTATTCAGACTTTCTTGCCGTTTAAGAAAAGTTTTAGCAAATAATATCACCGAAAACATCCACGCAGAGCGTAGCACAGGCAAAGAGAACCCACTAATCCCGGCATAGCACCAAAGCAAAGCCATCATTAATCCGAAAAATACATAGGGTCCAACCGGCCTTAATTTCAGCAAAAAGCCTAATAAAAAACTCAAGCCCAGATAAAGCAATCCCACATGAAGCCCTGAAACAGATAATATATGGATTGCCCCTAGAGCGGAATAAGTCGATAAGGTCTCGAAATCAATCTTCGTCTTCACACCGAGCAACATCGCCTCGGCCACATCCCGATCCCGACCAGGTTCAAATGCCCGTTCTAGTAGACGAACAAAATGAGACTGAGCTTTTTGGAAAAAAGTGGACTCAACTGTTCCTTTTTGTATGAGTCGAATTCGATCAAACGAAACAAAGGCAGATCCACCAATCCCCTTTTGAGCAAAATAATCTCCCCAATCTTTCTCAAAGGGGAAAAGAGGTTTCGGGAACGGCTTAACTGCCTGCCTTACAACATAGACATCTCCGGCGCTCGGTTTAGGCAATTGCTTAGCAAGATATAACCGAAATAAACCAGCCGAAGAAGACCAGTTACTGGAGGAATCCCTCAGAGCTATGCTTCTAGCTAAAACGGACCAAGTTTTGGGTTTCGCTTCTACAAGCCCTTCTACTCGAAACACAAAACCATCAGAAGGAAGTGCAGGCAAAACAGGTTTCGTATAGTCAGTCCAAGCCATCGCAAAAAAAACAAGCAAGCAGGATATTCCAACACTTTTAAAAACTCTACCGGATAGTAGAAATCCTAAAAAACCGAGAAAAGGCCAATAAGTGAATCCTGAAAGCAAGATTCCTACCATCCAAAACAACAGAATTCGGACGAAAGGGAAACGCGAAAAATAAGAGATCATCGATTAGGCGGAAATGCCTAAAGGTAGAATTTTTTGGAGGAGATAAGTGCCTCCACTTCATCAGGAACTAGATATTTTATCGATTTACCTTGTTGAATACAGGCCCTAATATAAGTCGCAGAAATATGTAAAACAGGTGCTTCGATCCGCTGAACGTTTTTATGAGACCATAAATCAGAAACCAGCTCTTCTCCACGCGGGTAAACGAAGAGTCCATAATAATCAAGTATCTGGTTATAGTTTTTCCAGCTCTTGAACTGTTCTAAATTATCACCTCCGATAATCAATTTGAATTCGTTCTCGGTATGGCGCTCTGCTAAATGCACTAGCGTATCAATCGTGTAAGAAGGACGAGGTAAATGAAACTCAATGTCGGAAGATTTGAAAGCATAATTAGCTGCTATGGCGCGGTCCACTAGATCTAACCGATCAAACTCATGCAATAACGATTTACTCTTTTTATGTGGATTTTGAGGAGAAACGACGAACCAGATTTGGTCCACCTCCGCCTGATTCAACACCGCCTGCGCAATGATCAAATGACCCTGATGAATCGGATTAAATGAACCAAAAAACAGGCCTACTTTCATGATTGCTTTAATTTATCGAACAAAGCTTGAGCCTCCGCAACGGCCTCTTCTAATTTGTCATTCACCAATATAACATCAAATTGATCTTGGAAGGACCATTCGAATTTCATCTTGAAGATACGCTTGGACAAAGCCTCCTCATCTTCCGTACCACGTGAACGCAAACGTTCCTCCAGCATCTCAAGAGTAGGTACCTTCACAAAAACGGCTAATGCCCTATCGCCATAATACTTCTTCAAAGCTAAGCCTCCGCGGACGTCCACATCGAAAATCACCTGTTTCCCGGAAGCCCAAATACGTTCAATTTCAGCCTTTAATGTACCGTAATAGGCCCCAGCGTATACCTCTTCCCATTCGACGAACTCGTCATTGGAAATTTTTGCACGAAAATCATCTGGCGTTAAAAAGTAGTAATCCTTACCGTGCTCTTCATGTCGACCTCGCTTATCGCGGGTGCAGGCAGAAATAGAAAAGCCTAAATCAGCATTGCGCGCTAATAATTCTTTAACGATGGTTGTTTTCCCAGAGCCAGACGGGGCTGAAAATATGATAAGTTTGCCTTCCAAAAATTCTGATGATTATATGAACCAACAAAATAAGGGAATTAAGAGCAATATAAGGAGGATAATAGATGATATTTTTGACCGAATGCTATCGATTAACTGGGCTGGACAGGTAGAGGTGCATTTGGATTTTAAGGCCTGACGAAGAGCGAGCTCAAGTTTATACCCTTCTTGACAAGAAGAACAGAGCTCTTTATTGACCAAAAAACGGGCTTCTTCCTCAGCTGACGCCTCTTTATCCAAGATGCGTTGGATCAACTTCAGGCAATCAGGCTGATGGGAACAATTCGACTTCATAGTGTTTTAAACATCGATGGCAAAAAAATAGTTCCGAGCTAGGCTGACAACATGTCAGTTTTGTAACCTCTTTTTGCAGCATACACAGCTAAGGTTTCTTTTAGCATGGTACGTGCCCGATGAAGTCGAGAACGAACGGTACCGATAGGAATATTCAGAATTTTAGCCATTTCTTCGTAGCTGAACTCCTCTAAATCACACAAAATGATAATCATTCGAAAGTCCACAGGCAAAGCTTGAATAGCCGAAGTAATCTCATCGCCTAGCATTTCATTTACTGTCTCCGCCTGCAAATCTGCTTGAAAAGCAGGTTCTGGATCATCATCCCCAGTAAAAGATTGCTCTACCCATTCAAATTCAACTTTCGAAGGGCCGCGGGATTTCTTGCGGTAATCATTGATAAAATTATTCTTGAGAATGCGGAACAACCAAGCTTTGGCATACGTACCTGGTTCAAAAGAGCCTATAAAACGAAAGGCCCGCATGCACGTATCTTGAACTAAATCATGTGCATCATCCTCGTCATTGGTGAGTCGAAGGGCAAAATTATACATCGCATCCATATGTGGAACAAACTCCTTTTCAAAGAGATCCCTGGCTTGCGATTCGGTCAGCGCAATAGCTGAACTTGATTCTGTACTCATGGCGGTTTATCTAAAAGATACCGCAGCACTTACAATTTAAACGCCAAAAATAAATGATGACAAAAAGGCTTATTTCCCCTTGTTAAATAGCTCTAACAAGGTAAACACAGCGATTCCTAACAAGGTACTTAAGAGTGCCTTCAAAAGACTGAGACCAAACAAACTTGCGTCACTGGCTTCTAATAAGAACAAAACCACGTGATGAGTAAATAGCATTAAGGCCAAATAGGGATAAAACCACATCCACTTCATCTCCTCTAAACTAATGGAAGATCGCTCATCATATCCGTTCGCAGGAGTCAGTATTTTAAAGAAAGTGGGGCGTAACCACGCTATCAATACCGTTGAAAAAGCGTGCATCCCATGGGTATTATAAAATGTATCCAACAACCAGCCCAATACAAATCCTCCCAAAATGAGATATAGCGGAGGTGTTTCAATGGGTGCTTTGATAAGAGCCCATAAATAAATAAAACAGAAACCGTAATAAAACAAGGCCAAATCCCGCAAAAACAATAGCTGTACTACGATGGACAATACCACCGCAATCCACCATTTGTATTGAAAATTAGCACTCATTCTAGTCGATTTTAGGTTTAGCTTGTTCTAATTTATCCTGTTGTCCAGAAAACTTGTTTTCAATCACATATACGTAACGCAGAGTCGAAAAGCGCGTTAATAACATCACCTTGATATCGTGGAAAGTTCCATCATCTTGTAAGCCCACTTTGGCCACAATTCCAATCGGAATATTAGGAGGATAAACCGCGTTGTAATCAGAAGTTACGATGGTATCGCCTTTAACAACTTTCTTATATTTAGACACATCCATTAACTCCGCGACTTCTGTTTGATAGCCAGGCCACTTGATGTAACCTAATTCACCTGAGGACTTAATTTTAGCCGAAACCGTATTGCTTGTATGCAAAACAGATACAATTAAAGCCAAATTCTCGGTACAAGAAATAACTTTTCCTACCACGCCTGTCGAAGAAATAACAGCCATACCTGGCTTAATACCATCTAATGAGCCTTTTTCAATGGTTAAATAGTTTTGAGAATTGCGGGTGCTTTGATCGATAACCTTACAGGCAATCGGCTTATAACGATCAAGGGCGGCTTGACTAAAAAATACCGGCAATTCAGCTTTTTGTTGGACTTGGGCTTGCAATCGAAAAACTTGTTGATGCAGCTTTTGATTCTCCAGGGCTAATTCCCCATTGATTTCCCGTAATTGATGGTAGGTCGCTACTTCTTGACGAGTAGACAAAATAGATGCCGCCCAAGCATTCGTGGTATTGAAATAAAGCGTATGTTGGTAATTATTGTAGCTAAACACAGACCAAAGACTGATGACCTGCAGCAAAATAAACAGAAGCAGATTTCGCTGACGCAATAAAAACTCAAACAGTTGATTCATCCCCTACTAGGTAATCAATACCGGACGGTATTTCTCTAAGTTTTTCAAGATTTCTCCAGTACCACGAATTACAGCTTTCAATGGATCATCTGCCACGTGCACTTTAAGTTGCGTCTTTTTCTCAATACGCTTGTCTAATCCATGCAACATCGCACCACCACCTGCCAAGTGAATACCATTGTGGAAGATATCACCTGATAATTCAGCTGGAGCTCTTTGCAACGTTTCCATGATAGCTACTTCAATCTTCGTAATTGAACTATCTAACGCATAGGCGATTTCAGAATAATTAATCAAGATTTCTTTCGGAATACCTGTCATTTGATCACGGCCACGGATTTCAAAATCCGCTGGTGGATTCTCTAATTCTGGAAGCGCAGATCCTACTTGAATCTTAATTTGCTCAGCAGAACGCTCACCAATCACTAACTTATGCTCACGCAACAAATAGTCTTTAATATCACGTGTGAACTCATCTCCCGCCACACGAATCGAGTTTTCAACGACGATACCGCTTAATGAAATAATTGCTACCTCGGTTGTTCCTCCTCCGATATCCACTACAAGGGATCCGTTCGGTTGCTCAATATCAATTCCGATACCAATAGCCGCGGCAATCGGTTCGTGTACCATATACACTTCACGTGCTCCAGCATGTTCTGCGGAGTCTTTTACGGCTCTTTTTTCCACCTCCGTAATTCCGGATGGAATACAAATAACCATTCTTAATGCTGGAGAAAAGAAGGAATTTCCTTTATCCATCATTTTGATTAAACCACGCATCATTAACTCTGCAGCGGTAAAATCAGCAATCACACCATCTTTTAAAGGACGAATCGTCTTGATGTTATCATTCGTTTTCTCGTGCATCATCATCGCTTGACGACCTACTGCTAATACTTTATTGGTATTGCGATCTAATGCGATGATGGAAGGTTCGTCTACGACTACCTGATCTTTGTGAATAATCAAGGTATTTGCCGTACCTAAGTCCATGGCAATATCCTTCGAAAGAAAATTAAATAAGCCCATCTGATTTTGTGATAGTAAAACACAAATTTACATAAAAATTGAGCTAAAATTTGAAAAAAATCGAATTTTACAATTTCCTCGAAATAATTATAAAATAGGCCAAAGCAGGGACTACAAATTACTTCCTCCGATAAATCGACTCTTTATTGATATATTACAAATAAATACCCGAAAAAAAACAGGACAACTTGTTCAAATTAATCGACGAAATAATTTGGAATTGTTATCTGATTTATTAGTTTTGTCCAAGTTTATTTGAATAATCGTATTATTTACTCCGTTTGGTGACAAATTATGGAAGATTATAACAAGATCATTGAGTCCTTGGGTGTTAAATTCATCAAAGCGAGAAACATTAGAATATTACAACCTATTCGTATCAAGAATTTCTATGACGTAGAAAATTCGCTCTTGATATTGTACAAAGGTGAGGTGTCTTTTGGTGAAGAAGAGACTCCAGTGGAAGAAGGCGACATGCTTTTCATCCCAGGTGGAAAAATGATTAGCGTAACCTACGGAAACGCAGAAAAACCGAAAGCGGTGAACAACGAAGAGTTCATGACACACCGCGAATTGTATTTTGACCAAAATACGGATGCTACGCAAATCGGAACGCAACCTAATTCCTTCGGAATGGTAGCCTTTGAAGCAAAGGTGTTTGACTCTGTTAACTTCTTTACTTCTTTAGATATCCCTCCGTTCTTAATCAAGCGTGACGATAAACTAGCAGCTACCATCCGCGAAATCTTAGAAGAGGATTTATCAGATGCGATCGGGAAAGGACGTATCATCAAAATCAAAACGGAGGAGATCGTTATCGAAGTGATTCGCTACATCATCGAAAACCGTTTATTCGTTGAGCAATTAGCTACGAACTCGACTTACTTTAAAGACCCACGCTTAATTGATATCTTCGCTTACATCAAAGATCATTTGGGTGGTGATTTATCTAACAAAGTATTAGCAAACGTGGCTAACGTTTCTGAAGACTATGTAGGACAATATTTCAAGATGTTAACGGGTATCAACCCACAAGATTATATCGAGTACCAACGCATGGAAGCAGCGGTAGGTTTACTTCGCACAACGAAGAAATCGATCCGCGCGATCGGTTCCGAGGTAGGCTACAAGGACACGGCTTATTTCTGCCGTCGATTCAAAATGATGTTTGGCATTCCAGCTGGAAAGATGAGAAGACGAGAGTCGTTGATGAATATTTAAACAAAAAAGCCCGCTGAAATCAGCGGGTTTTTTGTTTAGTCGCTAGTCACTAGTCGCTAATCGAATAGAATTTTTTAATAGCCCAGATGCATCGCATTCGGGCTTTTTTATGCCCTAAGCCCATTCATTCGTATAAAATTCCGAAAATTATACCTCAATTAATTTGGTATTCTACTATTAGTTTGTGAGATACTCTAATTTCGCGAGCTTCAGGTGTCAGATTAAGTCCTGAAAATTATTCACATTAACTCTTTTTCTTATGAAATCTACCATTTTACTTCTGGCAACAATAGCATTGCTTTTTACTAGCAATACAGTGAACGCTCAAATAACTACAACTGGGATGGCTATCCAGGGGATTGCTAGAGATGCTAGTAATAATGCAATCACAAATGCAACAATAGGACTAGAATTTACTGTCCATTACACGAAAGCGGGATCAGATGTGGCGCTTTCCCCAACCACTGCCTCTCTTACGACGGATGCTTTTGGAGTATTCTCTTATGTGTTAGATATGTCCTCCATTGAAAATACCCTCTTTTACGATTACCAATTAAAATTAAAAATAAGACAAACAAATCCCGACGCATTAATTTCCGATGAAGATCTACGCTTTGTTCCTTATGCTGTTTCAGCAAGTAATGGCGTTCCTACAGGGTCAATTATGCCTTTTGCGGGTAGTGTTGCACCACGAGGATGGGTTTTGTGTAATGGAGCTCCACTTCCTTCCACAGCCGTAACACTAAAAGCCATGATAGGTGATAATGCCCCTGACTTAAGAGCTATGTTCCTTAGAGGTACTGGTACAAATGGAACTACGGGATATACTACGAGAGTGGGGCCTGATTTGAGGGCAATTCAAGCAGATGCACTGAAATCTCACCTTCATGAAAAAGGAACAATCGCTACATCTTCAGCAGGCGATCACACTCACACAACGACGTTTTATAATGATGATTTCGATGGTAGTGGAGGAAGCGCTGATCAACAATGGGGCTTAGAGAACGATTCAAACATAAATGGCAACAGAAAACCCCAACCACCAACCTCTTCCAATGGTGCGCATACTCACACAATTACAGGGTCTACTGCACTTACAGGTGACTTACTAGAAACGCGTCCAGTAAACTATGGAGTAAACTATATTATCAAGCTATAATTCTGCAGATCCCCATTAAAGATTAATAACTATTTCACGCCCTCAGATGAAAAAAACATTATTGGTTCTTTTCCTATTATTCATTTCCATTGTTTCCTTTTCTCAAGACAGGAAGGGCGCTAAATTCATACATGGTGGCCAATTTATTGTTAAAACTGTCGGAACAGGATCTACCGCAAAAAAATATAGAATAACAGTAGGTACGCCCATTTATGGGAAACGCTCAGGCACGGACACTACTCGGGTTATCAAACCCTTAGATATTCGATTCCCTTGGGATATCTTGTATCTATACGACACTTTTGGAGAAGATTATTTTACTGTTTCTAAAGGGTATTTTGGTGATAAAGTTAAAATAGAATGGGAGTTAAAGAATAATATAACTGGAAGTTCTGCTGTAACCGGTTTGAAAATTTTCCGAAGAGTCTATAATCCTGTTAACCCTAATTCTTGGGGTAATCCTATTGCAAACTTAGCCGCTACAAGTACTTCTTATGAGGATAAATACATAGAGGGTGGTATACTCTACGAGTATAAGTTATATGCAAATGGCGTAAATTCTACTGAACTTAAGTACCGGAATTTTATTACTGGCATTGGATTCCGGAGCCCTACCGCTATCGTAACTGGAAATATCAATTTCAAAGGAGGAAATCCCGTAAAAGATGTGCTAGTCCAGGCTAATTCTAAAGGAGGATTTACAAGTCCTCTCATCGGATTACAAATTCCTGAATCAAGCGATTTAGCCATTAAAGAAATGAAAAATGGGATAACGAATGCCCTTACAATGCAAGCCTGGCTAAAACCGACAAGTCCATTTTTAAACGATCAAGGTAATCCAATCAGAGTATTCAGGATTCGTAGTTCTACTCAAGCTACGAATACGATCGACGTTTTAGCCAATCTTAAATTAGCAAGTAAAATACTAGAAATAACTATTGGGGGTAGAGTCTATCAAATAAGCAATTACTTCCCTTCTGGAAAAACGGATGATCGAGGGAACGATGAGCTAATCCCAGTGTCTGAATTCAATACACAATTCACACACCTTTCTGTAGTTATTAATCATGGAAGCGTGCCTACGCTTTATATCAATGGAAGACCTATCTCCGCTGCTTATCGTTTACAAACGCATACTAATTTAATTAATGCGAAAGTAGCTTCTTACGCTGCACCTTACTTTACTGTGAGTGTTCCCACTGGAACTATTTCGCTTACCTTATTGTCCCAATTTGCAAAATGGAATGATGTATTTGTGGGAGGAAATAATAGCGCTAGATTTGATGAGATACGTGTTTGGAATAAGGCCGTCGATACGGCAGCCATCCGAACTGATTACAAAAGATATATCAGTGGCAATCAGCCTAGCCTTATTTCCTATCTATCCCTAAATGAAGGGGCAGGCGAATATGCTTATGACTTATCAAGAACAGGCTTCGACTACAACGAAAATAATGGTATGTTGGGAGTATCAACAACTTGGGTGAGAGGTGCAGGAAATACACCAAATACTAATCAATTAGGCATTTTAGGGGTGACTGATGAAAAGGGAAATTATGAAATTACCAATATACCTTATTCAGGAACAGGGGAATCGTATACGATTACACCTATGTTTGGTCAACATAAATTTGAACCAAATCAGCAATTAGTCTTTTTAGGTCAGGGGTCCGAAGTGGCGAATAAGATCGACTTTACGGATGTGTCATCCTTTAGCTTTAAAGGGAAAGTTTTGTATGATTCAAGGGGCGTTTTCCCTTCGTTTGTGGCAGTGAATGCTATTACCAATCCTAATAATAAATTTAATTTATTAAGGGAGTTTATTGATTATGTGGAGGGTGGCGCTAGCATTCAAGACATTGGATATAATTACTATCAAATAGTAGATCAAAAATATAGCAAAGGGGAATTTTGGAAAAATACCAATGGAACATCCTCCCCATCGGATGATTACTTAGAAAGATACAGTACTATCTATGTTGAGGGCGCAAATGTGTATGTGGATGGCGTCTTACAATTAGATGCGAATAACTTACCTGTAGAAACTACTAAAGAGGGTCGATTTGATATCAGTGTCCCAATTGGGAATCACGCGATAACTGTCAAAAAAGAGGGGCACACCTTCAGCTATAATGGACGTTATCCGGCAGCACCTGGGACTTTCCAAGAGTTTTTTGAAGATTCAAATGAACCCGTTGTATTTATTGATAGTACGAAGATTCAATTCGTAGGTAAAGTGGTAGGTGGACCCATCGAAGCAGCTAAAAAGATTGGTTTTGGGCAAAATGGACTACTAACCAGAGAGATAAAAAGTGACTCCCTTGGAAATAAAGAAATCCTGGAAGTAAGTGCAAAAAACAATATTGGAGTCGCAAGATTTAAATTAGAATACGGATCAGGACTAGTTCCTCCCACTCAGATTAGTACCTTCCAAACCAATGTAAATTCAGGAGAATTTCGGGTCAATTTATTGCCTTTACTCTACAAATTAGAAGGGCAATCTAGTATAACTATTCCTACCCAATCTGATATTCGCTTAATTGGCAATGGCACGAGTGAAACGCTAGATTTTACAAAAATAGTTGCTAAAACAACTCCAGTATTTAAATATAAGTCCTTTGGAGATAAAGATTCTACTGTGCTTAATGGAGAACCTTATCACTATGCAAAAAATTACATATATAGATCTACACCCCTTTTAAAAGTACTCAAGCAAACATCTGATGAGATCATAAAAGTAGCAGGAGTAGAAATATCGACAGCTAATTTTACTACCCCCATTTATACCCAATTCTTTCCTTATGAAATTGATCTTCAACGAATAGAACGGTATCTAAATAAAGACGTTACTCCAGTGGATACCAATAACGTACCTATTGCAGATGGACAACTCATTGCTTCTAACACCTTAGCCTTATCAAATACAGAAATTGTAACTACGGATGCAACTGATCCGAGTATATTACATTATTCGTTTAAGGCGGGTATTCCGAACATTGCTCCCCCCTTTAGGAAATCCATTGGTTTATTCTACCGAGTTAATAATATAGAAATTCCTGTTACTCTAAAAGCAGAAGGTATCATTTTAGGTGGGGCATCAGATGGCAGCCAAACGTTCGTAACTGAAGCGCCAGATGTTCCTGCTATTATTTTAAGGGATCCACCGGGAACAAATAGCTCTGCCTCCATAGAAAAAGGAACAGTTATTTCGTTTAACACGAGAAGTTCATTTGGTAGACGAGAGGGTGGAAAAATAGAAACTGAAATAGGTGGAGGAACCTATTTTGAACTTCAAGGAGGGCTAGTTCCTACTCCTAGGGTAAGTATTGAAAACAAACAATCATTAGATATTGGATTAGGCTTTCAGAATACGACAACAGATGGAAAGAATATGAATACATCCTATTCATTCAATAAAACCATTTCAACAAGTTCTGAGTCTGATTATGTAGGTTCGGAAGGAGATTTATATATTGGCAATTCGAAGAATATCTATTATGGTTCTTATGATAATATGGTAGCCTCCAGAACTATTCCACAAAAATATGTGAATGGGATAGCGACAAATTTATCCCCTAATGAATATATTGTTTTAGGTACATCGGATTTTCCAATCTATATCAGTAAGCAAAAAGCTTTGAGTTATATTGATAAGCCTTTGGAAACATTTTTTATTTACTCCCAAAAGCATATTCTAAACACACTCATTCCGGAGTATACATTAGCCATGCAAGCAATTAAAAATGGGCCTAACCCGGGATCAGCAGCCAATTTAAAATTGTTAGCGCAGAAGGCAGAACAAATCAGACTTTGGAAAAAAGTTATTTTCGATAATGAAAAAAGCAAATACCTAGCTAAAAATGATCGCACAAAATATAAAGAGGGTCTTGAAGAACAAATCACTGCTTATGAGAACAAACTTAAAACTGCCCTTGATGGAGTGAGCGACCCGTTAGCGCAGGACAATATAGAAGCACAAATAGAAGATTCAGATAGTATTCGCGTTGTTTTTAACACAGAATTTGAGAAAAACATTTCTTTTGATGCCGGCGTGGGAGAATATTCTCAAAGCGTTAGAACAAGTGTGATCAATACCATTACGACTAATTATAATGTAATATTTGACCAAAGCGTAGCAACCACATTTGGCTTTTCGATTAATAAAATAGGCATAAATGCGAAAACAAGTGCATTCTTTCAGCAAGATATAAATTCGGCAATGGTTCAAGAATATGCTGCCTCTAATACCATAACTTATCGCCTAAAAGATAACGATCCGGCTAATTTTCTGAGTGTAGACGTGGTTAATTCATTTGATGGTAATGGCCCCATTTTTTCTGTCTTAGGAGGAAGAACCTCCTGCCCTTATGAAGGGGCAGAAACATCAGAATTTTTCCCTGAAACAGTCTTTAAGGAACATTTTGAAAAGATTAATGCCAAGAAAACAGCCATCACTTCGATAGAAACACAAATTAATGAAAAAGAAAAAGCGTATAATCTAATAAAAACAACGGGAACCGTAGCTGCTATAGGAAATAATAGAAGAGAAAAGGCTGCTTTGATTGCTACAAAAAATCGCTTAGAAAACGAGCTAATTAGCTTGGATAGTTTAATTGAAAATAGCTTTGATAAATATGTAAGTGCTGTGAAGGCTCCATTGAATAAAGCCACTCAGAAAGTTGAAGTTCCTGAATTAAATGTGACTAAAGATAACATTATCAATGTCCCTGAAGCGAAAAAAGCGGAATTTGAATTAAAATTAAGAAATAATAGTACAGCGGGTGTAGATGCAGATTTTAAACTGGTGGTGGATAATACCACGAATCCGAATAATGCTTTAATCAACATTGAACAAAATGGTACCATTGTGCACGTACCTTATGGTCAAACCGTTATCTACAAATTAACGTTAGGTAAGTCCATTTCAGATGTGTACAATTATAATAATATTAAGATTCGGTTAGAGTCCCTTTGTGATGGAGTAGATGTAAGTTCTTCCGTCGTAATATCTGCGCAATTTGTACCTGCATGTACGGATGTCGAAGTAAGTAATCCCTTAGGGAACTGGGTCTACAACAAGGCTGCCTCTCCGAATAAATTAACTGTTAACGTCAGCGGATTTAACGCAAACTTTGCGAGTTTCAAGCAGATTGATTTAGAATACAGAGCATCGGGATCCGCGAATTGGACTAGATTGCAAACCTATTTTAATAACGAAACCCTATTGAATTCGAGTAGTTTCCCCGATAAAAAATCGATGATAGCCGCGCGCGCTACACTGCCTTTCGAAATGGATGTATTGGCATTAAACCTAGCAGACGGCAACTACGAAATTAGAGCCCGAAGCAGTTGCACAAATAATACAACCTATATTTCAGATCCTATTACGGGGAAAATCGACCTTAACGCACCTGTTAAATTCAACGCGCCCCTACCTATAGATGGAATTTTAGGTGCAGGCGAGGATATTAAGGTAAGTTTCAACGAGCCTATCATATTTAGTTCAGGAACCAGTTTAGTGAAGATTGAGGGCCAAACAAACCAGCTAAAGATTAATCACGATGTCTCCTTGTTATTCGAAGGAACAAACAATACGATGGTGATTAATCAACCTAAGATTATGACAGGGGATTTAACGTTAGAGTTTTGGCTTAAATTAAACTCAACAGCTAATGCAACGATCTTAAAACAAAATGACGGAATAAATATAGACCTAATCGATGGTAAAATAAGTTTCACAATCGGGGGGATACAAGTACAAGGTAGCGCTCCGACGGATGACTTATTCCACCACTATACCTTTGTATATAAAAACAAGACGGGAGAGGTCTCTATTTTCCGTGATGCCCTGGATCCAGAAAATAAAACGGGAGGAATCAACCTGCCTACAGCGAACAACGAAGCTATTATCCTAGGGGGAAATACGTTTAAAGGTAATGTGCATGATTTACGGATTTGGAATAAAACAATCAGCCAACCCGATGCATATGCGAATAGAGAAACAAGACTTAGCGGGAATGAGCCTAACCTTATCGGTTTTTGGCCTATGGATGAAGGAAATGGAACTATTGCCTATGATAAGGCAAGATTTAAGCATGCGGAAATCAAAACGAACTGGGATATCAAACCTAGAGGAACGGCTTATTCATTTGCAAATAAGCAGCACCTTAGTCTAGAGAATGTTACTTCTGTTCAATTAACCAAAGAAATGGATGCGACGATCTCCTTCTGGATAAAAACGGAAGGAAATCAAGAGGCTACCATTTTCTCAAACGGAAAAGGGGACGGAACCGATATTACCCAATCTGATGGTTTTGATAATAAATGGGCAGTTAATTTAACAACTGCTGGAAATTTAACCTTTAACAGTGAAGGAAAGCAACTGGTATTAACAACCACTCCTATCTCGGATAATTTGTGGCATCACGTTAGTATCCTGCTGAATCGACAAGGTGCGCTAACAACCTATGTAGATGCAGCATCGGTTTCCGCTAACCTGATGACAGGTATTGGTGGATTCTCCGGAGGTCGCATTTGGCTAGGAGCTAGAGGAAGCCAAGATTTAGCTGGATATTCTGTAGATCGCAGGTTCACTGGAAAAATAGATGAATTCCAACTTTGGAATACTTTACGCAATGAGGATCAAATCAAGCGAGATCGTTTCTTTGAAGTGAGTCCAAATAGTATAGGTCTACTGCTTTATGCGCGCATGAATCAACCTACTCCTGCTTCATCTGATGGACCAAGGTATTATCATGCAATAGAGGGTAATAAAATCAGTACTAGCTTTGCGGTAGTCAGAACAGACACAACATTATCCGAAGTGAATTTTTCTGTCGACGCACCGGCGGTAAAACCAGAAAGATCCGTAATCAACTTTGAGGTAAACCGCGTCATCAACAATACAGAAATGATCCTCGAACCGGTCATAACTGATATCGCATCGCTAGAAGGCCAAATGGTAGACATCACCGTTCACCGAATGTTTGATGCAGCTAATAATGCTCAGGCCTCTCCTATTACCTGGACAGCCTTCTATAGACGCCATGAAATCAGCTGGTTTGCAGAGGGTTATAATGAAATCGTCGATATAGTGAAGCCAGCCGGGGAGGCGAATAGCTTTGAGATCACGCTATTGAACAAAGGAGGTAAAACACGTCCATTCACTATCACCAATATTCCGAGGTGGTTAAGTTTAAGTAGAACCACGGGATCTATAGCGGCAGATAGCAAATTAGTTATCATAGCGACAATTGACAAGGATTATACGCCGGGTGAGTATATTGAAAATCTACATTTACAAACAGACTTTAATTACGACGAAAAACTACAAGTTAAGGTACGTGTTTTAGCAAAAGAGCCTTCGTGGAATGTCAACGCGGCTAGTTTTAATAAAAGTATGACCCTAGTAGGACGCATTCAGGTTAACGGCGTCTTCTCTAATGATCTGTATGACCTAGTCGCTGCCTTCCAAAATGGCAAGCTTGTAGGTACCGCAAAGCCCATCTATAATGAGGCTTATAAACAATACTTTATCTTCTTAACGCTCTATAGTAGTGAGTTAACTACGGATAAAATCACATTCAAAATTTGGGATGCCTCTGCTGGAAAAATAGTAGAAGCAACCGCAAATGGCAATTTAACGCTCGATTTCCAAGACAATGACATTCGCGGTAGTTTGAGCAGTCCTGTCTTGCTAGCAAATACTAGCCTGGTCGAACAAAATATTGCTTTGAATAAAGGATGGACCTGGGTTTCTATGAATGTAGACGACCCTAATTTTAGCAATTTAAATACGCTAACAAAAGAGCTATCGTTGGAAACAGATGACCGCATTGTAGCAGGATCGAGACAGGAAATCTATTCGAAGAACATTGCTATTCCTACCTGGTCAGGAAGTATTAGTAGCAACGGAGGACTTAGCACCTCGGTTATGTATAAAATGTATCTTAACAAAGAGCAAACCTTAAACATTAAAGGGGCCGCTGTCGATATTTCTACTTGGACTTTCCCAGTGAAAACGAATTGGAATTGGCTTCCTTTCCCACTTCCAGGAAATCGATTACTATCGGAATCTATGGCCTATTTTGATGCAGTAGATGGGGATGTAATTAAGTCCCAAACTCAGTTCGCAATCTTCGATCCAATCTTAGGCTGGAATGGTTCAATGAAATACTTAGAATCAGGAAAAGGCTATATGTTAAAATCATCGAAAGACCAGACCTTCCGTTTCCCTTCTTATTTAGCAAAGAATATGGGTGTGGCTAAACCGGTGACTGGCCTTTTGCAAGTGGCAACAACTGCGCCATTTGAGGCAGAGAAGAAGGTTGCTGAATTTAATAAGTTTAGTCAAAACATGAACGCAGTTATTTCGCTTCCTTCAGGTTTTACTGATGTATTCGTTTATGACGAAGCACAAGTCCTAAAAGCAAAAGCATCTCGAAGTGAAGATAAGGAACTCGTTTACTTGACAATTTTTGGCGAAAAACCAGAAAATCTATTCTTCTACATAAGTAATGGAGGAAATAAACAGAAGACAACTGCCTCCGTTAAATTCGAAGCTAATCGCATCCTAGGAGCTCCTGCAAATCCTTTCGTACTCGAACTAGCTGAGGGCCGAAGTGTTCAATTATATCCGAATCCTTTCTCTAGTAATTTAACTATTGAACTAAATGCCGGTGTTAAGCAAGAATCTCAGATAGAAATTATTTCTTTGACTGGTCAAGTTGTTTATACACAAGCAATCCAAGTTCAAGCTGGAACAAATGTAATTTCCTGCAGACCACTTATTAGCAACGGTATTTACCTTGTTAGGGTACAAATCGATGGAAAAGAATTCGTCCAAAAAGTCATCAAACAAGCCGATACCAATTAATGAGAGATCAGTTTATGCATACGAAAGCGCTAGGATATTTCAGGTGGATCTGCCTGAGCATATTACTCCTCTTAGGTAATTTGACAAGCTATGCCCAAACTCCTGCATGGACGGTCAAAGAAAATGACTTCCAATACACCATGACCTATGTGGGCTTTCTCACATTAGATGGAGTTCGATTAAACAAAACGACTGACATGGTGGGAGCCTTTGTTAATGGCCAATGCCGTGGCGTGGCGAATTTAATTTTTGTCGCTAACCAAAACCGGTATTATGCCTACCTTACGGTTTATTCAAACACCCAGAACGAGGTCGTTCAGTTTAAAATCTATGACTCAAGCTTGAATATCATTAAAGATGTTCCTAAAACGGTCTCTTTTGTGAATAATCAGCACTCAGGAAATTTATTTCAAGGCTATAGCTTTGCAAGTCCAGCCCTAAGTTCAAGTGCAGAAATTGTAGATGTGAACTTTACGGGAGTTGCCAGGAAAAGTATCGCGTTTAATGGAAATATTATTTCGGTCTTCCTAGACGCCAACCAAAACTTGACAGCCTTAAACGCCCTAGTAAGTACCAGCCCAGGTGCCAGCATTTATAGAGGCACTAGTCCACTGGTATCAGGAGATAACTCCATTGATTTCTCTTCTCCAGTTACCTTAAAAATAAGGTCAGAAGATGAGACCGTGGTAAAAGAGTGGGTAGTTCAGATTCCTCCTTCAATTACCTACCAGAGAAAAAATGCTACTTGCTATGCGAAAGGCCAAATTAAAGTTGGCTTTGCAAAAGCCGGTTCCCCTATTACGCTAGAGCAGAATGGAACCATTCTAGCCACCCAATCCATTAGCAACGGAGAAACTATTTTTACGAATTTAAATCCAGGGACCTATATTGTAAAAGCCGCCGGAATTTCGAAATCCATTACTATCCTTCAACTTTAATATAAAGCTCGTGAGATTACTTTTCTTTCTACTATTCTCCTTTGTTTTCGTAAGCTGCAAAAAAGAAGAAGCTCCCGAGCCAATTCCTGTTACTCCTACTTCCCAAAATACCTCCTTAGTTTCGACTAATATCAGTTTTGTTTATGAAAATGGGAATCCCATCGAGGCTGGAGGTTGTATCAATCCTGCTACCAGTTATGCTGTTGCTATTTCTGTCAAATTTAACGGAACGATCCCAACCAATGGTATCAAATTAAAATACACATTTAATGGAACAAGTGATGAAATGACTTTTCTGGCGGATGGAACTAAAACTAAAAAAATCGCTCTGACCAGTGGAAAAAATACCGCCATCATCACTGATACCAAACAAGAGGCTGCAATCATTCTTGTAACTCAAGAATTTGAAGTAGTGGAATAATTCTAACAAATGCCATTTTAGGTGAATTAATTCTAAAAGACTGCCTATATTTGAACTTTTGGAATTCATTTCTATTCTAAATGTCAAATATTTTTTTTCTAGGTAGTATATTTTGCTCATTGATAACGGCTTATCTGCTGTTATATAAAAAAAATCTCCACCAGCCTTATTCCACTAAGTTATTAGCTTTTTTAATGATCGTCTATGCTTATTGCATTACGGCATATTTGCTGATTGTTTCGGGGGAAATTATAAAGGTACCTTTCCTGTATAAGACTGCCGCCCCTTTAAATTTACTATTTGCGCCAATTAGTTTTCTGTACGTCCGTTCTGTCTTAAAAAACGAGAAAAAAATGGCCTATTTAGATTTATTACACCTTCTTCCATTCGTCATTTTCACCATTAGTTATCTGCCATTTTATTTTATTTCAGGACCAGAAAAGGCCTTGCTAGTTAAAAAAGTAGTGGCCAATTTTTCATCAATTTACACTTCAAATGATGGAATTATTCCAGAAAAAATATTTCATTATTTTCATCTTTTTCAAAGATTGACCTACCATTTTTTTGAATTGAGACTCATATTAATTGCTCAAAAAAATAACCATTTTTTTGTACCTCAACTTCACTTAAAATCAGTTATTAATTGGCTGAAATTCTTTGTTATTTCTAGAATTATTTCGATTGTAAGCATGATTATATCTTCGGGTTTACTTGCATATAGTAATCAAATAAATGGAAATGAAATAAATTTATCTCTACTAATAACTTCATCGAGCATTTTCTGTTTTAGTATTTATTTATTGCTTAATCCAGAAGTATTGTATGGAATTCCGTTCATAACGTCAATAAAAAATGGCACTAATTCCGAGATTTCAAAAGAAGATAAAGAGCTAATTATAAATATGTATGCTAAGGAGATTCATAAAATCGAAGAGGCATTTAAGACGGATTTAATTTTCCTGCAATCAAATTTAAATATCAATAAGCTTGCCGTTATTCTTGAAATCCCTGCTAAAAACTTATCTTTTATCATCAACAATCATTATAATCAACGCTTCACCGATTTTCTTAATTTGCATCGTATCGACTATATCATTGAAAAAATGAAAGGGGATTACTTAGAAAAATATACCTTAGAATCACTATCAATGGAGGCTGGTTTTGTCAATAAAGCGACCTTTAATTCTGCCTTTAAAAAGCAGATGAAATGTACGCCAAGTGAGTTTTTAGCACAAAAAACCCGCTGAATTTCTTCAGCGGGTTTTTTGTTAGTCACTAGTCGCTAGTCGCTAGCAGACTAAATCGCGAAGCGATGACTAAGCGACGAAGTCGCGACTTTTAACTCTCGACTGGTGACTGTCGAAGCCTCGCTTCGACTAAAGTAGATACTTCAACTTCACCAGCTCCCTCTCGGTCAAGAATCTCCAGCTTCCGCGTGGAAGATCTTTCTTCGTTAATCCTGAGAATGTGGTGCGATCTAGTTTTGTTACTTCGTAACCTAGGTGTTCGAAAATACGACGAACAATTCGGTTTTTGCCGGAGTGAATTTTAACACCGATGACATAACCGTCTGGAGTGACTTTGGCAATATCATCTACTTTAATTTCACCATCCTCTAAGGTTAAACCCTCCTTGATTTTTTCGAAATCTTCATCTGTCAAAGGCTTGTCTAATTCCGCCTGGTAAATCTTCTCGATTTCGTTAGATGGGTGGGTTAATTTATCAGCTAATTCGCCATCATTGGTTAATAACAATAAACCGGTTGTATTTCTATCCAAACGTCCCACCGGGTAAATGCGCGATTCTGTTGCATTCTTTACGAGTTCCATTACGGTCTTGCGATCGTTCGGGTCGTCGGTAGTTGTTAAGAAGTCTTTTGGCTTATTTAATAATAAGTAAACGGGTTTTTCGCGGTTCAATTTACGGTTACCGTATTTCACGATGTCCGTCGGCTTCACCTGGTATCCCATTTCTGTGATCACCTTGTTATTAACCTTGATTTCACCCGCTTCGATTAATTTATCCGCATCACGACGAGAACAAATTCCCGCGTTTGCAATGTAGCGATTCAAACGTATTTCATCTGAACGACGATCGGTTTGAGCGATTTTCTTTTGGATCTTGGCCGGAGCACGCTCCTTGTAGCGATCTAATTTATATTGAGGTTCGAATGCAGGACCTGCATCGAAACGCGAACGACTTTTAAAGGTCTCGCGGTCTGAATAACGTGGATTACGGTTGCCCTCTGGATGTTCGCCACGCTCTGCAGAACGCTCTGTGCGCTCCTCGTAGCGACGCTCAATGCGTGCTGTTGGATTCTCATCGCGCGGCGTAGTCGATTCTTCCGACCCCTCTACCTTAGGAGCAGCATTGCGATCCCAGCGATTATCTCCTTTATACGGTGTACGTGTTGGATTTTCAGTTCTGCCAAAAGGCTTGCGCTCTCCACCTTGATAGGGTTTTCTCTCTCCATCAAATGGTTTGCGGTCTCCGAATGAACGGCGTTCGCCACCCTCGCGGTTATCACGATTGAATGGTTTTCTTTCGCCACCCTGATAAGGCTTTCGCTCACCTCCTTGATAAGGTTTTCTCTCTCCATCAAATGGCTTGCGGTCTCCGAATGAACGGCGTTCGCCACCCTCGCGGTTATCGCGATTGAATGGTTTACGATCTCCTCCTTGATAAGGCTTGCGCTCTCCACCTTCTGAATTGTATGGCTTGCGATCTGATGAAAAACGATTGGATGATTCTGAACGTGGTGCACGTGGGGCACCTGAATCATTACGAGGCCCTCTGAACTCGCGAGGAGCTCCTGAGTCATTACGTGGGCCGTTAAAATCACGGCCTCCTGAAGATCTGCCTTCTGATCTGCCAGTAGATCTAAATTCAGATCTTCCTGTGGATGCACGACCTTCTGATGGTCGGCTGTCACGACGGTTATCGTCGTTTGAAATTCTTTTTCTCATGGTTGTACAACATCACTGCTGGAATAAAAGACGACGAACGTTTGTCATCTTGCTTTCGATTGTCGAAATTTAGGCAAAGGTACAGAATATAATCGGTTTTGTATTTATTTTTATATTCGCTTACTCAGCTATGAACCACATAAAGCCATTTAAACCAACCACTTACCTCTATCTTTTCCTGATAGTGGGACTGCTAAATGCCTGTAATTCTGATGCCCGATTATTTAAAACAGCCATAGAAAATTTCGAATTAGGAGAATATGAATGGACAATTCGAGATGTAAAACCGCTAGCAGATCGAAATTACAGGATAGCAGAAACGAATTATTTGGTGGCGGAATCGTATCGTCTCTCGAATCGCATTCAATTTGCAGGGCCTTACTATTTGATAGCAAAGGAAAAGGGGAATCAAGATCCACTTCTTAATTTACATTTAGCCTATTCCGCTAAAGCAAACGGCAAATACGCCGAAACCAAAAAATACCTACAGGACTTTATTGCCAGTAAACCAAGTTCCCGTGAATATGCTATCAAAGCAGAAATTGAATTAGAAAACCTTTCCTCTGTCGAGGAATACACTAAAAATCCTAGCCCAGTTAAAATTCAGGGCTTGGTCGGGAATACGAAACAGGCAGAATTTGGCCCGATAAAAAATGGGGAGGAACTTATAATAACTAGTTCAAAAAAACCATTGATTTACAAAAACAATGGGCTCCCTTATCTAGGTTTGTACAAGGCTAAATTAAAAAGTCCTACTGAAATTGAACAATTAGAGGTATTTAGCTCTACTCTTTTAGATGACAATGCCAATGAGGGTACGCCTGCCTTTTCGAAAGATGGAAAAACGATGGTATTTGCTAGAGGAAACTCCGGAAAAAGTAAAGACCCTTCCCCTGATGTAGATCTGTATATATCGTCTTTAAGAGACGGAACATGGTCAGTACCAGAGCGTCTGCCTATTTCTGACTCCTTAGGTTGGGACGGAAGCCCGTCATTTTCGCGCGATGGGAAATCCCTCTATTTTAGTTCGAATCGCAGAGGAGGAAAAGGTGGCTTGGATTTATATAGGGCTCCAATGGATAACTCGGGTCGGTTCGGAAAGCCTATTAATTTAGGTTCTAGTATCAACACACGTGGAAACGAAATATTCCCTTATGTATCAGAGGATGGCAAGCTCTTTTTCTCTTCAGATGGGCATCCTAGTTTAGGTGGCCTAGATATTTTTGTTGCCACGCGTAGTGATGACGAGATTCAAGTTGAACATTTAGGTGTTCCTATGAATTCTTCTGGAGATGATTTTGGCCTATTTTTATCTGATACCAACCAAGGCTATTTTAGCTCAAATAGAACCGGGGGAAAAGGAGATGATGATATTTATTTCTTTCAATCAACTAATTCTGAGGATCGTTGGTGGTCAAATGAAACCGCTATTGTAGAGAGCAAGGAGCCAGTTAAAGTAGCTTTATACCACTTGCGAACACAAATTCTAAACAGCCGAAACAAGCCTATTGCGAACGCAAAGGTGGGAATTAAACGCAATGGGGAGATTCAGCCTGTACTGTATAGTGATGCCAAAGGATTTTTACCCATCATCGACTTAAACCCCGCTGACCAAATCAGTTTTAATGCGAGTAAAGAAAAATTCTTGACTAAACGGAGTGAGTTTTTGTTAGATGGAAAAGAGATTCCTAAACAGCTTTTGAAAAAAGAATTAACGGATACCACATTTGACCATAAAATCACCTTGGGAGTTGCAGAAATAGGAGAAGAATTAGGAGCTATGTTTGGAGTTAATCCTATCTATTACGACTTAGATAAGGCTGTTATTCGACCGGATGCAGCACTGGAACTAGATAAAATTGTTCAAGTTTTACAAGATAATCCAGAAATCTCCATCGAACTTGGATCACATACAGATTCACGCGCTTCTGCATCCTATAACCTAAAATTATCCCAAAGAAGAGCTGACTCTGCTGTGAAATACATCATCGATCACGGAATAAGCGCCAATAGAATCAAAGCTAAAGGGTATGGAGAATCACAATTAATCAATGGCTGTACCGATGGGGTTGATTGTAGTGAAGAGGCGCACCAAGAAAACCGCCGAACAGAATTTAAAATCACAGATCTCAATGACTAAATTTCTCTTAAAGAATGGCCAAATCGTCAACGAAGGCAAGATAATACATTCAGATCTTAGGATAGAAAACGGACGAATTTCAAAAATCGCTCCTGACATGACTCCTCTGCCAGATGAGTTCATCTTAGATCTCAGTGGAAAGCATATTTTCCCTGGTATGATAGATGATCAGGTGCATTTCAGAGAGCCTGGCTTAACGCATAAAGCAACGATTGCGAGCGAAGCACGCGCAGCAGTAGCTGGGGGTGTGACTAGTTTTATGGAGATGCCCAATACCGTTCCCAATGCATTAACACAGGAATTATTAGCAGATAAATACGCGATTGCGGCAGCCGGATCTTTGGCAAACTACTCCTTCTTCATGGGGGCTGGAAACGATAATTTAGAGGAAGTTTTAAAGACAAATCCCCGTGATGTATGCGGAGTGAAAATCTTCATGGGATCCTCCACAGGAAATATGCTTGTTGATAATGCGCAGACCTTGGAGAAATTATTCTCTAGCTGCGAAATGTTAATCGCAACGCACTGCGAAGATGAAGCAACCGTTCGTGCACGAACAGAACTTTTCAAAGAAAAATACCCAGAAAATGCCCCCGCTTATATTCATCCATTGGTCCGCAATGAGGAAGCTTGTTACTTGTCCTCTTCAATGGCAATAGATTTAGCCAAGAAAAACAATACCCGTTTGCATATTCTTCACATCTCGACGGAGGAGGAATTAGCTTTGTTTGAGACGGGTAAAGCAGTGAAAGACAAACGCATTACCGCAGAAGTTTGTGTCCACCATTTATGGTTCGATGCGGCACAATACGATACGTTAGGAAATCAGATTAAGTGCAATCCCGCCATTAAAGACGCGCGTCACAAGACGGCTTTGCGCAAAGCATTGATTTCTGGGGAATTAGATATAATTGCAACGGATCATGCGCCGCATACCTGGGAAGAGAAATCACAAGAGTTTTGGAAAGCGCCTTCTGGTTTGCCCTTAGTGCAGCATCCTTTGTTGTTGATGATTGATTTGGCCAAAGAAGGTCATTTAAGCCTCGAACTTATCGCCGAAAAAACGGCACATGCTGTCGCAGATTGTTTCCAAATACTAGAACGTGGATACATCCGTGAAGGGTATTGGGCGGATTTAGCCATTCTAGATTTAAACAAACCTACGACCGTGTCGAAGGATAATATCCTTTACCAATGCGGCTGGTCTCCCCTAGAAGGGCAAACCTTATCCGCTTCGATTGAACATACATTTGTATCAGGGCATTTAGCTTATTCAAAAGGTGTATTCAATGAGTCCGTTAAAGGAAAAAGAGTATTGTTTGAAAGATAAATGTCAGCTCTACTACCCTTTTATTCTCCAATAGGACTAGAAGCCGGCTTAGATGAAGCCGGAAGAGGATGTTTAGCCGGTCCAGTAGTGGCTGCAGCCGTTATTTTACCTAAAGATTTTCATCACCCTTTTTTAACGGATTCGAAGCAAATGAGCTTGCGCCAGCGCAATGAATTAAAAAGATTGGTAAAGGAATATGCGATCGATTATGCTGTAGCGGAGGTAGGTGCTGAAAAAATTGATGAAATCAATATTTTAAAATCTAGTATTCTAGCGATGCACTTAGCGGTGGATCAACTTACACATCGTCCTGAACATTTATTAGTGGATGGCAACCGATTTTATAGCTACCCACTCATTCCACATACGTGCATTGTAAAGGGGGATTCAAAATACTTTTCTATTGCGGCTGCCTCCATTTTAGCTAAAACCCACCGCGATGAACTCATGGAAAAAGCGGCTCAAGAACACCCCGGCTATGGCTGGGAAAAAAATGCTGGCTATCCCACACTGCAACATCGAAAAGCCATATTAGAAAAAGGTTTAACAATTTTACATCGAAAAACGTTTAAAGTAGAAATAAAATAATTCTGTAAATTCGCTAATATGAAATTTCACATATTACTCATTTTTCTTTTGAGTTTCTCCACCTTCGCACAAGATGACTTCAGAAAGGAGCGCGCTTTGCGATTTGGTAGAGAACAGGATTCTATTTACCATGCCTCGCAAGAGATAGCTAAAAAAAGAGGAATACCACTTACTCGAACACTAGGAGAAGGTAAAGTTCTTACTTTCCAGGGTTTTTCAGAAATTGGCGAAGCCCTTTATATACGCACAGAATCAAATAGCCAAGCGGCTAAAATGACCAAAACAAATCTGCTTTACCCCGGTGGAAGTCTTTCTTTAGGGTTAACAGGTAAATCAGATTCACTCAAAGGCAAACTAGGCATGTGGGATGGAGGAGCCATATTAACAACGCATCAGGAATTTGGAGGACGTGCGAGTATGCAACCTAATCAGACTAGTTCTGGAACGAGTGATCATGCCACGCACGTAGCAGGAACTTTGGTGGCAGCGGGAATTAGCCCAAATGCAAAAGGAATGGCCTATGAAGCTGATTTAAAGGTTTGGGATTTTACGAACGATAATTCCGAAATGAGTACAGCTTCCTCTTCATCTCCTTTATTAATAAGTAATCACTCCTATGGCTATCAGGCAGGTTGGACGTACGATGAAACGAAGAAAAAATGGCAATGGTGGGGAAATGATGCGGTAAGCACTTTTGAGGATGTCAAATTTGGCCTCTATGAAACAAACGCACAAGCCTGGGACAAAATTGCGTACAATAGCCCTAACTATTTAATCTTCAAGTCTGCCGGAAATAGTAGAAGTGAAAATGGACCTGCCGCGGGAGAATATTATTTCTTGAAAACATCCACCACTGACTCTTCTAATGTAGCCAGAGCAAAAAATGATGGCTATGATATTATTTCTACAAGCGGAACTGCCAAAAATATCTTAACCGTAGGGGCTGCAAACCTAAGTTCATTAATCCCTACGAAGGCATCTGAAGTGAGCATTTCAAATTTTACAAGTTGGGGACCCACAGACGACGGTAGAATTAAACCCGATGTCATGGCCATCGGAACAAATATGTTTTCTACAGGTGTTGCAAACGACCAAGCTTATTCAACAAAAGGTGGAACCTCCATGGCTACTCCTCAGGCAGCTGGATCTCTTTATTTAATTCAACAATTATACAATCGTCTAAATAAAAATACCTTTATGCTTTCCTCTACATTGAAAGCGATTGCTATTCATACCGCATTAGACATGGAAACCCCTGGCCCTGACTATAAAACAGGCTATGGATTAATACAGATAGATAAAGCAGCCGAGGTTGTTCAAAATAAAAGTGGATCGCATTTATTGACTGAAAGTAGTTTGATTCAAGGTCAGACAAAAACATATACGCTAATTAGTTCGGGTAAGGGACCATTGAAAGCCACCCTCGCTTGGACAGATCCAGAGGCTAGCACTTCATCTCAATTAAATGACAGAACTCCTCGACTGGTAAACGATCTAGATATTCGATTAACAAGTGGTACGTCCACTTTCTTCCCCTTTACACTAAACCCTGCCACCCCTGAGGCATTGCCTGTTGCTGCTGATAATATCCGTGACAATGTGGAACAAATCTTGATAAATAATCCATTACCAGGTCAAAGTTTCACTTTAACGGTTAGTCAAAAAGGAGTATTAAAAAACAATATTCCTCAGAGCTTTGGAGTAGTGGTGTCTGGAATAGGAGGTTCATCTTATTGCAACCTTGCTCCAACCACTAGCACAAGTAACTTACAAACGTTTAGCTTAGGTACTGCTAAAGACTCTACAGGACTTAATCCTGTTTTTAAAGCTGAGCTAGGTGAGAATATCGCCGCTAGATTTAATTTTAAAAATACGAGTGCTAGGCAGGTTAAGCTATTCGCTGATTGGAATCAAGATGGAGATTTTGCGGATAGTGGAGAGGAATTATATAACTCACAAAACACCTCTGTTGCAAGCGCAACTGGCAATATTAAAATTCCAAGCACTTTAAAACAAGATGATTTCTACCGTTTACGCTGGGTAATTGAAAATGGATCAGGATCTAATTTAGCTCCATCTTGTGGCACTATTAGCTCAGGTGAAACAAAAGATTATTCCATTCAAATCGTACAAGCATCTAAAGATTTCAGTGCTATTTCAGTATCACAATCAACAGAAAGTTTTTGCGCAAGTGCAGGGAATACTACCTTCAATGCACGAATTAAGAATGTAGGTTCTGCAACTCAAACAAATGTTTCTGTCAAATTAGAGGTCAAAAATGGTACTACTTTAGTAGGCACAGCTACAGGTGTTGTCAGTGCTTTGGCTTCCAATCGAGAAGCAGATGTTATCTTATCAGGAAATATGACCTTGGTAGCTGGCAGTACGTACTCGCTTCAACTAAGCAGCCAACTGACAGGCGATCAAAATGCAACGAACGACCTTGTCACGAGCTCCGTTACCATAAGTAGTCCAGCGCCTCCTGTTGTTACGGGCACCATTTGTGCTAATTCAACAGAAATAACACTTTCTGCTACGAATGGTAGCCCATTATGGTATAATGGTACTAATTTAATTGGCTCAGGATCAACCTTGAAAACGACAAACTCTGGTACCTTCTTTGCTGCATTTAACAACTTTAGCGGAACAGTAGGTCCAGCAACAAAATCAGATTTTGGTGGTGGTACTTATTATTCGAATTTTGGACCAGAACCCATCTTTGTAGTATCACAACCTACTATTCTTGAAAGTGCGACAGTATACATTGGAACTTCGGGAACGGTCACTTTCGGTATTTTTAATAAAGACACGGGGGAATTAATTGCCTCAATTAGTAAAGATTTGGTCGCCACTAGAACCCAATCTAATTCCACTACTGTGAACAGCCAATTAATTGACGATAAAACAGACCCTGGCCAAACCGTTGTCCTCAATTTACCATTCCCTAAAGCAGGAAACTACATTTTATCACATGTCTGTTCAAATGGGGCTTCTATTTTTAGAAGTAATCGAACAAAGGCCGACACGGTAAATGCTGTTACAAATATTGGTTATCCCTACACGATTCCTGGAGTCTTAACTTTAACAGGAGCTCTATTTAATGATGGTGAAATTCAATCAGGCTATTACTATTTATATGGCATGAAATTCAAATCATATGCCTGTCCAAGCCCTAGAGTTCAGGTGGCTGTTACCACGGGAACTAGCCCAGTAATTACCGTTAGCCCAACGGGTGCTTCGAAATTATGTGTCGGGGAAAAATTAACAATTACGGCAACAGCTGCCTCTGGAAATCCAACGTATCAATGGTTGAAAAATGGTGTAACTATCAGTGGAGAAACTACCAATAAATTAGAGGTTAGCACTTCAGGAAATTACCAAGTAAATGCCAGCTTTAATGGGACGTGTCCAGTTGTTTCAGCCGTGAGCGCCATTACAACAACCACTCCAGTGGAGCCAACAATTTCCTTTGATAAAGGTATTTTGACGTCTTCAGCAGGAACAGAAATTCAATGGTTTTTTAACGATGTTGCCATTACGGGTGCCACCACAACTACGTATAAGCCCACTGCAAATGGAACCTATAAAGTTAGATTGAAAGATGCGAATGGTTGCCTCACCTCAGCTTCGTTGGGGGTAATTATTTTAGCTACCACTTTGGATAATCCTAATTCGAATATGTATGCTTATCCAAACCCGACCCATCATTTATTAACAGTAGGTCTCCCTAAAAATTATGTAGCATCGAACTACCGAATACGCATTAGTGATTTTCAAGGAAGGATCATCCAAGAAGAAACGATTGTTGTGGAGAATTTTGCAATCAAATTAGATGTCTCAAAACTGAATAGAGGAAACTATGTGCTTAGCTTTCCGGAATTAGAGGAATCGGTTTCCATCAAATTCACAAAAAACTAGTTTTTTGACCAAATAAAAATCATTCTAGGCGAGTTGATTTCATCAAAGGAAGTTAGCGAATAGCTTCCTTTGAAATCAACAAGTTGAAGTCCCGCTTGGGCAGCATACGCTAGAAAATCGTTTTTAGAGACTAACTCCACTTTTTCAACAAAGGAATAGGCTGTACCCTTGTCTGTAAAATCAATCGATTTATACAGGTAGCCAGCGTCTGACCAACGTTTGATTTGAAATGCTATCCCCTGACGATCAACCGTTTCTGAGGAGACTAAATTTGATAAAACATAGGTGGGATTAAAGAAATCAAGAACGAGTATTCCCCCTTTTTTCAAGCCCCCAGCGAATGTGTTAAAGGCTTTCTGATTATCCATTCGATTGTCAAAATAACCGAAACTGGTGAAGAAATTAAAAATGGCATCGTATTCATTTTGGAGCGGTAAAGCCTCCCGAATATCATGTACAAAAAAAAGAAGGTCTGGAGTTTCAAAAACTTGAGCGGCCTCAATATTAGTAGGTGAAAGATCGAATGCATCCACCGAAAAACCTAATTGACTTAATGTAATCGCGTGCCTACCCTTGCCACAGGCTGCATCCAATACACGAGAACCAGAAGCTAAGTTTAATTTTTGCTGTAAGGAGGCAATAAATTTTGCTGCTTCACTTTCATCTCGTTTCGCATAGAGAATATGATAATAAGGGGAATCAAACCAGGTACTAAACCACTCCTTTCCCTCCATTATTTGCGAATACTTACATTCGTTAAGAAATCTTGGTAGGCCAGTGAAATACCCTCTTTTAATTCGATTTTATGTTTCCAGCCTAAAGAATGTAATTTAGATACATCCATTAACTTCCGCGGAGTGCCATCAGGTCTTGTGCGATCCCATTGGATAACACCACTAAAGCCTACTATTTCTTTCACAGTTTCAGCTAATTCTTTAATCGTTACATCGATTCCAGTTCCTATATTCACAAGTTCAGCATCGCTGTAGGTTTCCATCAAATAAACACAGGCCTCCGCTAAATCATCTGCATGTAAGAATTCACGCATGGGTGCACCACTTCCCCAAAGTGTCAACGAAGCATCTCCGCGTTCTTTAGCCTCTTGAAACTTACGAATCATTGCTGGCAAGACATGGGAGTTTTCTAAATCATAATTATCGTTAGGTCCATACAAATTCGTAGGCATCACGGAAATAAAATCACACCCATATTGTGCCCGATAGGCTTCACACATCTTGATGCCAGCGATCTTTGCGATGGCATATGGCTCATTTGTTTCCTCCAAATAACCGCTTAGCAAATAGGACTCTTTCAGGGGTTGAGGTGCTAATTTAGGGTAAATACAGGAAGAGCCTAAGAACTGCAATTTCTTCACTTTATTGACGAAAGAAGCATGAATGATGTTGTTTTGGATGGCCAAATTCTCATATAAAAAATCAGCGCGATAAGTGTTGTTTGCCACAATCCCACCCACTTTAGCTGCCGCTAAAAACACATAATCTGGTTTTTCAGTGGCGAAGAATTCGGCTACTTTTACCTGATCACGTAGGTCTAATTCCGCTGAGGTTTTTAACAACAAATTCGTGTAACCTACACTTTGTAACTTCCGAACGATAGCCGACCCCACCATACCTCGGTGCCCGGCTACATATATTTTTGCTTGTTTTTCCAATGAATGATTCAACTAAGGCTATAAAATAATCCTTGCAAAAATACATAAAGTCTCTCAGGTAATAAGTTTAATTCGTAGTTTTAAGAAATATTTTCAAGCAAATTAATGCTTTCTCGCTTTCTAATTTTTGGTCTACTTATAAGTCTGTGCTTAACTTCTCAAGCACAGAATCGGGTAATTTCTACCAATAAGCCGCTGATAGATACGAGCGTTCACGAAAACGGATTATTTAATGGTAGGCTCTCCACGGGACTAGAAGAAAAAGTTAAAGAGGCTAAAAAATTCAAAGAGGACAGCAAAGCCTTTATTGAAAGTCTAGGTGTAAAGGATTTGGGGAAAAAAATTGTTAAAACCGCGAAAAAGAAACTGCAGCCAAAAGATGAATATGCGGGTATCAAAACGGAAGTCAGATTAGGCAGCTATGGTAGTGGTATACGCATGACTGCAGAGGAAGCCCATGTCGTAAAATATGTGGAGGACGAGGCCCTAAGTCCTTATTTGCAAGAAATTTTCATTTTCGATCCTGCACAATCCCGCGTAATTTCGATCCCATTAAAAGAGGCAAAAAACGCGCAGATTTGCCATGGTCCATTTAAAAAATATGTCAATCAAAAACTCGTGGAAGAAGGCTTCTATTTTATGGGAGTTAAAGATGGCCGATGGGAAAATTACGGTCCAGAAAATGAATTAGAGAATAAGGTTTATTATGAAAAAGGATTTTTAAAGGGCTCCTACTTTCAGTATTATGATGCCTCAAAAAAGAAAATAAAAGAGGTTGTACCCCGACAATATGGGAAAGTTAGAGGTACCTATCAGTCTTTTTATTCGAATGGTAATTTAAAAGAAGCGGGCAAATTAGATGACAGTGTTAAGGTGGGGATTTGGCGTGAATACCATGAGGTAGGTTCTGGTGGCCGCCTTAAAAAAGAATGGAAATACAAAGCAGATAAATTTGATACAGCGGATCCTATTTTAATTCAAGAACGAGATCAGCAGTCTAAAATTATTTACCAAACCAAGGAACCCATTTCACAACACAAACCGGCAAACATTCCTCCGTTAAACTCGGATGACGAAGATTCCGAAGAGGATGACCTTTCCCAAGAAGCAGGGATTGTTCGCTCTCATCCTATTTTTGTGTTTACAAATATCCCTTCCAAAAATAAAATAACTGAACTACAATTTATTTTATCTTCTGGATATTTTTGTACCCCGCTAACTCCCCCTGAAGCTCCTGTTTAATTGCAATAATACGTTCATTAATTAAACAAGCTTATGAAACAATCAGAATACATTCAATCCTTCATCAAAGGGGATTGGAAATCAGGCATTGCTGTCTTTTTAGTCGCATTGCCCCTTTGCTTAGGCATTGCTCTCGCATCAGGAGCCCCCTTATTGGCCGGCTTAGTGGCTGGAATAGTAGGAGGAACACTTGTCTCTCTTTTATCTGGATCAGAACTATCTGTAAGTGGTCCAGCGGCTGGTCTAACCATTATTGTCGCAACGGCAATTGGTGACTTAGGTTCTTTCCCTGGATTTTTAGTTGCCGTGATTATCGCTGGCTTATTTCAGGTAGCTTTAGGCTTATTGAAAATGGGAAAGATAGGCGGATTTTTTCCTTCCTCAGTCATTCGAGGCATGTTAGTGGCTATAGGAATTGTCATTATTTTAAAACAGATCCCGCATGCGATTGGGGATGATTTGGACTTTATTGGAGAGTTTGAATTTGACCAAAAAGATGGAGAAAATACCTTTACGGAGATTTTGAAATCGCTCGCAGACATTAAAATAGGGGCTTTAATCATCTCATTTATTGGACTCGTCATTTTATTTTCTTGGACGAAACTAGGCCAAAAATTCACTTGGATGAATGCCCTACCTGCCTCCCTTTTTGTCGTGTTAGCTGGGGTAGGAATCAATGAAGGACTAGCTAGTTGGAACCCGGACTGGTACTTAGGAGATTCGAAGGATCACATGGTTAACCTTCCCATCTTTGCGTCCACCAGCGAAATCTTTGCAGGACTCATCTCTCCTGACTGGAGCTTTTTAAGTAACCCGAAGGTCTATTCCATCGCAATAACTCTGGCCATAGTCGCGACTTTAGAATCACTTTTATCACTGGAGGCGACTGATTCCTTAGATCCCTTAAAAAGAATATCCTCTCCAGATAGAGAATTACTTGCCCAGGGAGCAGGGAATATCGTGAGTGGATTGCTGGGCGGGCTGCCTATTACTTCAGTTATTGTACGCTCCTCAACTAACGTATATTCGGGAGGAAAAAGTCGTATGTCCGGATTCTTTCACGGTATTTTATTAATCGTGGCGGTCATGCTTTTGCCGTTTTATTTAAACAAAATCCCACTCGCCTGCCTGGCCAGTATCCTGTTATACACAGGCTATAAACTGGCTCATCCTAAGGAATTCAAAAAAGTATTTGCAGAAGGCTGGAAACAATATGTCCCCTTTTTAGTCACCGTAGCTGTGGTGGTAGGAGTAGATTTATTGTGGGGAATTTTCATAGGGACATTAGTAGGTTTGGCATTTGTGATCATTACTAATTATTCGTCGGTATTTACGGTATTCAAAAATGGGAATGATATTCTAATTAAATTCCAGAAGGATGTGACATTCCTACACAAAATGTCATTAAAAGAGACCTTACGAAAAATACCAGCAGGTTCAGAAGTATTTATTGATGCAACTAAGGTTCATTTTATGGATCACGATATCAATCTTCTGATCCAAGAGTTTATGAGTACAGCAAACGAACGCGGCATAGGAGTCGATCTAAAAAAGAAATAACATGAATGAATATAAAAAATTACTACTGAGCAATAAAGCTTGGGCAAGCGAGCGTCTAGAATTAGACTCAACCTATTTTGATAATTTATCGAAAGAACAAAACCCGCTGTTCCTATGGATCGGATGTGCCGATAGCCGGGTTCCAGCTGAGGAAATCACGCATGCGGATCCCGGTGATATTTTCGTACACCGAAATGTGGCAAACATGGTCGTGCATACGGATATCAATCTGTTGTCCGTCTTGCAATATGCCGTAGAAGTTTTAGAGGTAAAACACATTATTGTGTGTGGCCATTATAATTGTGGTGGGGTAAAGGCAGCCATGACAAACCATGATTTCGGGCTAATCAACAAGTGGCTACGGAATATCAAGGAAGTCTACGAGAAACACTACGAAGATCTACATGACATCACGGATGAGACCGCTCGATTTAATAAACTAGTGGAATTGAACGTGGCAGAACAGATTCAGAATTTGGCCAAAACGACCATCGTCCAAAAGGCCTGGTCAAATAGACAATTACCGCACTTGCACGGATGGGTATTTGATATTCACCATGGCGAAATCAAGGAAATCATCAATATCAACGCGGGCGAATGGACAAGCCCCGTTTTCCATTACGATTTTTAACAAAAATAGGGGGCCGCTGCGCGGCCCCCTATTTACTTATTTTCTAATAACTAGACTGTCGTCTTGATTTTCAATTCATCTAACTGCGCTTGCGCCAGTGGAGATGGAGAATCAATCATCACATCACGCCCAGCATTGTTCTTAGGGAATGCGATGTAATCTCGGATCGAATCTGTTCCTCCGAAAAGCGAGCAGAGGCGGTCAAATCCAAAAGCCAATCCACCGTGTGGCGGCGCTCCATATTCAAAGGCATCTAATAAGAAGCCGAATTGTGATTGCGCCTCCTCTGGAGTAAATCCAAGGACTTCAAACATTTTCGATTGCAGGTCTTTTTGGAAGATACGAATCGAACCTCCTCCTACTTCCACGCCATTCACGACTAAATCGTAGGCGTTCGCACGCACTTTACCGAATTCCCCCGCTAACATCAATGGAATATCCTCCGGCTTCGGGCTCGTAAATGGATGGTGCATCGCGAACCAGCGATCTTCTTCCTCACCGTATTCTAATAGTGGGAAATCCACTACCCAGTGTACTTTATAGTTATTCGGATCACGCAATCCCATACGCGTTCCCATTTCTAAACGTAATTCATTCAATTGCTTGCGTACTTTATCTCCTTCTCCAGAAAGCACAAGGATCAAGTCGCCTGGCTTTGCATTAAACGCTGCAGCCCATTTCGCTAAATCTTCTTCTGAGTAAAATTTATCTACGGATGATTTCACTACGCCATCCGCTTGAACACGCGCATAAATCAATCCTTTTGCACCAATTTGTGGTCGACGAACGAAATCAGTTAATTCATCGATTTGCTTGCGGGTATATTCGGCTGCACCCTTCACGCAAATACCAACTACCGTGTCCGCTGCATCGAAAACTTGGAAATCTTTGCCAGATGTCAAGTCAACGCCATCGCCTTTCAATTCCACGAATTTCATATCAAAACGAATGTCAGGCTTGTCCGAACCGTAGTTTTTCATCGCATCCGCGTAAGTCATGCGAGGCACTTGGCCGATGTCAAGGCCTTTTACGTTTTGGAACAAATGACGAATTAATCCTTCAAACATATTCAAGACATCTTCTTGCTCCACGAAGGACATCTCACAGTCGATCTGCGTAAATTCTGGCTGGCGATCTGCACGTAAATCTTCGTCACGGAAACACTTCACAATTTGGTAGTAACGGTCAAAACCGGATACCATCAATAATTGCTTGAAGGTCTGTGGAGACTGAGGCAAAGCATAAAATTCACCTGGATTCATGCGAGAAGGCACCACGAAATCGCGCGCACCTTCTGGCGTTGATTTGATTAAAACGGGCGTTTCTACCTCTATAAAATCTTGCTTATCTAAGTAGTTACGCACTTCACGACCTACGTGGTGACGCAACTGCAAACTCTCGCGAATCGGATTACGACGCAAGTCTAAATAGCGGTATTTCATGCGGATATCATCACCGCCATCTGTCTCGTCTTCGATTAAAAAAGGAGGCAATTTAGCGGGATTCAATACGCGTAACTCACTCACTTTGATTTCAATATCGCCGGTAGGCATCTTGTCATTTTTAGACAAACGCTCTACCACTGTACCTTTTGCTTCTACAACGAATTCACGACCTAAACCTCTTGCTAATGCCAAAGCCTCCGCAGACGATTTCCCTTCCTCTAACATCAATTGAGTAACCCCGTAACGATCTCGAAGATCCACCCAAATCATCCCCCCTTTATCTCGTGAACGCTGAACCCAGCCACAAAGAGTTACCTCGGTGCCGGCGTGCTCGATGCGCAATTCGCCATTTGTATGTGTACGTAGCATAGTAAATATTAAAATTCGGGCAAAATTACGGAAAAGGTCAGGGAGTGAAAAACATTTAGGGCTTTATTCTTTTTTACTTAATTTTGAACATGAGCAAAATCGGAATTGTTGGTTCAGGAATGGGCGGTCTAGGTCTAGCGATTCGCAGCGCGGTGGCAGGACATGAAGTGACTGTCTTTGAGGCGAATCCCTACGTGGGCGGCAAGCTTGCTCAGATTGAAAAAGACGGCTTCCGTTTTGATGCCGGTCCTTCCCTCTTCACGATGCCTCTTTTAGTAGATGAACTCTTCACGCTAGCAGGCAAAAATCCCCGTGACTATTTCAGCTATGAGCGATTGCCGGAGATTTGCCGCTACTTTTGGGAAGATGGCACGCGATTGCAGACGAATGCCGCACCCGCAGAAACAGCGGCGGCGATTGCTTCTCAATTGGGCGAATCAGCCGAAAACGTGTCCGCCTTTTTACGCGAGATCGGAGAAAACTACCACATCATCAGCGAACTGTTTTTAGACAACTCTTTGCATTCCTTGTCCACCTGGACAGGGCCAAAAGCCCTCAAAGGTTACCTCAATATCCCGCGTCTTGGCTTATTCAGCACGATGCACCGCTCGCACGAAAAGCGCTTTAAAAATCCGAAAACGGTGCAATTATTCGACCGCTATGCGACCTATAATGGCTCTGATCCTTACCAAACGCCCGCGACATTATCGATCATTCCGCACTTAGAATACAACATAGGCGCCTTTTTCCCAAAAGGAGGCATCATCAGCATTCCGCGTGCCCTGCACAAACTAGCGACGGAATTAGGCGTGAAGTTTCAGTTAGGAGAAAAGGTATCTCAAATCACCACATCGAATAATACCGCCACCGGTCTTGCGACCGATAAAGGCTCGTATGACTTCGATTACATTGCCAGCAACGCGGATATTCGGCCGAGTTACGAGAAATTACTAACCCAAGAACCGGCACCCAAGAAGCTATTAAACCAGCCCAAATCCAGCTCCGGCATCATCTTCTACTGGGGAATGGACCGCAGTTTCGACGAATTAGGGGTGCACAATATCTTCTTTTCAGACGATTATCAGGGCGAATTCAAAGCGATCTTCGAAGACAAAACCATCAACGACGACCCCACGATTTACCTGCACATCTCTTCGAAAGTGGAGAAAGCGGATGCCCCGGAAGGCGGCGAAAACTGGTTTATCCTCATGAATGTTCCTGCGAATGAGGGACAGGACTGGGATGCCTTGGTCGCGAAAATGCGCAAAAATGTGATTGCAAAATTATCGCGTAACTTAGGCGTAGACATCGAGAAACACATCGTCGCCGAGGACCTATTAGACCCACGCAGCATCGAGGCCAGAACTTCGTCAGCTGGGGGAGCTTTGTATGGAAATGCCTCTAACAACCGCTTTGCGGCCTTTTTACGTCATCCGAATTACCGAAAAGCCATCAAAAACCTCTATTGGGTAGGCGGTAGCGTTCATCCCGGCGGTGGAATTCCGCTTTGTTTATCTTCGGCAAAAATTGCGGCGAAGCTTTTTGCAGAAAATGCGTAATTTCGCCTATTCATTGATATATAATTATGATTCAAAGACCACAAACCCTTTTCTTAGCCTTAGCGATTATTGGCAATGCCATCGCGACGTCAGGCATTTCTATTTGGCAAAAAATAGGCACCTCAGGCCAAAAAGTGGAGCTTTTCTCCAACCAATGGCAATTATTCCAAAATGGTAAAGAAGTAGCCGCACACAGCAACATCGCGATCGCTCTTTTAGTGACTTTATCGACGGTTATCACGCTAATAACGATTTTCTCTTTCAAAAACCGCATGCGTCAAATGATGTTAGGCTTGGTCAATTCCCTAGTTTTAGCGGGAGCGATGGGCTATGCTTTTTGGGTGATTTTCAAGGAGGCCATGCCTACATTTGAACCAGAAATTCAAGGAAAATATGGCTATGGATTCTACGCTTTAGTGGTTTCACTTTTAGCGAATATGATTGCGAACCGTTTGATCCGCAAGGATGAGATGTTAGTGCAATCGTCGAACAGAATGCGCTAAGCTAGATTTTAGACGATACCCTCTTTCAATAGGTCGTGGAGATGTACAAATCCCACGGCCTTTTTATTTGCCGTCACGACCAGTTGTGTGATATTTTTACTTTGCATGATGGCCAAAGCCTCCGTGGCAAATGCCTCCGCATCTATCGTCTTCGGCGTCGTATTCATCATCTGAACTAGCGAAATCGCAGACCAATCCTTTGAATTCTCTAAGGTACGACGAACGTCTCCGTCGGTAATGATTCCTACTAAATCGCCTTTCGGATCTAGCACCGCCGTCGCGCCTAAACGCTTCGAAGAGATCTCATGGATGGCCTCTTGAATGGTGGCCGTTTCTACTATGGCAGGAAAATCGTGGGTCGGGTAAATATCACCCACTTTTAAATAGAGCCGTTTACCTAGGGCGCCGCCTGGATGGTATTTGGCAAAATCCTGCGCTGTAAATCCTTTACACTCTAACAAACAAACGGCTAAAGCATCGCCTAAAGCCAGTGCTACTGTAGTAGACGTGGTAGGCGCCAGGTTCAACATATCTGCCTCCTGGTCTGCCAATGCATGTAATATATAGTCAGATTGCTGTCCCAAATAAGAATTCTTATTCGACACCATCCCAATTAACTTTACTTTCAAGCGCTTTATCAAAGGCACTAACACCTTAATTTCCGGCGTATCTCCTGATTTCGAAATACAAATCACCGCATCCCCCTCCTGAATCATTCCCAAATCCCCATGAATCGCATCCGCCGCGTGCATAAACAAGGCTGGCGTCCCCGTGGAATTCATCGTAGCTACAATTTTCTGCGCAATAATGGCTGACTTACCGATTCCCGTGAACACAATACGCCCGGGAATACTCAACAAATGTTCCACACAGGCCTCAAAATCCGAATTAATTCCGGCGCTCACTTGCAGAATAGCCTCAGCTTCTTGTGTTAAAACTTTTTTTGCTGTGGATTGGATATTTTTGCTTAATTTCAATGTTAGAAGAATTTGTAGGGCAAAGATAAGTAGAAGCCCTCAGACTGTAACAATCGCCGAAACAACACATCAAACAATATATGCCCCATCCAATGACCATCGATAGCTTAAAGGAACAGCTAAAAAAAACCTTTGGATTTAGCCAATTTCGGGGAGAGCAAGAAGCCATCATTCTGAATACCATCCAAGGTAAAAACAGCTTTGTATTAATGCCTACTGGCGCTGGCAAGTCACTTTGCTATCAATTGCCTGCGATTGTGATGGAAGGAACGGCGATTGTCATCTCGCCTTTGATTGCTTTGATGAAGAATCAAGTGGATCAAATGGTGGCGTTTGGTATTAATGCCCAATTCTTAAATTCCTCTTTAACGCGCGCAGAAATCAATCGCGTAAAAGCCGAAGTAATCTCAGGAGCCGTAAAATTATTGTACATCGCCCCGGAATCACTGAATAAACAAGAGAACCTAAACTTCTTAAAACAGGCTAAAATCTCATTTGTAGCGATCGACGAGGCCCACTGTATCTCCGAATGGGGGCACGATTTCAGACCTGAATACCGTAAAATACGCACGATCATCGAGAGCATCGATGAGAAAATGCCTATAATTGCTTTAACAGCAACAGCTACACCTAAAGTGCAAATCGACATCCAAAAGACCCTGAATCTGGAAGATGCGACCGTTTTCAAATCATCATTCAACCGTAAGAATCTGTATTATGAGATTCGCTCGAAGAAGGATATCGATAAACAATTAATTCGTTTTATTAAATCGCACAACGGCAAGGCGGGTATCATTTATTGCCTTTCGAGAAAGCGCGTAGAGGAAATTGCTGAATTATTGCACGTAAATAGCGTGAAAGCCCTTCCCTACCACGCAGGTCTTGAGCCGCAAGTGCGTATGGCGAACCAAGAAGCCTTCTTGAATGAGGAAGTAGATGTGATGGTGGCGACCATTGCCTTTGGAATGGGAATAGACAAACCAGATGTGCGTTTTGTGATTCACTATGATGCCCCTAAGTCCCTCGAGGGCTATTATCAGGAAACTGGGCGTGCAGGGCGCGATGGTTTGGATGGTACGTGTATTCTTTTCTACACCTACGATGATATCCTGAAATTAGACAAGTTTAATAAAGATAAAGCCGTAACTGAGAAGGAGAATGCGAAAATCCTCCTTTCTGAAATGGTGTATTATACAAATATTGGTGTTTGTCGCCGAAAGCAATTACTCCATTATTTTGGGGAGCATATGGCAGAAAACTGTGGTTTCTGCGATAATTGTATGCACCCTACACCTACATTTAAGGCGGAAGACGAGGTAAGCCTTGTCCTAAAAGCGGTGCAACAAACCGGCGAGCAATTCGATGCGGAGCATATTGCCGACTTCTTAGAAGGTAAATCAAATTCCTTTATTCAAAGCCACGAGCAGGAGAAATTATCTTTGTTCGGTACAGGGAAAACGGTTTCTTGGATCTCTCCAGAAATAGATGAAGAGGACGATGACGACGAGGATGAAGATGGAGATGAGGACACACCTAAGAAGTCCAAGATGCGAAAAACAGCATCGAAACCGGTACCCATCGAAGATGAAAAATCGGCTTGGATTTCATTCATTAAGCAGATGGCCATTTTCGGGCTACTCGATAAGGATATCGAGAATTATGGAGTTCTAAAGATTTCCGAAGCAGGCGCAGCTTTCTTACAGCAATCCTTCCCGGTGACTTTCTACAAAGACCATGATTACGAAAAAGAGGCGGAGCCAGCTGAAAATGAAGACGAAGGGGCTGCTTTAGGGGCCAAAGCCTACGATGATGCCCTCTTTGATATATTAAAAACCTTGCGCAAGAAGATCGCGAAGGAGAAAAATTTACCGCCTTACGTGATTTTCCAAGATCCATCTTTGGAAGAAATGGCCACCACTTATCCGACTACACAGGATGAAATGGCCCAAATCAACGGTGTGGGAATGGGTAAGGTCGTGAAATTCGGTAAGCCTTTCCTAGATGTGATTAATCGCTACGTGGAAGAAAACGAGATTGAGACGGCGAAAGAGGTAGTGGTAAAATCCACTGTTAACAAGTCTAAAATCAAGATTTACATCATCCAACAAGTCGATCGCAAAATCGATTTAGACCTGATCGCCGAACAGAAAGAGGTAAGCATGGCAGAATTAATCGAAGAGATTGAGACCATTTGCTTCTCGGGAACGAAATTAAACCTCGATTACTATATTAATCAAGTTATAGAGCTTGATAAACAAGAAGAAATCTACGAATACTTTATGTCAGCGGACACGGATGATATCGTAGAGGCCTTAGAAAATTGTGATATTGAAGACGTAACAGAGGAAGAACTTCGTTTAATGCGCATTAAATTTTTGAGTGAATTAGCCAATTAATCAACATATGAACGTTTTAATTTTAGGTGCTGGAGGCCGTGAACACGCATTTTCTTGGAAGATTAGCCAAAGCCCTATCCTAGGTAAGCTTTACATTGCACCTGGTAATCCAGGTACCGCACAATGCGGAACGAATTTAGCGATTAGCATAACGGATTTTGAAGGGATCGCCGCGGCGATTCGCACACATGATATCGGATTAGTGGTCGTAGGGCCAGAGGAGCCCCTAGTGAAAGGGGTTCGTGATTTCATTGAATCACAGGAAGATCTGAAACACGTAGGAATCGTAGGTCCAGGTGCGGAAGGTGCCCAAATCGAAGGCAGCAAAGATTTCTCAAAGAATTTTATGCACAAGTATGGCATCCCAACTGCCGCTTCCCAAACCTTTACCAAAGACACGATCGCGGACGGTTTAGCCTATTTACAGACACAATCCTTACCGATTGTTTTAAAAGCAGACGGCTTAGCAGCAGGGAAAGGCGTAATAATTGCCTTGACTTTAGCAGAAGCAGAGACCGCCTTGAATGAAATGCTGTTAGATGCCAAATTCGGTGACGCAAGTTCTAAAGTGGTCATCGAGCAATTCCTTCGTGGAATTGAATTATCCGTATTTGTGTTAACCGATGGCGAAAACTATGTGGTTTTACCTGAGGCGAAAGATTACAAACGCATTGGAGAAAACGACGAAGGTTTAAATACCGGCGGTATGGGAGCAGTTTCTCCCGTTCCTTTCGCAAACGCGAAGTTTATGGAAGTGGTTCGCGTGAAAGTGATAGAACCGACAGTGAAAGGTTTAAAATCAGAAAATATTGACTACAAAGGATTCATCTTCATCGGATTAATGAACCATGAAGGCGAGCCTTACGTCATCGAATATAACGCAAGAATGGGAGATCCGGAAACGGAAGTGGTTTTACCTAGAATCGAATCAGATTTCCTATCTTTGCTAATTGCGGCCTCGAATGGCACGCTGAGCGAACAAAAAATTTCCATTTTGGACCAATACGCCGTAACGACTATGTTAGTGGCGGGCGGATATCCAGAGGAATACCGCAAAGGCGATGTGTTATCGGGTCTAGAAAAAGTGGAAGACGCGATTGTTTTCCACGCAGGAACGACGTCAAAAGACGGCGAAATTAGTACCAGTGGCGGTCGAGTTATGGCCTTAACTGGAACTTCGAATACCTTGGAGAGAGCGATCCAAAAATCACAGAAGGCCGCCCAAACCATTCAATTCGAAGGTAAAAACTTTAGAAGAGACATCGGATTAGATGTATTAAGATATGGCATGTAAATCGTGTTCCAGTGGGTCATGTGGCTCTACCAGCACTAGCGGAGAGGTAAAAGGCTGTCAAAGTAATGGCGGTTGTGGCTCAGGTGGTTGCAATAAAATGAACGTTTTTGACTGGTTGTCAGACTTAGACGTCCCTTCTTTTCAACGCTACCACATCGTGGAAGTGAAGTTCAAAGGAGGTAGAAAAGAATATTTCCGCAATGTAGATCAATTAGAACTACATACAGGGGACTCCGTCATGGTCGATTCGAGCAGCGGAACCCAGCTAGGCGTCGTTTCCCTTCAGGGTGAACTTGTTCGACTTCAATTGTTAAAGAAGAACATTAAAGACGATGATAAGGTCAAAAATATATTCCGCTTAGCGACAGATAAAGATATCGAAAAGCATGAGCAAGCCATGGCACGCGACCTGCCTACGATGTACCGCGGTCGTCAAATCATTAGTGATTTAAAGCTAAATATGAAGCTTTCGGATGTCGAATTTCAATCCGATGGCATGAAAGCAATCTTCTATTATTCATCAGAAGACCGCGTCGATTTCCGTGAATTAATCAAGTTACTCGCGACCGAATTCAAGATTCGCGTCGAGATGAAACAGATTTCCCTTCGCCAAGAGGCGGGAAGATTAGGCGGAATCGGGGTTTGCGGGCGCGAATTATGTTGCTCGACCTGGTTAACTGACTTCAAAAATGTGACCACCTCAGCGGCTCGTTATCAAAACTTGTCACTGAATCCTGTCAAACTAAGTGGACAATGTGGTCGTTTGAAATGCTGTTTGAACTACGAGTTAGAGACCTATATGGATGCTCTAAAGAATATCCCTACGATCGAGGGGCGCTTGAAAACTAAACGTGGCGAGGCCGTCTTACAGAAGACCGATATCTTCAAAAGAATGATGTGGTTTGGGATTGTGGGCGAAGAGGCAATCTGGATTCCAGTGAGCTGTGATCGCGTAGCGGAAATTGTTGATCTAAATAAGAAAGGAATCATTCCAGAGTCGTTTGAGGATCTAAATCCAGATGCTCCTGCGGTGGAAAAACCTACATTATCCGAATTAAACTCTGATTTAGAGCGGATGGATAAGAAATACGGTGGTGCTGCGAAATCAGGCAATCGTAATAACAGAAACAACCGCGGAAATCGTGACGGTGGAAATCGCGGACCACGTCCTGATCGCGGACCGCGCCCTCCAAGACCGGAAGGTGAAAACCGTGGACCAAAACCGGAAGGCCAGAATAGAGGACCTCGTCCAGAACGTGGACCGCGCCCTCCAAGACCAGAAGGTGAGAACCGCGGACCAAGACCGGAAGGGCAAAATCGCCCAGACGGAGCAGTGCCAGCATCTGAAGGTGGATCGGCTACACCTAAACCATTCAAGAAGAAAAAGAAGTTTAAACCAAGACCTCCGAGAGATGGTGCAGCGCCTACCCCTGAAGCTTAGTCTAGGATTCATTTTCCTGTTGGAGCTGTTGTTTTTTGCCTGTAGTGATTCCGGTGTACTTATTGATGAGTCTCGTAACTTTTCTGCATCTGGGTGGATACAAAAACAGCCTCTGCAGTATAATGTGACTATTCCAGCAGATTCCGCAAGTTATGCCCTCTATGTGGTGGTGCGCCAAAATAACGCCTACCCTTTTTACAATTTATATTTCAGTCCAAGCATATTAGATGAAAGCGGCAAAACACTACAGAGAGGATTAGCCGAAGCCATTTTATATGACCCGAAAACGGGAAAACCGAAAGGCGCTGGCTTTGGCGATATCTATGAGAAAAAATTCTTAGTATATCCGTCCTTAAAATTTCCTAAAAAAGGGGCCTATAAAATCCAAATTGAACAATCGATGCGGGTAGATACACTAGCAGGAATGGTTTCGATTGGACTGCTTTTAGAAAAAAACTAGCATGGCAAAAATAGACGATATCGATAAAAAAATCCTCTCGTTTCTACACGAAGATGCGTTTCTTTCTAATAAAGAGATGGCGCAACGACTAGGAATGAGTGCCACTCCTATCCATGAACGTATTAAACGAATGGAAAAAGAAGGTGTCATCACGGGATATCGTGCAATGATCAATCCAGCTAAACTGGGGAAAACATTAACCGTTTTTTGTGATATCTCCTTAAAAGAACATGCCGCAGCTTATTTGAACCAATTCGAAAAGGATGTAATGAACCTAGAAGAAGTTGCGGAATGCTATTGCGTCTCAGGCCAAAGCGATTTTCTTCTAAAAATTGTGGTTGCAGACATGGACGAATACCGTGAATTCATTTTGCACAAATTAGCGAGCATAAAAAATATTGGCAATGCACAGAGCCATTTCGTCATGAACGAAGTAGAAAATGAGCACTTTATGCCTTGGATTTCAAATTCTTTAACCAATTAAGCCTATAAGTTAGGGTAAACTTTTCCTCGGATTTGATTACCTTAGTATGAAAACCTATTACTATGAATAAAATTACAAAGACTATCTTGTCGGTATTGACCATTGCCTTGATCTTAGGTTTGGCGTTTTATCCGAAGATCAAAAAGACTTTTTTCACTGCTGAAACCAAAGAAAAAGGGAAAGAAAAAGGGGGCCCAGGTGGCAAAGGAGGCAAAACAGCCGTGATTGTGACCGTAGTAAAATCGACTCGTTTAGATGACATGATTAGTTCGACAGGGTCTATTTTACCTAATGAAGAGGTCGAAATTCGTTCAGAAATCGCTGGACGTATCATTTTACTTAACATTAAAGAAGGTGATATAGTAGCAAAAGGCACTGTTTTACTACGCATCAACGATGATGATTTGCAGGCTCGTCTTCGCAAACTTGGTTTTAATAAGAAATTAGCAGAAGATAATGAGGCCCGCCAAAAAGTACTACTTCAAAAAGAAGCCATCTCTCAACGTGAATATGATATTGCCGTGAACTCGGTCAATACCATTTCGGCAGACATCGAAGACTTAAAAGCGCAAATTTTAAAGTCAACAATCCGAGCTCCTTTTGCGGGAAGAATCGGATTCCGTTATGTGAGTATGGGAAGTTATATCTCACCTAGCACACAAATTGCGACCTTGACTAATACGAATCCCGCAAAAATCGAATTCTCCATCCCTGCGAAATATGCGACTCAGGTTAAAAATGGTGGAACCATCGAGTTTTTAACGGAGAACGAGGAGAAGACCTTTACCGGTCGAGTATATGCCATCGACCCGAAGATAGACCCACAAACAAGAACCTTGCAAATTCGTGCGCAAGCACCCAATCCTGGAAATCAATTAGTTCCGGGAGCCTTTGCAAAAGTGAATTTGATCTTAAAAACAAAAGGATCGGCCATTCTAATACCGACCGAATCCATCATTCCTGAGGCAAAAGGAAACAAAGTTTTTGTCGTTAAAAATGGTAAAGCTATTTCTACGAAAGTGACATTAGGGACGCGTGGAGACAAGACAGTGGAAATCTTAGATGGTTTAGCTATCGGAGATACCTTGATAACGAACGGTATCATTCAAGTGAAACCAGATGGGGATGTAGAAATTAAAGAAGTCGTAAAATAAACTAACTATGGCATCTTTCTCAGAGATTAGCATAAAAAGACCGGTACTTGCGATTGTGATGTCCATCACGATCATTGTATTTGGTATCATCGGATATACCTATTTAGGTGTTCGGGAATATCCTTCCGTAGATCCGCCAGTGGTAAACGTGCAAACGTCCTATACTGGAGCAAATGCAGATATTATTGAATCCCAAATCACGGAGCCTTTAGAGGAGTCCATCAATGGTATCGCTGGTATTCGTACCCTTTCCAGCTCGAGCCGGGATGGACGTTCCAGTATCACCGTCGAGTTTGACTTGTCGGTTAACATCGAAGATGCAGCGAACGACGTACGTGACCGGGTATCTCGCTCGATGGGGCAATTGCCTAAGGACGTAGATCCACCTATCGTAGCGAAAGCCGATGCGGACGCTAACCCTATTTATAACATTAACGTATTCTCTTCTACGCGTAACTTGCTGTCATTAAATGAATTAGCTACGCGTAATATTAAGGAAAAGTTTCAAACGATTCCTGGCGTAAGCTCTGTCCAATTATGGGGAGAGCAGAAATATGCCATGCGTTTGCACATCGATCCAGAACGCTTAGCTTCGTTCCGTTTGACTGCACCTGATATTGTGAATGCTTTGGCAAAACAAAACATCGAATTGCCTTCAGGTAGTATCGAAGGGGCGAATACAGAATTAACTGTGAGAACGCAAGGTCGAATGACCACAGAGGAGGATTTCAATAATTTGATTATCAAGGAGGAAGGCGATCGCTCGGTGAAATTCTCGGACGTAGGTAGAGCAGAATTATCGCCAGAAAACAATAAAACCTTTTTTAAGCGTGATTTAAAGCCGATGATTTCCATCGCCGTTATTCCACAGCCAGGCTCAAACCAAATTCAAATCGTTGATGCCATCCATAAAAAAGTAGAACAAATTCGCTTGACTTTGCCAGCTGATGTGGAAATGAAGGAAGGTTTTGATAATACGAAATATGTTCGCAAATCAATTGAAGAGGTGGAAGAGACTATCTTGACGGCGATTTTATTGGTGACCATCATTATCTTCTTGTTCCTGCGTGACTGGAGATCAACCATCATCCCATTAACCGCTATTCCGGTCAGTTTGATCGGGGTATTCTTCTTTATGTATTTAGCAGGCTTCTCTATCAACGTATTGACCTTATTAGGTATCGTACTTTCGATTGGACTCGTAGTGGATGATGCGATTGTGGTATTAGAGAATATTTATACCAAAATTGAAGAGGGCCTTAGCCCGTGGGAAGCCGCGGTCGAAGGGTCGAAAGAGATCTATTTTGCTGTCATTTCGACGACTGTAACCCTTGCTGCGGTATTCTTACCGGTGATTTTCTTGCAAGGAATTACGGGGCGTTTATTCCGTGAATTCGGAATTGTGGTGGCAGGTTCTGTGATTATTTCTGCCTTTGTTTCCTTGACCTTAACCCCGATGTTAAGCTCGCGTTTATTAAAAGGAAACCATACGAAACCCTGGTTCTATACCGTAACCGAACCCTTCTTTGTTGCTTTAACAAAAGGATATCAAGATTCGCTAGCCGCCTTTATTAAGATTCGCTGGATGGCTTGGGTGATTATGTTCTCCCTGTTTGGCATTATTTTTGCCCTATTTAAATACGAAGCGATTCCATCGGAATTAGCTCCGTTAGAGGATCGAGGTGGTCTTCGTGTAAATGCGGTGGCTCCAGAAGGGGCAACCTTTGAATATATGCTGAACTACACGGATGAGATGGCCAAATTCTTAATGACCGCCATCCCTGCTAAAGAACGCTATGCTGTTTATTCGATTACCTCCCCTCCTTTTGGAAGTGGTGGTTCGAATACAGGAACTATGAGAGTGATTTTAGCTGATCCGGAAGGTCGCAGAACGCAGCAACAAATTGCGGAAGAAATTCAGCCAAAGATTAAGAAATTTACGGGTGCGCGTGCTACTTTAATTCAAGAACCTACCCTTTCTACAGGTCAGCGTGGAGGTGGCGGTCTGCCGGTGGCTTTCGTTATTCAAGCATCAACCTTCGAAAGCTTGAAAAAGAACATCCCCTTGTTCATGGCTAAAGTACGCGAGAGTTCGAAGTTCGAGGTGGCAGATGTCAACCTACGTTTTACTAAGCCAGAATTACGTCTAGAAATCAACCGAGATAAAGCGCAAAATTTGGGGATTTCCATTCAAGATGTGGCGACAACCTTACAATTAGGTTTATCTGGTAGACGTTTTGGCTACTTCGTGATGGATGGTAAACAATACCAAATCATCGGTCAGATCGACCGTCCGATGCGGAATGATGTGACCGATTTAAAGTCACTTTATGTGAAAAATAACCGGGGTGATTTGATCCAATTGGACAATTTAGTAAAGATTACGGAGCAAAGTACGCCGCCGCAACTTTTCCGCTATAACCGCTACGTGGCCGCTACGGTGACCGCGCAAATGGCGAAAGGGGTAACCTTAGGGGAAGCCCTAAACGAGATGGATAAATTAGCGAAGGAGACTTTTGACGTATCTTTCTCTACTGCTTATGATGGCCAAAGTAAGGAATTCAAAGAGTCTAGCTCTTCCCTTCTTTTCGCCTTTGCTTTAGCGATTTTATTGATCTATTTAATCCTTTCTGCCCAATTCGAAAGCTTTATCGATCCATTTATCATCTTGTTTACCGTTCCATTAGCAGTGGCAGGTGCCTTATTAACGCTTTGGGACTTTAGCCAAACATTGAATATTTTCTCCCAAATTGGTATCATCGTCCTCATCGGTCTAGTAACCAAAAATGGTATCTTGATCGTGGAGTTCGCGAACCAGCGGAAGGAGACCGGTTCAGAGAAAACAAAAGCGGTTCAAGAAGCGGCAGTTGCTCGTTTCCGTCCGATTATCATGACCTCGCTTTGTACCATCTTAGGTATTTTGCCAATTGCCTTAGCTCTAGGTTCAGGATCTCAAAGTAGAGTTTCTATGGGTATCGCGGTAGTAGGTGGCATGTTATTCTCTACAACCTTAACCTTGTACATCATTCCAGCGATTTACAGTTATTTATCGAGTAACCGCAAACCAGTACATGCCGAATAAAGAAATTTGGATGCAACGCGCCTTTGACCTAGCCCTATTAGGCTCAGGGCGTGTTGCACCTAATCCTTTAGTAGGCTGTGTAATCGTTAAAGACGAGCACATCATAGGTGAAGGTTATCACCAACAGTTTGGAGGTCCACATGCTGAAGTGAATGCGATTCATAACGCTAGCGAATCAGTTGAAGGCGCGACAGCCTTTGTGACTTTAGAACCTTGCTCGCATTTTGGCAAAACACCCCCCTGTGCAGATTTATTGATTCAATCTGGCATCGCTAGAGTCTACATCGCAAACTTGGATCCTAATCCACTCGTAGCGGGTAAAGGAGTAGAGAAACTAGAGGCGGCGGGTATCACCTGCCATATCGGACTACTGGCCGAAACAGGTGAATGGATGAATCGCCATTTCTTCACCTTCCATCGACTAAGAAGGCCCTATATTACCTTCAAATACGCGGTTAGTTCCGATGGCTTCATCGCAGGCCCATCGGGTGTCCCCGTTCAAATATCTACTGAACTTTCAGCCATTCGCGTACATCAAATGCGAGCAGAGCACCAAGGAATTTTAGTAGGCGTTCAAACGATCATCAACGATAATCCTTCTTTAACCACTCGTTTGGTGGCTGGTACGAATCCCATCCGAATCGTCTTAGATCCGTCTGGCAGAATACCCTCAACGGCAAAAGTCCTACAGGATGGCGGGGAAACACGTGTTTTAAAGTCCACTTCGGAAATACCACAGCTTGGAATTCAATCAATCCTAGTAGAAGGAGGAGCGAAGACGATGGAAAGATTGTTTGTGGAGGGTATTGTGGATGAGATTTGGAAAATAAGAAGTCCTAAATCATTAAATGAAGGAATTCCTGAGCCGAAACTACCTGTGAAATGGCGAGCGATCGATTACCTAGGGGATGATACCTGGTTTAAAGCAGTCCTAAAACCTGCCCCAGCAAGTACATATTCAAGCCCAGAATAATCGCAGTGATCACCCAAACGATTCCTTGTAACAGAGGTGAATTTGCGAACTTACCCATCTTCTGTTTATCCCCAGTAAACATGACTAGCGGAATTACCGCAAAGCTCAACTGCATTGATAAGATGACCTGAGAGAAAACCAACAGCTCCCCTATCTTCGATTCACCGTAAATCCAGGTAATGAAAAAGGCCGGAATGATAGCAATCAAACGCGTAATCAAACGCCTTAACCAAGGGGCAATCCGTAGATCTAGGAAACCTTCCATGACGATTTGGCCGGCTAGGGTTCCGGTGAGGGTAGCGTTTTGGCCTGAAGCTAAAAGGGCTACAGCGAACAGGATACTAGCGAGCTGACTACCTAATACTGGATCCAATAATTGATAGGCATCCCGAATATCAGCAACGTGCGTCAAATTGTTCCCGTGGAAAGCAGCTGCCGCTAAGATTAATATCCCCGCATTAATAAAAAAGGCTAAACCTAAGGAAATCGTCGAATCCCAGGTAGCATATTTAATGGCTTTCTCCTTATCCTCTTCCGTGTCCTTGATGGCCCTGGTTTGGACGATACTCGAGTGTAAATACAAGTTATGAGGCATCACTGTCGCACCTAAAATACCAATCGCCACGTAGAGTTGGCTTGGATTCATCACGACGGAGGATTGCGGAACAAGGCCTGCCATTATGCCCGAAATAGAAGGCTGAGAAATAAACAACTCATAGGCAAAGCAGCAGACGATGACAATGAGCAAGGATAAAACGATGGATTCGATGACTTTGAAGCCCTTGTTTTGGAAGTATAAAATCAGAAAAACATCTAATATTGTGATGACAATACCGGCCAGAATCGGGATTCCGAAGAGCAATTGCAACGCTAATGCTGACCCGATAACTTCGGCTAAATCGCAAGCTGCAATGGCAATTTCACAGACCACCCAGAGAAAAATAGCCACCGGTTTAGAAAAGGCATCCCCACAAGCCTGAGCTAAATCGCGACCTGAAGCGACCCCTAACTTTAAGGCTAAATGCTGTAAAACAATCGCAAAAATGCTTGAAATAAGGATGACAGATAACAACGTATATCCGAAGGAGGCTCCTCCTGCTAAATCCGTCGCCCAGTTACCCGGATCCATATAGCCTACCGCAACTAAAAAGCCCGGTCCCATGAATGCACGTAAATTCTTCCAAAATCCATTCCCCGTAGGCACGGGAATCGTCCCAAACACTTCGGAGAGGGATTTCATTTTAGGACTAGAACGCCATGGACTCGACATAACTCAAAATTTTGTACAATTTAAAAATAATTTTTAGATTAACCTAAAAATTTAATTTGCTATCTTTACCGCATGGCAATTTCATTCACAGAGGAAAACTACTTAAAGGTTATTCACAGGCTCTCAGAGGCAACTTCTGAGGACATTTCAACGAACGCAGTCGCAGAGTTAATGCAGACGAAAGCCGCATCGGTGACGGATATGTTGCGTAAACTTGCCGATAAAGGCTGGGTGAATTACCAAAAATACCAAGGGGTTCGTCTAAGTGCAGAGGGCGAAAAAATTGCGTTGTCGATTGTACGAAAGCACCGACTTTGGGAAGTCTTCTTAGTAGACAAAATGGGCTTTAATTGGGATGAGGTGCACGAAATTGCAGAACAACTCGAGCACATCGAATCAGATCAATTAGTAAACAAATTAGATGAATACCTCGGTTTCCCTAAGACGGATCCACACGGCGATCCCATCCCAAACAAGGACGGAATTCTACCTGAATTAGCCTATTCTCATCTATCTGATATCAAGGCAACTAAAACCTGTAAACTGATGGGGGTGGCACAAGATTCAGCCGTATTCCTTCAGTTATTAACTAAATTAAATCTGAATTTAGGGGCAAAGTTAGACATAAAAGAGATCAACGAATTCGACCGATCTATCTTCGTTTCGATTAACGACACAGCTCCCATTTTCATTAGTCATGAAGTGGCGAAAAATATCCTCGTAAAAATCTTAGCTTAATAAATCGAGTACCTCGTCTTCGCTCAAAGCGCGTAGGATACTCTCATCGGATGTCACAAGCTCTGAAGCTAAATCCTTTTTGCGTTGTTGTAACGCCAGAATCTTCTCTTCCACCGTTTCTTTCGAAATGAACTTATAGGTGAATACGGTTTTCTTTTGGCCTATACGGTGTGCACGGTCAATGGCCTGAGCCTCCGCTGCTGGATTCCACCACGGATCTAACAAGAACACGTAATCTGCCGCGGTTAAGTTCAATCCTACCCCACCTGCCTTTAAGGAGATTAAGAAAACGGATTGCCCATCATCCTTTTGGAAACTTTCTACTTGACCCTTCCGGTCTACCGTACTACCATCTAGGTACGCATAGGCAATTCCACGTTCTTCTAGGGCCGCTTTGATCAAGTTCAAGTGCTGCACAAATTGACTAAAGATTAACACCTTATGGTGCTGCTCTAAGACCGTCTCTAATTTTTCTAAAACGGCTTCCATTTTTCCTGAATCGCCAGTATAGCCTTCCTCGCACAGCGATGGATGGTTCGCAAGCTGACGCAATTTTGTCAAACCCTGCAAGACAGAGAAGCGCGATTTTTGTAAACCTTCGTCCTTAATCTGCTTCAATAATACGTCACGGTAGAACGATTTCGTCTTATCGTATAAGCGCTCCTGCTCCTCGGTCATCGAGCAATACGTCACCGATTCCATTTTCTCAGGTAAATCAGCCGCTACCTGACGTTTTTCGCGACGTAATAAATAAGGCTTAATTAAGAAATATAGACGCTTTTTCTTCTCCATATCAGCCTTCTTCTCGATAGGCAATTGGAAATGGTCCTTGAAATAACGTTGGGTTCCGAGTAATCCGGTATTCACGAAATTCATTTGGGACCAAAGATCCATCGTCGAATTCTCTAACGGAGTTCCCGTCATGACAAGGCGGAATTTCGCATTTAATTTCTGAACGGCTTTGGTAATATTCGCTAAAGGATTCTTTATCGCCTGGGACTCATCTAATATCACGTACGAGAAGGCTTGCTTTTCGAACCATTCAATGTCCGAACGCACCATACCGAATGAGCACAATAGTAGGTCAACCTTTCCGATTTGCGCCTGCAATTTCTCTCTTTGTGGCCCGCTATAGACTAAAACGCGTAACTGCGGTGTAAATTTCTTCGCCTCCATCTCCCAGTTATATAAAAGAGAAGTAGGCATCACGAGCAAAGTAGGCAAGGTCTCGCCTTGTTCCTTCAGGCTCTGTAATAAACATAGGGTCTGCACCGTTTTTCCAAGACCCATATCATCCGCTAAACAAGCCCCTAAGCCAGCCGCCTGACGCGTGCGCATCCAACGGTAGCCTTCCAATTGATAAGGACGTAAAGTTCCTTTAAAGTTCTTAGGTACAGGATATTCTTTCGCTTCGAGCGCTAAATCGTTCACCGTTTTCGAGCGCAAGGCTGTCTTCACTAGATCCTGATTCTCCCACTCTTGAACTAGCTGGTAATGTTGACGACGCAAGAACACGCCTTCTTCTCCGGGACGTGTCTCGGAGAAATAGAATAGATCTTGGTAATCATGGAACCAATTATCCGGAATCATCGCAATGGACCCGTCCGGCAGATGGAATTCTTTCTTCTTTTGTAAGATCAACTGACGAATTTTCAAGAAGGGAATTTGGAACTCCCCAAACGAAATAATGGCTTGAATGTCAAACCAGTCTAGTTTTTCACCAATGCGAATATTGATTTCTGGCTTTCCTAAGAAATAGCGGGGAGCTTGACCATCCCCTTTGAACTGCACCACAAATGCTGCTTGATCCAAAGCTTCTTTGTTCGCCGTTAACCACTGAACCGCCTCACCACGTTGCATAAAGGCACGTCCATCGTTCTCCATCTTTAGACCTAAGGTCTTCAGTTGTTGAAAAGCGCGTTTTTCCTTTACGTGTGAACGCATGATCTTTTGGAAGGCAAAACTATCCGCTTTCTTCTCAAAAAGTACGTTAGCCTCAGAGGATAATCCATCCCAAGGAAAGCGGTTATTGCCATATTGAAAGGAGAGCACAAAATACCAGCGATCTGCTGCTTCTAGGGCTGCCTTCTTTTTCATCAACTCTGACTCTTCTAGCTTAGGCGCCAAAGGACCATAAGAAAGTAAGAATTGAACCGGTTTTTCTGTATTCGTAATCTCGAACCCTTTTGCATGCACCGGATAACGAGCTACCATTGCCTTCACAAATTTGCGGAAGTAATCTTCTTCCATGTTCTTGGGAATCGCAACGAATTTCTTATTTAAGAATGGGCGCAATTTTTTGCCCTCTAATTCTGGATTGAAGTGGTATAATTTTTGGTTCATCAGCATCCAAGCCGGCTCATCGCATAAAACGACCGCGTCTTTGTACTGGAACTCGAGCTTATTACCTAGGTACTTAAGCGTAGGAAAATAATGTGTATTCTCCTCATTACGCATGAAGTGAAACAAGACATCTACCGCCTCCGCTTCGATTTGCACGGCTTGACGCATCGGATTTCCATCATTTCCCATGATGAAAAGCGTCTTATCTGGACAGATTAATCCAAAAACTTGACCTCTTTTTTTCTCAATCACGGACATCACCGCCTCTTGAATCTCTTTCTCCCCTTTCTCCGCATCCCAAGTCTTCAAAAAGAATTCCTCCATCGTCTTCCGCTTCGAGGTATTGAACTTTTCGAAAACGGCTACGGGTTTCATGCTCTCGATCAAACCTACGGCCGTGCGATCACGGTCATCTAGCGCATGTTCAAATTCGTGAAAATTCCGGGAAGTAAGCGTTTGGTACTCCCATGTCAACTGACTCTTTTCATTTAATTGCACCACAAAGACTTCGAACAAATATCCAAGGCATTCGTGAGACAACAAAGAATAAACAACCTGGAAAGGTTTGTTAGGGGAGATTTTCATTTTTAAAACACCCGATTTCTCGGATTACAAGAGTCAAACCTTTAAAATTAAGGTTTTTTTCTCAATTGCAAGCAAGCCCAGTTGTTTTTTGATGCCTGTGCTATAAAATTAAGTTGCTGCTTTTCAGCGGATTCCAGTAAAAGTGGAATGTCTTCGGTATAGAAACCACTCAAAAATAGTAGGCCGTCGGGCTTAATGCGAACGGCATATTCAGCCATTTCAGCAAGTAAGATATTGCGATTGATATTAGCTAAAAGAACATCGTATTGTGTGTCATCTTCGTCCACGATAGTGCCCAGTCCAAAAGGAATTTCTTCACAGTCATTTAATCCCGCATTCTCCAACGAATTCTCGACTGACCATTCGTCAATGTCAAAACCACGCACGAAACCAGCACCACGCTTCTTTGCCACAAAAGCCAACAACCCGGTTCCCGTTCCAGCATCTAACACACTTTTACCAGCCAAATCGAAATCAAATAGTGCTGCAGTCATCAACGAAGTTGTTTCGTGGTGACCAGTGCCAAATGACATTTTGGGATTAATCACCACCTCCATTTGAAATCCTGGTTCAGAAGGATGAAAACTCGCGCGAATTAAGACTAAATCTTCAATTCGAATGGGATCATAATTGCTCTCCCACACCTCATTCCAATTTTGCTTCTCGATGCGATTCGTTTCGTAGGTCATTAAACCATAGCGAGACATGATTTCTGTCAAGGCTTCTTCAGAAAAATCTACCTCCGGGCAATAGGCAACCACACCGGTATCGGAATCTTCAAATATATCGAATTGAATTTCGCCTAGCTCAGCGACTAAAATATCAGACAGCTCAGGACTGGCTGTAATTTTCACTTGAATCGTAGACATAGAAATTAATTAGAAGGGGGCGTATTTTTCTTTCCGAAAACAGAAATACCGATATAGCGCTTAGGTTGCAATCTAAAATCAAGCAAGAGCTTGTCTAGATCCACTAGTGTTTTGTTTAATCCTACATATAAACTATCGTTCTTGATTAATTTACCCGCAGTTCCTTCTCCTCGTTCTAAACCTTGCACAATTTTCTTCAATGAAACGACGGCCAAATCCACTTCTCTTAACGTTTTGCCAATTCTTAAAGCCTGTAAAGAGTCCGCTACTGTATTGAATTTCGTCAATAAAGGACGTAATTGCTTCTCTGTCTCCATCAAATCTGCAGATAATATTTTCATATTAGCAGAGATTTGCGCCACATTTGCGCGGTTATCAGCTACGATTCCATTTACGGAACCATTGATATTAGAAACCGTCTCATTAGATGTTTTCAACAAGGTATTCAAATACGTTCCAGTATTATCAAACTTAGTGGAGATTTGGCGGAAAGAAACTAATAAAGAGTCCGCATTTGCAATCACAGGAATAGCCCGTTCTTTTAACAAGGATGTTACTCCTACCTCTGTTTCACCTTTCAAGAAAGAATCTTCAGGCAAATTGCCTTTCCCCTCTAATCGCAAACGAATAATTTTACCTCCTAATAAGGCTCCATCTGAAAGTACAGCCACTGTTTTATCTGGGATGACGATGTCCTGACTAAATCGCAGCGTAACGAGAATTTTATTTGCCTTAGTGGGTTGAATCTCGACTTTCTTCACCTTCCCTACTTCAATTCCATTTACCATTACCTGGTTTGAAACCATCAATCCATCTACATTTTCATATTCTACGTAATAGATACGAGCTGAGGAGAATACGTCGTTCCCTTTTAGAAAATTAAATCCGAAATAGAGGATTAAGAAGGCTAATAATGCCAAAAACCCTACTTTTAATTCATTGCTTTTGAACATTGTATCTATTTTTCGATTTCTTCTTTGTATGCTTTAAACGCAGTGGCAATCGCAGTGGCTACCTCGCCTTGTCCTTTCTCAGAAGCTAAATAAGTCTCTTCCTCCGGGTTCGTTAAAAATCCCGTCTCTACTAATACACTGGGCATTGCCGTACGCCAAATTACTAAAAATCCAGCTTGTTTTACCCCAAAACTCTTACGTTGATAGGTCTTGGAAAATTGTTCCTCAACTTTCGAAGCAAATTTTACCGAACTTGCCATGAATGCACTCTGGTAATTTGCCATCATAATATGAGCTAATGGAGAACTAGGATCAAAACCATCATAGGTCTTCTGGTAATCCTTCTCCTGCAAGATAACCGAGTTCTCTCGCTTCGCTACATTTAAATTACCATCTGTTTTATGCAAACCCATCGTATAAGTTTCTGTTCCGTAGGCATTTTTATTCACCGCGGCATTGCAATGCACTGAAATGAATAAATCAGCTTTATTGCGGTTTGCGATATTAGCCCGTTCATTTAATTCGATGAAGGTATCCGTATCGCGTGTATAGACAATCTTTATATCAGGATGGGCAGCTTTTAACTTTTTGCCTAACTCCTGAATAATTTTTAATGTCACAATCCCCTCATGAGAGCCTTTAGGACCAGAACAACCAGGATCTTTTCCTCCGTGACCAGCGTCTAAACAAACAACTTTAATTCGATTCTTAATGTCCCCCTTCTGAAAACCACTAGGTGTCCAAGCAGTCAGCAATAAACCCAACGAAAAAATTAAAACGATAGATTTTATCTGATTAAACATTATTTTCTAATTGTTACACGTTGATAACAAGCAAAGATGTAATTTTGTAGGCTTGTATTTAATAAGTACAAATATAATTTTTAAATTCCATTTGGTAAAGAAATCCACATATTACCTTTTTATTACGCTGTTTGTCCTTTTTGCCTCTATTTCAGAAGTGAAAGCGCAAAGGATTATCTCGACGGATACTTTACAAAAATCCATTCCTAAAGACACGGCCGCTAAATTAGAGACTACCGTTTTCTATTCTGCGCTAGACTCCACAATATTAGATGCGGAAAAACAAATCGTTAATCTGTATGGAGGTGCCAAAGTAAAATACGGTGAAATCTCTCTAGAGGCTAATTATATACGTCTAGATTGGGCTAAGAATGAGGTTTACGCCATTGGAACACAGGATACACTGACGAAAAAAATGATTGGACTACCTGTATTCTTACAGGGTAGCGACAAATACGATTCCGACGAGATTCGCTATAATTTCAAAACCAAACGGGCCATTATTAAAGGAATTGTCACGCAACAAGGCGAAGGATTTGTTCAGGGAAAAAATGTCAAAAAAGATGAAGAGGAAAATCTCTACATCCGAAATGCCATTTATACCACTTGTAATTTAACCCATCCACACTTTCACATTAAAGCGAATAAGATTAAAGTGGTGGGAAAGAAGGAGATCGTTTCAGGACCATTTCATTTTGAACTAAATGATATCCCATTGCCCATCGGTTTACCCTTTGGCTTTTTCCCTTATTCCCAACCAAAAGAGGCTGGAAAATCAGGTATTCTTATGCCTACCTATGGTGAAGAGCCCACTGGTAGAGGTTTTTATTTACGAGATGGTGGCTATTACTGGGCAGCCAGTGAAAATATTGGCATCCGATTTACGGGTCAAGTATACTCAAAAGGTGGGTGGGGCTTGGGCGTTAATTCTCAATACAATAAACGCTATCGATATACAGGTAGTTTTAATTTAGCTTTAAATCGAAATACCAATGGGGACGAATTTAATCCCACAAAAAGAACGGACTTTGCACTTCAATGGGCTCACTCACCACGAAGCTTAGGAAATTCTAGTTTTTCCGCCTCTGTGAATCTTGCCTCTAATTCCTATAACCAGTTCAATTCATTTAATACGCAGCAATACCTTTCAAATACAATTGGTTCATCCGTTCAATATTCCAAAAATTTTGGTCAAACAATTCGCACAAGTGTCAGCCTTCGAATCAACCAAAACACGAGTACGCGCGTATTTGATGCAGGAACTGATTTTAACTTTGGCCTAAACCAAATTCAGCCATTCAAAAAGAAAAACTCACTTGGAGATCGCTTCATTGATCAATTCCGAATCGGTTTAGACTTTTCTGGTGGTATTTCAATGACTAACCAGGTAGGTGATCCATATACACGCTACGAATTCGATGTATTTCCCCGTTCTTCTAATTCGCTAAGGGGAACCATCCAAAGACCATTTATTCCAACAGGTGCGAATGATGTACCCGCTGGAGTAATTCCTGTGGATGCGAGTACGCTTCCGATTCTTTGGGAAAAAGCCCAGACAAAATTTAATTATAGCATCCCACTATCCTTGCCTAATTTGAAGTTAACGAAACATATCAATCTAACACCAGGAGTAGCCTTGTCTGGTAATATGTACACAAGATCGTACAAATACACCTACGTGCCGGCAGATTCAACAGTCAGAATTGATACAGTAGGTGGCTTACCTAAATTTAACTCCCAAATTTCCTACTCAGCGGGTATGAATACCCGGTTATTTGGAACTTTGCGTTTTAAAAAGGGTCGTTTAGAAGCCATTCGCCATACGATGGTTCCCGCTGTTAGTTTAAGTTATACCCCAGATTATTCAGACCCTAATTTTGGCTTTTTCCAAGATGTAAGAATCAACAACCGGAAATTCATTAATACCGAAGGGAAAGAACAAATAGGTGATATTAGGCGCATAAGCACATTTGATCCACGTACATTAAGTTATGGAGGGGCTTCAGGAGCCATTTCTTTTGGTATTCAAAATACGTTAGAAGCGAAATTGAAGACCAAGTCGGATACCGCAAGCATGCTCACCGAGAAGGTTAGAATTCTGGATAATTTCGGTATCAGCGGAAGCTATAATTTATTGGCAAAAGAATTTGGCTTATCTAACATTGGATTTAATGCAGCGTCAAGGGTGAAGGAGTTTGACATCAATTTGAGTGGTAGCTTTGATCCCTATTTATATGTAAAGGATCCGTTGTTTTTTGATGTCGGGAGAAGGACTCCAGATTTAATGTACAGCCAAGGAGCAGGATTAGCGCGCTTGCAAGGATTTAATTTCTCTATAGGTCGACGCTTCTCACCTACAAAGCCTAAACCGAAGGAAAATAAAAATGCTAGTGATGCACAGATGAATCAAATTAACCGAAATCTAGACGATTTTATCGACTGGAATGTGCCTTGGAATTTCTCTTTCTCCTATCAATTCAGTATGAATAAGACTGGGTTAGCTTCCCCACAAAATATTAGTGGTCTCAGTTTCCAAGGTGACATCAGTATTTCCGAAAAATGGAAAATCTCCATGAATTCTGGATTTGATTTTAAGTACAAAGGATTAACCTACACAAACATGTCCGTTCACCGCGACTTGCATTGCTGGGAGATGAATTTTAACTGGACCCCAATTGCTAGCCCATTCTTTGGGCGTGCAAGTAATTATTCATTTGACCTGAGGGTTAAATCAACCCTGCTTCAAGACTTAAAGCTTTCGCGTAGACGCAGCTTCTATGACAAAGGTGGATTCTAGTTTAACTTGGATTTAAAGGCTTTCAAGAATTTATCCATCTTAGGTTTGATGACGATTTGGCAGTAAGGTTCCGTCCCATTCTCATTGAAATAATTCTGATGGTAATCCTCAGCGACATAAAATTCTGACGCCGGTGTAATCTCGGTTACTATAGGATTAGGAAAAACACGTTGATCATTTAGTTTTTGCCTCCAGGACTCTGCCTCTTTTTGCTGTTCTGGAGTATGGAAAAATACCGCACTTCGGTATTGCGTACCCGTATCTGCTCCTTGTCTATTTAAAGTAGTAGGATCATGTGTCTGCCAAAAAATCTCCAACAAGGTCGCAACACTCACTTCCCTCGGATCGTAGCTTAATTGACAAACCTCCGCATGACCTGTAAGTCCGGAACAAACCTCCCGGTAGGTTGGATTCTTCATCTTACCACCCATATAGCCAGATGTAACTAATTTAACCCCTTTCACACGCTGAAAAACAGCCTCAACACACCAGAAGCATCCAGCTCCAAACGTAATTTTCTCTAATTTCTGATCCATCTTATTTGCTTGATTTTTTTGAATTGACCCACCTTGCTCTGCCGCGCTTCCACAAGAAAAATGAAAAGCGCTTGTGATGATGCTCAACACAATTAATGTAATTTTTGAGATCTTTTTCATCTTATATTATTTTTTAGCACTAATTTCGCTTCCCAAATTACCCAATTTTCGTTCAAACTTGAAACAATCCTGGAAAGCTGCTTTTACTGACCGTAACTTCACCCTAAAGTTGATAGGAGCCTTAGCTGTGTTTCTTATTTTCCCCTTTAAAGCGGATGATTATTTCCAATGGATTCAATTGCGCGAAGGCATTCAGTGGAACGATCCACTACTTAACTTCCTTCCTGCCTTAAATGTTTCCTATCCGATTTTTGGTATCATTTATTTTTCGGTTATCTACTTGTTATATCGGTTATTACAAGATCCGAAAAAATTCCTTTGGTTCGCCTGGGCCTTCAATATTGAAACTGCTTTCCGTTTTTTAAGCATCTATTTGGTGGCCTTAAATCCCCCAACAGGCCTCGTAGATTTACATGACCCTTTAGCGGAAATTTTCATCTATGGGGAGAATATGGCCATCACGAAAGACTTATTTTTCTCTGGACATACAGCCACTATGGTTTTTGTGTGCTACTTTTTGCCTACCGCGAGAGAAAGAAGAATTGCCATCGGACTAAGTATAATCCTCGTGACCCTCTTACTTATACAACACGTGCATTATAGTTTAGATATAGCTGCTGCACCAGTATTTACCCTAGCAGCTATCTGGATTGTTAAAAAAGCAGGAATTATTTAAGCGATTTCTTGTCTAGCGTCTCAAACACAGAATTGTTTGATTTGTACTCCGGAATTATCTCCTTGATTTTCGCAACAATTGAATTATTATTCCCACTTGATAATAAATGATTTAAGTCGTTAGTCGCTATTTCCATGTAGGCATAAGAAGGCGTATTTACCTCGGCAATTAAGATCTTAGGGTGGTGAGTAGGTAGCGTATTTTCATCGTTATTTAATAACTCTTCGTATAGCTTTTCCCCAGGACGCAAACCCGTATACTTGATTTCAATATCTTTATCTACTCTCAATCCACTTAAGGTAATCATTTTCTTAGCTAGATCTATAATCTTCACAGATTCGCCCATATCAAAAACAAATACTTCTCCACCTTGTCCCATGGTCGCCGCTTCTAGTACGAGCTCACACGCTTCAGGAATGGTCATAAAGTACCGCGTAATCTCTGGATGTGTAACAGTTACCGGACCACCTCGTTCAATTTGCTTCTTAAATAGAGGAATTACTGACCCATTAGATCCTAATACGTTACCGAAACGAGTCGCAATAAACTTCGTTTTTACCCCTTCCAATTGATTCATCGATTGGGTATACATCTCCGCTAAACGCTTAGTAGCCCCCATGACGTTTGTCGGATTAACTGCTTTGTCCGTAGAAACCATCACAAATTTATCAACACCGAGTTCTGACGCTAATTCAGCTAAAATCCGAGTTCCGATGACATTCGTTTTAATTGCCTCATATGGGTTATTTTCCATCAAGGGTACATGCTTATAGGCCGCCGCATGGAAGATAATATCAGGCCGATGGTTCTTAAATATTTTACTGATACGTCTCGTATCTGACACATCGGCTACATTTACAATCATTTGAACATTGGCGGGAACTTTACCTGCTAGTTCATACTCTAAATCATATAAAGCTGACTCAGCCTGATCCACTAGTACAAGTTTAGCTGGGAAATAGGCGATGAGTTGACGCACAATTTCACTTCCAATGGATCCCGCAGCTCCAGTCACTAGGATAACTTTACCTGAAATCTCCTCACCAATTCTTTTATTGTTCATCTGGATCACCTCACGACCCAATAGATCCTCAATCTTTACATTATGAATCTGATTCATGGCAAACTCCCCTTCCACCCATTTATCAACAGGAGGTAAGGCTTTCACTACGACGCCACGATCTAAGAAAATATCAGAAATTTTGCGCTTCGATTTAGCTGACATATTATTGATGGCCATAATAACCTCCAAACCCTCATTTGAGCCAACAAACTTATCTAATACCTCTGGCAAACTAAATACCTTTATTCCTTCAATCGTTTTACCAATCTTAGATTCATTATCATCAATAAAACCTAAAATTTTATAGTTTGTGGAACGGTCCGTTTGGAACACATTCTTAGTCAACATCCCTGTATAACCTGCACCATAAATTAGAACGCCTATCGTGGGTTTAAACTGATTAATGAATGATTCGTAAAAACTCTTCACAAAAAAGCGAAGAATAACCATCCAGAATAGGCAGATAAAAAAGTCAATAATTAATATGGAGGCTGATAAATTAAATACGTGTTCAAATCCTAACGTATTTCTAATCACTCCGGAGACTACAACTGCCCCTAATGTACCCGTGAAAACAGCCTTTAAAATAAGTATGGCATCCTCAATACTCGTATGCCGAATAATACCTGCATAGGATTGGAAAAACAAAAACGCTAGTAAGCGCAATCCTAAAACAAAAACTAATTGGGAGGCAAATATGCTTAAATCAATTTCCGACAACTGGAAATTCATCCGCAATAGGGTGGCAATGGAGAATGAGAAGATGACAATCAGTGAATCAAAAACTAATACGAGCCATCTCGAGAGAAAGCGATTCGAATATTTCCGAATGAAGGAAGACTTCGTCATAATAGATTGTACAAAAACACGGGCAAACTTATAAAACTTAGATGGTAGTTAGCCAACGTCCAAAATTACAAATTAAAACATGAAAGTATACCTAAATTTATTAAACGGCGAAAAATGTAGACGAATGGACTATGATTTACCGAAGCCTGGAGCCGTTAAATCGACGATTGCATCCGATTTCATAACCATAACACGTTCTTTGCCTACATTTGTCATGTAACCAATGGCAGTCACATCTGCGATTTTTTCCACTTTGGGAAAATCTTCTTGAGAAACCGTAAATAATAACTCATAGTCCTCACCTCCATTTAAGGCGGCAGTTAAAGGACTCACATTGAATTCTGTTGCTGAGAGATAAGTCTCATCATCAATAGGAATATTTTTTTCGAAAATACGAGCCCCTAAGCCAGATGCGTTACATAAATGAATAATCTCAGACGCTAATCCATCCGAACAATCGATCATCGATGTAGGTACCACTCCTAATTCTCTTAATTCATGAATGATATCAAATCGGGCCATCGGTTTCAGCTGACGTAATACCACATAACTTTTTCCTTCTAATTCTGGCTGCATATCCGGATTAGCCAAAAACACTTGCTTTTCTCTTTCCAAGGAATGTAAGCCCATCAAGGCGGCACCAAGATCCCCGGAAACACAAAGAACGTCGTTTGCTTTTGCTGTTCCCCGCTTTACTAATTTATTAGCCTCTACCACGCCTGTTCCAGTCATAGAGATAATCAGGCCGTTCGGACTTGAAGTTGTATCGCCTCCTACCACATCTACTTTGTATTCTTCGCAGGCTAAACGAATACCTTCATACAGGGCATCTACCGATTCCACTGAAAAGCGATTTGATAATCCTAATCCGATCATAATCTGGGTAGGGATAGCATTCATCGCAGCAATATCAGAAAGTACGACTGAAACGGCTTTAAATCCCAAATGTTGCAATGGAGTGTAGGCTAAGTCGAAATGAACCCCTTCAATTAACAATTCAGTCGTGGTCACTACCTTATTTCCCTTCGGATCTAAAACAGCCGTATCATCTCCTATTCCTATTTCCGTCCAGTCTTGTTTTTCTGTTAATTGAGCAGCTAGGTGATTAATTAATCCAAATTCACCAATTTCTCCAATTTCAGTTCTCTTTTCCATATATAACGCAAAAAGCCGCCACAAGGACGGCTTTTATTTTAAAATATCTAATTATGGGTTTACTAAAGCTAGTTTCACTATCGCACTGCTCGCCTTAACATAGGCAGCCGTTTGTTGTAAACTTAATGTAGTAGCAGTAGGGGTTGTTAAAATGGTGAACGTGATCGTCCCGCCTGTTCCCGTAGGAGCCCCTTCAGCACTTGTTAATGAACTTAAGGTTAACGTTTTCCCATCTGTCGCAACAGAATAGTTTCCAGTAAATACTTTACCATCAAATTCTGTTAATTTAACTGAACCCGCTGTAGAAAGATCTAATTTATACTGAGAATAGCCCTGTACTACGTTAGAAGTACTTGATTTATCGTATTTTGCTACGCCATCCCATTGAGCAGAACTAGCGCTCCACACTTTTTTCACTAAGTCTGCCACATTTATGGTAGGTGGCTGTGGTATTGGCGCAGGTGCAGGATCTCCTCCTCCACTACAAGCCATTACTGAAATGGCAAACAAAAAGACAATGAATTGTTTCATAGGTATTTAATTTACAATGTAAATTTAAAAATCTTTCTGAAAAAAAATCGGGTTTGACCCTTTTTATTTAGCTTCGTGTAAAATATGAAGACCTACACACGCGGACAATTAGCCCTACGAAATGGGCAGGATAAGCCTGAGATTTGGGTGGCCTTTCGGGGGCTCATCTATGATATGACAAATTCCAAATTGTGGAAAAACGGTAAGCATTACGAACACTGGGCAGGTCAAGATTTAACTCCTGAGATTGCAGATGCCCCACATAGTGAAAAAGTATTTGAAAAATTTACGCCCATTGGGATACTAGAATAAGATGATTTTAATTGTTGAGAGTGGTTCGACTAAGACAGCATGGCGACTCATAAAAGATCCCACAGCACCGTATGAAAGTTTCTCTAGTTCTGGGATTAATCCCTACTACCAAACGACGGAGGAAATTAAAGCATCGCAGGATTCGGTTTTAGCTGGGTTTACTGAGCTACCCATTTCAGCCGTTTTTTATTATGGCACTGGCGTAACCGGGGATGCGCAATGCGAAGTTATTGCTGCCGCCTTTAGGCCCTATTTCCCCACTAATTGTTCCCTTGAAATACAAAACGACCTCATAGCAGCAGCAAGATCGCTTTGTGGGAAAGAAGCGGGCATTGCATGTATTTTAGGAACAGGATCTAATTCCGGATATTGGGATGGAACTCGTATTTCAGCTCAAATTCCCCCTTTAGGATTTTGGTTAGGGGATGAAGGTAGCGGAGGACATTTAGGCAAGAGTTTAATGCTGAGTTATTTGCACGGTCAAATGCCGTCGGATTTACGTGCTATTTTCGAAAAGCGGTACGGGGTATTTGACCGGTTGACCATTTTAGATAAAGCCTATAAACAAGCCTTTCCGAATCGGTGGTTTGCTAGCTTTTCGAAATTTTTATTTGACCACCGCAAAGAGGCATTCTGCTATGGATTGATCGAGCAATCCTTTGAAGCATTTATTTCCCTGTATTTAAAGAGGTATAAAGAGGCCCCCGTTTTTCATTTCACAGGTTCAGTAGCCTTCTATTATTCCGATATCTTGAAACAAGTCATGAAAAAAAATGGTTTACCCATTGGTCACATTAGTGAGGGCCCTATGGCGGGACTTTGCTTGTATCACAAGGGGGAGTTTTGGCCATAAATTCGTAAATTGCGGCAATTCTAAAAAGCCTAAGTCAACAAACTAGAAAAACTACCTATGACATCACATATTAAATCCATAGGAACTAAACAAAAAGCACTTCAAATCAATCTAGATCGCAGTATCTACGGCTCCTTCGCGGAGATCGGGGCAGGTCAAGATGTAGCGGCTAATTTCTTCAAAGCCGGTGGAGCCTCAGGCACCATTGCTAAAACCATTTCTGCCTACGACATGGCTTTTTCGGATGCCATTTATGGCGAAGAGGCGTCAGGGAAATATGTGTGCGAAACGCGTTTAATGAAGATGCTAAATCGAGAGTTCAAATTATTGAACGTTCGATTAACAGAAACAGCAGCAGAGAAACGTTTTTTTGCCTTTGCAGATACTGTTTCTGCCTTGAATTTTCAAAAGACAAATGATGCCCACGGGTGGATTGGACTTCGTTTCCAATTAACTCCGAATGGTGGGTTTAACGATGTGGTTATTCACGTGAATATGCTGGATAATGACAATATCTTACAGCAACAGGCACTCGGTATAATTGGTGTTAATCTGTTGTATGGCTGCTACCATTACCATGAGGATCCAGAAAAATTGTTGTTATCCTTATTGGATGATTTGAATAAAGACCGTATCGAGATTGATATGATCCGTTTTGAAGGTCCGGACTTTAAAGAGGTGGACAATCGATTAATGTCATTGTATCTTGTGAAGCATGGCTATACACAGGCGGCGGTTTTTGGGCCAGATGGCAAGGTGATGCAACCTTATGATGCCTTATCGAAAAAACACATTGTGGCCGTTCGCGGTCGTTTCCGCCCGGTGACGAATATCTTCTCTGATATGTTAAAGAAGGGCGTGGCACAGTTTGAGCAGGAGCCGGATGTGGACGATGATAAAATCTGTGTGCTTTCAGAGTTAACGCTAAAAAGCTTAGAGAATGAGACACACAAGATCGATGAGAAAGATTTCTTAGATCGCGTGGATATTTTATGTTCTTTAGGCCAAACCGTGTTAATTTCTAATTTCCACGAATATTTCAAATTAGTCGACTTTTTAAGTCAATTCTCGAAGTTAAAAATGGCCTTAGTAATGGGTATGCCTAACTTAGAATACATTTTCGAGGAGAAGCATTATAAGGAGGTGCCAGGCGGAATTATGAGTGCTTTTGGCTGTTTGTTTGGCCAAAACATTAAATTATACCTCTACCCTACTATCTCAGAGAATGGAGAGATAATTCACCTGAAGAATTTCCAGCCAGAGACTCATTTAAAAGGTTTATTCACCTATTTAATTGATAATGAGAAGTTAGCTGAAATTCAGAAATACGATGAAAAACTCATGCATATTCGGACCGATAAGGTACTGGAAATGATTCAATCTGGCGGAGAAGATTGGATCCCCATGGTTCCTAAATCTGTCTCTAAATTGATCAAAGAGCACTCGCTCTTTGGATATCAAGCTTAACAAAAAAAGCCCTGATCTCTCAGGGCTTTTTTTTATTTCATTAGATCAATAAACTGATCAAATAAGTAACGAGAATCATGTGGTCCAGGGCTAGCTTCTGGGTGATGTTGTACCGAGAAGGCTTTGCGACCTTTTACACGTAAACCTTCGACTGTTTGATCGTTCAAATTAATGTGTGTCAACTCTGCTTTATCGGAAGATTTTAACTCATCCATCATTACAGCAAAACCGTGGTTTTGGGATGTAATTTCAGATAGACCTGAGATTAAATTCTTCACGGGGTGATTCAATCCACGGTGCCCGTTGTGCATTTTATAAGTAGATAAACCTACCACTTGCGCTAGGATTTGGTGACCTAAGCAGATGCCGAAAACAGGTTTGTCACTATTCAAGAATTCCGCGACCGTATCAATCGCGTAGGACATCACCGCTGGATCCCCTGGTCCGTTTGAAACAAAGTAGCCATCTGGATTCCAAGCTGCGATTTCCGCAAAAGAGGTTTTCGCTGGGAATACTTTTAAATAGCATCCACGCTCAGCAATGTTAGACAAAATGCTTCTTTTCACGCCTAGATCTAAAACAGCCACTTTACGCTCTACTTTTTCATCCCCCACAAAATAGGCTTCTTGCGTACATACCTGAGAAGATAATTCTAATCCTTCCATAGATGGAATTTTATCCAAAGCAGCTTTTAATTCTGTTTCATCAAAAATCTCCGAAGAAATCAGGCAGTTCATCACCCCTTTCGTACGAATGTGACGTACTAAAGCACGTGTGTCAATACCTGAGATTCCTACGATGCCCGCATTGGCTAAATAGTCTTGCAAAGAACCATCTGCTGTTTCACGCGAGTGAACGCTAGCAAATTCGTTACATACCATTCCAGCGATTTGGACCTTATTGGATTCTGCCTCTTTCTCTTGCATCACACCATAATTACCAATGTGAGCTGTGGTATTAATAATCACTTGACCCGCATAAGACGGATCCGTGTAAATTTCTTGATAACCCGTCATACCGGTGTTAAAACAGATCTCACCTCCGTGAGTTCCTATTTTTCCTAGTGCTTTCCCGTGGAATATAGTTCCGTCTTGTAATAATAAAACCGCTGGTGTGGACTCGGTAAATCTCATAATATGCTGTTATAAAATAAGGGTCAAATACTCATTACCTAAAAAAAGGGCTTCAACGGAAAGTTGAAGCCCTTTAAAAAAATTGCAAGAGAAAGATTAAGCGTCTTCTCCTTTTTCTTCAGTGGACTCCTCAGTTGCAGGTGCTTCTGGAGCAGCTTCTTCAGCTACTTCAGGTGCAGTTTCTTCCACTACAACTTCTGCTGGTGCTTCTACTTCTGCTACCTCTGGCGCAGCCTCTTCAGCTACTACCTCAGCTGCTGGAGCTTCTTCAACAACTTCTGCAGATGGTGCTTCTGCTACCGCTACTGGAGCCGCAGCTTCAGTAGCTTTTGCAGCACCACCACGACGGCTACGACGAGTTTTACCCGCTTTCTCCGCTGATGCAGCTAACATTGTTTCGTTGAAGTCAACTAATTCAATGAAGCAGATCTCTGCGTTATCACCTAAACGATTACCTAACTTGATAATACGTGTATATCCACCTGGACGATTCGCTACTTTCTCAGAAACGATAGAGAACAATTCTTTGATCGCATCCTTATTTTGTAAATAAGAGAATACCACACGACGATTGTTAGTGCTATCTGTTTTAGACTTTGTGATCATCGGCTCTACGTATTTACGTAATTCCTTTGCCTTAGCCACAGTCGTTTGAATACGCTTGTGTAAGATCAAAGAAGACGCCATGTTTGATAACAACGCTGCTCTGTGAGAGGCTGTTCTTCCTAGGTGATTAAATTTTTTACCGTGTCTCATTGTGTTATTTCGTAAGTTAAAAGCTCTTAAGAGCTGCGGTTAGTTTACCTCACGGCAAGCCACCTATTACTTTGTTTAAATTATTAATTAATCTTCGTCTAAACGATATTTAGAAACATCCATTCCAAAGGTCAACCCTTTTTCCTCGATCAATTGCTCTAATTCAGTTAATGATTTCTTTCCAAAATTACGGAACTTCATCATATCAGAGATTTCTAATTTCGCTAATTCACCTAATGTGCGAACGTCAGCTGATTTCAAGCAGTTGTAAGCACGTACAGATAAATCTAAGTCAGCTAATGAAGTCTTCAACAACTTGCGCATGTGAAGTAATTCCTCATCTACTACATTATCTTCTTCTGCTTTAGGAGTTTCAAATGTCATTGTTTGATCAGAGAACAACATAAAGTGTTGGATCAAGATATACGCAGCACCTTTCAATGCATCTTCTGGGTGGATTGAACCATCCGTCTCGATATCTAAAACTAATTTCTCATAATCTGTCTTTTGCTCTACACGTGTATTCTCAATGCTGAACTTAACATTCTTGATTGGAGTGTAGATCGCATCGATAGCGATGTGACCAAATGGTAACTCGTTTGCACGAGGCTCATCTGCTGGTACATAACCACGACCCTTTTCGATTACTAAATCAATTTCAACTTCTTTCGAAGAATCTAAATTGCAAATAACCAATTCAGGGTTTAAAATCTGAAAGTAAGGAGTAAACTTAGCGATGTCACCTGCAGTGATGGCTGTTTGTCCTTTAATTTTCATAGAAACTTTGTTATCCAAAATTTCTTGTGTCTTCTTGAAACGAATTTTTTTCAAGTTCAAGATGATCTCAGAGACATCTTCGTGAACGCCTTCAATGGCAGAAAATTCGTGTAACACACCAGAAATCTTAACGCTTGTGATAGCATATCCTTCTAAAGAAGAAAGTAAGATTCTACGAAGTGCGTTACCAATGGTAACACCGTAACCTTTTTCGAGTGGCTTGAACTCAAATAACCCGTGGAAGTCTGTGGCTTTTTCCATCACAACTTTTTCGGGCATTTGGAATGCTAATATTGACATATTTCGTAGCTTAAAATGATACTGAAAAAACGTTATTGGTACTCTTTAAAAACTCTAGCAATCTCGTTAGGAGATTACTTAGAGTATAATTCGACAATTGCTTGTTCGTTGAAGTTTTCAGGAATCTGATCTCTCTCTGGCATAGCATTAAACTTACCTACCAATTCAACACCATCCCACTCTAACCAGTTGAAGTTCTTAGGAGAACGAGCAGCTAGTGAGTTAGATACTACTTCTAGAGATTTCGATTTTGCACGAACACCTACTAATTGACCTGGACGTAGAGAGTAAGATGGCACATTTACTACTTCACCGTCTACAATGATGTGTTTGTGAATAACTAATTGACGCGCTGCACGACGAGTAGGAGCAATTCCTAAACGATATACTACGTTATCTAAACGAGCTTCACATAATTTGATCAAGTTTTCACCTGTGATCCCTGCCTTAACAGCAGCTTTGTGGAACAAGTTTTCGAATTGGCGCTCTAAAATACCGTATGTGTATTTTACCTTTTGCTTTTCTTTTAATTGCACTGCGTATTCAGAAACCTTTGAACGCTTTCCTTTACCGTGCATACCTGGTGCATAGTTTTTACGAGCTAATGCTTTGCTCGGACCTAGAATTGCTTCACCGAAACGACGTGCAATCTTGGATTTGGGACCTGTGTATCTAGCCATTTTTTCTTAAAAGTCATTGGACCTCTTATGCCCAATGAAGTAATTAAATTGTGAATAAAAGCGGGAGAAAATAATTACTAATTACTCCTGCATGAAAATTATTAAACGCGACGACGCTTCGGAGGACGACATCCATTGTGAGGCATTGGCGTAATATCTTTGATGATAGAAACTTCAATTCCTGAGTTTTGGATAGTACGGATAGCCGACTCACGTCCAGCTCCTGGTCCTTTTACGAAAACCTCCGCTTTCTTCATTCCTGCTTCAACAGCTACCGCTGCACAGTTAGATGCTGCCATCTGAGCTGCGTAAGGTGTGTTTTTCTTAGACCCACGGAAACCCATCTTTCCTGCTGAAGCCCAAGAGATCACTTGACCTGCTGAGTTAGTAATGGAGATAATAATGTTGTTAAAGGAAGCTTTGATGTGTACTTGACCGTTTTGTTCAACGACAACTACTCTCTTCTTCGCTTTATCTTTTCTTTTTGCTTGTGCCATAATTTGAAATGAAATACGAAGAGGTGTTACCCTCTAGTTATTATTTAGTTACTTTTTTCTTGTTAGCAACTGTTTTTCTACGACCCTTACGAGTACGTGAGTTGTTCTTAGTGCGTTGACCACGTAATGGAAGACCTTTACGGTGACGTAATCCACGGTAACAACCGATGTCCATCAAACGCTTGATGTTCAATTGAACCTCAGATTTCAACTGACCTTCCGTCTTGAATTCAGCAGCGATGATCGCACGGATAGCGCTAGCCTCCGTATCGTTCCACTCACCAGCTTTCTTGTCAAACGAAACCGCAGCTTTCGTTAAAATTTTCTGAGCAGTGCTACGACCTATACCGAAGATATAAGTCAATGCAATTTCTCCTCTTTTTTTGTCGGGAATATCAACCCCTGCAATACGAGCCATATAGGTAATTAATTGTTGTTATTAATCAATTTAAAATTCTGTCGAATTATCCTTGTCTTTGTTTGAACTTAGGATTCTTCTTGTTGATTACGTAAAGCTTTCCGTGACGACGGATTACTTTGCAATCTGCACTACGTTTCTTGATAGATGCTTTAACTTTCATATTAACTGTATTTATAAAATCAAACCTTAAATTACTTGTATCTGTAAACAATTCTCGCCTTACTTAAATCATAAGGAGACATCTCTAACTTCACCTTATCACCTGGTAAAATCTTGATGTAGTGCATCCGCATCTTGCCCGAAATGTGTGCAATGACTTGGTGCGTATTTTCCAATTCTACCCGAAACATGGCGTTCGAAAGAGCTTCCAAAATAATTCCGTCTACTTCTATCGAGGACTGTTTGGCCATAATTATTAATTTATATATTCAACAATACTGTTGATGTTTTAATCACTTCTTCAATCGGAGCGAAGGTCGTCAAAATGATCGGGCCTTCTTTTCCTACGCCTACGGTGTGTTCAAAGTGAGCACTTGGTTTGCGATCTTGTGTCCGGATAGTCCAACCATCCTTATCCACTGAGATTTGACGCTTGCCTAAGTTAATCATCGGTTCGATCGCAATGACCATTCCTTCTTTTAACTTAGCTCCTTCCCCGCGGCGACCATAATTAGGCACTTCTGGGCTTTCATGGAGCTTTTTTCCTACACCGTGACCTACTAGCTCTCTCACAACACCGTAACCAAATGATTCCGTGTAGGATTGAACAGCGAAACCAATATCGCCTACTCGTTTGCCTGGTGTGGCTTGATTCAAACCTAAATACAAGGACTCTTTCGTCCGTTGTAGCAATTGAACTACATCTTCAGCTACATTGCCAATACCGTAAGTATAAGCGCTGTCTGCGTGGTAGCCATTCTTATAAACTCCTCCGTCTATCGAGATAATATCCCCTTCTTTCAGGATCAATTCTCCAGGTAAACCGTGAACCACCACATCATTCACCGAAATACACAAAGAGTATGCATACTTTTGGCTTCCTACTTGGTAGTTCAAAAAGGATGGATGCGCTCCATTATCTTTAATATACTCGTAAGCAATTTTATCTAATGCCAAAGTACTTACTCCCGGCTCAATCGCCTTCGCTACTTCCGCGTGACACTTCGCTAAAATTTCACCATTCTGTTGAATGATGGCTAATTCAGCTGGTGTCTTTAGGTAAATCATCTTAACGGTTAATCAGTTCAGAGCGACCTTTCACTCTTCCTGATTGCATTAAGCCTTCGTACTTACGCATCAACAAATAACTTTCTATTTGTTGCAATGTATCTAATACTACTCCTACTAGGATTAAAAGAGATGTTCCTCCAAAGAAAGAAGCAAATCCTCTCGTTACGCCAAACAAGTTAGCGACCGCAGGAAGCACCGCAATTAACGATAACATCACCGCTCCTGGTAGGGTAATACGATCTAAAATCGTTGCAATAAAACCGGCCGTTTCTTCTCCTGGTTTCACTCCTGGAACAAAACCTCCACCACGCTTCATATCATCAGAGATTTGAGTCGGGTTAATAGAGATAGCTGTGTAGAAGAATGTGAACACAATAATTAAAAAAGCAAACAAAACGTTGTACTGCCAAGTCGTGAAATCGCCAAAAGCAGACGCAACCGAAGAAGCAAATTCTGATTTGTCAGCAAATGACTGAGCTACTAATCCTGGGATAAACATTAAAGCTTGAGCAAAGATGATGGGCATTACACCTGAAGCGTTTAACTTCAAAGGGATGTATTGACGCTCGCCACCTACGGTTGTTGCTTTGCTACCCACTACTTGTTTCGCATATTGAACTGGTATACGGCGAACGGCTTGTGTTACCATAATCGCACCCATAACGATAAAGAACAAGGCTATAATTTCAATGATAAACATCAAGGCACCCGACATTCCACGTGAATCTGCTTCTTGTAAAATAAATGCTGGGAAACGCGAAACGATACCAATCATGATCAACATAGAAATACCGTTACCGATACCTTTGTCTGTAATCTTCTCCCCTAACCACATACTTAACATCGTGCCTCCAATTAAAATAGCCACGCCATATAAGCGGAAGAACCAAGGATCTACCATAATCGCATCAGTTGGAATCGAAACTTGTAAATAAGTAAAGGCCTGTGCTGCTGTTACGAAGATGGTTAAGATACGCGTGATTTGATTTAATTTCTTACGACCTGACTCACCATCTTTCTGCATTTTTTGGAAATACGGAAGGGCAATGGTTAATAACTGAATCGCAATAGAAGCCGAAATGTAGGGCATGATACCTAAAGCAAATACCGAAGCATTATTTAAAGCACCGCCAGAAAAAATATTTAATAAGCCGAAAAGACCGCCTTCTCCTGCTTGTGTTAACTTAGTCGCATCTACACCTGGCAAAACGATATAAGAACCTAAACGGAAAAAAGCAATGAAAAGAAGCGTATTAATAATACGGCCTCTTAACTCCTCGATGGAGAAAATATGCTTGAAAGTTGTTATTAACTTGTTCATTCGATTAGAATAGAGGATTAACCAACAATTGCTTTACCGCCTGCTGCTTCAATAGCAGCTTTAGCAGCACCTGAAAAACCTTTCACTGTAACTTCTAAAGCAGCTGTTACAGATCCACGAGATAAAATCTTCACTAAGTCAGACTTAGATACAAGACCATTCGTGTAAAGTGTTTCAAATGTGATCACCTTAGTTCCGATTGCGTCAGCTAATGCTTGCAAGGTATCTAAGTTGATTGCTTTATATTCCACACGGTTGTGATTCTTGAAACCAAACTTAGGAACACGACGTTGTAATGGCATTTGACCACCTTCAAATCCTCTCTTACGAGAATAACCTGAACGTGATTGAGCACCTTTGTGACCACGAGCAGAAGTTCCACCTAATCCAGAACCTTGACCACGACCTACTCTTTTTCTTACTTTTACTGAGCCTTCAGCAGGCTTTAATGATGATAATTTCATTCTAATTGGGGCTTAGCGCTGCTGTTTCCAGCAACTCGCATGTTAATTAAATATTTTCAACTACAATTAAGTGGTTTACGGCACGAATCATACCTGCAATCGCTGGATTCAATTCAACCTCAACACTCTTACGGATTTTACCTAATCCTAAAGCTTGGATCGTACGTTTCTGTACTTCCGGGCGCTTAATTGCACTTTTAACTTGAGTAATTTTAACTTTAGACATTGTATGTTCTATTAGAGAGGCTTACGCGCTCTGATTATCCATTAAATACTTTAGCAACAGAAATTCCACGTTGGAATGCTACAGTGTGTGGAGCTCTCATCTTTACTAATGCATCGATGGTTGCCTTCACTACGTTGTGTGGGTTAGATGATCCTTTAGACTTAGCTAAGACATCATGCACACCTACTGATTCTAACACGGCACGCATCGCACCACCGGCGATCAATCCTGTACCTGGAGCAGCTGGCTTAATTAAAACGAAACCACCTGAGAATTTTCCTAATTGCTCGTGAGGAACCGTGTTCTTCAATAAAGGAATTTGGAATAAGTTTTTCTTAGCGTCTTCGATACCTTTTGTGATAGCGTCAGTTACCTCGTTTGCTTTTCCTAAACCGTATCCTACGATACCAGCACCGTCACCTACGACAACGATTGCTGAGAAACTAAAACGACGACCACCTTTAACTACTTTTGCAACACGGTTGATGGCTACTACTTTCTCCTTCAACTCACCTTCGTTAACCTTTATTGGTTTTGCTTGTAAATGCGACATATCTATTTCTTAAAATTGTAAGCCACCCTCGCGAGCACCTTCAGCTAATGATTTAATTCTTCCGTGATACAAATAACCGTTACGGTCAAAAACTACTTTCTCGATTCCAGCCGCCTTCGCTTTTGCAGCGATTGCTAAACCTACTGTCTTCGCAGCTTCAATGTTGTTATTCACTTTATCTTTCTTGTATGAAGTAGCAGCAAATAAAGTCTTGCCAGCTAAATCATCAACTAATTGCGCGTAAACTGCAGAATTAGAACGATATACACTTAAACGCGGACGTTCCGCTGTTCCTGCGATCTTAGCACGAATCGCACGTTTAATGCGGGTTCTGCGTAAATTTTTGGTTGTTGCCATTTGTTAACTTGTTTGTGTGGATTTCCGGCCCACGCTTATTATTTATTTTTTACCGCCCGCTTTACCAGCTTTACGACGTACTTGCTCTCCTAAGAAACGAACACCTTTACCTTTGTATGGTTCAACTGGACGTAGAGACTTGATTTTCGCAGCTACTTGACCAATCAATTGCTTATCAATTGACTTTAAAGTAACCATTGGATTCTTACCTTTTTCCATTGCAGTTGCGATAGAAACCTCAGCAGGAATAGCCATGAAAATCGCGTGAGAGTAACCCAAGCTTAATTCTAAAATATTTCCTTGATTTGCGGCCTTGTAACCAACACCAATGATTTCCAAATCTTTTTGGTAA